>JABLXQ010000003.1 GCA_013178375.1 Gammaproteobacteria bacterium
ACGGCCTGGCAGCCGGGGCAACACATGGCGCGGGGTGTGCCTGCGATGGTCACCTGCAGTTTGCAGTCGGCGGGAACCGGCAGGCCGCAGTGGAAACAGGCAAGGCCGGTCGGCTGGGCGTTCATGGCAGCGAGGCTATCATGGCGGTAAGGTGTTCATGGGAGCCGGCTCAGTTCGCCAGCTCGACATAGTGCAGGGTGTTGCCGAAGTTCAGCTGGCTTTCGATTTCCCACTGCCCGGGTGCCGAGCGCAGCTTCACGTAATAGAAACCGGCCGGCGTGTGGTCGAGTTTGGCGAAGTAGGTGTTTTGCGGCGTGCGAACCAGCTCCACCGCAATATCGCGCTGCTTCTGGGTGGGGTGGATGAGGTCCAGGGTCAGGCTGGTTTCCTGCGCCGCGTCGATATTTTCCACCCGCAGGGAAATGATGTTTTCATCGTTGGCAAAACTGAAGAAACCCTTGATGCCGGCGGTTTTCGCCTTCTTCTGCTGGTCCAGGCGTTCGTTGATCGCCATGCCTTCCTTGTACCAGTCGTCGCGCACCAGACCGCCCTGATCCTGCAGTGCCAAGGTGATCATGATGGTGCCCATTACGACTGAACTGCCGGGAACGGCGATCAGGAACCAGGGCCAGAATTGTTTGTACCAGGGTTTGCTTGGCGTCGTCATGCTCGTGCTCGCAAGTGAATCGGGTTCATTCCGGCAACGGTCAGTTGGGACCGAGGAACCGGCTTTCTTCCGTCACTTCCTGCGCCGGATCGGATTTCGCCACGATAGTGAAATACACCGTGGTGTTGCGTTGCTTCAGTTTGTCCGGCGCGATTTCCAGCGTTACCGGCAGGTTCACCAGCTCGCCGGGCAAGGCGCGGATCGACTCGGGAATATGGGGAATCGCACCGTCCAGACCGGACGCGGTCACGGTGTATTCCTGATGTTCCTGCGTCTTGTTCATGATCTTCAGCGTGTAGGTGTTTTCGATGTTGCCGTCGAACGTTTCGCGGTACAGCGCGCTGCGGTCGCGGATGATGTCCACCTGCAACGGCACGCGGGACAACAATACGTACAGGAACAGCACGCACATCACCGTCAGCATCACGCCGTAACCGATCAGGCGCGGCCGCAGAATGTTGTATGGCTTGCCTTCGATGACGCTTTCAGTGGAATAACGGATCAGGCCGCGTGGGTAGTTCATCTGGTCCATGATGTGATCGCAGGCGTCGATACAGGCGGCGCAGCCGATGCATTCATACTGCAGGCCATTGCGGATATCGATACCGGTGGGACACACCTGCACGCACATCTGGCAGTTGATGCAGGAACCCAGACCCTCGGCCTGGAAATCGGCATCCTTCTTGCGCGATCCACGGGGCTCGCCACGATTCTTGTCGTAGGTCACCACCAGGGTGTCGCGGTCGAACATCACGCTCTGGAAGCGGGCGTAGGGGCACATGTACAGACACACCTGTTCCCGCAGCCAGCCGGCGTTGGTGTAGGTGGCGATGGTGAAGAAGAACAGCCAGAACCAGGCCCAGGCCGAGGCGTTGAAATGGTAAATGTCGGACCAGAGTTCGCGTACCGGGGCGAAGTAACCGACAAACGTGAAAGCGGTCCAGAACGACAGCGCCAGCCACAGGAAATGCTTGCTGAATTTCTTGAGGCCTTTTGTTGCAGACCAGGGTTGTGCGTCCAGCTTGATGCGCTGGCTGCGGTCGCCTTCGGTAATGAATTCGATCCACATGAAAAATGTTGTCCACACCGTTTGCGGACAGGTGTACCCGCACCAGACCCGACCGGCCAGCACGGTGAAAAAGAACAGTGCAAATGCCGCGATGATCAGCAGCCAGGACAGGTAGAGAAAATCCTGCGGCCAGAAGGTGAACCACAGAATGTAGAATTTGCGTTCGGGCAGGTCGAACAGGATGCCCTGGCGTCCGTCCCAGGTGAACCAGGGCAGAATGAAGTAGGCGCCAAGCGTGACCCAGATGGTCGCGATGCGCAGGGTCTGGAAAAAACCGGAAATGTGGCGTTGGTAAATGTGCTCGCGTTTCTTGTAGAGATCGCCACTGTTACGGTCGCCGGGATTGATTTCCTTGACCGCGATCTTGCCGGAATTTGCCATACGTCACCTGCTTTCAGAAGGGTTGAATCAGGGTGTAAGAAACTGCTGGCGGAAAAAAGGCGCGCCCGGTCACCCGGGGCGCGCCCATTGTAGGCAATATCAATTGCTCAAGCTATAAACGTAGGCGGCCAGAACGTGTATTTTCTGTTCGCCCAGCGTGTCCTTGAAGGCGGGCATCTTGCCCTGACGGCCGTTGACGATGGTCTCTGTGATCGCGACTTCGGTGCCGCCGTACAGCCAGATGTTGTCGGTCAGGTTGGCGGAGCCCAGCATCTGGTTGCCCTTGCCATCCGGGCCGTGGCAGGCCGCGCACATCATGTCGAACTTGGCCTTGCCTGCAGTGGCATCACCCGCGCCCTGACGGCCGCTCAGGCTCAGCACATAGGCAGCCACGTCCTTGATACCCTGTTCGCCGCCCAGGGCAGCGCCCAGTGCCGGCATCATGGCGTTGCGGCCACCAGTCACGGTTTCCATGATCTTCTCGGGAGTGCCGCCGTACAGCCAGTCGGCGTCGGTCAGGTTCGGATAGCCGGTGTTGCCGCGAGCATCCGAGCCGTGGCACAGGGCGCAGTTGTTGCCGAACAGGCGCTGGCCAATCTTCACTGCTTCCGGGTTCTTGGCCAGTTCTGCCACTGGCACGCCCGCGTATTCGGCGAAGATGCGGTCGTAGCGGTTGTTGGCTTTCTCCACCTCGGTGCCCCACTGACCGTGGGAAGTCCAGCCCAGCATGCCTTTCGCGTCGCCCCATCCGGGATACAGCGTCAGGTAGATGAACGCGAATGCAATCGTGAAATAGAACAGGTTCAGCCACCAGTGGGGCAGCGGATTGTTCAGTTCCTCGATGCCGTCGAAGGAATGGCCCATGGATTCGCCTTCGGCGATGTGGTCTTCCGGGCGCTTGCGGGTCCACCAGAGCAGCCACAGGCAGCCCACCAGATTGATCAGGACAATGGTGATGATCCAGCCATTGACCCAGCCTTGCGTAAAATCGGTACCAGTCATTGTTTAGTCTCCATGCCCTTGTCGGACTTACGGGAATTCATATCGTGTGCATCGTCTGCAAAGGGCAGGTTGGCCGCCTCGTCGAAGCTTTTCTTGCTGCGGACCCCGAAGATCCACCAGCACACTCCGATAAAGGCGGCAAAAGCCAGAACCGTTGCAATGCCGCGCCATGTATTGATATCCATCGGGTTACCTCTTGAAACTGAGGATGGTTCCCAATCCCTGTAAGTACGCCACTACGGCATCAATCTCCCGTTTACCTTCCACCGCTGCCTTGGCACCGGCGATATCCGCGTCGGTGTAAGGCACGCCCACTGCACGCAGCGCTTCCATTTTCGCGCCGGTGTCATCGCCGCTCAGGGTGTTGTCAAACAGCCAGGGGAACGAGGGCATATTGGATTCCGGCACCACATCACGCGGGTTGTACAGGTGATCCTCGTGCCACTTGTCGCTGTAGCGGCCGCCCACGCGGGCCAGGTCAGGACCGGTACGCTTGGAGCCCCACAGGAACGGATGTTCCCATACGTGCTCGCCCGCAACGGAGTAGTGGCCATAACGCTCGGTTTCGGCGCGGAACGGGCGGATCATCTGGGAATGGCAGGTGTTGCAGCCTTCCCGGATATAGATGTCACGACCTTCCAGCTGCAGTGCGTTCCAGGGCTTCATCCCTTCCAGTGGCTCACTGGTCTGCTTCTGGAAGAACAGGGGCACGATTTCCACCAGGCCGCCGAAGCTCACCGCCACCAGCGTCAGGATGATCATCAGACCAACGTTCTTTTCGACTATCTCATGCGTCTTTGCCATGGTCAGAACTCCTTACGCAGGCTGCGCCGCAGTGTGGGTGGAAGTGGCCGGGGTGGTCATGGTCTTGAAGACGTTGTAGGCCATCAGGAACATGCCGCTGAGGAACACCAGACCGCCTGCCGCACGCACGATGTAGTACGGGTAGGTGGCTTTCAGCGCTTCCACGAAGGTATAGGTCAGGCTGCCGTCTTCCGGGTTCACCGCGCGCCACATCAGGCCCTGGGAGATGCCCGCCACCCACATGGAGGCGATGTACAGCACGGTGCCGATGGTGGCCAGCCAGAAGTGGGTGTTGACCAGGCTGACGCTGTGCATGGTCTTCTTGTCGTAGAGCCAGGGCGTCAGCGCATAGATGGAGCCGATAGAGATCATGGCAACCCAGCCCAGCGCGCCGGAGTGCACGTGGCCGATGGTCCAGTCGGTGTAGTGGGACAGGGCGTTCACGGTCTTGATCGACATCATCGGGCCTTCGAAAGTGGACATGCCGTAGAAGGACAGGGCCACGATCAGGAAGCGGATAACGGGGTCATCCCGCAGTTTTTCCCATGCACCAGAAAGAGTCATGATGCCGTTGATCATGCCGCCCCACGACGGTGCAAGCAGAACCAGCGAGAACACCATACCGATGGACTGCGCCCAATCAGGCAGCGCGGTGTAATGCAGGTGGTGCGGGCCGGCCCACATGTAAACCGAGATCAGGGCCCAGAAGTGCACGATGGAAAGACGGTAGGAATAGACCGGGCGACCAGCCTGTTTGGGAACGAAGTAGTACATCATGCCCAGGAAGCCGGCGGTGAGGAAGAAGCCCACCGCGTTGTGGCCATACCACCACTGGATCATGGCGTCACGGGCGCCGGCATAGATGGAGTAGGACTTGGTGGGGCTTACCGGAATCGCCATGCTGTTCACAATGTGCAGCAGGGCCACGGTAATGATGAACGCGCCGTAGAACCAGTTGGCTACATAGATGTGGGACGTGGTGCGCTTGGCAATGGTACCGAAGAACACCACGGCATAGGCCACCCAGACCACCGCGATCAGGATGTCGATGGGCCACTCCAGTTCCGCGTATTCCTTGCCGCTGGTCCAGCCCATGGGCAGCGAGATCGCGGCCAGCAGGATCACCAGTTGCCAGCCCCAGAACACGAACTTCGCCAGACCCGGTGCAAACAGGGTGGTCTGGCAAGTGCGCTGCACCACATAAAATGAGGTGGCCATCAGGGCGCAACCGCCAAAGGCGAAGATAACCGCATTGGTGTGCAGGGGGCGCAGGCGGCTGTAGGTCAGCCAGGGAAGGTCAAAATTCAGGGCCGGCCAGGCCAGCTGGGACGCGATCAACACGCCGACAGCCATTCCCACGATACCCCAGATGACGGTCATCACCGTAAACTGCTTGATGACCCCGTAATCATATTGCGGCGTTGCGACTTGATGAGTAGTACCCATTGAGCGTCATTCCTGTGTTGAGTGAGTTAACACACTTGCCGAGACTTCTGTTTCTCCCACAAAAAACAGATCGTCATCCCGGGCGGGATAACAGCGCGCATTATAGAAGTTGGCTTCTTCATCGTGTTGACACAAATCAACCAGAGTACCCCGGTCTGGGTAGTCTGATGATGCCAGGAGGCGACGGTTTGGGGGTGCACACAAAAAGTGCGTGTGCTGGATTCCGAGGCTCCAAAGAAGTGCAACTATGCTGCGCTTTTCAGGCCTTTAAATTCTAAGATATTGAAAATATTAGAATTAAAAGGCTGGCCCGGATTCTGCATGCTCTCGTTTGGTGCGGGAGCACCAAATTGGTTCAAAAATAAAACCCGAACAACAAAATCAAGGGCGCGCAATTATGAGAATGATCACGGCAATCATCAAGCCTTTTAAGCTTGATGATGTCAGGGAAGCCTTGACCGACGTGGGGATAAACGGCATGACGGTTGAGGAAGTGAAAGGGTTCGGTCGCCAGAAAGGCCATACGGAGCTGTACCGGGGGGCGGAATACGTGATCGATTTCGTGCCCAAGCTGAAACTGCAGCTGGCGGTACGGACCGATCAGGTCGATGACGCCATCAGCGCGATTACCCGTGCGGCCAACACGGGAAAAATCGGAGATGGCAAGATTTTCGTGACTGATCTGGAACAGGTCATTCGCGTCCGCACCGGTGAACAGGGCACCGACGCACTCTGATTTTCGTAATTTGATTACTAACTAGTACACAAAATCCTTCAAGGGGATCTCCATGCTGAGCAAAACCATACGACGTCTGTCGCAGGGCGTTCTGTTGTCCTGCGTTCCCGTTATTTCCCACGCGGAAGAACTCAACGGTGCCGCCATCAATCCTGCAAACACAGCCTGGATGCTGACAGCCACCGCCCTGGTACTGTTCATGACCATTCCCGGCCTGTCGCTGTTTTACGCGGGGTTGGTGCGGTCGAAAAACGTGTTGTCGGTGCTGATGCAGTGCTTTGCGCTGACCTGTGCCATGTCCATTCTCTGGTTTGTGGTGGGTTACACCATGGCGTTCGGTTCGGCGCCGGAGCAGAGCGATTTCCTGGGGGATTTTGGCAATGTGTTGTTTGCGGCGGTGAAGGTGGATAGCGTGACCCTGGGTATTCCCACTGCGCTGTTCGCCATTTTCCAGATGACCTTCGCCATCATCACGCCCGCCCTGATCGTGGGCGCGTTTGCCGAGCGGATGCGATTTTCCGCCATGCTGATGTTCTCGGTCCTGTGGTTGCTGCTGGTGTATGCGCCCGTTTGCCATTGGGTGTGGGGCGGTGGCTGGCTGCAGGACATGGGGTTGCTGGATTTCGCCGGTGGCACCGTGGTGCACATCACCGCCGGCGTGGCCGCGCTGGTGGCGGCACTGGTGCTGGGGCCGCGCAAGGGATTCCCGGTACAGTCCATGGCGCCGCACAACCTCACCATGACGGTGACCGGCGCCGGCATGCTGTGGGTGGGCTGGTTTGGTTTCAATGCCGGCAGTGCGGTGGCGGCCAATGGCAATGCGGCGATGGCGATGCTGGTGACTCATCTGTCGGCGGCGGCGGGGTCGATGGCCTGGATGGCCTGTGAATGGATCCGGCATGGCAAGCCGTCGGTGCTGGGTATTGTCACCGGCATGGTGGCGGGCCTGGGCACCATAACCCCGGCGTCAGGCTCCGTTGGGCCGGCGGCGGCGCTGGTGATCGGCCTGTCAGCGGGCACTATCTGCTTCTTCATGACCATGATGATCAAGAAAAGGCTGCATATCGACGATTCGCTGGATGTGTTCCCGGTGCACGGGGTGGGTGGCATTCTGGGCACCCTGCTGGTGGGTATTTTCTGCTCGCCGGATCTGGGCCTGTTCAGCGGTCTGGGTTTCGGCGCCGGCAACCAGAGCATTGGCGACCAGCTGGGCGTGCAGGCCATCGGGGTGGTCTCCACCTTCATCTATACGGCTGTGGTCACCTGGGTCCTGCTGAAGCTGGTGGGTCTGCTGGTGGACCTGAGGGTAACTGGCGAGGAGGAAACCGAAGGCCTGGATATCGTGCAGCACGACGAACGCGGCTACGACATTCGCTGATGGCGGGTTTTGCGGCATCACCGTGTGATGCCGCATTCCCTCAGGTTGAAAGCCTTAGGTTGACCAAAAAAGCCCGTTCCTTGGTTAAATTGGCTATTGAACAACGCTGGGGGATTTAATACTTTACCGGCAAGCGTCTCGAACAGTCGTTTGATTGGCAAGGCGTCCTATCGACTCCGATGCCGGAGTGACCACTCAGAAAATAGAGTGACTATAAAAATTACGAGGAGATGAAGATGAGCTTGAAATTCCTGTCTGAAGAATGGTTTGCCAAAGTGGAAGAACTGAAAGCGGCTGCTGGTGCTGTTGAAGTTCCCCCTGCCATGACTGATCTGGTGATCAACATCACCGTCAGCGGCACCGAGTGGGGCAACCGCGACATGAGCCTGAAGGCCGGTTCCATCGAGAAAGGTCATCACGCTGGCGCACCTACCAAAATGACTCTGCCCGCCGATCTGGCCCGTCGTCTGTTCATCGAGAACGACCAGTCTGCCGGTATGCAGGGTTTCATGAGCGGCCAGATCAAGATCGAAGGCGACATGAGCAAGCTGATGGCCATGCAGACCGTGCAGCCTTCCGCTTCCCAGAAAGCCCTGCAGAAGCAGATCCTGGAAGCCACTGCAAAGTGATTTCAGCTTTCCGCTGATGCCGAGAAGCCCGCCTTGTGCGGGTTTTTTTGTGCCTGCGTTTTTACCCGCTGGTGCAAATTGTCAACGAAATTGAATTCATCGGTCATTGGCGTGATGGGTGCGGGGGTGGTTAATTGACGGGCAAGTGCGGTTGATAGATAAATCAGAAGACAGACGTGCCTTACGTTCATACCGCTACTCACTTTTATCCCGCAACATAATGACAAGAGGGAACCACCATGGCAGAACCGATTTCCAGTGCCCTGATCGGATTGACGTCCGAACCCGCCACGTTTTCCTGGTCCGAGAAGGACGTGCAGCTGTACGCGCTTGCCGTCGGCTGCAAGCCTGAGACTGAACTGGATTTCATCTACGAAGCCCGTGGACCCAAGGTGTTGCCGACCTTCAGCGTGATTCCCGGCCTGACGATCATGGGCAGTGTGGTGGGACAGGTGCAGTTCAATCTGGCAATGCTGCTGCACGGCGAGCAGAAAATCACGCTGCACCGGCCGATTCCTGCCAGCGGTACCGCTACTGGCGTAGGCAAAATCGTGGAAGTGTGGGACAAGGGCAAGGCCGCCGTGATCGGTGTGCAGTGCGAGGTGAGCGACGCGCAAGGCCCATTGTTTACTACGCACGCCACGTTGTTCATTCGCGGCGCCGGCGGTTTTGGCGGCGAGCGCGGACCGGCGTCGGAAGCCACTGCGATCGCAATACCGGACCGTGCGGCAGACCATGTGGTGGAAGACGTGACGCGGCCCGAGCAGGCTGCATTGTATCGTCTTACCGGTGACCGCAATCCGATTCACATCGATCCGATGTTTGCCAAATTCGGCGGTTTCGAGCGGCCGTTCCTGCACGGTCTGTGCACCTATGGTTTTGCCGGCCGCGCAGCGCTGAAAGCACTGTGCGGCGGCGATCCGGCGCGCTTCATTTCCATGAGCGGCCGTTTTTCCGATCAGGTGTACATGGGCGATTCGATCATCACGCGCATCTGGGAAGAGGGCAACGGTGTTGCCGTCATGCAGGTGGAAACCCAGAAAGGCAATGTGGTGCTGAATCAGTGCCGGGTGGAATACCGGGCCTGAGCAGTGCTCAGTACCCGGCTTTGCCGGCCATGATCAAATCGTAAAAGGCCCGGTCAAGCGGCTCGTAAAGGCTGCTGCCGGGCTTCAGTACGAACAGCGGCTCGCTGACCTTGTCCAGGTGAAAAGCCTGCTCCCGCAGATCGCCTTTTTTCATTTTGAACGTGCCTGTCGTGTCCATCTCGCGGATCTGGCGGATGAACAGCGGCCGCGCGTAGCCGGGCACCTTGTCGAGAATGTGGCGTGACAGTTCTTCCAGATCCAGCATGCCACCGGCGGGAATAATCGCCGCCATGCCGGCACGGCCATCGGTACCTGGCAGTTGCACGCCGAACAGGTTGCAGTACTCAACCGTGTTGGCGGTGTTGATGATCTCGCCGATTTCGTTGGTGGAGACGTTCTCGCCTTTCCAGCGGTAGGTGTCGCCGACGCGGTCGACGAATTGATAGTGGGGCAGGCCCAGAGCAAACCCCACGTCCACCTGTTTCAGAAGATCGCCGGTATTGAAATAGCGGTCGCCTTTTTTGAACACGTTGGTCAGCACTTTTTTCGCGGTGGCGTCGGCATTGGCGTAGCCGTCGAAAACTGCCTTGTCGTTGATTTCGATCAGCATCAGTCCCGGCTCGCCTTTCTTGGTTTTTTGGCAGAAACCTTTTTTGGTGCGGACAAGTTCGTCGTTCAGCACGTCGTAGCGCACCAGCGCATGTTTTACCGCGCAGAAGCCGACGGTTTTGTCCTTGTTGAAAGCATTGACGCAGCCGGCGTTGCCTTCGCTGGCGCCGTAGAATTCGCAGATTGTCTCGATGCCGAAGCGGGTCTTGAATTCCATCCAGATGTCGGGGCGCAGGCCGTTGCCGACGCATTTTTTGACGGGATTGCTGGCGTCGTCCGGTTTTTGCGGCTGCAACAGCAGATAGCGGCAGAGTTCGCCGATGTAGGCAAAACAGTTGGTGTTGTACTGGCGCGCTTCGTCGAGAAAATTGCTGGCTGAAAATTTGCGGCGCAGGAACATGGAGGCGCCAGCATGGGTGATGGAACCGAAGCCGATGAACATGGCGCTGGAATGGTAGAGCGGCAGGCAGACATAAATGCGGTCGGACGGTTGCATGTCCAGGGCGATTTCGCCGAAGCCCATGCTCATGCGGCAGTGGCGGTCGTGGGTGATCACGGAGGCTTTCGGCAGGCCGGTGGTGCCCGAGGTGAAGATGTAGTAGGCCAGATCCTTGAGCTGGATGGTCCGCGTTTCCGGCGGGTTGTCGGCAGAAAAATCATCGGGGCGGCACGGGGTGGCCCAGTCGGGGCAGCGTGTTTGGCCCTGGTCGCGCACGTACAGAAAATCGTTCGGACTGGAGAACGGAAGCTGGCGGCGGATGGCATCAATGGACGCCAGCCATTCCTCGCCGACGACGATCTTGCGCGAGTCGATCGAGTTGATGCAGTGCACCAGCGGGTCGTCGGTGAGGTTGGTGTTGAGCATGGACGCTGCCGCGCCCAGTTTGGTGACTGCAGTGACGGCTGCCAGGTTTTCGATGCGGTTGTCCATCATCACCGCCACCACATCGCCTTTTTTGACTCCCATTTGCTTGAGCTGGTTTGCCATGCGATTGGCCAGGAAGTTGAACTGGCCCCAGGTGATGGTCTTGCCTTCGAACAGGCACATGAGGGCAGCGGGAGTTTTGGCGGCGTTCTGTTCCACCATCAGGCCCAGGGACATACGGGTGTCGCGGGGCTGGGGTCTGGCCTTGACGGCTTTGGCCAGTACTTTGGCCATGGCGAGGATTTCAGAAAATGAGGTCATGGGAATAGGCCCGTTCTGCTGGATCGGAGTGTGACTGTATGGTCGTCGCTATTTATACCGAACCGGCTCCGGGACGCAACCGGGAATTTGTGTCAAATGGCTGGCAAGCGAGGTTGGTAGGCGAGGTCGGGGTGTTTGGGTAGAATGCGCGCATCCTTTCCCCACCCTGCAGTGAATCCCCCCTCATGCAACAAGTCCTTGTTACCTGCCGCGCCGGCCTGGAATCCGATATTGCCGCCGAACTCCAGACCAAGTCTGCCGCCGTGGGGGTGCATGGTTTCGTGCGCGCGCAGGCGGGGGATGGCTATGTGATTTTCGAGGGCTACCAGCCTGATGGCGGTGAACTGCTGGTGCAGCGGCTGCGGTTTGCGGACCTGATTTTTGCCCGCCAGTGGTTGCTGGTGATTGCGCATCTGCAGGCGCTGCCCCCCGGCGACCGCATTACGCCGATTGTGCAGGCCTATGCCGATGCGCCTGCGTTCGGTGATTGCTGGCTGACCTTTCCCGATACCAACGAGGGCAAGGGGTTGTCGCGGCTTACCACCAAGCTGGAAAAGCCCCTCGGCGGCGCCCTGAAAAAAATCCAGGGGAAAAATGCGGACAATGCACCCTGGATCGCCCACGTGTTTTTCGTCACCGGCGACGACATGTGGGTGGGCATCACGCCGCGCAAGAATGCGGCGCCCTGGGCCACCGGTTTTCCACGTTTGCGCCAGCCGCCGTCGGCTCCCAGCCGTTCCACGCTGAAGCTGGAGGAAGCCTGGCTGCAACTGATTCCCGAGCATCTGCGCAGCGTTTACATCAAGCCGTTCCAGAAGGCGGTGGATCTGGGTGCGGCACCGGGCGGCTGGACCTGGCAACTGGTGCATCGCGGCCTGCAGGTGGTGGCGATCGACAACGGTCCCATGGACAAGATGCTGATGGACAGCGGGCAGGTCACCCATCTGCGCGAGGACGCTTTCCACTATAAACCGTCGCGGCAGGTGGACTGGCTGGTGTGCGACATGGTGGAAAAGCCGGCCCGGGTGGCGGAATTGATGGAGCGCTGGCTGACCAAGGGCTGGTGCCGCTTTGCCATTTTCAACCTGAAACTGCCGATGAAAAAACGCTGGCAGGAAGTGGATCTGATTCTGACCCGCGTGCGGCAGGAGCTGGACGCGGCGGGCATTGAATACCGTCTGGCGGCGCGCCAGCTGTACCACGACCGCGAGGAAATCACGGTGTTTGTAGGGCCGAAGGAGTCATAAGCGGTGGGGGCGCGGGGTCTGGCGTACAAACTGGGCTTGCTGTTTTGCCTGTATTTTTCCCAGGGCCTGCCGTTCGGTCTGTTCAGCCATGCGGTGCCGACGCTGTTGCGCAGTTACGGCGTGGATCTGGAGATCATCGGTCTGGTGTCCATGCTGGGCCTGCCGTGGGCGCTGAAATTCCTCTGGGCGCCCTGGGTGGATCGCTATCATTTTTCCCGTCTGGGCCAGCGCAAAAGCTGGATTCTGCCGCTGCAGTTCAGTGCCATGCTGGTGCTGCTGGCGTTCACGCTGCTGGACCCGGCGCAGTTGAAGCAGGGCAGCTGGCTGTATCTGTTTATTTTGCTGGGGCTGATCAATCTGATCGCGGCGACCCAGGATATCGCCACCGATGGCCTTGCCGTGCAGGCGCTGCGGCCGCAGGAGCGGGGTCTGGCCAATGGTTTGCAGGTGGGCGGCTATCGCGTTGGCATGCTGTTCGGCGGCGGTATGGTGCTGGTGATTCTGGATTACCTGGGCTGGCAGAACTGTTTTTACGTGCTGGCGCTGGTGCTGTTGCTGGTGACCATTCCGGTGCTGTTTTACCGGGAAGATGGCGCCGCCGGGCAAATGGCGCCGGACCATATGAAGAGCGATGTGAAGAACCATGTGCGGCCGGCCTGGTCCGCCATTTTCAGCTTCGCGTTGCAGCCTGGCATGTGGGCCTGGCTGGTGCTGCTGATGCTCTACAAGGTGGGGGATTCGTTCGGGTCGGCCATGGGCAAACCGCTGCTGGTGGATCTGGGCCTGACGCTGGAGCAGATCGGCTGGATCGGCGGTGGCGTGGGCATGGGCGCCGGCATCCTGGGTGCCGTGTCCGGCGGCTGGTGGGTGCAGAGCCTGGGCCGGGTGCGGGCGCTGGTGCTGTTTGGCGTGCTGCAGTCGGTTGCCTTGTTAGGCTATGCCTGGCTGGCCTGGGCCGACCCCGGACTTGTCGGGGTGGTGGCGGTGAATGCGCTGGAGCATTTCGCCGGCGGCATGGCCACGGCCGCGCTCTTCACCTTGATGATGGATGCCTGTCGCCACGAGCAGGCCGGGTCCGATTATGCGGTGCAGGCCAGTTTGCAGGTGTCGATTACCGGCCTGGCCCATGCTCTCAGCGGATTCAGCGCCAAGGCTCTGGGTTACGGATGGCACTTCGTTGTGGCCATGGCCATCAGCCTGCTGGCGCTGTTGCTGGTGCGGCCCTGGCTGCAGCGTTTGCCGCAACCCCAGCGCGCGGCCTGGCATTCTTGAACGCCTATACTTGGAAGAAACAGGAACCGAACCGATGACTATGCCGACGCCCACTCACACGCCCAGCCACCAACTGGATGCCAGCGGTCTGATGTGCCCGGAACCCGTGATGATGCTGCACGGCAAGGTGCGTGAACTGGCTGCTGGCGACATCCTGGAAGTCATCGCCACCGATCCCTCCACCACCCGCGACATCGCCAAGTTCTGCCAGTTTCTGGGTCACTCGCTGCTGTGGACCGGTGAGTCAGATGGACGCTTTCTGTATCACATTCGTATCGAGAAAAAGTAGTTATGCGCTTTGGATCTGGATACGGTCTGCTTAAGAAGAAAAACCCTGAAATTTCAGGCAAAAAAGCAGGTTTGGCCAGCTTTGCTGTAACAGTCTGTCGTGAATTGGTGTTTGATAAAAATCTAAACAAAAAGCCCTGCTATCCTTGTGTTAGTTGATCCCGCGCTTCTGCTGCAGGCAGGTTGTATTTGGTGTTCCTTTCGAGATTGCGGTCTTTCCTCTTGCTGGGTTTGTTGCTTGTCCTGGTCGCCTGTGGCGGCGGGGGCGGTGGCTCGTCCGGCGATGATGAGGGTACCGGTTCGACCGATGGTTCATCCCAGAACGGCCCCGGCACCACGCCCACCGATAATACGGGTGGCGGTGGCAATACCGGCGGTAATGGCACGCCGGACAACTCTGCCGGTGTCGGCGACAATACCCAGACTCCCGTCCTTCAATCCCTGATCACTGACCTTGGCCCGGTGGGCGAGGGCCGTATCATCGACGCCACCATCCAGTTCAGCGGTGTGTCCGCCGTGGGCGATGTGGTGCAGCTGTACCTGAACGGCGATCTGGCCGGTTCCAGCATGGCCCGCAGCGACGGCACCTGGCGGCTGGACTACTCCATGATTCCCCTGGTGCCGGGCAATTATTCCGTCGAGCTGACGGCGATTTCCCCGTCCGGTGCCACCGCCAATTCCGCGCGCCCGTTTCTGTTTGTCTACGATCCCAATGCACCGGCCGCTCCGGTGATTAGCGGCGTGACTGATGACAGTGGCGTGCTGGGCGATGGCATCACCAGTGACACCAATCTGGTCATCAATGGCACTGCGCAGGCAGGCATGCGGGTGGAGCTGTTCATGAACAGTGTGCTGCTGGGCGCCACCACGTCCGACAGCGATGGCAACTGGAGTTACGACCACTCGGCGGTGACATTGGCGGATGGCGCTTACATCCTGGCGGCGGAAACGGTTTTTCTGACCCTGCGCAGTGCGACGTCGGTACAGTTCAATCTGGTGGTGGATACACAGATTCCGGCGGTACCCGTATTCACTGGCGTGACGCCCGACAGTGGCATCAGCGCCACCGATGGCCTCACCAACAGCAACAACCTGACCTTCACCGGCACGGCGGAAGCCGGCAGTCAGGTGCGGGTGGTGATGAATAACACGGTGATCGGTTCGACCACGGCGGATGGTACCGGCAACTGGAATTTCAATTACGGCGCGATCACCTTGCCAGAAGGCAGTCATCAGGCCGGCGCGTTCGTGGTGGACGCGGCGGGCAACACATCGGCCACATCGCCCCTGTACGGTTTCACCATCGACAACACGCCACCGGCAGCGGGAGTGGTGGAATCCGTCGCGCCTGACAGCGGCATCGCCGGCGATGGCATCACTACCAGCGGCCAGCTGGTTTTTTCGGGCACTGCAGAACCGAACCTTCCGGTAGCCGTGTATCTGGATGGCGTTTTGCTGGGCACGGTGCTGGCGGATGGTGTTGGTGACTGGACTTACGATCATTCCGCCACGACCTTGGTGGATGGCACTTATCAGGTCACGGCCGTTGTGTCGGACGTGGCGGGTAATCCTGCGGCTGAATCGGCGCCGCTGACGGTGGTGGTGGACAGCGCGCTGCCTGCAGCTCCGGTGGTGACGACGTTTGCAGCCGACACTGGCGTGACCGGCGACGGGATCACGGCGGACACCGGCCTGGTGTTCAGCGGCACGGCGGAGGCGGGGGCAATTGTTCAGGTGCTGATAAACGGCACGCCGGTGGGCACCACCACGGCCAATGGCGCGGGCAACTGGAGCTACGATCATTCCGCAGTTGCGCTGATCCCCGGCAGTTACGCAGTAACCGCCACGGCCACCGATAGCGCAGGCAATACATCGGTGGTTTCGGCGGCGTTGACGGTGGCTGTGGATTCGGTGGCGCCGGCTACACCTGTGGTCAACGCGATCAGTACAGATAGCGGCACGGCCGGTGACGGCGTTACCAGCGATAACACACTGCTGATCAGCGGCACGGCAGAAGCCAATGCCAACGTGGATGTGCGGGTAAATGCTGTGCTCGTTGGCAGTGCGACGGCAAATGGCAGCGGAAACTGGACCTTTGATTACACCGGCACCCCGCTGGCAGACGGCAGCTATCCGATTACTGCAACGGTAACCGATGTGGCGGGCAACACTTCGGCGACATCGGCGGCGTTCGATGTCATCGTCGATACAGCAATTCCGGCGGCACCCTCGATCAGCGCCATCAGCACCGACACCGGCATTGCAGGCGATGGCATTACCGGTGACAACACGCTGGTGATCAGCGGCACGGCGGAAGCGAATGCCAACGTGAACCTGCTGATCAATGCGGTCACTGTGGGCACGACAGTCGCAGACGGTTCCGGCAACTGGAATTTTGATTACACCGGCACCACGCTGGCGGACAACAGCTACGCCATCACGGCCACCGTCGACGATGCGGCCGGCAACGTTTCCGCCGCGTCGGTCACTTTTTCCATCACCATTGACAGTGGGGTGCCCGCTGCACCGGCGGTGACCGCGATCACCACCGACAGCGGTACCGCAGGAGACGGCATTACCAGCGACAACACCCTGGTGATCAGCGGCACGGCGGAAGCCAATATCAGTGTGAATGTTCTGCTCGATGCCGTGCCGATTGGCACGGTCACGGCGGACGGCGCTGGCGTCTGGTCCTTCGACTACACCGGCACTGTACTGGCAGATAACAGTTATGTGATTACCGCCATCGCTGCCGATTCAGCGGGCAACAGCTCGGCAACATCGGCGGCATTTCCTCTCGTTGTCGACACCGGCACGCCGGCAACACCGGTGGTAACCGGCATCACCAGCGACAACGGCACGGCTGGCGACGGCAATACCAATGACAATACGCTGGTGATCAACGGCACCGCCGAAGCCGGCGTCAGCGTGAACGTGCTGGTCAATGCCGTGTCGATTGGCTCTGCCACAGCGAACGGTGCTGGTGTATGGTCCTTTGACTACACCGGCACGGTGCTGGCGGACAACAGCTATGTGATTACGGCCATTGTGTCCGATGCCGCCGGCAACAGTTCCGCTACGTCAGCCGCGTTCAATGTTGTGATCGATACCGGTACACCCGCTGCGCCAGCTGTCACTGCCATTACCACTGACAGCGGCACCACCGGCGATGGCATTACCAATGACAACACACTGGTGATCAGTGGTACTGCCGACGCGAACATCTCAGTGAATGTGTTGTTGAATGCCGTGTCGATTGGCACTACCACGGCAAATGGCGCGGGCGTGTGGTCGCTTGATCACACGTCTAACGCGCTGGCCGACAACACCTATGCCATCACCGCTATCGCCAGCGACACTTCCGGCAACAGTTCCGCTGCGTCGGCCGCGTTCAATATTACGGTGGATACCGGCGTGCAGACAGCGCCGGTAGTAACCGGCATTACCACCGACAGCGGAACCGCAGGCGATGGCATCACCAACGACAACACCCTTGTGATTGTGGGAACTGCGGAAGCCGGCGCCAGTGTGAATGTGCTGATCGACGCCGTATCGATTGGAACGACAACAGCAGATGGCGCGGGCGTGTGGTCGTACAATCACGGCTCTACCGTGCTGGCGGATAACACCTACGCCGTCACCGCCATCGCCACCGATGTTGCCGGCAACGTCTCGTCGCCATCGGCTGCGTTCAACATCCGCATTGACACCGGCACACCGGCGACACCCTCCGTCACCGCGTTCAGCGCCGACACGGGTGCCAGCGGTGACGGCATCACCGGCGACAACACACTGACGTTCAGCGGCACGGCGGAAGCCAATGCAACGGTCAACGTGTTGTTGAATGCGGTGTCGATCGGCACGGTGACTGCCAGCGGCGCCGGCAACTGGACTTTCGATTACACCGCTACCACGCTGCCCAACAACAGCTACTCGGTGACCGCCATCGCCACCGATGCGTCGGGCAATGCCTCGCCGACATCGGCGGCACTGGCCGTGACGGTGGACGCGCAGGCACCTGCCATTTCCAGCCTGAATCCGGTCGATGGCGCCACCGCTGTCGGCGTGACGCAGAATCTGGTTCTCACACTGGATGAATCGGTGCTGATTGCCAGCGGCAATCTGGTGATCCGCCATTTCATCGACGATACCGTTTTTGAAACCATCCCCATTGGCGATGCCCGCATTACCGGTGGCGGCACCAGCACGCTGACGATCAATCCTGCCGGCAGTTTCGTCGGCGGTACGCAGTATTACGTGGAAATTGCAGCCGGTGCCTTTACCGATACGGCAGGCAATGGTTTTGCCGGCATCAGTGGCAACGGCACCTGGAGTTTCACCAGCGTGTCCACAACGCTGGTCAGCACGGTGCCGGCGGATGAGGCAACCGGTGTGGCATTGAATACGACGCTGACGTTCACCTTCAGTGAAGCGGTCACCGCCAATATCGGCAATGTGCTGGTGCGCAGGATCAGTGACAGCAGCATCGTGGACACGATCGATATGGCGACAGCCAGCGTGGGCGGCGACGGCACTGCCACCATTGTGCTGAACCAGTCCGGCGTGCTCGATCCCAACACCGCCTATTACGTGGAAATCGAAGCGGGCGCCTTCATCAATGCCAACAACGTGGCCTTCGCTGGCATCAGCGGTAACAGCACGCTGAATTTCACTACGGTCAACGTTGCCGTGCCCACGGTGACCAATGTGACGTCCTCCCTTGCCGACGGCACCTACCGTGGTGGCGATACCATACCGTTGCAGATCCAGTTCAGTGAATCCGTCAACGTGACAGGTACACCGCAGTTGTATGTCAACCTGGACGGTGCCGACAAATACATCAATTACAGTTCGGGCAGCGGCAGCACGACACTGCAGTTCGATTTCCTGGTGGCCACTGGCGATAGCACAGCGGATCTGGACTACGTCTCCAGCGCCGCGCTGGTGTTGAATGGCGGAGCCATCCGCAGCGCCAGCAGCGCGAACGCGAATCTGCTGCTGCCGAATCCGGGTGCGGCGGGTTCACTGGGCAACAACAAGAATATTGTGATTGCGGCGGCGTCGCTGGACATCACCAACCTGACACCCGCAGACGGTTTCATCATTGAAGGTTCGGAAGCGTCCACCGTTTATTTCGGCCACAGTGTCAGCAGCGGCGGCGATTTCAACGGCGATGGCTTTGAAGATCTGGCCATCGGCGTGCCCGACAGCAATCTGGTCAATACCAGCGGCGGTTACGCGTATCTGGTGTTCGGCCAGGCCGGTGCCATCCGCAGTGATCTGGCGATGTCCGCTTTCACTGGCGCCGATGGCATTGCGGTAACCGGTGCGGCCGGCGCCGACCGTCTGGGCTCGGTGGTGGATATCAGCGGTGATCTCAACGGCGATGGCTTCGACGATCTGGTGATCGTGTCGTCCCAGGCCGATGCGGCCGTTTCCAATGCCGGCACCGCCTATGTGGTGTGGGGATCCGCCACGCCGGCCAACGTCAATATTGCAGGATTCAACACCACCGACGGTTTTACCAATGCCAACGGATTCGTGATTGCCGGTTATGAATCGGCGGGTTATCTGGGTTATTTCCTGTCAACCGATCCGCGCAACGCGCAGTACCTGGATGCGCGCGGCGATTTCAACGGCGATGGCATCGACGACCTGCTGATTGGCCACGACCGCAGTGACCTGAATGGCGCCAGCAGCGGCATGGCGTACCTGGTCTTTGGCCAGACTGGCGCGACTAGATCCAACCTGCGCCTGGATACGTTCACCAGCGGTTTCAGCTTCTACACCAGCGCCGGGTCTGACAATGAAGTGGGCCACAGCGTCCAGTACATTGGCGACTTCAACGGCGATGGCAACAACGATGTGCTGATCGGCGCTTCCCAGGCTGACGGCGGCGCCAACGACAGTGGTGAGGCGTATGTGGTGTTCGGCAATGCTGGTCCGGTGTTCGGTGATATTGATCTTGCCGCGCTGAACGGCAGCAACGGCTTCACGCTTACCACTGCTAACGGTAACGCCCAGTTGGGCGGTTCTGTTGCCAGCTCCGATGTCAACGGTGACGGCCTCACCGACCTGATCATTGGTGCGCCGGAAACGGAAACGCTCAGCCGTACCAACAACGGTGTGGCCATCGTGTTGTACGGCAATACCGGCAGTCCCTACAGTGACATCGCGCTGGAATCGATCCCCGCCGGTGCAGGCTTTATCATTCACGGCGAGAACAGCACGGATCGCACCTCGCATTCCGTGCGTGGCGCTGGCGACGTGAACGGTGACGGTATTGAAGATCTGTTGCTGTCCACGATTCACGACGATGAGGGTGGCACTTCCGCCGGCGCAGCCTGGATCATTTTCGGCAGAACCGGCACGGCGCGGGCCAGCATCGATCTGTCCACCCTGACGTCCAGCGACGGTTTCAAGATCATTGGTGATGCGGCATCGGATGATTTTGGTGGCTCCGCCACGGCGGGCGATATCAACGGCGACGGTTACCAGGATCTGATGATTTCGTCGGTGGCCGGAGACAACGCGGGCAGCTTCGCCGGCGAAGTGAATGTTATCTGGGGCAATGATTTCAGTGGCATCGTGTTTGGCAGTCTTACCGGTAATGCCAGCGCCAACAATATCGTCGGCACTTCGGGCAATGACACCATCGTCGGTGGCGGTGGTGCAGACGCCGTGTCTGCTGGTGCCGGTGACGATCTGATCCAGGTGGCGGATCTGAATTTCGTCCGCATCGACGGTGGCCGTGGCGATGACACGCTGGAAATTACTGGCAGTGCGCGGGCGCTGGATCTGCGCACGCTGAATTACGAAAAGATCCAGGGTATCGAGATCATCAACCTGGGCAATCGCGGCAATTCCCTGACGCTGGACAAGCTGGCTTTGCTGGCGCTGTCGGATGAAGTGCGCACGCTGTATGTGCGGGGCGGCAGCAGCGACTGGGTGGTGACCGATGCCGGTGAAACCTGGGTGGCCAATGGCACGGCGGTGGTGAACACCATCACTTACAACCGCTACGATTTGAATGAAGTGTCGCTGTTCGTGCAGCAGGGCCTGTCGCAGCCGGCGGTACCGGGTGCGCCTGCGATCACTGCGTTTGCGACAGATTCCGGCACTACGGGTGACGACATCACGTCCGACAACCGACTGGTGTTCAGCGGCACCACCGGTGCCTTCTTCAATGTGGAGCTGTTTATCAACGCGGTGTCCATTGGCTCGACAACGGCCAATGGCGCTGGTGCCTGGAGTTTCGATCACAGCGGCACTGCGCTGGCCGATGCCACTTACAGCGTAACCGCGCGGGCCAGCAATCTGGGCGGCTATACCTCGGCAGTGTCGTCGGCATTGACGGTTACCGTGGATGCCAGCATTCCGGCCGCGCCGGCGGTGACCGCGATCACCACCGATACCGGCACCGCGGGCGATGGCAACACCAGCGACACCACACTCGTCATCAGCGGTACTGCTGAAGCCAACGCCAGCATCAACGTGCTGCGCAATGGCGTGTCCATCGGCACCACCACCGCCAGCGGCGCGGGCAGCTGGAGTTTCGATTCCACCGGCACTGCGCTGGCCGACAACACCTACAGCTTCACCGCTACTGCGTCCGACAGCGCGGGCAATATATCTGCAGTTTCCTCCGCATTCAGCGTCAGTATCGACACCGGCGCACCGACAACGCCCGTCGTTACCGGTATCAGTTCCGACAGTGGCACAGCGGGCGATGGCGTTACCAGTGATACCACGCTCAGTATCAACGGCACGGCAGAAGCCAACGCGGTTGTCACCGTGCTGCGGGATGCCGTGTCGATCGGAACGACTACCGCCAGCGGCGCCGGCAGCTGGACGTTCGATTACACCGGCACCGCGCTGACTGCAGGCACTTACCAGTTTACTGCGGTTGCTACAGACGGCGCCGGTAACAGTTCCAGTGCATCAACCAGCTTCGGTGTCACCGTCGATACCACCGCGCCGGCAGTCAGTACGCTGAATCCTGCCGACAACGCCACGGGTGTTTTGCCCACCGCCAATCTGGTGCTCACCTTCGATTCTGTTGTCAGCGTGCAGACAGGCAACATCAATATTCGCCGCACCTCCGACAACGCGCTCTTCGAACAGATCCCCGTGGGCGATCCTCGCGTGACCGGTAGCGGTACCACCACCATCACGATCAATCCCACTGCCACTTTCACCGGCGGTGTCGATTATTACGTGCAGATTGATTCCACCGCGTTCGACGATGTGGCGGGCAACGGCTTCGCCGGTATCAGCGACACCACCAGCTGGAATTTCGCTACGCAGACCCTGGACCTCACCGGCAGCACACCGGCAGACAACGCCACCAATGTGGCGCTGAACAGCTCGATCGTGCTGAATTTCAACGTTGCGGCGCTGGCCAGCAGCGGCAACATCGTGATTCGCCACAGCAGTGACGACAGCATTTTTGAAACCATCGCCGTGGGCTCGGGGCAGGTGAGTGGCACCGGCACCAGCACGGTGACCATCACGCCGTCGGACGTGTTCCTGCCCAATACCGGTTATTACGTGGAAATTGCGGCGGGCGCTTTTGTCAGTGGCAGCGGTGCCAGTTTTGCCGGTGTCAGTGGCAATAGCACGCTCAATTTCCTCACCGCCAATCCACCGGTGCCGACGGTGACCAGCGTTACCTCCAGCACTGCTGACGGCACCTACACCAGCGGTAATACCGTGGTCGTGCAGGTGGTGTTCAGCGAGATCGTCAATGTGACGCTGGCCACGCCCCGGTTGACCCTGGATCTGGAAGGAATCGACCGCTCTGTCAGTTATGTGTCGGGCACTGGCAGCAATACGCTGGTGTTCAACTACAGCGTGAGTTTTGGTGACGCCAGCGCTGATCTGGATTACCTGGCCACCAATTCCCTCAGCGCCAACAGCGCCCGCATTCGCAGCGCGAATTACGTCAATGCCACTCTGACACTGCCGACACCGGGTGCAGCGGGTTCGCTGGGTGCGAACAAGAACATCGTGATATCTGCCGCCAGTATCAGCGTGGCCAGCATGGACAGCAGCGACGGCTTCCAGGTGCAGGGCAGCACCGCCAGCGAACATGTGGGCTGGTCAGTGAATGGCGTCGGCGACGTCAACGGCGATGGCTTCGAGGATTTCGTCACCGGTGCCCCCTACAATGCCACCAACTCCGGCGTTGCCTACATCGTGTACGGTCAGGCGGGCGCCACCCGCAGCAATATCAACACGTCCGCCATCAACAACGGCACCAACGGCTTCAGGATCACCGGGCAATCCGCATCGGATTATCTGGGCGCTTCTGTCGGCGGCGCCGGTGACATCAACGACGACGGCTACGACGATATTTATGTAATCGCGCCCCGCGACGACGACTACAACACCGACGCCGGCATTTTGTTTGTCATTTACGGCAAGGCCAGCAACACCAACGTGGCGATCAGCAGTTTCAGCAGCAGCATCGGTTTCCGCGTCACCACGGCGGAAATAAGTGCGGCCATGGGCGACGCTTTCACTGGCTACGCCACCAACGGCCAGGCCATCGATGCCGGCGGTGATTTCAACGGCGATGGCGTGCAGGATCTGGTGGTCGGTCTTCGTTTCAGCGACAAGAACGGCGCTGACAGTGGCAAGGCCTATGTCATCTTCGGTCGTGCCGGCGCCACCCGCACCGATGTGAATCTGGATCTGATCGATCCCACCGGCACCGACGGCGTGATGATCAACGGTGCCAGTGCAGGCGCACAACTGGGTCAGGCCGTGCAATTTGTCGGTGATTACGATGCCGATGGTTATGACGACATCGTGGCCAGCGCCATTTTCTCCGATGCGGTGGCCAATGATGGTGGTCAGGCCTTCCTGATTTTCGGATCACCCGGCCCGCTGTTCAGCGCAGTCGATGTGTCCACACTGTCCGGTGCCAGCGGGTTCAAGATTTCCACATCGGAACTTTCCGGCGTGCTGGGACACGGAATTGGTGCCGGCGATTTCAATGGCGACGGCATCAGCGACCTGTTCATTTCCGAGAACGGCTACGACGCCACTGTAGGTGCGGCCCATGTGATTTACGGCGATGCCGGCGGTGTGTATTCCAATATCGCAGTGGACACCATGCTCAGCAGCACCGGCTACGGCATTTTCGGCCAGAGTGTGGGTGAGTATCTGGGACACAGCCTGTCCAGCGCAGGCGATTTCAATGCCGATGGCATCGACGATCTGCTGGTGGCCTCGTATTTGCGCGATGACGGTGGCGCAGATTCCGGTGCCGCCTGGCTGATTACTGGTGCACTGGGCACTGCACGCGCGGACCTGAATATCGGCAGCATTACTGCGGCGGATGGTTTCAAAATTTCCGGCGGTGGCGTCGGCGATCATTTCGGCCAGTCCACCGCTTATGTCGATGCCAACGGCGATGGCTTCAGCGATCTGATCCTGGGCGCCACCTGGGGCGACAACGCCTCCATCGACGGCGGTGAAACCCTGGTGCTGTGGGGACGTGAATTCGCCACCGCCATCACCAGCGGCCTGACCGGTACCGCTGGCACTGACAATCTGGTGGGCACCAGCGGCGACGACACCATCGTCAGTGGCGGCGGTGCCGACGCGATCTCGGCCGGCGCCGGCAACGATACGATCCAGCTCAGCGACACCGGCTTCTTCAACATCGAAGGCGGCGAGGGCACCGACATCCTGCAGTTCACCACCGGTCCCAACACGCTGGATTTGACGGCCTACGGACCGGAAACCATCAACGGCATCGAAGTGATCGATCTGGGCAGCACCGGCACCAGCCTGATCGTGAGCAAGGAATCGGTGCAGGATATGTCGCGGGAAAGTCGTGCGCTGTTCGTGCGCGGCAGCCTGGGCACGGTCACGTCCACCACCGGCACCAAAGTCGTGGGCGGCATCACCTACCATGTCTATCTCGACAACGGTGCCATTCTCTACATCCAGAGCGGGCTCACCCACAGTGGTGTGGGCAATTTCAATTCCACCCAGCAGTACACGTTCAACACCACCTTCGGTGGCGCCAACGTGTCGAGTGCGGTGACGGATTTCCCGGTGCTGATCCGCGTATCGAACACCATCCGCAACACGTTGCAGGCCAGCCGCGCCGACCTGCGCTTCACCGACAAGGATCAGGTGACCTGGCTGCCTTATGAAATTGAAATCGGTGCGTCCGGCGAATTGTATGCCTGGGTGCTGGTGCCGCAGGTGGATGGCAACAGCAGCAGCGATTACATCGTGATGCACTATAACGACAAGGTGGATGGCACGGTGGCGGACCGGCAGGACCCGACGCGGCTGTGGGTGGACTACGCTGGCGTGTGGCACTTCGACGAAGCCTCGGGCAATGCACTGGATTCCACCGCCTACCAGAACAACGGCACCCAGACTGGCACGGTGAGCCGGGTGAGCTACGGCATTGGCCGGGGTGCGGAATTCAATTCCAGCACAGAGCGTTTCACCGTGCCCTACGACATTTCCATGAATGTCAGCGGGCGCGCCTGGTCGGTTCTGGCATGGCAAAACTACAGCAGCTGCAATTCCTGGGCTTCCAGTGGTGTGAATCTGGTGAACCGGGGTACCAGCGGCAACTTCTGGCAGCTGGAATCAGCCTACACGATTACTTTCATCACGCTGTATCAGGCGCCCAAGGCTTACATAGGTTCCGATACGCTGGGCGGCGGTGGTGTCATCACCTGGGTGGGAGGCGGTTGCGAGAGTCACCTTGCGCTCACCTATGATCCGTCGGTTACCACCAAGTCGCGCATGTACACCAATGCGACGGATACCGGCACCAGTAACACCGCACAGACCGTGGAAGCCTTGCAGGCCATGGTGATGGGCAATACCGGAACCAGCAACAACACCCAGCTTGATGAAGTGCGCCTGGGCCGCAAGGCCTTCTCGGCAAGCTACATCAAGCTCAGCTATGAAAATCAGGGCAGCACGTCACTGGTATCGCCCTGAAAAATTTTACAATCTCACAGCCATTCCCACTCCGCCCGCAACCAGATGCCACGGCTGCCGAACGGAAACGGCGTGCTGAAACCGGAATAGGGTTGTGGCATCTGCTGTTCTTCATCGAACAGATTGTCCACGCCCAGGGTGAGCGTCGTTGCCCGGATCTCATATCGCAGCGCCGCATTCACGGTGAATTCCGCGTCCAGCCTCTGCATGCTCAACGGAAAGTCGGGCTGCGTTTGCGCCAGCACCGGATCAAAATCCAGTGCGTGGCGACTGCCCACATAGCGCGCGCCCAACATGGCGGAGAGATGGGCCACGGGTGTCGACAGGCTGAGCCAGGCATTGCCAACATGCACAGGAGCGCCGATAAACTGTCCCGATTGCTGCGGCACGTCATAGACCTGCAGATCATCGTCGTTCGAATGGGTCCAGCTGTAGTTGGCCTGTAGCGAGAAGCCCTCTGCCCGATACAGATACTGCAACTCGGCGCCCTGGCTGTGCATGTCCGGATTGTTGTTGTAGGTGAACTCGTCAATCCGGTCCTGATTGAAAATGATTGGATCGCGAATGCGCTGATCGAACAGCGACAGCGTCAGATAGCCATTTTCCAGCAGGCGGTGACCCAACTCGATTTCATGTGCCACGGTTCGTTCCGGACTGATGTATTCGGTCGAGGTGCCGTAGTTGATGGTCTCGATATTGGGTTCGCGAAAGGCTTCTCCGTACAGCCATTTGAAATGCCAGTTGTCGCTGGCGCGGGTGAGTCCTGCCCGTGGCGTGACTGCATTGCCTGCGTACTGGTGGTGGCTGGCCCGTGCCCCCAGGATCAGTACGTAATCACCCAGCTGCAGGTTCCAGTCCCCGTAAACCGAGCTGCGCTCGTAATCCTGATCGCTCGAATTGCCAAAGTAGAGTTCAGTGGGCTGTGGGAAGAAAGGTCCGCTGACGCTATTGGCTTCGGCGGTTTCCAGCAGATATTCGAAGCCGCCACTCAGCAGATTGTGAGCGTCGTAATTCCATTTCAGGTCCAGCCCGCCGCCCATGCTTTGGGAGGTCATGTCAAATACGGTGGGCTCTTCGGGAGCGCGTACCCGCAGGTTGTCATGCCGTAAGGCCAGGCGCGGGCTGAGGGTCAGCGTGGCGCCCGGTTTCCAATCGTGGGAATAGCTCAGCAGCGAGCGGTTCAACACCACTGTGCCCTGGGGCTCCGCCGTGCCGAAACCCTGGATGGCGTTGATATCAAACTGCTCGTGATACAGCTGCAGGTGGTCGCGGCGGCTCAGATCAGCGGTGAGTGCCAGAGTGCTGCCATTGGTATCCGCGTCGGCGGTGCTCACTTCCTGGCCCAGGTTGTCGACCCAGGTTTCGTTGCCCCACACGCCACGGTTGGCGCTGATATTCAGCGCGCCTTGTATCTCGCCACTGGCAAAGCGCTGGCTCAATCCGAGCATCTGGGTCGGCTCGCCGGACTGCCCGATCGCCGTGTAATCCAGTTGGCCGTCGTTTCTGCCGGTGGGCTGACGGGTGAAGATGCGAATAACAGCCAGCTGCGCGCTGCCGCCATACTGGGTACTGCCGGGCCCGCGCAGCACTTCCACCCGGTCAAGCTGACCCACGGGGATATAGGGCAGGGGCGACCAACTGCCATAGAGCAGCTCATTCAGCGGCATGCCGTTCAGCAGTACCAGAATCTTGCCTTCCAGTGTCCAGCTGCCGCGCATCATCAGGCCGATCGAGTTGCGTCCGTCGATGCCGAGGCTGGTTCCGGGAATGCGCTGCACCACATCCAGCAGGGTTCTGGCACCCATTGCCACCATGTCATCCGCCGAGAACACGGTGATCACGCCCGGCTGTTCACGCCAGGTACTTGGGCGTCTGCTGGCGGTATCGACCTCCACTTGCATCAGGTCTTCCAGCGACATGTCAAACATGCTCGGCTGCTGGCGTTCGTGTCGGGCCTGGCCTGGTTCCGCCAAAAGCAAAATGAATGCGCCCACTGCGTAAGGCAACAGGAAGAATGAGTGCCTGAAGAGTGGCGTTGTCATAACACCAGATCCTCAACGAAAAGGAATGGTCACACCGGATATAGATTGGAAACGGTCTGCACGAGCCAGAGTAAAAACTGTCGTACAACGGTCCTGTGGAAGGATTCAACGAACGACTCTGATAACCCTAAATACTAGCTGGTTTTTCGCGCCGCACTATTCCCTCCCCACTATTGAGTTGGGTTGCCGCAGGGAGTTGGATTCAGCGGGGAATTGCGGAAAAAAATATTCCTGAAGTGTTGCACCCCAACTTGCGTACGCAGTGAAGTCTGGAATGGCTTCAGTTTTCGATCAGCATCGAAATCGCCGCCAGGGCTTCCGGGTCCTGCTCCTTGATCTTGTTGGCGATACGGTGCTGGAAGAAATACTTGAATTCCTTTTTTTCCTGGGCCGGATACAGGCAGGGATCGCCGGGCAGTACTGGGGTGGATTTCACTTTTTCCTCGTCCACCAGCATGGCATGCACGGTACCGTCAGCCAGCAGACGCCAGCTCAGCACTTCGATCAGGATGAACGAGCGGAAACCGTTGTCGGTCAGCACCGCGTGGGTGCCGATGGAATCCGGAATTTCCTGCACGGTCTGGCCTTCTTTCACGCTTTCCAGATGGTAGTACTCTTCCGCCAGTTCCAGTTCCATGATCTTGTGGCGCGGAGCGGTGTAGAAAATTTCGTTGGTGCCCGGGTCGCGGTAACCTTCCCAGTGGCCGTTGAGCGGATCGTTGATTTCAGTGCAGGGGACGATCTGGTTGAGCCAGGGCACCATGCCCACCACTTCGCCGGATTCCCGCAGCGCCCAGCAGACGACTTTCAGGGAGTAGAGGCGGTCGGGGGAGGTGTCGTTGGTGTAGAGCATTTCCAGTCCATCCAACTCGGGGGCGAGCCGGACGACGCGGTCCACCACTTCATCGATGGGGCGCCTGCTGAAGAGGTCGATCACATTGCTGCGATCAGTGGACGTCTGCGTTTTCATGCGACTACCCTCGCGGTCCGGGCCGGACATCCCGTGAATCCTGGTGATGTGCAGCACCGGTCATCATGGACTTACTGACTCAAGATTAATCTAAGTATAGTCGGCCCGAAAATGCCAATTGGCACTAAGGTGGGCGGTCAAAAGGCCGGTTCGGGGCGGTAATTGGCGGGGCATGGTGGCGGGAAATAGACGAAAAAAATTAGGTTTGCACCAGCGCTTGCAGCCGCATCCGCACGCGTATATTCAGCAGGATCGCCGCCGCCGTCAGACCCGCCACCAGCCCCACCCAGAAGCCTTGCGCCCCCAGCGGTACCGGCAGCAGCCAGTCGGTCATGTCCAGGGCATAGCCGATGGGCAGGCCCAGCAGCCAGTAGGCCACCACCGTCAGCAGCATGGGCACGGTGGTGTCGTGCAGACCCCGCAGCACGCCATTGGCCCCCACCTGCAGGCCGTCGGATAGCTGGAACACTGCCGCGAACACCAGCAGCGAGGTGGCCAGGGCGATCACGTCTGCATCGTCGGTGTAGAGACGGGCGATGGGTTCTCGCAGCACCACCATCAGGGTGCTGTTCACCAGTGCCAGCAGGATAATCAGCGCCATGCCGCCGCGCAGGGCATGGTGCACGCCCGGCAGGTTGCCCCGCCCCAGGTTGAAGCCCACCCGCACGGTGAGCGCCAGGGACAGGCTCAGCGGAATCATGAACACCATGGACGCCACGTTGAGGGCGATCTGGTGCCCGGCCACCACCTGGGTGCCGATGGAGGCGATGAATAGGGCGATGACGCAGAACAGGCTGACTTCGATGAAAATGGCCAGGCCAATGGGCAGCCCCAGTTTTACCAGCGGCAGCAGCATGGTGGGTTGCGGCCCGGCGAACTGGCGATTCCAGCCGGTGGCGCGGTAGTTGGCGGACAGCAGGCAGTGCGCGAGCATCAGCGCCAGCATCAGCCACATCACGAACCCGGTGGCCCAGCCGCAGCCGACGCCGCCCATGGCCGGCAGGCCGAGTTTGCCGTACATCAAAACGTAATTGGCGGGGATATTGGCGCACAGGCCGATCAGGCTGACTGCCATAACCGGGCGGGTGAAGGACATGCCTTCTGTCAGGCAGCGCAGGGCCAGGAACAGGGTGATGGCCGGCATGCCCCAGGACACGCCTTCCAGGTAGCCGACGATGGCGGGGCGCAGTTCCGGCTGCACGTCCATGACTGCCAGCAGTGGTTCCACCGAGCGCAGCAGCATGAAGCCGAACAGCCCCAGCGGGATCGCCACCCAGACGCCCTGCTGTACCACGACGCCCACTGCCGGTTCGTTGCCGGCGCCGTGGTGGCGGGCGACGAAGGGGGTGACGCCCTGCATCACGCCTACCACGAACAGGAATACCGGCACCCAGATGGAGGAACCGACAGCTACCGCTGCGAGGGCCTGCGGGCCCAGTTGACCGGCCATGATGGTGTCGACGAAGCCGTTGGCAGTCTGGGCGAATTGCGCCACCACGATGGGCAGGGCCAGACGGATCAGGGTCTTGAATTCCGTCAGCAGGGCGTGGTGGTGGGTGGAGTCTTTCATGGTGGCCTTATTGAAATGGAATCGTGTGGGCGCGGAGTCTGGTATTGGAATTCCAGACACGCCACAAGTACATCCCTGTAGGCTCGTCTGCGGCCCCTTCGGGTCCAGCCACTCGCCTGCATGCTCGTGGCGTTCGCAGCTGAAAAAGCGATGCTTTTTCTTTTCGCTGCTCACCCCTGGCCGCTGACGGTCTGGAATTCCAATACCAGACTCCGCGCCAACAGGTGGGTGCCACGTTCAAAAACTGGCCGCAACAAGGCCGGTCAGCTTATCATGTGCGCCCCGGAAATGCGCCCGAGATCCCGTTGTAGCTGAACCCGATGACACACGTAGCAGACGAGCTGATCGCACTGTTTGATGCCCAGTTTTCCGCCAGCCACAACACCCGGCTGGTGCGGGGCGACCACGAGCCCGTCTACCTGCCTGCCGATGCGGACATTCCTTTCCACCGCATCATCTTCGCCCACGGCTACTTCACCAGCGCCCTGCATGAAATTGCCCATTGGTGCGTTGCCGGTCCGGCGCGCTGGCATCAGGTGGATTTTGGCTACTGGTACGCGCCTGATGGCCGCTCCCGTGAACAGCAGCAGATATTCGAGCAGCTGGAAATCAAACCCCAGGCCCTGGAGTGGATTTTCAATGTAGCAGCGGGTCACCGTTTCCGCGTCAGCACCGACAATCTCAGCGGCGACGGTCCTTTTGATCCTGACGGTTTCAAACGCAACGTCCTGCAGGAAGTGCGGCGCCGGTTGCGCGAGGGCCTGCCGGAGCGGGCCGGGCGTTTCACCCAGGCTCTGATCGACCGCTACCGCCCCGGCCTGCAACTGACGCCGGACCTGTTCGATCTGGCGGATCTGTAATTCCCCATCCAGCGCAAAAAATCCTTGACCCTGGAGTAGGCTCCGGATGTTTACTGTTCTCATGGTAAATGGTCGAGGACAGTGGGATGGCGGCATGTTGTGATGAGAAGGGCGGTTGCAGCAGCAAGGCCCAGGGCGTGGAAGGCAGCGCCGCAGTACATATCGATGTGGCGCAGCTCGATGTGGGCGTGTCCGCAATAACGATCGATGCATCCGGATCGATGACAACGGTCCGCTATCGCATCATGCAAATGGATTGTCCCACCGAGGAAAAACTGCTGCGCGACAAGCTGTCGCGGCTGCCGGGCGTGCAGGCGCTGGAATTCAACCTGATGCAGCGGGTGTTGACGGTCACACGGTTGCCGGCGGCACACGATGCAGTGGCGGCCGGAATCCGCGAACTGGGTTTTACGCCGGAATTGTTGACCGGCTTGCCGTCGTCCGCGCAGGGGCAGGCCGCGGAGCAGTTACCTGGCGCCAGCCGCTCTCGCTGGGTCTTGCTGGCGTTGTCAGGCCTGATGGCGGTGGCAGCAGAAGTGTCGGAATGGCTGGACGCTCCGCACTGGCTGGCGGCGCTGCTGGCGCTGGTGGCCATCGTCAGTGTCGGCCTGGGCACCTACAAAAAGGGCTGGATCGCCCTGAAAAACCGCAATCTGAATATCAATGCGCTGATGAGCATCGCCGTTACCGGTGCCATGCTGATCGGCCAGTGGCCCGAGGCCGCCATGGTGATGTTCCTGTTCACCGTGGCGGAACTGATCGAGGCCCGCTCGCTGGACCGCGCCCGTAACGCCATTCGCGGCCTGCTGGACCTGGCGCCGCAGCAGGCCAGTGTGCGGCAGGGCGATGGACACTGGTTGGCGACAGATACCAAAACCGTGCCAGTGGGCGCCATCGTGCGGGTGCTGCCCGGTGAACGCATCGGGCTGGATGGCACTGTTGTGGCGGGGCGTTCCACCGTGAATCAGGCCCCCATCACCGGCGAGAGCCTGCCGGTGGAGAAAGGGCCGGATGAGCCACTGTTTGCCGGCACCATCAACCAGACCGGCGTGCTGGAATTCCGCGTCACCGCCGTCGCCGCCGACACCACCCTGGCGCGCATCATTCACGCGGTGGAAGAGGCCCAGGGCGCCCGTTCACCCACCCAGCGTTTCGTGGACCGTTTTTCCCGCATCTACACACCGGTGGTATTTGCACTGGCATTGCTGGTGGCCGTTGCGCCGCCGCTCTACCTGGCGCCTGCCGACATGCAGGTCTGGCTCGACTGGATTTACCGCGCGCTGGTGTTGCTGGTGATCGCCTGCCCCTGCGCGCTGGTGATCTCCACCCCGGTGACCATCGTCAGCGGTCTGGCGACGGCGGCGCGACGTGGCATTCTGGTGAAAGGCGGGGCGTTTCTGGAAATGGGAAGAAACCTGCAGGTGCTGGCGCTGGACAAGACCGGCACCCTGACCCACGGCAAACCGGTGCAGACCGATGCGGTCGTGCTGGCGGGCGAACCTGCGGTGGTGCAGGGGCTGGCAGCGAGCCTGTCCCGTCATTCCAACCATCCTGTTTCCAAAGCCGTCGCACTGGCGGCGGCCGGTGCAGAAAATCGCGACATCACCGGGTTTGAGGATCTGCCGGGGCGCGGTGTTCGTGGCCGGGTGGACGGCCATCATTACCACTTCGGCAATCACCGCCTGATGGAGGATCTGGGGCTGTGCTCGCCTGCACTGGAACAGCAGTTGGAGCAGTTCGAACGGCAGGGCAAATCCGTGGTGATGCTGGCAGACGAGCAGCAGGTACTGGCCCTGTTTGCCGTGGCGGATACCCTGCGTCCTGCCAGCGCCGCCGCCATTCAGGATCTGCATGCGCTGGGCATCCGCACCCTGATGCTCACCGGCGACAACCTGCATACCGCACAGGCCATTGCGGCGCAGGTGGGCATCGACGCCGTGCACGCGAATCTGCTGCCACAGGACAAACTGCAGCAAGTGAAGGAACTGGTGGAAGCGGGCACCGTAGTGGGCATGGTGGGCGACGGCATCAACGATGCTCCGGCCCTCGCCCGCGCCCACATCGGTTTTGCCATGGGCGCCGCCGGCAGCGACACCGCCATCGAAACCGCCGACGTGGCGCTGATGGATGACGATCTACGCAAGATTCCCGAGTTCGTGCGGCTGTCGCGCAAAACGGCTGGAGTGCTGCAGCAGAACATCGTCATTGCGTTGGGTATCAAGCTGGTGTTTCTGCTGATTACGCTGGCCGGCGTCGGCACGTTGTGGATGGCGGTGTTCGCCGACATGGGCGCCAGCCTGATCGTGGTGGCGAATGGATTGCGGTTGTTAAGGCGGGCACCTGACAACGCGCCGACGCTGCCGGTGAATCCGGCAACAACTGTGGATGCTGCGTAATGAACACCATCACCAAAACTGCTTTTCTGAAGGAAATGGCGCTGGCGGAAACCTGCTGGCAACAGCGTGCACTGGAGCAGGCGTTTGCACATCTGGAGCGCGCCCACATTCTGGGACAGCGTGAATTTCTCACCCATGCCCGCACGCATCTGTGGATGTTGCGGATCGGCTGGGCTCGACGTGACGGGCGTGAAATTCGCGGCCAGATCCTGCGCCTGCTGCTGATTCCGCTGGGACATCTCACCGGGCGTCTGCCGCTGGGTAATACGGGTGGGGCGAATGTGAGTGCCTTCAAACCCATGCCGATTGCGCGGGATCTTGCGGCGATCCTGCGGAACGAAAAATTGTGAATCAGGCACTTTGCTGACATTGCAGGTACTGCCAGGGTTGTACCGAATTGTCCATGGCGGGCGAGCTTACCGCACGGGGCAGGGAGGAATCGGGGCTTGACTGAGATCAGGGCAAGGGCGGAACGCGTGGACCGGGCTGGGTGCCTGGCGTACACTTCAGGCATGCGTGTTTCGATGATCCTGGTTCTGTGTGTGCTGGTGGCCCTGCAAGGCATGGCCAGCCCGCGTCTGCCTGAAACGCCGTGTCCTATGATGCAGGCCATGTCTTCCACAGTGGCAGGCATGGCAGAATTGGACGGTGATAAAGCAGACGACTGTTGCAACGACGCAGAGACCGCCCTGAAGACTGGTCAGCCATGCAAGTCCGGTCAGGCCTGCAGTGCCCCAGCGGCCTGGGCGCTGCCAGCGTTGCCTGCCGCTCATCTCCAATCAGTATTTTCCTCCGGTCTGGTTTCCTCCTCTGGATTGTTCCCTCCCTATTTCTACCCCGTCGGCGTCTGGCGACCCCCGACACTCAGCTGATTCCAAACTGCTCTCCTTATGCGGCTCCTGCGTGCGCTTCGTGCGCGCCTGACTGCCGTGGTTGGTGTGCGCTGCGCAGGTTTGCGGCCACACGCTTTGCATTTGGTTTCAGCATATGTCGATTTTTTCTGGTTCCGGTCATGCCAAAAGCCTGTCCTGGCGATGTCTGTCACTGTACGGGTCTGCCGTTCATCCTGTTTCTGTCCTGATATTCCTGCTGTTTGCGTCCGCTGCGGCGTATCCAGCCGAGCTGCCGTCAACACCGCTGACGCTGGACGCCGCACTGCAGGTGGCGGAAGCGCACTCCCACGCTTTGCAGGCACAGGATGCGGCGACACGATCCTCCCGCGAACTGGCGATCAGTGCCGGGCGGTTGCCCGATCCTGTGCTGCGGTTGTCGGTAGATAACCTGCCGGTGGAAGGCGACATGCGCTACAGCCTCACCGACGACTTCATGACCATGCGCTCGGTCGAGCTGATGCAGACTTACGCCAGCACGGATAAGCGACGCGCGCGTGGTGCGGTGTTCGAGCGCGAAGCGGATGCAGCTCAGGCCATGCGGACATTGCAGTTGGTTGCCGTGCGGCAAGGCACAGCGCGGGCCTGGTTCGACCGCTACTACCAGCAACGCAGGCTGGATCTCCTGGTCGGGCAGCGGTGGGAAGCAATGCTGCAGGCGGAGGCGGTCGAAACTGCTTACGGCAGCGGGCGCGCCATGCAAGCCGATGTTTTCCTGATGCGTGCGCTTGTTGCGCGTCTTGATGACAGCGTGCAGGAAGTGCGCGCGGAACTGGTTAGTGCCGACCAGACGCTGGCACGCTGGGTAGGCGATGCGGTGACGTTTGCGCGGGCAGAGCCACCCCGCATTGACCAACTTCCTCCCACGGTGGACCAGGCTCTGGCGCATCAACTGGATCAGCATCCGGACATCGTGCTGATGGCGGCAAGGGAGAGCATGGCCCTGGCCGAAGCCGAAGTAGCCCGGCAGGAAAAAAACGCGGACTGGACCTGGTCCCTGATGTACAGCCAGCGGGGTCCGGATTATGACGACATGATGTCGCTGGGTGTCTCGGTGCCGTTGCAGTGGGATCATAAAAACCGTCAGGGCCGGGAACTGGCTGCCAGGCGTGCGAAGGCCGAACAACTTCGCGCGGAAACCGAGGAATTGCGCCGGGAACGCGCAGTGGAAGTGCAACGTATGCTGGTGAACTGGCGCAGTAATCTGACACGCCTGCGTGACTACGACAGAACCCTGATTCCCCTCACCGCCGCGCGCATCGATGCCGCCAATGCCGCTTATCGCAGCGGCACCGCGCAACTGGCGGAGGCTCTGGAGGCAAGGCGTTCAGCGATTGATACCCGGCTGGAACGCCTGCGCATCGAAATGCAGACCGCTTTCCTCTGGGCCGCACTGGCGTTTCTGGTGCCTGCATCGGCGGAACCCACTGGGCAACATGCCGACATGGTATTTGCCAATTCCGGGAGTCGCCATCATGAATAGGAAAATGATTCTGCCCGGTCTTCTCGTTATTGGTGCTTTGGGTGCTGGTGGTTTCGGCCTTTATCGCCTGGGCCTGGAGCAAGGCATTGCCAATGTGTCCGTTGGTACAGCGGAAAATCACGGGGGGCACGCTGCGAAATCCACGACCGATCCGTCAAGTTGGGGAATCGCGGAAGGTGAAATTGCCACGCGTCGCCATATTGAAGCGGGCCTGCGGGCTGGCGATATCGATCCTGTCACGGGGCGCGTGATCCTGTACTACCAGGACCCCATGATGCCCGGCAAAAAATTCGAAGCGCCTGGCAAGTCGCCCTTCATGGACATGATGCTGGTGCCGGTCTATGCCGGCGGTGCAAATCCTGCCGGAGTGGAAAGCGATACCGACACGGTGACAGTGAGTCCGCGCCTGCAACAGAATCTTGGCCTGCGCGTGGGTGAGGTGGTGGAGGGCAAACTGATGCCGGAGATCCGGGCAGTTGGGGCCGTTGCCTGGAATGAACGGCGCCAGGTGGTGGTACAGGCGCGCGCAACCGGTTTCGTCGAGAAGCTGCACGTTCAGGCCACATTGGATCGTGTCAGCGAGGGTCAGCCTTTGTTTGATTTGTATGTGCCTGACTGGGTTGCGGTACAGCAGGATTATTTACTGTTGCGACGCACGCAGACGCAGGGAAACGATCTGGATTCACTGCTGGAGGCTGTCCGGCAACGCATGCGGCAGGCTGGCATGAGCGCCGCGCAGATTGCGTCGATCGAAAAGACGGGTCGGCTGCAGACGCGCATGTCCCTGTACGCTCCCCGCGCTGGTGTGGTTACCGAACTGATGGTGCGGGAAGGCAGCACGGTAACGCCTGGCATGACGCTGGCACGTATTACGGATACGGATTCGATTTGGGTCCAGGCCGAGGTACCGGAAAGTCAGACCGCGGAATTGCGGGAAGGTGATCCGGTGTCCGCCGAAGCAGCGGCCCTGCCCGGAGTGCGGTTCGAAGGGCAAATCCAGGCCTTGTTGCCAGAGGTCAATCCCTCCACCCGCACGCGCAAGGCCCGCATGGAACTGATCAATACGGAAAGGCGTCTGGTGCCTGGCATGCTGGTACACGTGCAGCTTCGCAGCACACAGGCCCGCTCCGGCCTGCTCGTTCCCACGGAAGCGCTGATTCCCACTGGCAGGCGCACGCTGGTGATGCTGGCGGAGGCCGAGGGCCATTTCCGTCCGGTGGAAGTGGAAACCGGTATTGAACAGGGTGAGCAGACCGAAATCCGCAGCGGGCTCTTCAAAGGGCAGAAAGTGGTGGTGTCGGGTCAGTTCCTGCTTGATTCAGCCGCCAGCCTTCGTGGCGTGGAAGCCCGCGCGGGAGGTGCGCCATGATCATTCGCCTGATTCATTGGTCGATCGCCAATCGTTTTCTGGTGCTGATCATGAGCGTGCTGCTGGCCGCCTGGGGACTGGTTTCCCTGTCGCGAACACCGCTGGATGCGCTGCCCGATCTCTCCGACACCCAGGTAATTATTCGCACTTCCTGGCCGGGACAGGCGCCGAAACTGGTGGAGGATCAAGTCACCTATCCGCTCACCACTACCATGCTGTCGGTGCCAGGCGCCCGCGTCGTACGCGGTTATTCCCTGTTTGGCGACAGTTATGTCTACGTGCTGTTCGAGGATGGTACCGACCTGTACTGGGCGCGTTCGCGGGTGCTGGAGTACCTCAACCAGGTGCAGTCACGCCTGCCCCAGGGAGCCATCGCGGCGCTGGGACCGGATGCCACCGGGGTTGGCTGGGTGTTTCAGTACGCGCTGATCGACAGGAGCGGTCATCTGGACCAGGCCCAGCTGCGCAGCCTGCAGGACTGGTTCCTCAAATTCGAACTCAAGACGGTTCCCGGGGTGGCGGAGGTGGCCACCATTGGCGGCATGGTGCGGCAATACCAGATCCTGCTTGATCCGGACGATCTCATCTTTTATCGCATCACCCAGAACGATGTGATCAATGCTGTCAGTCGCGCCAATCAGGAAAGCGGCGGTTCGGTGCTGGAGTTGGGTGAGGCGGAATACATGGTACGTGCCGCGGGTTATCTGCAAACGCTGGATGATTTTCGCGCCATTCCGTTACGCACCACCGAGGCTGGGGTTTCGGTGCGGCTAGGCGATGTTGCCAAACTGCAAATTGGACCCGAGATGCGGCGCGGCATCGGCGAGCTGGACGGTGAGGGCGAAGCCGTGGGCGGCGTGATCGTGATGCGCTCCGGCGAAAATGCGCTGTCGACGATCAAGGCCGTGAAGGAAAAGCTGGCCAGCCTGCAGAGCGGTCTGCCCGCTGGCGTTGAAATCGTATCGACTTATGATCGCTCGGGCCTGATCGAACGCGCTATCCGGAACCTGAGTGCGAAGCTGCTGGAAGAATTCCTCGTTGTCGCCCTGGTCTGCGCGGCATTCCTGTTCCATTTGCGTTCGGCATTGGTGGCCATTGTTTCCCTGCCGCTGGGCATTCTGGCGGCGTTTATCGTTATGCAGTGGCAGGGCGTGAATGCCAACATCATGTCGCTGGGTGGAATTGCCATCGCCATCGGTACGATGGTGGATGCGGCGGTGGTGATGATCGAAAACGCCCACAAGCATCTGGAGCGCTGGGCCCACGAGCATCCAGAGCAACACCTGGCAGGAGAGGAGCGCTGGCGCATCATTGCTACGGCTGCCGCCGAAGTGGGGCCCGCGTTATTCTTTTCACTGCTGATTATCACGCTCTCGTTCGTGCCGGTATTCACGCTGCAAGCCCAGGAAGGACGGTTGTTTTCACCGCTGGCATTCACCAAGACCTATGCCATGGCGGCGGCGGCTGTTCTGGCGGTGACTCTGATCCCTGTGCTGATGGGGTATCTGATCCGGGGCCGCATTCCGGATGAACGTAGCAACCCGCTCAATCGCTGGATAATCGGGGCCTACAATCCTTTGCTCGATGGGGTGCTGCGGTTTCCAAAACTGACCATCGTCCTCGCGGTGGTGATTTTTGCAGTGAGTCTCTGGCCCCTGAAACAGATCGGCAGCGAATTTATGCCGCCGCTGGATGAAGGCGATCTGCTGTATATGCCGACGGCCTTGCCCGGCCTGTCGGCGGGCAAGGCAGCTGAACTGTTGCAGCAGACCGACCGCCTGATTCGAACCGTGCCTGAAGTGGCCAGTGTTTACGGCAAGGCAGGCAGTGCCGTGACCGCCACTGACCCGGCGCCGCTGGAAATGTTCGAGACCACGATCCAGTTCAAGCCGCGCGAGCAGTGGCGCCCCGGCATGACTCCGGAAACCCTGGTGGACGAGCTTGATCGGATTGTGCGCGTACCCGGCTTGTCCAATATCTGGATTCCGCCTATTCGCAATCGCATCGACATGCTGGCCACCGGTATCAAAAGTCCAATTGGCATCAAAGTACTGGGCAGCGATCTGGATGAGATTGACCGGCTGAGTGCAGAGATCGCGCGGGTAGTGAAGGCCGTGCCGGGTGTTACCAGTGTATTTGCCGAGCGCAGCACCGGCGGCCGCTATATCGATCTCGACATCAAACGTGAGCGCGCAGCGCAGTACGGGCTCAACGTTGCCGACGTCCAGTCCATTGTGGCGAGCGCCATTGGCGGCATGAATATTGGTGAAACCATCGAAGGGCGGCAGCGCTATCCAATCAATCTGCGCTATCCGCGCGAAGTACGGGATTCGCTCAACGATCTGCGGGTATTGCCGATTGTGACGGCATCGGGCCAGCAGCTGTTGCTGGGCGACGTGGCCGAGATCCGGGTCAGTGCTGGACCATCCATGTTGCGCAGCGAAAACGCCCGGCTGGCAGGGTATGTCTATGTGGATTTGCGCAATCACGATCTCGGCACGGCAGTGCGCGAGATGCAGCAGGCAGTCGCTGATCAGGTTGATCTGCCACCTGGTTATTCACTGTCATGGTCGGGGCAGTTCGAATACCTGGAGCGGGCCAGCGCAAAATTAAAACTGGTGGTGCCGTTCACGCTGCTCATTATTTTCGTGCTGCTCTATCTGGCTTTTCGCCATGCCGGGGAGGCCTTGCTGCTGATGGCGACTTTGCCGTTCGCGCTGGTGGGCGGCATTTGGCTGCTGTACCTGCTGGGCTACAACCTGTCTGTGGCGGCCGCCGTGGGTTTTATTGCATTGGCGGGCGTGGCAGCGGAATTCGGCGTGATCATGCTGCTTTACCTGAAGCAAGCTTGGCAGTTCAGGCTGGAACAGGGGCGTGATAGCGAGAACGACCTGCGGGATGCCATCCATGAAGGTGCCGTACTGCGGGTGCGGCCCAAGGCTATGACGGTGGCAGTGATTCTCGCCGGGCTGCTGCCGATCATGTGGGGTGATGGCACCGGCAGCGAGGTGATGCAGCGTATTGCCGCGCCCATGATCGGCGGGATGCTGACAGCTCCTTTGCTGTCGATGCTGGTGGTGCCGGCCGCGTTCTACCTGATGCATCGTTCACGCAGCCGGGTTGTGTAGTTCAAGCGATGGGGTCTGGGGCAGAGGTTCGTGGCAGCCAGTTTGCTCAACGCGGCAGCGGAATCCGCTCGGTCTCGCCAGGCACTTTCGGAAAGCGGTCCTCTTGCCAGTCGGTGCGGGCCTGGTCGATGCGCTCGCGCCGGCTGGAGACAAAATTCCAGTTGATGTGACGCACGCCCGGTAGCGGCTCACCGCCCAACAGCATCAGTCGCGCGGGGCCGGAGCTGGCTGTCAGGGTGAAGGCGGCGCCGTTGTCCAGCAGGGCCACATGGAAGGTCGGCAGTGGTTCTCCATTCAAAACAGGGCTGCCGGATGCCACATACAACGCCAGATCCGGTGCCAGGGCCGGCAGTTCCAGCGTGGCACCGACCTCCAGCTGCAGATCCAGGAAAGTGGTGGGCGACGCAGTACGCACCGGCGACGTCAGGCCGAACGCGCTGCCGATCAGCACCCGCACCGACAGGCCTTTGTCCTGCCATAGCGGCAGGCTGTCCGCCGGGTAATGCTGGAAGCCAGGCTCGGTTTCCTCGGCTTCTGCCGGCAGCGCCAGCCAGGTCTGAATTCCCTCCACCTTTACCTGCCCATTGCGAATATCCATTGGAATCCGTTCGGAATGCACCACGCCCCGGCCCGCCGTCATCAGGTTGATGGCGCCGGGTTCGATACGCTGCTCTACGCCCGTGCTGTCCTTGTGCTGCATGGCGCCGCTGAACAGGTAGGTCACCGTCGCCAGGCCGATATGGGGGTGCGGCCGCACGTCGTTGGCGGTGGAATCCGGCGCGAAGGTGGCCGGGCCCATGTGGTCCAGGAAAATGAAGGGGCCGACCCGCTGGCGTTCGGCGGCGGGCAACAGGCGTTTGACGCTGAAGCCGATGTCTTTTTCGTGAGGGCGGATCAGGCTGGTCATGGTGTGGCTCCGGAAGTGGGTTCAGTACAGGGCGCGCAGGGTGTCGTGCAGCCGCGCTGTCATGGCATTGAGCTTGGCCATCTGGGCCGCGTCGGTGAGCGTGCCGTCAGGGCTGAAGGCCTGCTGGGCGCGGCCCACTGCCAACTGGTCCGGCAGTACGGTGACACCCAGATTGCCCAGTAGCTGGCGTATCAGCTGCAGGCTGCGCAGGCCACCCAGGGCACCGGGCGACGCCGACAGCACCAGCGCCACCTTGTCGCGGTACAGGGTCAGGCCATCCTCGGCGCCGTCGGGGCGGGAAATCCAGTCCAGCGTGTTCTTCAGCAGCGGCGTGATAAATCCGTTGTACTCTGGCGACACCACGATCAGGCCGTGGTGGGTGGCCATCAGCCGGCGCAGGGCGCGGGCGTTTTCCGGCACGCCGCTTTCAGCTTCCAGATCGCCGTCGTACAGCGGAATCGGGTAATCGCGCAGATCCAGCAGGGTTACCTCGGCACCGGTGGCGCGGGCGCTGTCGGCGGCGGTGCGGGCCAGCTTCTTGTTGAGGGATTCGCGGCGGGCGCTGCCGGCAAAAACCAGTATGGCGGGGGTAGTGGTCACGTTGTCATCTCCCTGGTTGGTCCCTGGCGTGTTAGAGTTGCACTTGTACGTCCTGTATAACCAATTTTTCCAACGCTGACATCAGAACAATAACAACGACGCCCCGATCATGCATTACGACGCCCAGATTCAAATGATTGTCAGCACACTCAAGCTGGCCCAGACCCTCGCAGTGGACCCTGAAACCGGCAAGTCCGGCATGGCCTGGAACGCCAAGCTGGAAGGCGGCTGCAAATCCTCGCACCTGGCTGAAAAGCAGGCCGTGGTGCAGATTCGCGAAGCCAACCGGCTGGCAGGCCCCCACATCGGCCAGGTGCGCCAGCGCGACGGCACCCTGCAGATCACCGTGGTGGCACCGCGCGACTACTTCACCGGTCTGATCGCGCTGTTTCCCCACTGCATTCCGGAACAGGGTGGCTATCTGTCGTTCAACTTCCTGCTCGGCAGCGAAGTGGAAATGAGCCAGCAGGGTCCGGTGATGAAAGTGCTGTCGGTGGAATACAAAATGGTGAAGGAACTTTCCAGCAATCCCGATCTGATGAGCAGGAACTGAAACCACTCCATGTCCCGTTACCGCCCGCCGTCGAAACCCTCGGCCCCCTATATCACGCCGGAAGGCCGCGACCGGCTGATGGCCGAACTGCGCGACAAAAGTGAAAAGCTGCGGCCCGAGGTGGTGAAAGCCCTGAGCGCCGCCGCCGCCGAAGGTGACCGTTCCGAAAACGCCGAATATATTTACCGCAAGAAACAGCTGCGCGAGATCGACAGCCGCATCCGCTATCTGGTGAAACGGCTGGAGGCGGTGAAGGCGGTAGATCAGAAACCTGCCGACCAGAGCCGCGTGTTTTTCGGCGCCTGGGTGGAGCTGGAGGAAGTGGATTCCGGCACGCTGGAGCGCTACCGTCTCGTGGGTGCGGACGAGATCGATGTGGACAACGGCTGGATCAGTGTGGATTCCCCCATGGCGCGGGCCTTGCTGAAAAAGCAGCAGGGCGACGAGGTCACGGTGCAGCGTCCCAAGGGCGCCGCCGCGTTTGAAATCGTACGCGTGCAGTACGAACCCTTTGCCGCCGACTGACGTCGAAGTACAGGGCGGGATATTTCCCACCATTTATCAGGAACACAGTCGTCAGGAATACATTCATCAGGACAACAGCCATCAGGAGCACAACATGAAAACCGTTCTTGTCACCGGCGCCGGTCGCGGACTGGGCCTGGAATTCGCAAAGCAATATCTGGAGCAGGGCAACCGCGTCATCGCCACTGCCCGCGATCTGGCGAAGTATCCCGCGCTGCAGGCGCTGGCCAAACAGTTTCCCGAACTGCTGACGCTGCACACACTGAACGTCACCGATGCCCAATCCCGCCAGCAACTGGCGCGCGATCTCGACGGCCAACCCATTCACCTGCTGATCAACAACGCTGGCGTGTCCGGCGGCTGGGGCGCTCTGGGCAAGCTGGACGAAGCCGCCTGGCTGCAGGTGCTGCACACCAACGCCATTGCGCCGATCAAGATGGTGGAAGTGCTGCGCGCCAATCTGGCCAATGCAGAAGCGTCCACGGTGGCGATTCTCAGCAGCAAGATGGGATCGATGGGCGACAACACGTCCGGTGGCAGTTATATCTACCGCTCCTCGAAAGCGGCGCTGAACGCGGCGGCGAAATCGCTGGCGATTGATCTGGCGGGCGAGAACATCAAGGTGGCGATCCTGCATCCGGGCTGGGTGCGCACGGATATGGGCGGGCCCAACGGATTGATCGATGCGCCCGTGTCGGTGAGCGGCATGCGGCGGGTGATCGCAGGTTTGACGAAGGATCAGTGCGGACAGTTCTTTGCGTATGACGGGACAGTGATTCCGTGGTGATTCCCAAAGAATCTTGTTGAGTTCTACTGTATTTCGGGAAAGCGATCTTTAGATGGCACAAGGATCAAATTGAAGTGAAGTCTGGCGGCACGATTCCAGACCGTTTGCGGCCAGGGATGGCCGCGGACGAGCCTACAGGGATGTACTTGTGGCGTGTCTGGAATCGTGCCGCCAGACTTTGCGCCACCGATTCCGACAACTGGCAGAATTTCATGTATCGTTTTTTTCAGTTCAAGATGACGTCACTGGCAACTCTCTTGGTTGCCTTCTGCTTTCACATCTCAACCGCCCACGCCGACTGGCACCAGCGCACCGATGCCATCATGGGCACCCGCATTTTCGTCGAACTCTGGCACGATGATGCAGTAACTGCCCAGCGCCTGATGCAACAGGTGATGGACGAAATGCACCGCATCGACGAACTGATGAGCCCCTACAAGGAAACCGCGCAGCTGTTCGTCATCAACCGCGATGCCGCGCAAAAACCTGTGGCGATCACGCCGGAACTGTTCGACCTGATCCAGGTATCCAATCACTACAGCGATCTCAGTGGCGGCGCCTTCGATATCACCTTCGCCTCCCTCGGCCACCAGTTCGATTACCGCAAGCAAGTCCGGCCCGATGAGGCCCACCGCAAATCCGGCCAGGCGCTCATCAATTACAAAGCGTTGCAACTCGACGCAAAAAAACACACGGTATTTTTCCCCCACCCGGGCATGCGCATCGACCTGGGTGGCATCGCCAAGGGTTATGCGGTGGACAAGGCCATCGCCATCCTGCAGCAAGCCAGCGTGACCAACGCCATCGTCACCGCCGGTGGTGACAGCCGCCTGCTCGGCGACCGGCGGGGCCGGCCCTGGCTGATGGGCATCAAGCATCCCCGTGCCGACAGCCATGCCATCACCCTGCCGCTGGATAATATTTCCATATCTACGTCAGGGGATTACGAGCGTTATTTCGAAGAAGATGGTGTCCGCTTCCACCACATCATCGACCCGAAAAAGGGTGATTCCCCCCGCGAACTGGTGAGCACCACCATCCTGGCCAACAACTCCACCGAAGCGGACGCGCTGTCCACCACCCTGTTCATCCTCGGGGTGGAAAAAGGGCTGGCACTGGCCAATCGGCTGCCCGGAGTGTCCGCGATACTGATAGACCACGCAGGCAAGGTCCATTATTCTGATGATCTGGCGCCGCCCGCTGCATCGGCTCCCGTCCGGTAATGCCAGTGGAAAGAATTCCGGCCGGTGTAAATACGACGGCGCCGTGATATAAGAACAGAAAGGTCCGACACTAAAAAAACAAACAGTGGACTGTGGGTACGTCATGAATTCGTCCTTGTCACAGCAAAACCTGCACGCGGGCAATGGTTCACCGTATTACGTCTTCATTGCTGACCGGCGTCAGCAACGCATCTTCTGTTCCAATCTGGCCTCACCCTCCACGCTGCTCAAACACGAAAGTCTCGAAGCCGATCTGTACCAGGCCTACCTGCACAGTCCCGCCACTTCGCTGCTGCAATTCCGCAGCATCAAGGAAGATCTGCTGGACGTGATCAACAAGGCCGATGAATCCTGCGAAAGCCACCTGTTCCGTTTCAAGGACGAAAGCGGCTACTGGCGTTTCGGCTGGGTCAGCAGCGCGTCGATGCGCGGTGGCGTGGCGGCGGACCAGGACTATCTCTGTGGCATGATTTCGCTGGCACAGAACAGCGCCGTCAGCACACCGGAACAGCAGATAGGTTCGCGCCTGGTGTGGATGACCGATCGCAACCTGCGCCTGACCCATGTGTGCCAGGAATGCCGTACACTGGGCTTCGATGCCGCTTCGCTGCTGGAAAACGGCGAGCTGGGATTCTTGCCGCAGGAATCCCGTGATTTTTTTGCATCGCTGGCGTTCGGCGAATTCGGCCTGGGCGACAGCGACGCCGACAGTTGCAGCATGCCGGACACCCGGGTAGTGCGACAGCCTCTGTGCTCGGTGGACGGTACGTCGATTTCCGCCACCATCCAGTTCTCGCTGTTGTTCGACGAAAACGGGGCGGTGACGGGCGCGCTGGGCATCGCCGATTTCATGCCCAGCCGCGAACTGCTGGAAAGCGAACGGCAATTATTTTCCGCGATTTTCGAGTCGATCTCGGAAGGTATTTTCGTCACCGATCGCAACGGTTACATCTTGCGGGCGAACCCCGCATTCTATGAAGTCACCGGCTACGCGCCGCAGCAGATTCTCGGCGTTCACTGTGGCCATCTGTGGAAGCATTCTCACGGCCCGGAACTGTTCCGCCGCATCCGTCAGGCACTCACCCGCGATCGTAGCTGGCGCGAAGAAACGGTTTACACGCGTGCCAATGGCGAAACCCGGCCGGCCCTGGTCAGTTTCAACCAGACCCACAATCTCAAGCATGAAGTGCAGCACTATGTGGGCGTGTTGATGGACATCGCCGACAAGAAACAGAACGAACGCAAGATTCACCGCCTGGCGTTTTACGATTCCCTTACCGAGGTGCCCAATCGCCGTCTGTTCAACGAACGGCTGGAAGAAGCGGTGGTCAACGCGGAAACCGGTGGCACGGTACTGGCGGTGCTGTTTCTGGATCTGGACCGCTTCAAGCCGGTGAATGATTCCCTCGGCCACAGCGCGGGCGACCAGTTGCTGAAGGGCGTGGCGCGGCGGCTGCTGTATTGTCTGGGGGAGGGCGACACGGTGGCGCGCATGGGGGGCGACGAGTTTGCCATCATCCTGCGGGATCTCTCGGTCGAGCTGGCGGAGCAGTCTGCAATCAAGATGTCATCGCGGGTACTGGCGCAGTTTTTCTCGCCGTTCATGATCGCCAGTCGCGAGGTGTTCACGTCCTGCAGCATTGGCATTGCGCTGTATCCCCATCACGGCCGTTCAGCGGAGGTGCTGCTGCGCAGCGCCGACACCGCGATGTATGCCGCCAAGCGCGCGGGCAAGAACAACTACCAGTTCTTCGACGAGATCATGAACAAGCGGGCCATGGACCGCCTGATCATGGAAAACGCCATGCGCAAGGCGCTGGTGAACGAGGATTTCGAACTCTATTTCCAGCCCCAGTACAGCGTGCCCAACGGCGTGATGACCGGCGTGGAAGTGCTGCTGCGCTGGGATCATCCGCAATTCGGCAATGTGAAGCCGCTGGAATTCATCAACCTGGCGGAACGCACCGACCTGATCATTCCGCTGGGTGAATGGGTGTTCCAGCAGGTGTGCGAGAAGATGTCTCTCTGGTACCAGCAGGGCATCCGGCTGGGGCGGGTGAGCGTGAACGTGTCCGCCAACCAATTCAAGCGCAAGGATTTTGCCGAGTGGGTGCTGTTCCAGGTGCAGCGTTACAGCGTAGACCCTGCGCAGCTGGAAATCGAAATCACCGAAAGCGCGCTGATGGAGGATGTGGAGCACAGCCTGACCGTGCTGACGGCATTGCGGCGGGCGCATATCCGCATCGCCATCGACGATTTCGGCACGGGTTATTCGTCGCTGAGTTACTTGCGTCGCTTTCCGATCAGCACATTGAAAATTGACAAGGTGTTCATCGACGATATCGCGACGGATCGCGGTACCCTGGAACTGACCCAGACGGTGATTGCGATTGCAAAAAGTCTGAAGCTGGGCGTGATCGCGGAAGGTGTGGAGACCTGGGATCAATTCCGTCTGTTGAGCCAGCACGGCTGCGACGAAGTGCAGGGCTTTTACATGAGCCGCGCGCTGTCGGAGACTGCACTGCTGGAACTGGTGGCGTGCGAGCAGGGCTGAATGTTGCAGTCAGTAGTGTCCCAATAGCCGGCTAGCCAATCAGCGCCTGCCCGCCATCCACGCCAATGCTTTGCCCGTTGATGTAGGACGATTCCGGACAGCAGAGTAGTACCACAAACCGCCCGATATCCTGTTCACAATCCCCCACCCGTCGTTGCGGAATCGTTTTCACGAATGCCGCCGCTTCGGCCGGATTTTTTTCCATCCAGCCTTCCAGCCCCGGTGATTTTGCGTGGGGCAGAATGGCGTTGCAGCGGATATTGTCCGCGCCCCATTCGCAGGCGGCGGCGCGGGTGAGGGAGCGGATCGCCTCTTTCACCGCAGCGTAGGCGCCGTAGCGGCTCATGTCCCAGCGCTTCGCGGCCGAGGAACCAACGTTGATGATGCAGCCATCGCCTTTCAGATAGGGATGGCAGAGTTTCATCAGGCGGAAGGTGGCCAGCGGGCCGGATTCCCAGCCAGCGTTGAAGGCAGCATCGGTAACGTCCAGCAGAGCGCCCAGCGGCACTTCCTGCGCGTTGTTCACCAGAATGTTCAGCCCGCCGAAATGCGTTACCACCGTGTCGACACAGACGCGCAACGATTCCGGTTCTTTCACGTTGCACTGTACCGGCAGTGCTTCGCCACCCCGGCGCCGGATTTCAGCGCAGGTGCTTTCCAGTTTCTGCAGTGTGCGTCCGGTCACGGCGATGCGCGCGCCTTCAGCCGCAAGTGCATACGCAATGCCCTGACCCACACCCTGGCCGGCGCCGGTCACCAGTGCGATTTTGCCGTTTAGTCTGCCCATGTTGTTCGCTCCCCCTCCAAAAAATAATCAGCGCTGGCCCCACTGCAACAGCGAGAAAAAAGCGTAGGACGGATCATCCTGCCCCGGCTTGCCGATGCGCGATCCCGCAATCACCGGATGCTGCAGATCCACGATGGACGGGTTGTGCACATTGACCCAGTCCGCCACCACGGCGCGGTGGGAAAATTTCCACACCCCGTCGCGCTTTTCATATTGATCGAAGTAGCGCCCGCCGATCAGCAGATCGAAACTGCCCTCGGGGGTTTTCACCTTGTGGAACGCCAGCACATAGACTTCGCCCTCGGCCTTGCGCACGGCTGCGTCGGCAGCATCCAGTTTGATGTTCAGGGTGGTGACATTGTGGTGCAGGATTTCCATCGGTTCCTGGATCGCCGGCAGCTGGTCGATGAAATCCATGGCCAGGCCCTGGAAGAAACCGCCGTGGTCGTCGCGGGCGTCCGGGTGATACAGGCTGCGCATCTTGGCGTAATCGTGGCGGTCGGCGGCGTTGCAGTAGGCGTGGACCAGTTCCTGGATGGCCTGCTTGTCCAGCAGGTCGATCAGCTGCGCGGTAAGGTCGCTGGGGATGTTGTTTTTGCTGTTGGTGACATTGCTCATCTAACCGTGCGCTCCGTCAAAGGGTTGTCCCTGTTGGCAGACTAAGATCCACGGGCAGGAGGAACAATCGTCCGAACTGACTATTGTTCCCGTCCGATGGTTGCCCCAGCCCGGTTGCCATGAAAAGCCCGACTGATTGGAGTAGCATCCTGCTCATCGCCCCCTGTTCAATTGCTGTGACGGAAGCACAATGACGCCGCAAAAGCCCGACCCACTTCCCGGCCGCAACCCGCCGGGCAAGCCCGCCCCCGGCAAGCCAGTTCCCGTGTTCGACTGGCGGCCGCTGATCTTCACCCTGATCCTGTTCGTCTTTTACTACTATGCGAGTGCGCGCCAGCATCAGGCGCCGTCGGAGGTGCCTTATTCCACCTTCAAGCAGCAGCTGGTGAATGATCAGGTGGTCTCGGTGCAGATCAAGGGGCAGCAGGTGCAGGGGCGGTATCGCGATTCCGAGCGCAAGGAAGGCTTTGATTTTTCCACCCGGCTGCCACCGATCACTGACACCCGCCTGCTGGAGCAGATCGAAACCCATCAGGTGGAACTGGTGGCCCAGTCGGAAGAGTGGCCCTGGTGGGCCAACCTGCTGGTGAGCGTGCTGCCCTGGGTGCTGATCTTCGGCCTGTTCGCCTGGAGTAACCGCGCCCTGCAGAATCGCATGGGCGGTAGTGGGGCCGGCGGTCTGTTTGGCTTTTCCAAATCCCGGGCGCGGCTGTATGAAAATCTCGACCGCAAAATCAGTTTCGACGAAGTGGCGGGACTCGACAGTGCCAAGCATGACCTGCGTGAAGTGATCGAGTATCTGAAGAATCCTGACAAGTTCCGCCGTCTCGGTGCCGCGCTGCCCAAGGGCATTTTGATGATGGGACCGCCGGGCACGGGCAAGACGCTGCTGGCCAAAGCCACCGCCGCCGAAGCGGGCGTGCCGTTCTTCAGCATCAGCGGCTCGGAGTTCGTCGAGATGTTTGTCGGTGTCGGGGCAGGGCGCGTACGCAGCATGTTCCAGCAGGCCCGTGAAAAAGCACCGGCCCTGATTTTCATCGACGAGATCGATTCTGTGGGCCGCGTGCGTGGTACGGGCGTCGGCGGCGGCAATGACGAACGCGAACAGACCCTGAACCAGATCCTGGCGGAGATGGACGGCTTCGAGCCCACCGAACCCATCATCGTGCTGGCCGCCACCAACCGCCCCGATGTGCTCGATCCAGCGCTGCTGCGGCCAGGCCGCTTCGATCGCAAGATCACCCTGGATTTGCCGCAGAAAAAAGCGCGCTTGCAGATACTGCAGGTGCACACCCGCAAAAAGCCGGTGGCGCAGAATGTGGATCTGGAACAGCTGGCTGGCCGCACCATCGGCTTTTCCGGCGCGGATCTGGAAAATCTGGTGAACGAGGCGGCGCTGCATGCGGCCAACACCGACAAGGAACAGATCGAGCAGGTGGATTTCGAATACGCCCACGACAAGATCATTCTGGGCTCGGAACGCCAGGACCTGCTCAACGACCGCGACAAGCAACGCATTGCCTACCACGAGGCCGGCCACGCGCTGCTGTCGCTGTTCCTGCCCAACGCCGACCCGCTCGCCAAGATCACCATCATTCCCCGTGGTCGCGCGCTGGGCGTGACCGAAACCATGCCGACGGAAGACCGTGTCAACTACACCCAGGAATTTCTGGAGGATCGTCTGTGTGTCTTCATGGGTGGGCGCTGCTCGGAAAAGGTGGTGTACGGCAATGTCAGCTCTGGTGCCGCCGATGATCTCAAGCAGTGCACGCGGCTGGCGCGGCGCATGATCACCCAGTGGGGCATGAGTGAAAAAATGGGTCCGGTGACCTTCCTGCAGCATGAGGAGCATCCGTTCCTGGGCATGGAAATGACGCAGCCGAAAGACTTCAGCGACGCCACCGCACGTTTGATTGACGAGGAAGTGGAAGCGATGGTGAAACGCAGTGAGACAAGGGCGCTGGATCTGTTGCAACAACACCGCGCTGATCTCGACAAGCTTGCAGCCGAGCTGGTCAGCCACGAAACCCTGGCGGTGGAGGAGGTGCGCCGGCTGCTGAATCTGGCCTGATCGTTGCCCCCCGGCAACCCGTACCAGCCCTGCTACACTGATTTGAAAGGATGGGTGGGGTGTGACAGACGACGTGCGGATTATGGTTTTTCTACGGCGAATGCATCGGGTTTTTCTCGTGCTGGCCGGGGTGCTGGCGGCGCCCCTCAGTTATGCCGATGACAGTGACCTGTCCGGCAGCCTGTTCCGTTTCAGCGGCTTCGCCTCACTGGGCGTCACCAAGGGCGGTAATGACATACTGGGTTTCCGCCGCGAACTGGACCGGGAAGGCCTTTACGATGGGGACTGGTCGATGTTGGCGGAGTCCTCCGTCGGGCTGCAACTGGACATCAATCCCTCCGGCGCGTGGGGCGGCACAATCCAGCTGCTGGGCAAGGATACCGTCGACGACAATTGGGGTGACGCGTTCAGCTGGGCCTTCCTGCGCTATCGTTTCAACCCCGACTGGACCCTGCGGGTAGGGCGCATCGGCATCGACCAGTACATGCTGTCGGAATACCGCAGTGTTGGGTTCTCCTATTTGTGGAGCCGCCCGCCCATGGAATTCTACACACTGGCAGGATTCGAATACTTCGACGGATTGGACCTGGCCTGGACCACGCCCTTGGGCAGTGGCACCCTGATGGCCAAGCTGCAGGCAGGTCAAATCAGCAACACCTTCAAGGTGCAAGACAATGAGCTGGAGCTGAGGCTGAAGCCCATTTTTGGTGGCACCCTGCACTGGGAATCGGATCATTGGCAGGCCCGGATCAGCGCGTCGCGCCTGCGCTTTGACCAGCGTGAAGACTATTTTCCCGGTACGGAACCGCTGGCTGAGGCGCTGGGCAATCCGGCGCTTGCCCCGTTCTGGCCCCAGGCAGCCGCTTATTCCGATGATTTCCTACTGGATGATCCCTACATTCATTATTTCTCAGCCGGTGCCGCCTATGACCACCATTCCTGGCAGGTGCAGCTGGAAGCCAATCATGTGGATTCCGACACGGAATTCTATCCGTCGGTGACGGGCAGCTACCTGAGTGTAGGGCGCCAGATGGGTACGATTACGCCCTTCGCGGTGGCGGCCTGGGCGGAAAGCCAGAATGACCGCTTCATCGTGGAGCCACCGACCCTTTCCATGTTTCCGCCGCTGGATGTGGCCCTGACCACCCTGGCCGAAGCTTTGCAAGCGTCTCGCGATCTGGGTCCGATCGAACAGCACACGCTGTCGCTGGGCCTGCGCTGGGACATCCGCTACGACATCGCATTGAAAGCCCAGTGGGACCATTCCTGGGTACACGCTTATGGCGCCGGTTTGTGGGAGCAAAAAGCGGCACCCACGGAAGATATGGAATTGAACACATTTTCCATCAACCTGAACTGCATATTCTGATGCTGCGGCTACTTAGGATGCTGACATTGTTGCTCGGAATCGCACTGGTATGCAGCGCCAGGGCCGAGACCGTGGTTGTGGTGAACAAGGACAGCCCCGTAGACAGTTTCGGCCGTCGTGAACTGGTGGACCTGTACATGGGGAGGACGCAGCATTTTCCCGACGGCAGCCTGGTATTGCGCCTGGATCTGCCGCCGGATTCGCAGGCCCGCAACGATTTCTATCGTGGCCTGGTCAACAAGAGCGTGGCGGAAGTCAATGCGTACTGGGCCAAGCTGTTGTTTACCGGCCGCGCATCACCACCCCAGGTGATATCCAACAGCGCGAATGTGCTGAAGGCGGTCCGCGAAAACAAAAATGCCATCGGCTATCTGGACAGCAAGGACGTCGATAAAAGTGTGAAGGTTGTGTCGCGCGTCGATTGATGCCCGCCAGTCGCTTCCACCAGCCCTGCTACACTGATTTATAAGGATTAGTGGGATTGAACAGACGGCGTGCGGCTTATGGCTTTTCTACGGCGAATTCATCGGGTTATATTTCTGCTGGCGTGGGTGCTGGTGGCGCCCTTCAGCCATGCCGATGAAAGTGACCTGTCCGGCATGTTCCGTTTCAGCGGCTTCGCCACCCTGGGCGCCACCAAGGGTGGTAATGAAATCCTGGGTTTCCGCCGCGAGCTGGACCGCGAAGGCCTGTACGACGGCGACTGGTCCATGCTGGCCGAGTCTTCAGTCGGGCTGCAACTGGACATCAATCCCACCGGGAAGTGGGGGGGTACGCTCCAGCTATTGGGCAAGGATACCGTCGACGACAGCTGGAGTGACGCGGTCAGCTGGGCCTTCCTGCGCTATCGTTTCAACCCCGACTGGACCCTGCGGGTAGGGCGCATCGGTATCGACCAGTACATGTTGTCGGAATACCGCAGCGTGGGGTTCTCCTATGTGTGGATCCGCCCGCCCATGGAATTCTACACACTGGCAGGGTTCGATTTCTTCGACGGGATGGATCTGGCCTGGACCACACCCCTGGGCAGCGGCACCCTGATGGCCAAGCTGCAGGCAGGGCAAATTGGCAACACCTACGAGGTGGAAGGCAACGAACTGGAGCTGAGGCTGAAGCCCATTTTTGGTGGCACCCTGCACTGGGAATCGGATCATTGGCTAGCCCGGATCAGTGCGTCGCGCCTGCGCTTTGACCAGCGTGAAGACTATTTTCCCGGTACTCAACTGCTGGCCGAGGCGCTGGGCAATCCGGCGCTTGCCCCGTTCTGGCCTCAGGCAGCCGCCTATTCCGACGATTTCCTACTGGATGATCCCTACGTTCATTATCTATCGGCCGGCGTCGCCTATGACAAGCATTCCTGGCAGGTGCAGCTGGAAGCCAACCATGTGGATTCCGACACGGAATACTATCCGTCGGTGACGGGCAGCTACCTGAGTGTGGGGCGCCAGATTGGCACGGTTACGCCTTTTGTTCTGGCGGCCTGGGCACAAAGCCAGAATGACCGCTTCATTGTGGAGCCACCGGCTCTTTCAATGTATCCGCCACTGGATGCCGCGCTCACCGCCCTGGCTGAGGGCTTGCAAACGGCCCGCGATCAGGGTCCGATCGAACAGCATACGCTGTCGCTGGGCATGCGCTGGGACGTTCGCTACGACATCGCGCTGAAAGCCCAGTGGGACCATTCCTGGGTACACGCGTATGGTGCCGGTTTGTGGGAGCAAAAAGAGACACTCACGGAAGATACGGAATTGAACACGTTTTCCCTCAACCTGAACTGCATATTCTGATGCTGCGGCTACCAAAGATACTCACATTGCTGCTCGGAATCGTACTGGTGTGCAGCGCCAGGGCCGAGATCGTGGTGGTGGTGAACCTGGACAGTTCTGTGGACAGTTTCAGCCGTCGCGAACTGGTGGACCTGTACATGGGCCGGACACAACATTTCCCCGACGGCAGCCTGGTGCTGCGCCTGGATCTGCCGCCGGATTCCCAGGCACGCAGCGATTTTTATCGTGGCCTGGTCAATAAAAGCGTGGCGGAAGTCAACGCGTATTGGGCCAAGCTGTTATTTACCGGGCGCGCATCGCCACCCCAGGTGATATCCAACAGCGTGAATGTGCTGAAGGCGGTCCGCGAAAACAAAAATGCCATCGGCTATCTGGACAGCAAGGATGTCGATAAAAGCGTAAAGGTTGTGTCCCGTGTCGATTGATGTTCGCCATTCGCTGACAGTTCGCAGCGGCCTGACGATTCTGGCCGGATCGGTCGTGTTGACGGTGGCCCTGTCGACTTTTTTTTACCAGCGTATTTTTGACGAGCAGGTTACCCAGGCCGACCGGCAATTGCAGCAGCTGGTGGCCACGGTGGAAAGCAGTGCGGCAGTAGCGGCCTATCTCGACAACGCGGAACTGGCCACGGACGTGGTGCGCGGCCTGACAAAAAATGACATTGTGGTATCAGCCGCGCTGCAGTCGGCCACCGGCATGCGGATCGTGTCGGGAGATGTGGGTGGATTCGACGAAGCACAACTGCACCAGTTCCCGCTGAGCGCTCCTTTTACGCCGGAGGAGTCCATCGGCAGCCTGTCCCTGCAACCCAATCGCCCCCTGATCGAGCAAAGGGCGCGTGAGGTGGCTGTCGTCTATATCGCAACGCTGGTTGCGCATTCCCTGGTGTTGACCATCCTGACCATCCTGCTGGTGCACTGGCGTCTGGCCCGTCCGCTCACTGCGCTGGCGCGTGACCTGCACGAAATCGAGCCGGGCAGTGCCAGCCGCCTGCCGTTGCCAACACACCGGCGCCGGGACGAAGTGGCGCAGCTGGTGGATGACATCAACGCCCTGCTCGCCGCTACCCAGGGCACGCTGGAAGGTGAACGGCGCCTGCGCCAGTATGTGGAATCGGTGGAACGGCGCTTCCGTTTGATCTTCGATCACGCCAGTTGCGGCATTTCGCTGGTCGATAAAAACGGTCTGGTTCTGTTCAGCAACCCGTCGTTCAACCGCATCATGAGCCAGGGCCGGCCGGCGGCGGACATGACCAACTTTCTCCAGCTGTTCGATGATCCCGCGCAGGTGAACCTGCTGTTGCTGCATGCCGTCACAGAGGATCTGCCGGTCAGTGTCGACCTGTTGCTGTCGGGCGAACTGTCTGGCAACGCGCGCTGGCTGCACGCGCTGTTTTCCTCGGTGCGGAATGAAGATGGGGATCTGCTGGTGGAATGTATTCTGTACGACATCTCGGAGCGGGCACGGCGGGAAAGGGAAGTGCAGCATGAAGCGGAACGGGATGCCCTGACCCAGTTGTACAACCGTCGGGCCGGCGAGCGTCATTTGCGGCAGGCGCTGGTGCAGGTGGCGACCGATCAGCAGCCGTGTGCGCTGATGATGATCGACCTGGACCGCTTCAAACCCATCAACGATACCTACGGCCATGAAGCGGGCGACCGGGTGCTGATCGCCGTTTCCCAGCGGCTTTCCCAATCCCTGCGCAAGCAGGATGTGGTGGTCCGCTGGGGTGGTGATGAATTTGTGGTGCTGGTGTTCACGGGCAAGAATGCGGAGGCAGTGCCGCTGGTGGCGGACAAACTGTTGCAGGCGGTCAGCCAGCCGATCGATCTGGGTGGCGGCCGCAGCGGCCAGGTGGGCGCCAGCATCGGCATTGTCCTGATTCCCGAACACGGCTTGCAGCTGGACGATCTGATCGCCAAGGCCGACAGCACCATGTACGAGGTCAAGGAACATGGCCGCCATCATTTTTCCATATACCGTGAACCGGCGTCGCCAGCTGCCCTCAATAGTGGCGCCTAGCGCCGGGGCTGGCCAACTGCTCGTGACCAGCCCCACGCGATTCAGCATCGGTCACGGCAAGGGCGGATTCCACGGGCCAATCACGATGCCACCTTCGTTATCGGTGTCCAGGAATTCCCGCACTTCATAGCTGTGCACCAGCCCCTGGTTCGGCAGTTCGCAGGTGATGCCATAAAAGCCGCCGTCCACGCTGGCATCCACGTCCAGAAAAATCGTCTGGTTGCCGAGGGCGCCGGTGGAACCGGTGTCGGAATCGATCAGCACGTTGTACTGGTCATAGCTGTACAGCGAGCAATCGGTGGAACGGTTGGGTGGATTGCTGATATGGACGAAGGCGCCCCAGGTGCCGTCGGTATTTTCGGTGTTGTCGCGCACCACGGGGCAGACTACGCTGCGCCGGCCCTGGTTGGCATTGACCATCATGAAGCCCAGATTCTGGAACAGGCCGATCTCCGCCACCGACTGCGCTTCGCAGGTGATGCCGGGATAGGTCTTGGCATCGTATTTGACGCCTTGTGGAACGTTTTCCACATCGTCGAATTCGAACTCGGCGTTGGCCTGAGCGCAGAGCATACTGCCCAGCAGCAGTGCGCATCCCAATGACAGCGCGTGCCGCGATGCCGGCAGATGAGTGTGAATGTTCATGGTGAATTTCTCCTGGAAAATGAATTGACGTGTGCAACGCATTTGCGTCCAGGTCAGAGTAGGAATTTCATCGACGGGGCCACAGCCCCTGAACAGGGGGGACCGAATGAGGGGGAAGTCGGGACTTGGATCAGTGCTGGTCAGGTCCGGCGCCGGCATGCTGCGGCAGGTCGTCGCCGAGGTGGAGCCAGTCCACCCGGCTTTCCAGCCAGATGTGATACTGAGGTTGAACCAGCGTGGGTTCGTCGAGGGAGCAGAGCGTGACGTCCAGGGTGACCGGCGCGACGCTTTTGCGAAACACCAGTGCTGTGCCGCAGGCCGCGCAATGTTCACGCTGGCTGTGGGAACTGGATTGAAAGACGGCGGGTGAACCTTGCAGATAGCGGAAGCCCTCCACTGGCAGCGTTACCCATGCCACCACCGGCGCCCCTGTCGCACGCTGGCAAAGCCGGCAGTGACAGAAGCCGGCGTCGATGGGCTGGGCATCGATTTGATAACGGACGTTGCCGCACAGGCAGCCGCCCTGGGCTGATATTCTTTCCATTCAGACGCTCCGGATTTCAATCCGCTGCGGTATTTGCCGGCGCAGTCCAGCCACTACCAGGAATACCGCGCCGTATAAGTCACCACCTTCTCCTCATCCGGATTCAGGCTGACATTGAACTCGATGGTGTCGGCATTCTTCTTCACGAAGTCCTGGCTTTTCTTTTCCAGGGCCCAGTTGTTCCAGCGGTAAAGATGTTCCACCACATTCACGCTGGCCTTTTCCTGCTTGCGGTTTTTCAGCGTGATCTTGAAGGATTCCTTCAGCCACTGTTCCTGGGTGTTGATCTGGTAATCGGTGCGCTCGCGCTCGCCCACGATGTCGAAGGCGTTGCCGGTGTACAGGCGCACGGTTTCATCCTTGGGCGTGTGGTCGATATTATTCTCGCCGATGAATTCCAGTTGCTGTTCGTCCTGCTGGTAGAAGCGCACGCGACCTTTCGGCAGTGGAACACCCAGTCCGTTGTCTTTCGCATTCTTGAATTCGCGCATGATCCACACCTTGGTGTTGCTCTGGGTGCCGAAGTTGGGATCGTTGCGGATGTCCTGCGGTGACTGGAAGCGGTAATGATCGGGAATGGCGGCGCCGTCGTACACGAACAGTTTTTTCGCTTTCACCCCGGTTACATTCAGGAATTCCACCTGCTTGGTTTCGCCATCGCGCAGATCCAGTTTGCGCGGCAGTGAGTACAGGTGAAATTCATCCAGCGCCTTTTCCGTGACGCCGGCAGTGTCCGCTTCCATGGCGGCGGCCATGGCCATGCCCTTGGCGCGGTACTGGGGTGCAGGCTGCACCTTATTCACGTCACCTGCCATCAGTTTCACGTTGGCCTGGCTGAAATCCTGGCCGGCATTGTTGGTGAACGTCACCCAGCCGTTCAGACTGACCTTGTCGCTGTTGTCTGTGGCGATGATGTTGTAATCCGCCTTCCAGTTCATGCCGCCGGTGAGGTAGGCGATTTCCAGCGGCGCGTTGCCGGCCTGCGACGATTCCAGTTGCCACTGCAGTGCAGGTTTCAGCAGCGTGTCGTCTTTCAGCGCGGGAAACAGCGGGCGCCCGGGCAGGCCGAAGCGGGTCTTGCCTTCCATTTCGATGATGGGGCTGTTGCTGTTGGGATCCTCATAGCCGCTGCGGATGATCTTGCCGGGCACGATCACCGGCTGCTGGTCGCGCAGCACTTCAAAGTCGATGGTCTTGCCTTCGAAATAATGCAGCAGCAACGGTTCGCTGACGACATTGGCGAGAAAATTCTGCTCCTGAATGCTGATCTTCCAGTCGTCCTTGCGGCTGCGCAGCACCACCGAATCCGGTTCCAGCAGACGGGTGATGTTCTGGTACTGCACCCGGTTGGCGCCCTTGTTCACCGGCAGTTCCAGCGTGTCGCGCACCACGGCGAAATTGCCGTTGTAGATGGTGAGCGATGGTGCGGCGAAGGTGCTGCTGCAGGCGAGTAGCGCGGTCAGCGCGCTGGTGGTGAACAAGGTGGGGCGGGTGGCAAGAAGTGCGGCAAAAAATGAAGAATGTGGGCGGTAAGATGCGCGATTCAGCGTCATGTCTGGCGTCCTGTGGGCGTGAAGGGGATGAACATCCAGTTGGACCGGCGCGGCGGGGTGAGCGTTCCCCGCCGCGCTGCTTTCTTCTCAGCCGGGGTAACGCGCCTGCAGCGCCGCATACAGCGCCTGCTGGAAATCGGCGGCACTGGCGTCGAGCAGGTCCAGCACTTCGGCCAGGTGTTCGTTGTCATCCTTGCCGTGCCACTTGCGCGGGTAGGTGCCTTCCTTGTAGCCGTGATCCTGGCGGAAAAAATTCAGCACGTTCTTGCCGGTGTACTGCTTGTACAACTGCTCCAGACTGAAATCCGCCAGGGTCATCAATTGGCAGAACAAGGGGATGGAAAAGGCTTTGGTCGTCAGTGTGTCTTGCGCCAGGGCTTCCACGGCGATGCGGAAATCGGTGGTGCTGGTCTGCGTGGTCCAATGGTTGGCAATCTGGTTTGCAACTGCAGCATGATCCTGTTCGCGCACCAGTAAAATACTCATGCCGAAGTGCCAGATATCGACAATTTCCAGCTGTAATTGCGGCAGGTCCGGCGTTTGCTTCTTCCACCATTTCCAGCCGAAGTGGTCCATCAGTTCGGCGCACTCGGTCCACACGGCGCGGTACCATTCATAACCCTGTTCCCGCCACTGCGGATGCACCTTGGTGTTCATCCGGTCCTGCAGGGCCAGCATGTCGGCCAGTTGTTGTTGCATGGGTCATCCCCGGAAGTGATTGACGATTTATTCGAAGCCCAGCTGTTGCACGTCGCGGTGACGTTCCCGCTGCAGGTGCAGGCCGGCGTACAGCACGATCAGGCCCGCCATGCTCAGGTACAGGGGCCACCAGTAATTGGATGGTTTGAAAATGTAGCTGTCCGGCTTGGCCGGATCGTAGAACACGACGGTGAGGGGCAGGGTGGAGGCGTCCGTCGCCGGTTCGATCTGGAAGTGGCGTTCCCCCACCCGGTAATGCAGATCATTGTCGGTGCCGCCACGGACCACCTGCGCGCTGGGCCAGTTCTGCTGCTCCAGTGCGGTGTGCAGCAGATTCAGGCTCCAGCCCATCGTGAGCAGGCCGCCCAGGATCGAAAGCCAGGCGACCAGACGGATTGCCGGATGTTTTTTGGGTGGAAGCGGCATGGGTTGTTCCTGTGGCGGGACTAGGTACGGCTGAGGGGTATGCTAACGCATCCCGGCACTGCCTCCAATGGATTCAGGCCGGGTGTCGGAACGGGTTCAGTCCGAGAAGATGTTGCGGATCACGTCGGTGAGGTTGTCCGGTTCGCCTGAACCTTTCTTGCCGTCAGGCTTGTCGGTGTCGGAATCGGCTGGTGTCGCCGGCTGGTCCTGCAGTTCCATCATGAGGCCCTGCTTCGGCTGCCGGCCCTGCCGTTCCCGTTCCTGCACGTAGCCGCGATCCTGCAGACGGGCGATGGACAGCAGCGCCTTGGCGCGCATGCGGTCCAGCTGGGTCTGGTGCTGATCGACGATGCCGGTGGCAACATTCTGCAGGTACTGGCGGTTGTGCTGCAGTGCGGTGGCGATCTCGGTTTGCAGGCCGGTCATGCGCTGGTCCAGGTCGACGATGCGCCCCTCAAAACCATGGAAACGGTCGAGGCGGGCGGTGCGCGCCGCTTCCACCGCGCGGATACGCTGCTCCAGTTCCACCAGCAGGTTTTCGGTGGTGATGGCGTCCTTCGTCATTTCCCAGCGCCGCTCGAGAGCGGTGGCGTTCAGGTCCCACATCAGCAGGCCTTTCAGCAGGCGCAGCTTGGTCCATTCCTCTTCATACATTTCCGGCTCACCCAGTGAACGCAGCGTAGCTTCCGCCGCCTCCAGCCGTTCCTTCTGGGTCAATTGCTGGACGGTGGCGCTGCCCGCCAGATCGTCGCTGGCCTGAATCTGCGCCAGGCGGGCGTTGTATTCGTCCAGCTTCACGTTGGCATAGGCGTGGAACTTGCGCGAATACTGGATGGCTTTTTCCGATTTCGGCCCCAGTTTTTCCAGTCGCTCCATGTGGGTGGCGATCATCTGGTTGTAGCTGGGCAACTGCCGCTGCCAATGTACCAGCACCATGTACAGCCGTTGCAGTTCGCGGTAGTCGCGGTAGATGCGCTGGAATTCGTTGCTGGAAAAATACAGGTACAGATGGCGCGAGGCCGGATCGTCTGCTGCCAGCTTGAACGGGGGAATTTCACCCATCACATTGCGGGTGTCTTCCTTGGACACCGGGCTGATTTTTTCCACCCAGTCCGGCTTCTGGATTTCCTGCTTCACGTTGTCCAGGCTGTTGCGCTGCTGCTGGAATATGCGGTGCGCCTCGCGGTAGCGGTTGAGTGCTTCCTGCAGTGCGCCCTGCTGTTCATATACGTAGGGAATGTTGAGCAGGGCTTCCTGCACGGCGGGGTCTGCCAGATCCCGTTCCGCCAGTTCCAGCCAGGGGGTGAGGGCGCCGGTCTGGTCGGTGGAGTTGAAGTAGGTCCAGCCCAATGCCAGCAGGCCGCGGTTGGCCACCGGCCCGTACAGACGGATGTGCTCCAGCAGGTCGCGGGCTTCCAGCCATTTGTTCTGTTTCAGCAGTTTCACGCCCAGGGCCAGAGTGGCCTGGTCCTTCAGCACCAGACTGCTTTCGTCGGTGGCTTCGGTTTCCGCCACTTGCGAGAAATAGCGGCCGGCCTTGTTCAGCTGGCCCATCTGCGCGAAAGCGGAACCCAGGTTGAAGCGGGTGAAGGTGCCCAGCTCCGGATCGTCCTTCAGATAGGGCAGCAAGGGCTTGGCCTGATCTGCTTCCCCCAGCCGGATGTGACAAAGCGCCAGCAGCAGTGTGTGCTCGGTGGCGCGGGATTCCAGCGGGGCTTTGATTTCGGCCACCAGGATATCGCGGGCACGGCTGACATCGCCGTTCTTGTAGTGGATGCGGGCCAGCTGGTACCAGGCTTCGTCGGCACCGGCGGGTGACATGCCACCGGCCAGCAGCTGGCGGAAAATGGCTTCGCCCTTGTCCAGCATGCCGTAGGAAATGTAGAGCGCGCCCAGCAGGATTTGCGTGTGCTCGGCGTCGCGGCTGAGCAGGCCCCGCTGCTGCGCCACCAGAATCTTGGTGATGGCAGCGAAATAACGTTGCTGGTAGTACTCGAACAGCAGGTCGCCGTAGGCCAGGTCGCCCACAGGATGGGGCTGGTCGACGGGAATCGGCTGGGCCGGGACGGCTTCCCCGGGGGGCTTTTCCGCAGCGGCTTCATCGTCGCCGAAGCTGAATAGATTGGTGACGGAATCCGTAACGGAACCGAAGGCCTTTTTCACCGGCGCCATGAAACCGCTGTCTGCCCCGGTCTGGATGCTGGTGGTGGCAGGCGCGGCTGTCGCCGGAGCCGGTTCTGCGCCCGCCTCAGGTTCTGCTGCCAGGGCCGGTGCGCCCGCCAGCAACAGGGCGAGCGTCAGCGCCCGCAGGGGTTGCGGTGCCGGCGACGGCTTGATCAGAGAGAAGATGGATTTCAATGCCGTGTCCTCAGCCTGCTCACTCCCACTGTTTCAGACGGAAGGTGGGCTGCTGACGCTGGTTATCCCCTTCGATTTTGAGTTCGATGTACTTGGTGCCGCTGGTTTTCTCGAATTCGATGCTGACCGCGCGCTTGTAATCGCGGCCCTCGGGGCCCACGCCGCTGACGATGGCCACCAGTTCATGCTCGCCGACCGGCAGGTTACCGGTGAACAGGCGCTGCACCGCGCCCCGGTTCATGGCCTTGAGTTCGCGCTCGGTGTACAGGTGGTTGCCCACCGCGCGGTCGTTGATCTTCACGGTCACGCCATCCAGCTGGAAGTAGGGCAGGGCATCACAGGACACGAAGACGTTGACCTGGGTGCTGCTGGGATAGAGCAGATCTTCCTCCAGCACGAACAGATCGCGGTTCACCTGCAGTACCTTTTCCTTCAGCGACTGCATTTCCTGCTGCATGCTCTTGCGCTCCGGTGCCGGCGCGCCCGGTGCTGCTCCCTTGCCACCCTTGGCTGGCTGTTCGCCGCCATACAGAATCTGGTTCAGATCGACGAACTCTTTTTCCTCGGCGGTGCTGGCCGCTTCAACGTCAACCTTTTTCTTCTTGGCGGCCACGTCGGCCTTGCTCGGGCGGGGCGCGTTCTCGTCCTCGCTCAGGATTTCGTCGATCTCGACGTATTCCAGTTCGGTGTCGTCCAGATCCATGTCCACGTCATCGCCTGCCTTGGCGGCCAGCACCGGCGCCGACAGGCTGAGCAGCAGCGTCAGCAGGGAGAATCCCAGCAGCAGGGATTGCGAAAATGAAGTAGACCAGCGTGTCACAGGTGTCATTGTCGTCATGCTCTATGCGTGGTTCTTGCAGGGTGCGCGATCATTCGCGTACCAGGGTTTCCAGAAACTGGTCCAGCCGGGCTTCGTCACCCGGATTGAAACCTTCCGTCATCAGCCGCAGCTTGCCGTCCCGGTCCACCACGAACGTGGCGGGCAGATCGTCGATGTCGTAGCGCTCGCTCACCCGCACTTCGCCATCCTGCAGCAGGGTGAAATTCAGGCCGTGCTTGTGGGCATGATGGCGCGCGGCTTCGAAATCTTCATCCAGCGTGATGGCCCAGACCTTCACGCCCATGTCCTTGTATTTCTGGTGCAGCATTTCCAGCGCTTTGAGCTGGATCGGGCAGGACCGGCACCAGCTGGCCCAGAATCCCACCACCACAACATAGCCTTTCTGTTCTTCCAGCCGCAGATTGTAGGGGCCGTCGGCATGCAGGGTGAAATCTGGCGCCTGGTCACCCACCGGCGGCTTCTTGGCCAGGGCAGGGCTCGCCGCCAGCAGGGTGGCGAGCAGCATCAGGACGGGGGCAAGAGACTTGATCATCGCTGCGGCCCGTCAGGAAGGAATGAAGGAAATCGGATAGGAGTCATTCCACACATCCACGTCCATCTTGCCGAAATTGATGCTTTTCACCTTGGTGACAATCTTGCGCTCCAGATCCGGATCTTTCAGTTCGCTGCTCACCACTTCGCAGCGGGAAACGGCGCCATTGGGCTGGATTTCAAGCCGCAGCACCAGAGTACCTTCCAGCGCCGGATTTTCCCGCAGGGCTCGGCGATACAGCGAGTAGATCGCGCCCTTGTTGCGGTCGAATACCAGCTGAACGTCTTCGGTGGTGCGGCGGGCCTTGCCACCTTTGCCGCGTTTTTCTGCCTGCTGCGCGGCGGGATCGGCAATGGCGCTTTTAACCTGGCTGGACTGTATGCCGGAGCCCGGTGCCGTGCCCAGTTTACCGGTACCGCCGCCGCCCGAGCTGGCTTTCGCGATAGCCACGCCGCCGCTGCCGCCAATGGCGGCCCTGCCGATCAGGGCGCGATCGGTGGCACTGCCCTGGGCGCTGACGCTGGCGCTGGTCACCGCCTGCTGTTGGGTTTTCAGGCTGTCCAGATCCTGTGTGTCCCGCAGATCCGCCAGATCATCAAATACTGCCACCGCTGCCGCTGCCTGTTTCTTCGCGGTTTCCTGCTTGGTGGGCTGCGGCTTTTTGGGCTCTTCCTTCTTGGGCTTGGGCTCTTCTTTCTTCTCTTCTTTTTTGGGTTCTTCCTTTTTCGGCTCTTCTTTTTTCGGTTCTTCCTTCAATTCTTCCTTCGGTTTTTCCTCCACCTTCGGCGGTGGCGGTTTCTGTTTTTCCATCACCAGCTTGGCCAGGCGGGGTGGAATGCGCTCCACTTCCTCGCGCTGTTTTTCCGGCAGGGGAACATACGGCACGATGATGGTGATGATGAAGAAAATCAGGATGAACAGCGCCGCCAGCCGGCGGAACAGCTTTTCTTCCTCGGCCCGTCTGTCCCAGGGCAGGGTCGGCGTCGAAAAATACGGAGTCTCGATCATGAGTTCTTGTCCGCCGGTTTCTTGAGTACGGCCAGCGAGATGTTGGTGTATTCACTGTTGCTGCAGGTCACCATGATCTTGCGCAGCAGGCCGTAGGGAATCGCCTTGTCGCCCATGATGGTGATGTCGCGCTGGGCGACGCCCAGTTCATCCATCGGTGCAGCGGATTTGCTGGCCTGGTACCGCAGCTCCTTCTGCAGGGCAGGAATCATGTCGCTGGGCATGGCCATGACGGAGGGCACGTCGATTACCGCATGGCCGTTGACGAGAATGGCTTGATCGTTCACCAGAATGGAGACGGTCTGGTCCGGCAGCAGCTCGGCGGTGGACTTCGGCAACTGCACCACTTTCTGGTTGGGCGGCTGGATAGCGTCGGATGAATTCACCAGCAGGAAGAACACCAGAATGGTGAAGATGTCCATCATCGACACCAGATTGATTTCCGGAAACTTGGAGCGCTTACGGCGCCGCTCCATGCGCTTGGCGCGAGCGGACAGCTTCATGCGTTGCCTCCTGTCGTGGCGGGCGCGGCTTGCGGGGCGGCCTGGGCATCCGGCGGCGCGTCACCGATGGCGATATCCGGGAACAGCTCCACCTCAACGGAAGTGCCACTCTGCAGCTGATAGGTCATGCGCACATGATCCATGGTCTGCACCAGAACATCGTAGGCCGTGTCCCGTTCCAGCAGCAGCGTCACGTCGGTGATCTCGGGAAAGCGCAGTTTGATGGCCTTGAGCAGGGTGGTCAGCGTCTTGTAATCGTGACCGGTGCTGGTCACGGGAATGATTTTGAGCGGGCCGGTCTGGCGGTCCACCACTTCCAGCCGGTTCTTGTAGATCAGTACTTCCAGCACGATGGGTTTCTTCTGCTCGTCCTGCTGTTGCTGCGGAATAGCAGAAGTGGGTGGCAGCGTCAGCTGCAGGACCGACATTTCCGAGAAGGCCGCCGTGATCAGCAGGAATGGCACCAGCACCACCATCAGGTTCATGAAGGTGGTGATGTTGAGCTGGACCTCGGTGTCCCGGCTGCGAATCTTGCGTCTACGCATACAGATGAAAACTCCTGTTCAGTCTGGCGAGCGCAATCAGGGAGTACCGGCTGGCTTGTTCTTGTTCTGTGTCTGGGCCTGGCGGAAAACGTTGAGGAATTTCACCGATGCCATTTCCATGCTGTCGATCAGCTGGTTGGTCTTGGATTGCAGGTAGGCGAAGATCAGCATCAGCGGAATCGCGGCGATCAGACCGAAGGCAGTAGTGTTCATCGCCACCGAGATACTGGCGGAAAGCAGGTCGCCTTTCAGGGCGGGATCGGCCCCGGCGACAGCATCGAACGCGGTGATCAGACCCTGGATGGTGCCGAGCAGGCCGAGCAGGGTGGCGATGTTGGCGAAGATGGCGATGTAATGGGTGCGGCGTTCCAGGCTGGGAATGGCTTCCATCAGACCTTCTTCCATGGCCATTTCCACTTCGTCGTGGTGAGTGGCGTAGGCGCTGCGGGACAATCCATACACCAGAATTTTCGCAACAGCGGCGGTGGAGGTCTTGGCTTCATCCATCGCGCTCTTGAATTTGCCCTGGGTCAGCAGCGGGAACAGTTTCTTCCACACGGTCTGGTTGCGGGTCTGCACCAGGTTCAGGTAGATGAAACGCTCGATGGCAATCGCCAGCCCGATGAGGAATACGAACAGGATGACATACATGAACACGCCACCCTCGACAAAGAATTGCACCAGAGTGGGGAAAAATCCCGCGCTGGTTTCGGCGGCGTTGATGGCGGCGGTTGTGCTTTCCATTAGAGTCTCCTGATTCACCCGATTTCTTTATTTGGTGGGATTCGATTATAAAAATTCTTATGGTTCAACGGCTTGCGGTGACGAATCCTGCAGCAGGTTAAAATATTCAACCTGCCGCTGCAACTCGTCCCGGTCCACCGGTTTCAAGGCATCATTGAGCAATTCGGAATTGTGCGTAGGCTGCGCGCCCCAGGGATCGACACCCAGTTCGCGGGATTGCCAGGGCACTACGTTCAGCACGTTGGGCGCTTCCTTGGTGCCGATGATGGTGGTGCCTTCATCCAGTGCCAGTGCGTGCAGCGGCAGCAGAGTTAGGGCAGCCCAGTACAGTATCCGTTTCACGTTCGTTCTCGCTTCACGTCAGGGCGCCTGCCGGCGCTCAAGGTCCTTGATCCAGCCAGCCACTTTTGCATCCGGTTCCGGCAGCAATTTCTGGTAAGTCTGAAATTCCCGCAGCGCCAGTGCCGGATCGTGCAGATAAAGATCCGCCAGCACTGCCAGATTATAGTGTGCCTTGGCGTAATTTTCGTCGATCCTGATCGCAGATTCATAACTGGCCTGCGCTTTCCTGAACTGGCCCAGTTCGCGGCTGTAAATGCCGAGCTGGTTCAGGTAATAGGGATTGCGGCCATGGGTCATCAGACCGTCCTGCAGCAGTTTGTGCGCTGCATCCAGTTGGCCTTTCTTGCGCAGGATGATCGCCTGGTTCACCACCGGGCCGGCCAGTGCTGGATATTGCGCCGACAGCTGGCGGAATTGCGCCAGCGCGCCATCCAGGTTGCCTTTTTTCATTTCCACCAGTGCGCGATCGAAGCCTTCCCTCGCGGCCTTGGCCTGTTTTTCGTGAGCGGGATCGCGGGCGGTAACCGGCGCTGACTGTGTGCGCAGACGTTCCAGCACGGCTGCGGAATCCTGATCGGTCGGGGCTTTTTTGGCACCGGCTGCGGCTGCGTCATCTTCGGCGGCTGCTGCCTCTGCTGCGGGGGCAGCGGTCGTGGCGTCACCACCCTCCAGATCCACCATTACCGATTCCGGCATGGCGAATTCCTCTTCCTTCGGCTCGTTGCTGGAGCAGGCGGACAGCAGCAGTACCAGTGAAACCGCGCCAATGGAGACGCGGTTCATAATCGAGGAACCGTTAATAAATGACATCGACGGACTCCTCCACCAGTTCGGTCTTGCTGTAACGGCCCGGGCTCAGCTTGCGCAGGGATTCGTAGGTTTTCGCGATCCATTCGTCCCAGACGCCATCCCTGGTGCGCTCCGCGTTGGTCTGGAAGATGGCGATGGCCTTGTCCTCGAACGGCAGGGCCTGGTCTTCCAGCAGGATTTCATATTCCTCCAGAGCGACGGAATCCATGTTGCGGGGGCGCTCGCTCTGCATGATCGACTCGGCGAATTGCCGGTAGAGTTCACCCAGTTTGTAGTTGGCGCCGGTGGTGAAGTCGATGACGCCGAATTTCACGGTGTTGGTATAGGCGTCGCTGGCCTTCTGCATGGCGTCCTTCTTGCGCGCGATACTGGCTTTCAGCGGCTGGGTCAGGCGGATCGCGCTGAAATTCTGGAACAGCACATCGGCGGCATTGTAGGAACCATAGGCGGCCAGGTAGCGGGTGCGGTCGTTGGCTTCGCTGCCGGCGCGCATGTGGGAATCCACCAGTTTGTTCAGGTACACCAGACGCTGGCTGCTGTTGCCGGCTTTTTCGTGGAAGGTGGCAGCCTTGTACTGGGCTTCCATGCGCGGGCCTACCGGGTTGGGGTATTCGCGCTCGTACTGTTCATACAGTTTCAGCGCGGAGCCGGCGTCACCGGATTTTTCCTTCATGCCAGCGGCCTGCCACAGGGCCTGTCGTGCCAGTTCCGGATCGCTGCCCTTGTTGAGTGCGGCGATGGCCACCAGTTCGGTGGAGGCGGCGCCCAGGTTGCCGGTCTGTTCATACGCCATGCTCAGTTTGGCGGGAACAGACTTGGCCAGTTCATGATTGGGGAAGGTTTTGCGGAATTTTTCCAGTACCGGAATCGCCTTGTCGTACTGCTGTTGTTGCAGCAGGATGTTGGCGGCGTCGTATTCGGCGTTGGCGCGCACGGTGGCGGCTGGCGCCACTACGCCCACCCGCAGGTATTCGCCCGCAGCTTCCGACAGTTTGCCGGCTTTTTCCAGTGCCTCGCCCTGTTTGTACACGCTGGTGGCCAGGCGCTCCTGGTAGTTGGCGCGATCCTTGGCAGGCAGGGATTTGAATTCCAGTACCTTGGTATAGGCGATTTCCGCCTCGCGGTATTGCTGTTTGTCGTAAACGGCGTTGGCGTAGGTGGTCCAGGCTTTTTCACGCAATGCTTGCGGCGCCGGCGGTACCAGGCCGATCACCAGTTGGGTGGCCACGATCACGCCGTCCATATCACCCAGCGTCAGTTCGTCCTCGATCACGCTGTCGAGAATTTCCGGCGTATGGGCATTGGTGGGATAGGCCTTGGCGAAACGTAGCGAGCTGCTGGCACGCTTGGCGATCAGGCCACGGTAGATGGGATCGTCCTTCGGTGTCAGCTTGATGTGTTCCTGGTGTGCCAGCAGGGCGAAATAGCCGGCCTTTTCCGCACCGGGATGCGCGGGGTAATCGTAGGCGGTGCGCTCGAATTCCTCGATGGCGCCATCGAAATCCTTGGCGGCGAACAGCACTTCCGCCAGCAGCATGTTCATGGTGGGCGCGGTTTGGTCGTTCGGCCAGGTGGCCAGGAACTCACGATACCAGCGCGCAGCTTTCATGTAATCGTCGGGCAGTTTGGTGGTCTGGGCCTGGGCATGGTAGTGATTGGCCAGTTCCACCAGATGCAGTTTCAGGTCGGCGCTGTATTGCTCGCGGGCCTCTGGCGTGGCGCGTTCCCAGTAGGCGCTGTAGACGCCATACTGTTTGACGAAATTTTCCTTGGCCGGCAACACCAGGCTGGGGAAGCCGCCTTTCTGGTAGGTGGCGATTTCCCGCGACGACATCGACGGCGCCATCGGGTGCAGCGGGTTTTTCTTGGCGAACATCGCAAAGGTGTCGGCGGCGTCCTTGAAGCGTTCCTGCAGCAGGTACAGTTCGCCCAGGGCCTGGTAAACCTCGTGCTCGTAAATGCGGGAACCGTTCTGGCGGAAATACTGATAGATGCTGTCCGCGCCTTCCAGGTTCGAGAACGACATGCTCAGCACGCGCAGGGTGTCATCCATGATCTTGCGCTGGGTGCCGCTGACCTGTGGCAGCGGGATGGCCTCGATCTTGGGCAGCGCGCGGTCCTTGTTCTCCGCCTTGATCTGCTCCGGCGATTTTGGCGGCGGGGTGGGCATGTAGGTGTCAAGCAGCGCCACGAAATCAGTCACGGCCAGATCGAAATCACCCAGCTTGTACAGGCTCCAGCCGTGCTTGTAGAGAGAATGTTCGTAGTATTCGTTGTCGCGGCCGGCTTTCAGCACGTAGCCATACGCATCGGCGGCGTCCTGGTAGCGGCCCAGCAGGAAGAACTGTTCACCCCGGCGGAATTGCGCTTCGGCGGTGAAATCACTGTTGGGGTAACGCGCCACCAGGGTGTCCAGGGTGGCGAGGGCCTTGTCGGTTTGGCCATCCAGATCATAGGCCTTGGACAGCAGGTAGTATTCCTCCGCCAGATCGGCGCCTTTCGGGGCGGAGGCAATCAGGGATTCATACAGGACAATGGCTTTTTCATATTGCAGTGAGCCTCCGCTGGCCTGCTTGACCTTGGCGGCGGCTGCGGCGTCGCCGGCGGCCATGACTTCGGGCACTTCGTCAGCAGATTCGATCAGGCGGTCTTCGGTGGCGACCATGGTGAGGTCAGCCATGCGGCGCAGGGCCAGGCTGCGTTCTTCGGAGGAGGAGAACAAATCGATGGCTTGCTGGTAGGTGTCGATGACACGTTCGGCTTCCACCGGATCCAACTGCTGCTGCTGGATCACCACATCCCGCCGCTGCAGGTCCGCCAGCGTTGCCGGCTTGCCGCCGCCCTGGGGCGAGAGACAGGCGCCCAGGCTGATGGAAAGGGCAGAGAGGGTGCCGATTGCCAGCGCTTTTCGCAGTTGTAGGATGTTGTTACTCACTCGTATGAAAACCCGTGACTTCTTTTTTTGGCGTTTGTCGTTGGTGAAGCGTACAGGGAACCCGATGATCGCAAATGGCAAGCAAACACGCGCGGCAATGTCTTTAAATTGTCGCCGCTTTTGGAAAGTGCGCAAAGCCGGCGCCTTGATCGCTTGCTTAAAATGTGCGCCGGTTATCCAAATTCCCTCTTAATTCCTGGTGATTCCGGCAGGCACTGGAGCGCCTTTTGACGGGCGGCCTTCTAAGGTATAGTGCATTTTCTCAATTATCAAACGGTTATATTGGAAAAATCTGAAATTGGCGAATCCCCACACGGTTTATTTGCTGGATGCGAGCATCTATGTGTTTCGCGCCTGGTTCAGCCTGCCCGATTCGATCCGGGATCAGCGGGGGCGGCCGGTGAATGCGGTGCTGGGTTACTGGCGGTTGTTGCTTGAGCTGTTGGTGCAGCTGAAGCCCCGTTTGGGACTGGTTGCGTTTGATGAAAGCTTGTTCAGTGGCTTCCGGCATCAGCTTTATCAACCTTATAAGTCCAATCGTGCGCTGCCGGATGAGGAACTGGCCTATCAGCTGGAACTGTGCCGTCTGCTGACGGAAGCGCTGGGTATTCCGTGCCGGTCCAGCCGGATTTACGAGGCGGATGATGTGCTGGCCAGCGCTGCCACCCTGGCCCACACCCATGGCCTGCCGGTGATGTTGCTGACCCGGGACAAGGATCTGGCGCAGCTGGTGATGCCGGGGGATTTCTGGTGGGACTGGTCCGGCGGATTGCCGCAGGATCATGCGGCCCTGTGTGAGCGCTGGCAGGTGCCACCCGCGCGGATTCCCGATCTGCTGGCCCTGGCAGGGGACGCGGTGGACAATATTCCCGGAGTGAAGGGAATTGGCATTCAATCAGCCACCAAGCTGATCCGGCATTTCGGCGATCTGGAAAACCTGTACAGCCATCTGGATGCGCTGGCGGATGTGGGAGTCCGTGGCTGCGCCAGGATTCAGCGGGCATTATTGGTGCAGCAGCACGAGGCATTTCTGTTCCGGGAACTGATCCGGCTGCACGAGGCCGACGATCTGGACGAGCCGATCAGCCTGGCGGGCCTGCAGTTGAATGCACCGAACCTCCCTTACCTGCGCGCCCTGATCGGGGAACTGCAACTGGGACGCGCTTTCCTCACACCGCTGGAGCGTTATTTTTCATGAACCGGGCCTTACAGGCAGCGATTCAAAACCGGCTGGCAGATGCGCTGGGTTCTGCCTATGGTGCTGTCCGGTTCGAGCCGTCAGGTACCGGCTGCATCAATGAAACCTGGGCGGCGCGGGCAGCGGGCGTGGAGCCGGTCTTCATCAAGCTGGGCGGCGCCGATGCTTTGCCTATGTATGAACTGGAAGCGCAGGGCCTGCAGGCATTGCGGCGCTGCGAGGCGATCCGGGTGCCGGGGGTGCATTTTTTCGACGGGCTTGAAAGTGATGACGGCGCTGTTGCGGCCGTGCTGGTGCTGGAGTTCATCCCGCTGACATCCCCGCGCAATCAGGATGACGCCCGCATTGGTGAGGCGCTGGCGCAACTGCATGACATCCAGGGCAATGCTTTTGGTTTCGACAGCGACAATTTCATCGGTCGCACCCCGCAGATCAACGGCTGGTGCGATGACTGGTGGGATTTCTGGTGCCGCAACCGGCTGCAGCCCCAGCAGCGTCTGGCGCAACTGCGTGGCATGCGCGCCGGCCTGCTCGACAAACTGCAGCGGCTGATTGAACAGGTTCCCGCGCAATTCGGCATGCACCAGCCGCAGCCATCGCTGCTGCACGGCGATCTGTGGAGTGGCAATCTGGCGGTGGACCCGCAGGGCCGTCCGGTGCTGTACGATCCCGCCGTCTATTTCGGTGACGCGGAAACCGATCTGGCCATGCTGAAGATGTTTGGCGGTGTGCGGCCCGGTGTGTTTGCCGCCTATCACCAGCGGCGGCCTGATTCACCCCAATCGCAGCGGCGTCGCAGCCTGTATGATCTGTACCACTGGCTCAATCACTTCAACCTGTTCGGCGTGAGCTACCTGGGTCAGGTGGAAAATACGCTGGATCAACTTCTCGAATTCACGGATTAAACGACCGGCATGAAAATTCTGGTGGACGAAAATATTCCCGCCGCACAAGCGTGCTTCGGACAGTTGGGAGAAGTGGTGCGAATGCCAGGGCGTCACCTGACAGCGGCCGACGTGCGTGATGCTGATGCGCTGATTGTGCGCTCCATCACCCGGGTCACGCCGGCGCTTTTGAATGGTAGCAAGGTGCGTTTTGTCGGCACGGCCACTATCGGCGTAGATCATATTGATCTGGATTATCTGCGCAGCAGCGGCATCGCCTTCGCCAGCGCGCCGGGATGCAACGCGCAGTCGGTGGCGGAATACGTGATGACGGCGTTGCTGGAACTGGAGGCCAGTCGCGGGCTGAATCTGCGTGCAAAAAGCGTCGGTATTTTCGGTCTGGGTAATGTGGGATCGCGTATGAAAACCCTGTGCGAGGCGTTCGGCCTGCAGGTGCTGGCCTGTGATCCACCGCTGCAGGCGCAGGGTGTTGGCGGACTGGTGTCGGCGGACGAGGTCTGGCAGGCGGATATCGTCACCTTCCATGTTCCGCTGCAGAAGGACGGCCTCCATCCCACCTACCATCTGGCCAACGAACAGCGCCTGCGTGCACTGAAACCGGATGCCGTGCTGATCAACACAGCTCGTGGCGATGTGGTGGACAATCGCGCGCTGTCCCGCGTATTGCAGGATCGTTCTGATCTTTCGGTGGTGCTTGATGTGTGGGAAAACGAACCGCTGATTGACGTGGAACTGGCTGGCCGGGTGGACATCGCCACGCCGCATATCGCTGGTTACAGCCATGATGGCAAGGTGCGTGGCACCTGGATGATTTACCGCGCGCTCTGCGAATTTCTGCAGCTACCGGTAACGGTGAGCGAAGCTGAGCTGATTCCCGCATCGCTCCAGTGTGTGCTGAACCTGCAGGCGTTGCCGAATCCGGCAGCACTGACAGCGCGGGATCTGGTGCGGCAGACCTATCCGATTCTGGAAGACGATCAGGCTTTACGCGCCAGCTTGCTGCAGGGGCCGGAGCAGCGGGCACAAGCCTTCGACGGATTACGCAAACACTACCCGGTGCGGCGGGAGTTTGCGTCGGTATTGTTGCAGGGGCTGGAGCAGGTGAGTCAGTTGCAGTCGGGGGATGAGGGCGGGCGCTTGCGGGCGTTAGGTTTCCGGCTGGGGTGAATCCGGCTGCGCGGGGAAATCGCCCGGCGCCAGAACCAGCAGATCTTCGCAGCCGCAGGGAAACCGCCAAGCTTCTTCCAGACAATCGCAGGCATTCCGGATCATGTCTTCCGTGATCGCAATTTCATGGCCTTCCGCATCGATGAGAGCTGCACCGTGAAAATCCGCCGGGCCGACGAAGCGGGTCATCAGCGACTGCATATCCCATTCATCATCCTGTTCGTTCATGCGGTGGCCTGCTGCGCTGCGTGGGGTGTGTCATGGTGATCTGGTTTCATTATGATGGCGTTGGGTTGGAATGCCAATATCAGGCATGACAGGCATCAAAAGGGGCAACAGTTTGAATCGAATCCGGTTAGGTCTGGTGATCAATCCGCTGGCGGGTATTGGCGGCGCCGTTGGCCTCAAGGGCAGCGATGGTGACGATATAGTGCAGCAGGCGCTGGCACTGGGGGCCGAGAAAAAGGCCGCCAGCCGCGTGGCTATCACTCTGGAACACCTGCTGCCGTTTGCCGATGCCATCGACTGGATCACCTGGGGCGGCGAGATGGGCGAGCAGGCGCTGCTGGATGCCGGCTTTTTGCCCCGGGTGCTGGGTCGGCCCGGACAGCCGCTGTCGCAGGCGGAAGACACGCAGGCCGCTGCGGCTGCACTGAAAAATGCCGGTGTCGACCTGATCCTGTTTGCCGGCGGCGATGGTACCGCCCGGGACATTCTGCGGGCGGTGGGCACTTCGGTGCCGGTGCTGGGCATTCCCGCCGGCGTGAAAATCCATTCCGGCGTCTACGCTGTGCATGCCCGGGGTGCGGCGGAGATTGTCATTAAAATGCTGCGCGGCGAGCTGGTGAGTGTGGCCAACATGGAAGTGCGCGATATCGATGAAGATGCCTTCCGCCACGGCCGGGTGCAGGCCCGTCATTTTGGTGAATTGCGCGTTCCCGCCGAAGGCCGCTACCTGCAGCATGTGAAATGCGGTGGTCGCGAGGTGGAAGAGCTGGTGCTGCAGGAAATTGCCGCTCATGTGATCGACCAGTTGCAGCCGGATGTCCTGTATATTGTCGGTCCAGGTACCACCACGCGCGCCATTTTCGAACAGGTGAATCTGCCGAAAACCCTGTTGGGGGTGGATCTGCTGCTGAATGGCAAAGTGGTGCAAGCTGATGCCAACGAACAGCAGATTCTGCACTGGCTGGATGCGCATCCGGGCCACATCATCGTCACTCTCATTGGCGGACAGGGCCACGTGTTCGGGCGCGGCAATCACCAGATCAGCCCTGCGGTGATCCATCGCGTTGGGCGCGACAACATCAGCATCGTCGCCACCAAATCCAAGCTGAAGGAACTGGAAGGGCGGCCGCTGCTGGTGGACACTTGGGACGAAAAACTGAATGAAAGCCTGAGTGGCTTCATGCCGGTATTAACCGGATATGAGGATGCGGTGCTGTACCCGGTAGAAGGTTAATGCAGAATACCAAGGAACAAAAAAAGGCCCGAATTTTCGGGCCTTCTTCGTTGTGCTGTGTCAGCGATCAGCCACCGCTCTGCAGCGCTGCAATCCGTTGATCCAGCGGCGGGTGCGAGCTGAACAGAGCCGCTGTGGCATGGCTGCGGATACCGAATGCAGTCATGGTTTGCGGCAGATCGTTGGGCGCTTCGCTTTCCGCCTTCAGGCGTTGCAGAGCACGGATCATCGCACCACGGCCGGCCAGATCGGCACCGGCGGCATCGGCCCGGTACTCGCGCTGGCGCGAGAACCACATGACGATGATGCTGGCCAGGATGCCGAAAATCATCTCGAACACGAAGGTCACGGCGATGCGTGCGAACATGCCCATACCTTCGCCATCGTCGCGGCGGAAGAACTGGTCCACGGCGAAGGATGCGAGGCGGGCAAAGAACATGACGAAGGTGTTGACGATGCCCTGGATCAGCGACAGGGTCACCATGTCGCCGTTGGCGACGTGGCCGATTTCGTGGGCCAGCACGGCGCGCACTTCCTCGCGATCGAAGCGGTGCAGCAACCCTTCACTGACAGCGACCAGCGCCTTGTTCTTGTTCCAGCCGGTGGCAAAGGCGTTGGATACCGGGGAGGGGAACACACCCACTTCCGGCATGCCGATACCGGCTTTGGTGGACAGGTCGCGCACAGTTTCCAGCAGCCAGTGTTCAGCCTGGTTGCGGGGCTGGGTGATGACCTGGGTACGGGAACTCCACTTGGCCATGGGCTTGGACAGCAGCAGGGAGACGAAGGAGCCGGCGAAGCCGAACACGGCACAGTAGATCAGCAGGGACTGCAGGTTGATGGAGGCGCCGCCCTGTTGCAGGTAGCCGGGCACGCCCAGCACGCTCAGGGTGATGCCGGCAACAGCCAGAACGGCCAGGTTGGTTAAGAGAAAAAGGGCTATACGCATCATGGTGAATTCTTGACCTCTTGTTAGGAATCACACTGTCCTGTTATGGAGGCTGCGCGGTTCATTTCAAGTACTTGAATTGCAACAGCCGCCTGACGTTGGACAACCCGGAAACCATAAGTTTCGATGACATATCATGTCATGCTTTCATGAAACATAAAAGACCGACTTTCTGTGGTCTTTATTGCGGTCGGCAAGATGGTAAACTGCGCGGCACTTTGTGCGCCGGCCCCAGTCGCGCCGGCGTTTGTACGGGTTTCCACCGTCCCTCTTTTCCAGTACAAGTCGAGAATCCGCCATGACGTTCGATCCGACCTCCCTGCCTGCCACCCTGGACGCCCTGCACTTGGTCCTGGGTCTTTCCTCCGTCGTGTTCCTGGCGCTGCTGATTGCAAAATCGAAACCGGCACCGCCTGCGCTGGTCAGTCCTGAGGTGGCCCAGCCGGCAGAAGCACCCAAACCAGCCCCCCAGCCTGTGCCTGCCCTCAAAACCCATTCGCCGGATGCAGCCCTGCAACTGCTCAGCCTGCTGCAACAGGAAGCCCGCTTCGTGGACTTCCTGCATGAGGATCTGAAAGGTTTTTCTGATGCGGAAATCGGCGCAGTGGCGCGGGTGGTGCATGAAGGTGGCAAGAAAACCCTGAAGCAGTATTTCACATTGGAGCCGGTACGCAGTGAAACGGAAGAGTCCCGCGTGACGCTGCCGGCCGGTTTCAATGCTGCCGAAGTGCGGGTGACCGGCAACGTGGTGGGCCAGCCGCCGTTCACTGGCACCCTGGTGCATCGGGGCTGGATAGCGTTGGAAACCAATCTGCCGAAGCTGGCGGACGGCCATGACGTCCGCATTATCGCGCAGGCCGAGGTTGAACTATGAATGAATCAGGCCGTTATGCTGTTGGCATCGATCTGGGCACCACCAACAGCGTGGTGGCGTATGTGGATCTGCAATCCGGCGAAGACAATCCTGCTTTGACGGTATTGCCGATTCCTCAGCTGACCCAGCCCGGAGTGGTGGAGAACCGCAACCAGTTGCCGTCGTTTCTGTACCAGCCGCACGAATCGGAAGTGTCGGCGCAGGAGCTGGTTCTGCCGTGGGGCAACAGTGAATCGTCGCTGGTGGGCGTGATTGCCCGGCATCTGGGCAGCAAGACGCCGTTGCGGCTGGTGTCGTCGGCGAAAAGCTGGTTGTGCCACGGCGGTGTGGATCGGCATGCGGCGTTTCTGCCGCTGAATACGCCGGAAGATGTCGCGAAAGTGTCGCCGTTGCAGGCGTCGATTGCCTATCTGCATCATATGAAGGCGGCGTGGAATCACCAGCATCCGGGATTCGCGCTGGAGCAGCAGGATGTGACGCTGACGGTGCCGGCGTCGTTTGATCCTGCTGCGCGCGATCTGACGGTGGAAGCAGCCCGTGCCATCGGTCTGCACAATCTGACCTTGCTGGAAGAACCGCAAGCGGCGCTGTACAGCTGGATCAAATCCAGTGGCGAGCAGTGGCGCAAAACAGTGAAAGTTGGCGACGTGATTCTGGTGGTGGACGTCGGTGGCGGCACTACGGATCTGTCGCTGATTGCGGTGACGGAAGAAGACGGCAACCTGCAACTGAATCGCATCGCGGTAGGCGATCATATCCTGCTGGGCGGCGATAACATGGATCTGGCGCTGGCGTATCGCCTGAAAGCCAAGCTGGATGCGGAAGGCAAGCAGTTGCAGCCCTGGCAGATCCAGGCGCTGACCCACGGTTGTCGCGATGCCAAGGAAATCCTGCTGGGCGACAGCGGCGAAACTGCAGTGCCGATTGTGGTGCCGAGTCGCGGTTCCAAATTATTGGGTGCCACCTTGCGCACCGAACTGACCCGCGAAGAAGTGGAACAGACGCTGGTGGACGGTTTTTTCCCGCAGGTTGGTATTCATGAACACCCGCGTCAGGCGTTGCGTGGTGCCTTGTCGCAGCTGGGCCTGCCCTATGCGCAGGATGCGGGCATTACCCGGCATCTGGCGGCGTTTCTGGCGAAGCAGGCCAATGCGGCGGTGGATCTGTTCGGCCACACCGGCGCTGATTTCATCAAGCCTACGGCGGTGCTGTTGAATGGCGGCGTGCTGAAAGCGCCGGCTCTGGCGCAGCGTTTGATGAGTGTGATCAACGGCTGGTTGCAACAGGCGGGCGTGGAAGCGGCGCGTTTGCTGGAGGGCGCCGATCTGGATCTGGCGGTGGCACGGGGTGCGGCCTATTACGGATTTGTGCGCAAGGGACACGGCGTGCGTATCCGTGGTGGTATTGCCAACGCCTATTACGTGGGAATTGAAAGTGCGATGCCTGCTGTGCCGGGCATGGCGCCGCCGATTCAGGCCTTGTGCGTGGCGCCGTTCGGCATGGAGGAGGGCAGTGAAACGTCGCCGTCCTTTGCCGAGTTTGGGCTGATTGTGGGTGAGCCAGTGCAGTTTCATTTCTTCGGATCGAGTGTGCGGCGTGACGACAAGGCTGGCACTTTGCTGGAAGACTGGGACCGCAGTGAACTGGAAGAACTGCCGCCGATTCAGGCGCAATTGCCGGTGGAAGGGCGTCGGGCGGGCGAGGTGGTGCCGGTACGGCTGGCGGCGCGCGTTACCGAACTGGGCACGCTGTGTCTGGAAGCGATTCCCCGTGACAGCAGTCAGCGCTGGCAGGTGGAATTTGATGTTCGGGGTGGGGCGGCGTGAGAAAGGTTGAAAAAGCTGGATTGGCGACAAGGTGCTGGACAGGGACGACAGCGGCCATGGATGGCCGCTGTCGAGCCTACAGGGATGTACTTGTGGCGTGCCCTGACCAGCACCTTGTCGCCAATCCAGCTTTTGGCACGAACAATTCGATGCAGATGTTTTTCTCATGAACACATCCCCCCGCTACCTCATCGGTATCGACCTCGGCACCACCCACACGGTGGTGGCGTACGCCGATCTGCAAAACGGTGCGGACAATGCAGAGCCCACCCTGTTCGAAATCGAGCAGCTGATCGCGCCGGGGGAAGTGGCGCGGCGACCGCTGCTGCCGTCGTTCCGCTATCACCCTGCGCCCGGTGAATTACCCGAAGAACAGCTGGTTTTGCCATGGCGCGCCCAACCGTTGCCCGGTGACGACGTGCTGCATGTTACCGGCGAACTAGCGCGGGAATTGGGCAGCAAGGTAGAAGGGCGCCAGATTGCGAGTGCGAAAAGCTGGCTGTCCCACGACAAGGTGGACCGCTCCGCGCCGATCCTGCCCTGGGCGGCGGCCGAGGGTGTGGCGAAGGCCTCGCCGGTGGTGGCCAGTGCGTCTTACCTGAACCATGTACGCTGTGCCTGGAATCATGATCATCCCGAACATCCGCTGGAGCAGCAGGCGGTTGTCATCACCGTGCCGGCATCGTTCGACGAAGCGGCGCGCTCGCTGACATTGCAGGCCGCCGACATGGCCGGTTACCCCGCTGTGACCTTGCTGGAAGAACCGCAGGCAGTTTGCTACGACTGGTTCCACCGTCATCGCGATACTGCCGCGCAACAATTGCAGCAAAGCCGTCTGCTGTTCGTCGTGGACGTGGGCGGCGGCACCACCGACCTCAGCCTGATCCGCGTGAAAACCATCAACGGCCAATTGCAGCTGGACCGTATCGCGGTCGGCGACCATTTGATGCTGGGCGGCGACAATGTGGATCTGGCGCTGGCCCATCAGGCCGAACAGCGCATTTCCGGCGACGGTAAAAAACTGTCCGCCGCCAGTCTGTCGCAACTGATTCAGCAAAGCCGCAAGGCGAAGGAATTGTTGCTGGGGGAACAGCCGCCAGCATCTGCTAAAGTCACGTTGCTGGGCAGTGGTGCGCGTTTGATCGGCGGTGCCCGCAGCGCAGAATTTTCCCGCGACGAAGTGCAGTCACTGGCGCTGGACGGATTTTTCCCGCTGATCAATTTTGGTGAACAGCCGGCCAGACGCAGCAGTGCAGTGGTGGAATTTGGTTTGCCTTACGCGCCGGATCCGGCCGTGAGCCGCTATTTATCGCAGTTTCTGTCCACGCATCAGAACAGTTGCCGGGAAGCGCTGGGCTTGTCGGCTACCGCAACCGCGATCCCAGATACGGTATTGTTCAACGGCGGAGTCTTCAAAAGTTCAGCCCTGAAAAATCGCGCGCTCGGTGTATTGCGCCAGTGGCGTGGCGACGCTGTCACTGAGCTGCACAACCAGCATCCCGATCTTGCAGTGGCATTTGGCGCTGTGGCGTTTGCATTGGCACAACGCACCTCCACCCTGAAAATCGGCGGCGGTTCCCCCCGCAGTTATTTCCTGCAGGTGCAAACGAAGTCCGGCGACAACAAAGGCGTATGCCTGCTGCCGAAAGGTGCGGAGGAAGGCGCCGAAATCGCCCTGCACGAACACCGTTTCGCACTGCGCCTGAACCAGCCGGTGCAGTTTCATCTGGCAGCCTGTTCCGGCGACGATCAGTTTTCCCCAGGCACACTGGTTGATCTGAACGAAGACCGTTTCCTGCCACTGCCGCCACTGGTGGCCGCGCTGGATGACAGCGATGCGCAAAATGAAATCCCCGTTACGCTGGTTACGCGCCTGACGGAAGTCGGTACGCTGGATATTCACTGTCAGTCTGAAGCCGATCCTTCCCGACGCTGGAAAGTGGAATTCCAGTTGCGTCGTGATCTGCAGGCAAAGCATCAGCGCAGCGCACTGCCGCCAAAATTCAATGACGCAATAACCGCCCTCGACGAAGTGTTCGGCCCCGGCGACAAACAGGCCGATCCCAATGCGGTGAAACGTCTGCGGCCCACCATCGAAAAACTGCTGGGCGAACGCGATCAGTGGGACACCGCCTTGGCTCGCGCGCTGTTCGACGCGCTGTGGGAACGCAGCAAGCGGCGCCGGCGCAGCGCGCAGCACGAACGGGTCTGGTTCAATCTGGCGGGTTACTGCCTGCGCCCCGGCTTCGGCTACCCGGCAGACGACTGGCGCATCAGCCAGGTCTGGGCACTGTATTCGCAGGGCCTGCAGTTCAATCAGGAAAGCCAGTCCTGGGCGGAATGGTGGACGTTCTGGCGCCGTGCCGCCGGTGGTCTCGACCAGACCGCACAGCAGCGCATCCTCAAGGACATCGCCAAATTCCTCAATCCTGCCACTGCCCGCAACCTGAAAATCCAGCAGGAAATCAAAAACAAATCCTACGAGGACATGGTGCGGCTGGCGGCGGCGCTGGAAAACCTCGACCTGCCCACCAAGACGGAACTGGGCGACTGGCTGCTGAAACGGCTGGAGAAAAGCAGTGAAACGGCGACCAGTTGGTGGGCGCTGGGCCGTATCGGCGCGCGTGAACCTTTCCACGGCAGTGCGCATAATGTGGTGCCGCCGGCGCAGGCTGAAAAGTGGCTCAATGTGGTGCGCAAACAGGACTGGCGTAAAAACCAGAATGCGGCTTTTGCGGCGGTCATGCTGGCGCGGGTCAGCGGCGATCGCAGTCGTGATCTGGAGCCCGCTTTGCGGAACGACATTGCGGCACAATTGCGCACGGTAAAGGCAGCGGACCTCTGGGTACGTCTGGTGAGCGAGCACATCGCACTGGACGAAACCGAAAGCCGCCGCGTATTCGGTGAAACCCTGCCGAGCGGCCTCAAATTGATGCAGTAACCATTTGATGCCGTAACCACCTGATAATGCCCGATACTGTTGGTCGGGCTTGTACCAGTCTGCGGCGATTCTTGCCGCAAAACTGGCGGATGTGCGATAGTCGCAGCGCGAACCAGTGTTGCAGCGTTGTCTCATTTTCGCAGCCTGGATTGCCACAGGAAGCCCCATGACCCAGAAGCAGGAAATTCACACCTACGACGCTCCCGAGTGGACCGTGACCGCTGATCCCGCCGCCGATGCGGTGGTGATCGAACCGGTGTTGTCTGGCGCAAGTGGCATTCCGGTCAACCCCATCCAGGAAATCCGTGCCTTCCATCGGTTCCATTTCCGGCTCACCCTGCTGTATGGCGGCGCCGTCATTCTCACCATCGGGTTGCTGGTGTATCTGTTTTACATGCTCTGGTCCCACTCGGAAGTCGAAGCGCTGCAACGGCGTCTGACCGCCATTGCCGGCACCCTGGCGCAGACCATCGATGCCGACGAGATCGCCAAGTTCCCGGTCGAGTATGATCAGCTGTCGCCGCTGCACCGGGAAATACACCGCCGCTTCGAATACCTGGCGCAGACCGACACCGATGTGGAGTCCATCTATATCCTGCGGCCCACCAATGTGCCCACGGAGCTGCGTTTTTTCGTCGATTATGCCAAGGGCGAATTGCAGGGCACGCCGGGCGAGTTTTATTCCGCCGAGGAAACGCCGATCCTGCTGAAAGGCTTCACCAAAACGGTGGTGGAGGATCAGCCCTATCAGGACGCCTTCGGCCTTACCCTTTCCGCCTATGCACCCCTGATTTCCAGCACCGGTGCCCGGGTTGGACTGGTGGGCGTTGATGTGAAAAGCTCGCGTCTGCAGCAGATGCGCGGCAGCGTGCTGATTGCGTCGGGGATCATCCTGCTGGCGTCGGTGGCGGTGATCGCGCTGGTGTCATTCATTGTGGCGCGCAGCATTCGTGAACCGCTGGTGCGGCTGATCCTGGGCACCGGCGCCGTGGCCCGGGGCAATCTGGATGTGCGCCTGCGTCTGCGCCGTGCGGACGAGTTTGGTCTGCTGGGCAAGTATTTCGACAAGATGGCGGAAGAACTGAAAGAACGCCAGACCATCCGCGACCTGTTCGGCCGCTACCTGAGCGAGGACGTGGCGCGCTCGGTGCTGGCACGCAACCAGAACATCGAACTGGGCGGGCAGGAAGTGGTGGTCACTGTGCTGTTCTGCGATTTGCGGGATTACACCACCATCAGCGAGCGGCTGTCGCCCATGCAGATGGTGTCGATGATCAACGAATACCTGGGTGTGATGAACCTGGTGATCGACCAGCACAACGGCTGCGTGATCGAATTCCTGGGGGACGGCATCCTGGCGGTGTTCGGCGCGCCCCAGGCTTTTGCTGAACACGCAGAAATGGGTGTGCGCTGTGCCATCGCCATGCGCGAGGCGCTGCAGAAGCTCAACCAGCAGTGGGATCAACAGGGTATCGCCGACCGCTGGCGTGACCTGGGTATCGACGAGATCCAGTGCCGCATCGGCCTGCACACCGGGCCTGTGGTGGCGGGCAACCTGGGTTCGAAAACGCGGATGAAATATGCAGTGATCGGCGACACCGTGAATGTTGCTGCGCGGCTGGAAGCCCTGAACAAGGAATACGGCACAACCATTCTGCTGAGCGACGAAGTGAAAACCCGCCTGCCCAACGATTTGCGGGAACTGTCCAAAAAAGTGGGCATCACCGTGGTGAAAGGTCGGCAGCAGACAGTGATTTCCTATTCGGTCTGACGCCAGCCGCCTGGAGGCCAGCATGCGTGCCGCGCCCATCGCCCTGATCACCGGCCTGCTGCCTTTCCTCTGCATTCATCTGTCCTTTGCGATCGCCGCCAGCCACGGTCATGTGGACTGGTGCAATCCCTACTGGGACAGCTGCACCTCCATCAGCGCAACCGGTCGCGAGCTGCCGGAAAAACTGCTGTTCAAATTCACCATGATTCCCGCCGGCCTGATGGCGATGCTGTTCTGGTGGCTGGTGAATCAATGGCTGGCACAGGTCTGCCAGCGCAGGTCGCCGGTCATGCTGGTCGTTGGTGCCGTCGCGGGACTGTTCCTGATCCTGTACGTGGTGGCACTGGGGGAAGGGCGGGAATATCAGGGGTTGCGGCGTATCGGCATCATCCTGTTTTTCTCGCTCACGTTTCTGGCCCAGCTGCTGTATCTGGCGCGCTGTGCCAGCGTGGTAAACAGGACAACGTTGCAGGCGCGCGTTATTCGCTGGCAGGGACGTGCCGCCATCACGCTGTTGGCCATCGGCATCAGCACCGTGCTACTGGATCTGTTCTACAAAAATTACGATGCGATTGAAGACGCCTTCGAGTGGGTGATGATGCTGTTCATCGTCGCCCAGTTCGTCAGCCATTACGGGTTGTGGAAAGAAGTGGATTTGCGGATCGAAATCAGATCGAACCGGGGTTGACCGGCGTTTCAAAAAACGCGCGCATGACCTGGATAACCTGCTCCGATGATTGCGACGCCACGGCCCTGCGCATGTGTTCCGCCATGGTCAGCCGCTCATTGGCTTCGAAGGAGGGAATATCATCCAGGATGATTTCCGTCAGCGGCGCGCTGTTGATGGTGGTGAGTTTTACCAGCGCCCCAGCGGTCAGCACCGCCTGATCGATGCCTTCCTGGCGGATGGTGGTGACGAAGCGCAGATAACCCTCGTCCGCCAGCCACAGCATCGCGCCCAGACAGGCTTCGTGACGCTTGGTGTGCAAGCCGAATTCGTCGACCTGATCGGGGCCGATCAGGTCTTCCACGAACAGATCGATCCGGCGCGGAAATGCCCGTTGCAGGTTCAGCAGGATCAGTGCCGTGTCCTTGTAGAAATCGATCAGGTTCAGATCGGCCATGTCGCAGCTTTTTCCGGTTCAGATGATGCCGCGACGGAAGCGGTCGAGGAACACCGCGATCCGGCTGATGGCATGTTCCAGATCCTCTTCCCGCGGCAGAAACACCAGCCGCATGTGATCCGGACGTGGCCAGTTGAAGCCGGTACCCTGCACCACCAGGATTTTTTCCTGCAGCAGCAGATCAAGCACCAGCTGCTGGTCGTTGCTCACCGGATACATCTTGGGATCAAGGCGCGGGAACAGGTACAGCGCGCCCATTGGCTTCACGCAGCTGACGCCGGGAATGTCGTTCAGCATGCGATGCGCCAGATCGCGCTGCCGGTAAAGGCGGCCGCCCGGTTCGATCAGCTCGGTGATGCTCTGGTAGCCACCTAGTGCGGTCTGGATCGCCATCTGCGCTGGCACGTTCGCGCACAGGCGCATGGAGGCCAGAATCGTCAGTCCTTCCAGATAATCCCGTGCGGCAGCCTTGTTGCCGCTCACCACCAGCCAGCCGGAACGGTAACCGGCCACGCGGTAGGTTTTCGACAGGCCGTTGAAGGTGAGGCACACCAGATCGTCCGCCAGCGACGCAGTGGACACATGCACGGCACCGTCATACAGGATCTTGTCGTAGATTTCGTCGGAGCAGACCACCAGCTTGTGCTCGCGCGCAATCTGCAGCATGCCTTCAAGAATTTCTTTCGGGTAGACCGCGCCAGTGGGATTGTTCGGATTGATGATGACGATGGCGCGGGTGCGGTCGGTGACCTTGCTGCGGATGTCGTCCAGATCCGGGAACCAGCTGGATTCCTCGTCGCAGATGTAGTGCACCGGCTTGCCGCCGGACAGGCTCACGGCGGCAGTCCACAGCGGATAGTCGGGCGTGGGCACCAGCACTTCGTCACCGTTGTTCAGCAGCGCCTGCATCGCCATCACGATCAGTTCGCTGGCGCCGTTGCCGAGATAAATGTCGTCGATCTGCACGTCGGCGATGCGCTTTTTCTGGTAGTACTGCATCACTGCCTTGCGGGCCGCAAAAACGCCTTTGGAATCGCTGTAGCCGGACGCTTCCGGCAACTGCATGATCACGTCCTGGATGATTTCTTCCGGCGCCATCAGACCAAACGGGGCAGGGTTGCCAATGTTGAGTTTCATTACGCGGTGGCCTTCTTCCTCCAGCCGGCGCGCTTCCGCCAGTACCGGGCCACGGATGTCGTAACACACATTATGCAGTTTGGTGGATTTCAAAACCGGCTTCATATAAGGTCCTTTGGCCCTCATGGCGATGAACAAAACAGGCAGGGAGGTGTAACATCGGGCTGTTCACGCACTCTAATCAGCATAGCAACACTTGAGCGCGCGAAGCCGCCTAGTGTATACGAAACCGGGTTGTTTTTGACGGAATTTCAACAGGATTGCCTTATGGTCGATAAAGTGCAGAAAACCGAGCAGGAATGGAAACAGGAACTCAGCGTCGACCAGTTTGCCGTCTGCCGGCTGGCGGGCACCGAGCGGGCCTTCACCGGAAAATACTGGGACCACAAGGAGAAGGGCGTTTACGTTTGCGCCTGTTGCGGCACCCCCCTGTTCACCTCGGTGACCAAGTACGATTCCGGCTCCGGCTGGCCCAGCTTCTTCCAGCCGCTGCAGGCGGACGTGATCCGGGAGAACCGCGACAGCAGCCACGGCATGGTCCGCACTGAAGTCCTTTGCGGTGCCTGCGATGCCCATCTGGGACATGTGTTTCCTGACGGCCCACCCCCCACCGGACTGCGTTATTGCATCAATTCCCTGTCCCTGGACTTCCGCCCCGAAGCGGGCGCCTGAAGTTATTAACACAGTCGCTTTACAAACCGTTACCTTATAACCATTCATAATTTGTACGATTGTTTCTATTCCCTTAACAATTTGTGAGCGGCGCATGACAGTGCGCCGCCGTCATCTTTTGCACTTGTTTTGTTCACAGTAAGTGGTTGCTAGCGCGCTATCGCCTGATTTTCAGGGATAATACAGGTTGACTAATCGTGCACCAATTAAGTGACTGATAACTGATGAAAAAGCGCCTGATCAAAAAATAATCAATTTGTTGAAAATTACGACGGCTCCCCGCTGGACGATTTTTTACAGAATGTATCAACAGAGTTATCCACAGAAGCTGTGGGTAACTGATGGGTCAAACGGAAATTATATTGTGCACAACCTAAATGCCTGCTATGGTCCTTCCACCATTGTCATCAGCGCGATCATTGCCAACACAGGGAGAACGAATATGTCCGAGAACATCTACAGCTTCAGTGGCGTCACCATGCAGGGCAAGGAAGTGCCCCTGTCCGGCTTCAAGGGCAAAGTGCTGCTGGTGGTAAATACCGCCAGCAAGTGCGGCTTCACGCCCCAGTTCAAGGGGCTGGAGGAACTGCACGCGAAATACAAGGGCAAGGGCCTGGAAATCCTCGGCTTCCCCTGCAACCAGTTCGGCAAGCAGGACCCGGGTTCGAACGACGAGATCAATCAGTTCTGCGAACTCAACTACGGTGTGACTTTCACCATGTTCCAGAAGGTGGATGTGAATGGCGATAACGCGCACCCGCTGTTCAAATATCTGAAAAAGCAGGCACCCGGCGTGCTGGGTACCGAGGCCATCAAATGGAATTTCACCAAATTTCTGGTGGATCAGAACGGCAAGGTGCTGGAACGTTACGCACCTACTGATACCCCGGAAAAAATTGAGAAGGATGTGGCGCGGTTGCTGGCCTGATTGCGCATGCAGTCCGCGGAAACCAGTCTGGATGCGCTGCTGAAGCTGGATAACCAGTTCTGCTTCGCGCTGTATGCCCTGTCGCGCCGGGTGACAGCCCTGTACCGGCCGCTGTTGCAGGAACTGGGTCTGACCTATCCCCAGTATCTGGTGATGCTGGTGTTGTGGGAAGCGCAGGGCCAGACGTCGCCGGATGAGTTTGCAGGCGTGCCGGTGAAGTTTGTGGGAGAGCGGCTGCACCTGGATACGGGCACCCTGACGCCGCTGCTGAAGCGTCTGGAAGCGTCGGGCCTGGTGTTGCGGGCGCGCGCTCAACAGGATGAGCGGGAAGTGCGGTTGCGGCTGTCTGTCGCCGGTTTGCAGTTGAAGGAAAAAGCGCGTGTGGTGCCGCTGCAACTGATATGCAACAGCGGCATTCCACCGGACCGCCTGCTGCAATTGCAGCGTGAGTTGCAGGCGTTGCTGGAAATGACGTTGCCGGACGAGAAGGCTACCAAAGGGTAGCCTTTTTTATTGCTGCGGATATTGTCAGCGCGACAGTATTTTCGTGATGAAGGCTTTTTCCTGCTCGACCGATTGCGCGATCGACGGCCGCGCCAGGATGCGCTGCACATAGGCGGCGGACTTTGGCCAGCGTGCAGTGTCGATGTGCTCGCCGCCGTGTCCCAGGTTGACGAAGTGGGTGGCAATGGCGAGGTCGGCGATGGTGAGTCTGTCGCCCACGATGAAACCCTGCTCTGGCGCATTGGCTTCCAGATAATCCATCAGCGGTGGCATCTTGCCGGTGAGGCAGGACGCCACGTGCTGCTCGTCGCAGGGCTTGCCCAAGAACCGCATCAGCACTCGATTGCGGAAAACGCCGAAGGTCAGCACCGGTGCCAGTTCGTAATCCCCGAATTTCTCGAACCATTGCACGCGCGCGTTGAGGTAAGGGTCGGTGTAGCTGAGGGAGTTCTGCGGATACTGTGCGTCGAGATAGGCGCAGATCACACCGGAATCCGCCAGCACCCTGTCGCCGTCGCGCAGGGCGGGGATGCGGCCAAACGGGCTCAGCTCGCGGTAGTTCTGGGGCGGGCGGAACGGATCGACCTGGACCTGCTCGAATTCCAGTCCCTTTTCCACCAGAGCCGCACGCAGCTTGCGCACGAAGGGGGACAGGGAGGCGCCATACAGGGTGATGCTCATCGGATTTCCTCGGTTCGCAATTTGTTTTGGAGGGTTTGCAGTGTTGTCCCAGACGGGCGTGCAGCCGACAGCCGCGCTGCAACAGCCGCTTCTGGCAAAGCCGGGGCGGTGGCAATGGGCTAAATGGACGTCGGTGGGGTGTGTAAATCGCCAGAGGAATCAATACTGCGGAAAGACCTGCAATACCGAATCGTTCAGAAGTATTTTTTCTTCCAGGCGTCTTTTTCTTCGAGCAGCTCGTTCAGGCCCTGATCCAGTTCGCTGGCGGTTTCAGTCGGGGCGGGAATGTTGTGCTCGAGATTCGCCACTTCCTGCTGCTCGGCAATCAGCTGTTTGACCTGTTCGATCTGGGTTTCATAGGCACCCTGCTGATTGCGCTTCTGCATTTCCGCCGCCGCTTTCTGGTAGTGATGAACGGCAAGCTTGGGTTTTTTCTGCTGGCGGGCGGTATTCCCCATCTGCAGGAAATAATTCAGGCTGGCTTCGATGAAACTGGCGTGAATGGAATTCAGGTGTCGTTGGGCCTCGGTGCCGGGAATCACTTTGTTTTGGGCCAGGCTTTCGATCACCCGGGACAATTCCTGCAGCAGGGAGCGCAGTTCGTTGGCTTCGTCGGGGCTCTTGAATGAGGGCGGCGGCAGTTGTTGCGGTACGGTCTGCAGTTCGGCTATCTGTGCTTCGCAAGATGCCAGTTTTTTGCCGAATTTTTCCTTGTCGGGCGCTAGCTCCACCAGACGGATGAAGCGCTGCTGGACCTGGTTGAGCAGTACCAGACGGATTTCCTTGCTGAGGTAGGCAGCAGGAATGAAATCCAGCAGGCGTTGCAGGCGGAAGCCCTGGTCGCTCAGGCTGGCGATGAGCAGCGTCTTTTTCCGGCGCTGGGTTTCGATCGCATGACTGACATAAAAAAGCCCGATCAGCCCCCCCAATCCGAGAACGGCGAGCACGATGATGAGCTCGATGGACATTGCGACGGTTTCCTTGTTGATTGCAGGAATACTGTTGCCTTAAGTGTAGTCACAAAAACGAATCCGGACGGGCAAATAGAAGGGTAGCGACAGGCGTCACGGTAATGCTGTCGCGGCCGGAGCGCTGGTCGTGCGCTCCGGCTGGAGGTGGAATGGTTGGGGAATCAGGTGTTTAAAAGCGGATCTTGCCGGTGAGGATATCTTTGTACATGACCCAGTCACCCAGCAGGCTGTACCAGGGATAGGTGAAGGTGGCGGGCCTGTTTTTCTCGAAAAAGAAGTGGCCCACCCAGGCAAAACCGTAGCCCAGCAGGGGCAACAGCCAGACCATGGCCCAGCTGCCGGTGGCCAGTATCCAGGCCAGGGCGACAAGAACCAGAGTGCTGCCGACGAAATGCAGGCGGCGGCAGGTGAGATTGCTGTGTTCCGACAGATAGTAAGGATAGAACTGCTCGAAACTGGTGAAGGTGGGGGCGGTCATCTTGCTGTCCTCGCGCATCGGGCTGCTGTCATAAAGACTAGCGCAGCTGGTTGGGTCTGGGTATGGCTGCGTGGGTCACGCCGGGTGACCGGGGCGGACGTGGCCGTCATGGCAGCGGCAGCCGGCCGATGCTGTTGCCGGTAAGAGAACCCAGATACAGATAGCCGCCCTGTTCCTGCACCGAGGTGATGAGCGGGTAACGGTTGCCATCGACATCATGCAGGCTGCGCAGCACCTTGCCGGTTTCGTCCATTTCTAGGATAAGGCCGTAACGGTCGGGTTTGGGGTGCATGAAATCCGGCAGTTTGGCCACCAGGTTTTTCAGCTCCGGGTGGGGGTGCATGTTGTCGGCCTGCGGATTGCGAGTGGTGGGCAACGCCACCCAGAAGGTGCCGCGTCCGCTGCTGGATACTCCGTCGGGAAAGCCCGGCAGGTTGTCGATGAACACATCGTGCTGGCCGGCGTTGGGGCCGCTGATCCAGTAGCGGATGATGCGGTAGCGGAAGGTTTCATTGATCAGGACGAAGTCGTTGTTCTGCGACAGCGCGATGCCGTTGGCGAAGTACAAGTCCTGCAACAGTGTGGTGGCCTCGCCGGTGGCCGGGTTGTAGCGGATCAGCCGGCCCCAGGGACGGGCTTCCAGCATGTCGTACATGTAGTGTTTCTGGTCGTACTTGATGCTGGCATCGCTGAAATAGATCATGCCGTCGCGGGCGATTTCCAGATCGTCGGTGAAGACCAGGGGAACGCCGTCCACTTCGGTGAGCAGGTTGGTGAGGGTGCCAGTGTCCACGTCCAGGGAAAACAGCCCCTTGAAGGCGTCGCAGATGATCAGGCGGCCATTGGCGTCCCAGTGCAGGCCCAGTGGGCGCCCGCCGGTGGTGGCGACGGTTTCCACGCTGCCGTCCTTCAGCACGCGCACGATCTTGCCGTTGGCGGTACCGCCATAGACGCGGCCCTGGCTGTCCACATCCACATCTTCCGGGCCGTCGATCTTGTCTTCGCCCAGCAACTCGGCCGCGTCCAGCAACTGGTTGGGCGCGTACACCTCGATCATCGCGGGTGCCTTGGGTGGCTGCCAGGCCGTGGCGTTGATGGGCGAGGGCAGCAGGATCAGGATGCCGATGGCAAGGGCAAGCAGGATCAGGGGAGCGAGCAGCCATTTGATCATTGTTATCGTCGTCCGTTGGCTTGTTGGGCGTGTGAGGGAGGTCATGCTAGGGGAATCGGTGCGCAAATGAAACCTGCCGATCTGCCACCAGGTTGTTGATATGTGACAGAAAGGGGATCGTGCAGGAAAAAATTCTTGACGCACTTTTTGCCACTCCATAGAATGCGCGCCTCGACACGATGTCGGCCGTTTCAATGCGTCCCCTTCGTCTAGTGGCCTAGGACACTGCCCTTTCACGGCAGTAACAGGGGTTCGAACCCCCTAGGGGACGCCACTATTCATATGAAAAGTCATACGAAAAAGCAGGCTTGATGCCTGCTTTTTTTGTTTGTGCTGCGGTCCGATAATCAGGGCTCTGCCCGATTCAGCTGGAGCCCGCGTATGCCTTCTTCCCCTGTTCAAATCCAACCCCTGCATGACTGGACTGTCTCGCCCGCAGAAGCCCGCGCGCTGCAAAGCCGGCTGGCGCCGCTGGTTGAAGTGCAGGATCGTCTGCCCGACGTGCGTTTCATCGGTGGCGTGGATGTGGGGTTTGAGGACAATAATACGATCACCCGTGCCGCGCTGGTGGTGCTGTCGTATCCGGATCTGCAGGTGGTGGAGCGGCAGCTGGCAAAAATTCCCACGGCGTTTCCCTATGTGCCCGGCCTGCTGTCGTTCCGCGAGATGCCGGCGATTCTGCAGGCCTATTTCCGTTTGAAGCAAAAACCTGATTTGCTGTTGTGCGATGGCCAGGGTATTGCCCATCCGCGCCGGCTTGGTATCGCCAGCCATCTGGGATTGTGGCTGGATCTGCCGACTATCGGCGTCGCCAAGAAAAAACTGGTGGGGAAACATGAAGCGGTGCCCGATACAAAAGGTGCCTGGGTGCCGCTGCAGGACAAGGGTGAGACGATTGGCGCGGTGCTGCGGTCGCGGCAGGGTGTGCTGCCTTTGTATGTGTCGCCGGGGCATCGGGTGAGTCAGGCCGGCGCGGTGGACTGGGTGCTGCGTTGTCTGACGCGCTACCGTCTGCCGGAGCCGACGCGGCAGGCGCACAAGCTGGCGTCACTGGAAAAACAGTCTGTGCCGGAACAAAAGTAGCCGCGTTTACAGCAGTTCCACGAAGCGCCGCAGCAGTTCCTGATCGGCGTGGGCGGCTTCCACCTGCTGCAGCAATTGATCCGGATCGCGCTGGTTCTTGCGCAGGGCCTCCGCGCCGGCGTGCAGGTAGGCCCGCATCACATCGGCGCTGAATTCCGGGTGAAACTGCAGGCCCCAGGTGGCGTCGCCAACGCGAAAGGCGTGATGGGATTCGTAATCGTTTCCCGCCAGCAGGACCGCTTCATCCGGCAAGCGGCTGACCCGCTGCGCATGGGTGACCTGGGCCAGGAAGCGGGCGGGCAGGGTGCCCAGCAGGGGATCGCGCGTGCCGGCGTCGGTGAGGTGAATGGATGTGGTGCCGATCTCGCGGCCCTGCGGATGCCAGTCCACCGCACCACCCAGCGCGTGCGCCAGCAGTTGATGTCCGTAGCAGACCCCCAGGATGGGCACCTGTCCGTGCGCCTGCGTGGCGAGCCATTCCGCCAGCCGTTCGCTCCAGGCTTCCCGATCCGTCACCATGGCCGGCGAGCCGGTGAGGACGACGCCATCAATGTCATTACAGGCCGGCAGTGCCGTGGCTTCCACCGCATTGACCAGTTGCGTGTCGGCTGCCGTCAAACCTCGCAGAAACCAGTGTTCGAAATCGCCGAACCGGTCGCGAATGGTGGCATGGGTGGAACCGGTCTTGATCAACAGGATTTTTTTCATGAGGGTGAATCGATCCGGATTGCGGGCGGATGGATTATGCTTGTCTGAAAACGTTATAACAAAAGCAACGGGAGAACAAATGCACGATCGCATGTACGGCGCTGAAAGCCGGGGCCAGACCGACTGGAAAGTGATTTACGGATTGTTGCCGTATCTGTGGGAATTTCGCCTGCGGGTCATTGTGGCCATGAGCTTTCTGATCATTGCCAAGCTGGCCAACGTGGCGGTGCCGGTGCTGCTGAAACATATCGTCGACGCGCTCGACAAAAGCCGGCAGCCGGAGGTGACGACGCTGATTGCGATTCCCCTGGCATTGTTGCTGGCCTATGGCCTGCTGCGTTTCAGCAGCGTGCTGTTCGGCGAACTGCGGGATGCGGTATTCGGACTGGTGGCTGAGCGCAGCCTGACGCGGATCGGGCTGGTGGTGTTTCGTCATCTGCATAAACTGGATCTGGAATATCACCTGAGCCGGCGCACCGGCGGCCTGTCGCGGGATATCGAGCGCGGCACCAGCGGTGTCTCCTTCCTGTTGCGCTCGCTGGTGTTCAGCGTGATTCCGATTCTGGTGGAAGTGGCGCTGGTGATCGGCATTTTCATCTGGCAGTTCGACGCCGGATTCGCCTGGATCACACTGGGTGGCATTGTGGCGTACGTCGCTTTTTCCGTGTCCGTCACCAACTGGCGGACCGAGTTCGTGCGCACTGCCAACCTGAAAGACAGTCAGGCCAATACCAAGGCCGTGGACAGCCTGCTGAATTTTGAAACCGTGAAATATTTTACCAACGAGGAATTCGAAGCCCGCCGTTACGGCGACAGCCTGACCGAGCGCGAGCAGGCGAAAATCAAGAACACGTTGTCGCTGGCGTCGCTCAATGCCGGCCAGTCGCTGATTATTGCTGTCACTCTGACGTTGATGATGATCCGGGCGGCACAGCAGGTGGCGGATGGCACCATGACCCTCGGTGATCTGGCGATGGTAAACGCGTTGATGATCCAGGTGTTCATTCCCCTCAACGTGCTGGGATTTGTCTATCGCGAAATCAAGCGCGCGCTGGCGGATGTGGAAGCGATGTTTGACATTCTGAAAGTGGAGCCGTCGATTCGCGATGCGGACGATGCCGTCACATTGCCTGCAGACGCCGATGGCATCTGTTTCGACAACGTCAGCTTTTCTTATCAGCCGGATCGCCCGATTCTGAAGAACCTGAGCTTTACTGTTCCGCCAGGGCACAAGGTGGCCATCGTGGGCGCCAGTGGCGCGGGCAAATCCACCATCAGCCGCCTGCTGTTCCGGTTCTATGATGTGCAGGCTGGTGCAGTGATGGTGGGCGGGAAAGATGTGCGCGCGCTGACCCAGGACAGCCTGCGCCGTGCCATCGGTGTGGTGCCGCAGGACACGGTGCTATTCAATGACACCATCCAGGCCAACATTCAGTATGGCAATCCGGATGCCAGCGAAAGTGAAGTGCGCGAAGCCACGCGGTTGGCATTCCTCGACCCCTTCATCGAAAAACTGCCGAAAGGATACGACACCAAAGTGGGCGAGCGGGGCCTGAAAGTGTCGGGCGGTGAAAAGCAGCGCATCGCCATTGCCCGCACACTGCTGAAACGGCCGCGCATTCTGTTGTTTGACGAAGCCACATCGTCGCTGGATTCCCATGCCGAGCAGGCCATTGCGCAGGCGCTGAATCAGGTTGCGCGCAATCACACCACGCTGGTGATCGCCCACCGTCTTTCCACCGTGGTGGATGCGGATGAAATCATTGTGCTGGATTCCGGTTCCATCGTGGAGCGGGGCAGTCACGCCGAGTTGCTGAAACGCGACGGCGCCTACGCACGGATGTGGCGGATTCAACACGAGAAAAGCGAGAACTGAGGCCAGTCTATGCATAACCAGATCATCGCCTGGGCAACACCGGTATTTCTGCTGCTGATCTTCGCGGAGTGGTGGTATTCACGGCGCCATGCGCTGCAGCTGTACCGGCTGAACGATTCGCTGTCCAGCCTGGGGTGTGGCGTGTTCACGCTGCTGGTGGAGCTGTTTGCCAAGTCGGCGCTGCTGTTGCTGTTTGCCTGGGTGTCGCAGCGTGCCGGACTGTTTGAATTCAGTTCGTCGAGCTGGATCACCTGGGTGCTGTTTTTTGTCTTGTTCGATTTCGTTTACTACTGGTGCCACCGCTGGGCGCACGAGATCAACTTCATGTGGGGTGGGCATGTGCCCCATCATCAAAGCGAGGAATTCAATTTCACCACCGCGCTGCGCCAGGGCGCGCTGCAGGATATTTTCATGTGGCCGATTTTCCTGTCGCTGGCGTTGCTGGGCTGTCCGGCGGATGTGTTCATCGTCACCATGACCATCAGCAAGCTGTACCAGTTCTGGATTCACACCCGCGTGATCGACAAGGTGCCGTTCATTGAAGGCATTCTGAATACGCCGTCAGCTCATCGTGTGCATCATGGCATCAATGACATTTACCTCGACCGCAATCACGGCGGCACCTTCATGATCTGGGATCGCCTGTTCGGCACCTGGCAGGACGAAACGGAAACGCCCATTTACGGCGTGCGCAAACGCTACCAGAGCTGGAATCCGGTGTGGGCGCATTTCGAATGGTTGTGGCTGTTGTGGCAGGACGCGCTCAAATCCACCGACCCGCGGGATCTGGTTCGCATCTGGTTCAAGCCCACCGGCTGGCGGCCTGAAAATGTGGTGCAGGAATCGCCCTATCCTGAGCCGGATCTGCAGCATTACCGGCGCTTTGATTCCCGCGTCGATTCCGCCCGGCAGTGGTTGGCGGTGGCCGCTTTTGGTGTGGCCTTGTACGCCAATGATGTTCTGCTGAAAAACATTGCCACGCTGTCTGCCTGGCAGATTTTGCTGGCAGGCGTGGCAGTGGTGGCGGGGCTGCTGGCATGCGCGCGCCTGCTGGGTGAGCCGACCCTCTGGCGCGAATGAGCCCCGCCAAGTTCAGTGCGACGCCGGTTCGATGTGCATCTGTTCATCGCTCAGCATTTCCAGAATGCGGAATTGCGCGATGAACAGCTCCGCAATTTCATTCGGATCGGGCACCAGTTTGACATCCGCCACAAAGCCGAACTGCACGATGTCGTTATAGGTCAGTATCGCCATGCCCACACCCACATTGCCCGCTTGCGGCACCCACACCAGCGGCTGCTTCAGTTTCGCGCCAGCCAGATAGACCGGCTTTTTCGGCCCCGGCACATTGGTCATTACCGCGCTGGCTTTCTTGCTCAAAATGTCCAGCGCCGTCTGTTCCACCACGGCCGGTCCCTTGCCAAAAAATTCCAGCATTCCGTAAAACACATGGGCCTGATAGGAATGCTTCAGCTGGTCCATGGCCGCCTTTGCGTGCTGCAACCGCTCCAGTGGATCGGATACCTGCACCGGCAGTGGCAGCAACACCATGCCAAACTGATTGCCCAGCGATTCAATCGGCGCATCGATCGGGCGCAGGTTGAAGGGGATCAATACGTGCATGCCATGCAGTTCCGATTCACCAATGTTGCGTAAAAAGTGCTGACGCAGCGCGCCGGCCACCGCTGCCACCAGAACATCGTTGACCGTCGCATTCAGTTTCTTGCCGATCCGCTTCACGTCCGCCAGCGCAAACGGCTCCGCCCACGCCACTTTTTTCACGCCGGAAATCGTGCCTTTCAGCAGCGACGCAGGGTCGTTGGCGCCCAGCGTCACCCGCGCGAGTTCGGCAATGGCCGACACTCCATTTTTTGCCAGCTTTTTCAGATGTGAAGGGTGCGTCAGTACATCCCACATGCCTTCGTGATGCCGGCTACCGGCGCCGGCAGTGGGTTTTTCGCTTGTCAGGGCAACACTGGCAGGATCAGCTTCCGCATCGGTCAGCGACAACAGCAGACGCACCAGCGACATGCCGTCAGCGATGCAATGATGAATGCGAATGATCAGGGCCGAGCCGGACTGGAAGTGTTCGATGTAATGAATTTGCCAGAGGGGATGTCTGAAATCGAGCCCGGTGTTCATCAGCGTGCTGGCGACATCCTGCAGATCTTCCTTGCTGTCCGGGTCATCCAGCGTGAGTGCTTTCACGTGATTGTAAATTGAAAAATGCGCATCTTCCTCCCACCACGAGCGCACTTCATGGCGCACCACCTTCTGCCGGAAGCGATCGAATTTCAGCAGCCGATCATGCAATACCGCCATCAAGGGTGGCAGCGACAGCTGATCCTCAAAAATCAGCACTACGCCAATGGTCATGTGCGACACCGGGCTTTCCATCCGCAGCCAGGCTGTGTCCACGCTGGACATGTGTTCCCTTTGCAAGGTCATGGCGATTTTCTCCATTTCTGCTTGTTATTATAGTTCCAGTGTAAATGAGCAACTGACTTCGCTGATTTGATACGGGTCAGTAACGGTCCTGTTTGCAGGAGTGGATTCAGGCCGGGCGGGAAATCACTGCACTATTGTTTTGGAAAACAATGGCCTTGGATAGCAACTGGTTGCCCAGCGGCGAATGTCAGTTGCGCTGCAGGAACGAAGTTTGGGATCATTCAGGGTTCAATCCGCCGACTTCAAAGCAGCAACCGACCCGATGGCCCCTTCATGAGCACCGAGCGCAAATTCAAGGTTCACGCCAATTACAAGCCCGCCGGCGACCAGCCCGCCGCAATTGAAGCCCTGGTGGAGGGCCTTAACGACGGCCTGTCGCACCAGACCCTGCTTGGCGTTACCGGCTCCGGCAAAACCTTCACCATCGCCAATGTGGTGGAGGCGGTGCAACGCCCGACGCTGGTCATGGCCCACAACAAAACCCTGGCGGCGCAGCTGTACGGCGAGTTCAAGGAATTCTTCCCTGACAACGCCGTCGAGTACTTCGTTTCCTACTACGACTACTACCAGCCCGAAGCCTACGTGCCGTCGTCCGACACCTTCATCGAGAAAGATTCCTCGGTGAACGAGCACATCGAACAGATGCGCCTGTCCGCCACCAAGGCGCTGCTGGAGCGGCCCGACACCATCATCGTTGCCACGGTTTCCGCCATCTACGGTCTGGGCGATCCCGGCAGTTACCTGCAGATGGTGCTGCACCTGGACCGCGGCGAGCGCATGGACCAGCGCGCCATCCTGCGCCGGCTGGCAGAATTGCAATACACCCGTAATGACACAGAGTTTTACCGCGCCAACTACCGCGTGCGCGGCGAAGTGATCGACGTCTTCCCGGCGGAATCCGAGCGTGAAGCGGTGCGCATCGAACTGTTCGACGATGAAATTGAAAACCTGTCCCTGTTCGATCCGCTTACCGGCGAAATCCTGCAGCGCATTCCACGCTTCACGATTTATCCCAAATCCCATTACGTCACGCCGCGGGAAAATATTCTCGCCGCCATCGAGAACATCAAGGTCGAACTGCGCGACCGCCTGCAGTTTTATCTGGACGAAGGCAAATTGCTGGAACACCAGCGCCTCAGCGAACGCACCCGTTTCGATCTGGAAATGATGCAGGAGCTGGGTTATTGCACCGGCATCGAAAACTACTCGCGCTACCTGTCCGGGCGCGGCCCCGGCGAGCCGCCACCGACCCTGTTCGAATACCTGCCGAAAAACGCGCTGGTGGTGATCGACGAATCCCACGCCACGGTTCCCCAGATCGGCGCCATGTACAAGGGCGACCGCTCGCGCAAGGAAACCCTGGTGCAATACGGCTTCCGCCTGCCGTCCGCGCTCGACAACCGGCCCCTGCGTTTTGAAGAGTGGGAAGCGTTGTGTCCGCAGACGATCTTTGTCTCGGCAACGCCAGCGCAATATGAAGCCACCCATGCCCAGCAGGTGGTGGAGCAGATCGCCCGTCCCACAGGCCTGGTGGACCCCGACCTGGAAGTGCGGCCCGCCACCACCCAGGTGGAGGATCTGCTGTCACAGATTCACGCCAGGGTCGCGAAAGAGGAGCGGGTGCTGGTCACCACCCTCACCAAGCGCATGGCGGAAGACCTCAGCGAATACCTGCTGGAGCAGGGTGTCAAAGTGCGTTACCTGCACTCCGACATCGACACCGTGGAACGGGTGGAAATCATCCGCGACCTGCGGCTGGGGGTGTTTGACGTGCTGGTGGGCATCAACCTGCTGCGGGAAGGTCTCGACATGCCGGAAGTGTCCCTGGTAGCGATCCTGGATGCCGACAAGGAAGGCTTCCTGCGTTCCGAACGCTCCCTCATCCAGACCATCGGCCGCGCCGCCCGCAACCTCAACGGCAAGGCCATCCTTTACGCCGACCGCATCACCGATTCCATGCGCCGCGCCATGGACGAAACCGAACGCCGTCGCACCAAGCAGATCGAGTTCAACAAGGCCCACGGCATCACGCCCAAGGGTATCCGCAAATCGGTCGAGGACATCATGGAAGGCGCCCGCGCACCCGGCGGCAAGAAGGGCCAGCAGCGCAAGGTAGCCGAGGCGCCATCGAAATATGCAGTGGCCCCGGAACTGATGGAACCCAAGCAGGCGGCCGCACTTCTCAAAGAACTGGAGCAGAAGATGTTCCAGCATGCCAAGAATCTGGAGTTCGAGCAGGCCGCCCGCCTGCGTGACGAAATTCAGCGCCTCAAAAACGACGTTTTCATGCACTGACCCCAGACCCGCAGGCGGAGGCTTTGTGATAACCTTCACCCGTGTATGTGGTTGAATCCCCTTAAGGAGTACGCATGAAGATTCTGGTAACAGGCGCCGCCGGATTTATCGGAGCAGCCCTGTCCCTCCGGCTGCTGGATCGTGGCGATGACGTCATCGGACTGGACAACCTCAATGACTACTATGATGTACGCCTGAAGGAAGCCCGTCTGGCCCGGTTGCAGGACAAAAAAGGCTTTACCTTTGTCCGGGCAAGCCTTGAGGACCGTGCCGCCATCGAAGACCTGTTCCGCACCCACAAGCCGCAGCGGGTGGTGAATCTGGCGGCGCAGGCTGGCGTGCGTTATTCCCTGGAAAATCCCCAGGCCTACATCGACTCCAACATCGTGGGCTTTACCAACATCCTGGAAGGTTGCCGCCATCATGGCGTCGAGCATTTGGTCTATGCCTCCAGCAGCTCGGTGTACGGCGCCAACACCCGCATGCCATTCTCGGTCCATCACAACGTCGACCATCCTGTGTCCCTGTACGCGGCCAGCAAGAAGGCCAACGAACTGATGGCCCATACCTACAGTCACCTGTTCAACCTGCCTACCACCGGTCTGCGATTCTTCACCGTTTACGGTCCCTGGGGCCGGCCGGACATGGCGCTGTTCATGTTTACGAAAGCCATTTTGGCCGGCAAGCCCATCGATGTGTTCAACTACGGCCGCCACCGCCGCGACTTCACCTATATAGATGACATCGTCGAAGGCGTGATCCGCACCCTGGACCATGTCGCCCAGCCCGACCCTGTCTGGAGCGGGGACGACCCGGATTCCGCCACCAGTACTGCTCCCTACCGCCTGTACAACATCGGCAGCAACCGCCCGGTGGAACTGCTGCGCTACATCGAAGTGCTGGAAGGCTGCCTGGGCCGCAAAGCCGAGAAAAACCTGCTGCCCCTGCAGCCCGGCGACGTGCCCGACACCTACGCCGATGTGGACGCACTGGTGCAGGACGTGGGCTACCGCCCATCCACTCCGGTAGAGGAAGGCGTGAAGCGCTTCGTCGACTGGTACCGCACCTTCTACCAGGACTGAAAACGAAATCGGGACTTGCACTTACAAAAGTCCGGTGGTATTTTTGCGCGCCTATCTGTCAGGCATGGCAGTAGGCACTTTGCAGGCACGTAGCTCAGTTGGTTAGAGCACCACCTTGACATGGTGGGGGTCGATGGTTCGAGTCCATTCGTGCCTACCAGATACCGGAAAGCCGCACCGACGGGCGCGGCTTTTCAAATCCCCCGGATTCAGTCCGTCCAGCCGCTTGAGAAAATCCCGGCTTGGTCATAGAATCTGGTGGCTCCCGGCCCGGCAGGCCGGTCAGGCACACTGCCTGGAACAAAGCGAAATTCTGAAATCAAGCACTTCAAGGCATTGAAGCGCTTGATTTTTTATTAACGGGCTCGGAGGAGCACACCATTAAGCAGCGCAGCAAACGCCCCGTACCTTCTAGTCGCAAGAACCGTATCAACGACGAAATTACCTCCCGCGAGGTTCGTCTTATTGGTGCGGATGGTTCCCAGTTGGGAGTGGTCTCCATCGCAGAAGCGTTGGAAACGGCAGAAAAGGCAGAACTCGACCTGGTCGAAATTTCCGCTGAGGCCGAGCCCCCGGTCTGCCGGATCATGGATTACGGTAAGCATATCTTTGAAGAAAAGAAGCGCCAGACTGAAGCCCGTAAGAAGCAAAAACAGACCCAGGTGAAGGAACTGAAAATCCGCCCTGGAACTGAGGAAGGGGACTACCAGGTAAAACTTCGCAACCTGAAACGGTTCCTTGAAGATGGTGATAAAGCAAAAGTGACCCTGCGATTCCGTGGCCGTGAAATGGCTCACCAGGATATCGGACTCGAAATGATGCGTCGTATCGAGAACGATCTTGAAGAGTTTGCGGTGGTAGAGCAGGCGGCGAAAATCGAAGGTCGCCAGATGGTCATGGTGCTGACACCGAAAAAGAAAAAGTAAGCCGTCCGGCTTGCTTGTCGTTTACAACATTGTGCAAACAATGCGGAGCAGAACATGCCTAAGATGAAAACCAACCGTGGTGCGGCCAAGCGTTTCAAGAAAACCGCCAACGGCTTCAAACGTAAACACGCCTTCAAACGTCACATTCTGACCAAGAAGAGCTCCAAGCGTATCCGTCAACTGCGTCCCATGGGAATGGTGCATGCATCTGACGTCGCTCTGGTAGCTCGGATGATGCCCTACGTATAACGGTCTGATTGAACTTTTTGGAGGTAATGAACCATGGCACGTATGAAACGCGGCGTAGTCGCCAGAAGACGCCACAAGAAAATCCTGAAGGCCGCCAAAGGCTACTACGGTGCACGCAGCCGCGTGTTGCGCGTAGCCAAGCAGGCGGTTACCCGCGCCGGACAGTATGCGTACCGCGACCGCCGTCAGCGCAAGCGTCAGTTCCGCCAGCTGTGGATTGTCCGTATCAACGCCGCCGCGCGTCTGAACGGCATGTCCTACAGCCGCTTCATCAATGGCCTGAAAAAAGCCGCCATTGAAATCGATCGTAAAGTGCTGGCCGACATCGCAGTACACGATCTTGCTACCTTTGCAGCATTAGCAGAAAAGGCAAAAGCCAGCCTGTCCAGCTAAGCGTAGCGGGTTCGCCGTCACATCGACGTGATGAATCGTGCATAGAATAGGGGAAGGGCTCGCGCTCTTCCCCTTTTTGTTTTTTTGGTGACTGACACTGGCGGATCACTCATGGAAAATCTGCAAACCCTTCTCCAGCAAGCACTGTCTGCGGTGGCGCAGGCGGAGTCCGTGCAGGCGCTCGACCAGGTGCGGGTGCAGTATCTGGGCAAGAAAGGGGAAATCACAGACCAGCTGAAAAACCTCGGCAAGCTGGCGCCGGAAGACCGCCCCGCAGCGGGCGCCGAAATCAACCGCGCGAAAGACACCGTGCAACTGGCGCTGAAAGAACGGCAGACGCTGCTGGAAAATGCCGCACTGGATCAGCAGCTCGCCCGCGAAGGCGTGGACGTGACCCTGCCGGGACGTCGTCGCACGGTGGGTGGTCTGCATCCGGTGACCCGCACCCTGCAGCGTATCGAGTCCTTCTTCGCCAACATGGGCTTCCAGGTGGTGGAAGGCCCGGAAATCGAAGACGACTACCACAACTTCGAAGCCCTCAATATTCCGTCCCATCACCCGGCGCGGGCGATGCACGACACGTTTTATTTTGATGCGTCTACTCTTCTGCGTACGCACACCTCACCGGTGCAGGTGCGGGTGATGGAGCAGGGCGGTGCGCCTTATCGCATCATCTGCCCCGGCCGCGTTTACCGCTGCGATTCCGATCTTACCCACACGCCCATGTTTCACCAGGTGGAAGGGCTGCTGGTGGACACCAACATCAGCTTCGCCGATCTGAAAGGCATGCTGGCTATTTTCCTGCGGGATTTTTTCGAGAAGGAACTGGACGTGCGGTTCCGTCCGTCCTATTTCCCGTTCACCGAGCCATCGGCGGAAGTGGATATCCAGTGCGTGATGTGCAACGGCAAGGGCTGCCGCGTCTGCAAGCACACCGGCTGGCTGGAAGTGCTGGGCTGCGGCATGGTGCATCCAAAAGTATTCGAGCATGTCGGTGTTGATACGGAAAAATTCACCGGCTTTGCGTTTGGCATGGGCGTCGAGCGACTCACCATGCTGCGTTATGGCGTCAACGACCTGCGCTTGTTCTTTGAGAACGATCTGAAGTTTCTCAGGCAGTTTCGTTAATCACTTCCAACGCGTCGATCACAGAATTTCAGGGGAACCAACATGCGTTTCAGCGAAAAATGGCTTCGTGAATGGGTGAATCCTTCCATCACCACAGCGGAACTGGTGGCCCAGCTCACCATGGCCGGACTGGAAGTGGACAGTGCCGAACCGGTGGCGGGGCAGTTCAGTGGTGTCGTCGTGGCGGAAATCCTGTCGGCCGAGCGGCATCCCGACGCGGAGAAGCTGCAGGTGTGCACAGTGAATGTGGGTGCTGGCGAAACACTGTCCATCGTGTGCGGTGCAGCAAATGCCCGCGCGGGCATCAAGATTCCCTGCGCGAAAATCGGTGCAGTGCTGCCGGGCAATTTCGTCATCAAGCGTGCCAAGCTGCGTGGTGTCGAATCGTTCGGCATGCTGTGTGCGGCGGCTGAACTCGGGCTGGCGGAGGCTTCCGATGGCCTGCTGGAATTGCCGTCCGATGCACCAGTGGGTGCCGATATCCGCGACTATCTGCAGCTCGACGACGTGGCGCTCGAAGTGGATTTGACCCCGAACCGGGGCGATTGCCTCGGTATCGCCGGACTCGCGCGGGAAGTGGGTGTGCTGAATCGTGCGGAAGTCACCCAGGTGAACTGTGCGGAAGTGAAACAGACCATCACGGATGTTTTCCCCGTGGATGTAGTGGCGAAATCCCACTGCCCCCGTTACGTCGGACGGGTGATTCGCGGCGTCGATCTGAACAAGCCGACACCGGGCTGGATGGTGGAGCGCTTGCGTCGCAGCGGCATCCGTTCCATCGACGCAGTGGTGGACGTCACCAACTACGTGTTGCTTGAACTGGGTCAGCCCATGCACGCGTTCGACCTGAACCAGCTGAAAGGCGGTATCCGGGTGCGGCTGGCGCATCCCGGCGAAAAACTGAAATTGCTGGACGGCACTGAAATCACACTGACACCTGATTCGCTGGTGATTGCCGATCATGCCCGTCCGCTGGCGCTGGCCGGCGTGATGGGCGGTGAAGCTTCCGGCGTCAGTTCCGATACGGTGGACCTGTTCCTGGAAAGCGCATTCTTCGAGCCGATTTCCATTGCCGGCAAGGCACGTGGCTTCGGTCTGCACACCGATTCATCCCACCGTTTCGAACGCGGCGTCGATTTCGAATTGCAGCGCAAGGCCATCGAGCGCGCCACCGCGTTGTTGCTGGGTATTGTTGGCGGCAAGGCCGGCCCGGTGATTGAAGTGGCCAGCACTGAAGACCTGCCACATCTGCCTTCCATTCAACTGCGCCGCGCACGGATCAAGCGCGTGCTGGGTTTCGACATTCCCGACGCCGACGTGCAGGAAATCCTGGAGCGTCTGGGCATGGACGTGGTGACCACCGCCGACGGCTGGCACATCGTTCCCCCCAGCTACCGCTTCGACGTGCGCATCGAAGTGGACCTGATCGAAGAACTGGGCCGCATCTGGGGTTACAACAAGCTGCCCACCCATTTGCCGCAACTGGAAGCCTTTGCTCCTGCGCGCAGTGAAACCACGCTGGCACTGGCCTCTCTCAAGCAGGTGCTGGTGGATCGCGATTACCAGGAAGTGGTGACCTACAGCTTCGTCGACAAAAAATTCATCGAGCTGCTGACGCCAGAGCAAAAATCCGTATCGCTGGCCAACCCGATTTCCGCCGACATGTCGGAAATGCGCACCACACTCTGGGCGGGATTGCTGAAAACTGCGATTCATAACCTCAATCGCCAGCAGAATCGCATCCGCATTTTTGAATCCGGCCTCGCGTTCACCACACTGAATGGGCTGGAGCAGACGCCTCGTATTGCCGGCCTGATCTGCGGCCCGCTGAGTGAGGAAAGCTGGTTCGGAAAGTCCCAGAGCGTTGATTTCTTTGATATCAAGGGCGACGTGGAAGCCTTGCTGGCCCTCAGTGGTGGAGCCGCGGAATACGCGTTCGAGCCCGGCAGCCATGTCGCCTTGCACCCGGGGCAGACGGCAGCGATCCTGCGTCACGGCGAGCAGGTTGGCCATGTGGGTGCCCTGCATCCGGTACTGCAGAAGAGCCTTGATATCCAGGCCAAAATCTACCTATTCGAACTCGTTTTGGCTCCCGTTAGCCGGGGAATTTTGCCCCGGTTCAAAGAATTGTCGAAATATCCAGAAGTTAGACGTGATTTAGCCGTAATTGTTGATGAAAAGATTTCTGCGCAGGCTATACTGAAAAATGTGCGTGAATCGGCTGGTGTTTTATTGACCGATCTCGCGCTGTTCGACGTGTACCAAGGGGCCAATCTGGAAGCAGGCAAAAAGAGCATTGCTTTCGGCGTAACCCTGCAGGACCCGTCCCGGACGCTTCAGGATGAGGACGTCAATCCGGTGATCGACCGGATTGTTGCCTCGCTGCGAGAGAACTTCAAAGTCACATTGAGGGAATAGGCATGAGTGCGTTGACCAAGGCTGATCTAGCTGAAAAGCTATTTGAGGAACTTGGGTTAAACAAGCGAGAGGCCAAGGAAATGGTCGAACTCTTTTTCGAAGAGATTCGTGCGTCGCTTGAGTCCAATGAGCATGTGAAACTGTCGGGCTTCGGAAATTTCGACCTGCGCAACAAGCGGCAGCGTCCCGGCCGGAATCCCAAAACCGGAGAAGAAATTCCGATTTCCGCCCGTCGTGTGGTGACCTTCCGCCCAGGCCAGAAGTTGAAGCAGCGAGTGGAAGCCTATGCTGGAACCAAGCAACAATAACGAACTGCCAGTCATACCGGGCAAGCGCTATTTTACGATTGGGGAAGTGAGCGAACTCTGTGACGTGAAGCCCCACGTGTTGCGTTACTGGGAGCAGGAATTTACCCAGTTGAAGCCGGTCAAGCGTCGCGGCAACCGTCGTTATTACCAGCGTCAGGATGTGATCATGATCCGGCAGATCCGCAGTCTGCTCTATGATCAGGGTTACACCATTGGTGGCGCCCGCCAGAAGCTGTCGGGTGAAGATGCCCGTGATGACGTCACCAAATCGTCCCAGCTCATCCGCCAGATGATCACTGAACTGGAAGATGTTCTGTTCGTACTCAAGGATCACTGATCTGATAGCAAACGGTCGGCTAAAAACCGTTTGCTATTTATCGCTTTTCCTGTAATATTTGCCACCTCAATCAAGGGTCTGATCGTCTGTAAGATCTTGAATTGGAAACAATTCGGGGCGTAGCGCAGCTTGGTAGCGCACTTGCATGGGGTGCAAGGGGTCGAAGGTTCAAATCCTTCCGTCCCGACCAGATTCTACAAAGAAAAGCCGGCTAGTTTACGCTAGCCGGCTTTTTATTGCCTGCTATTTGGCTTTTTGTTAGCTGATGAGTACACGGTAACACCCGAGTCTATTTTCTCTGTTGTAGGCAAATCCCGCTGAAACCCGGTGAGCTCACTCCAGCCCGAACTTCTCCAGCTGCATCTCCTTCAACCGGCTCAGCGCACGCCGGAACGGAAATTCCAGATAACCCTCCGTGTATAACTCATCCAGCGGCACCGCAGCTTCCAGATAGAGCGGCACGCGGCGGTCGTAGCATTCGTCCACCAGCGCGATGAAGCGGCGCACGCTGTCGTCATTGCGCGCCAGATCCGGCAGCTGCCGGTCACCGGCCTGCACCCTCTCGACGCCGTCTTCGGTGCCCCGGGCGATGTAGGCTTCGCGCTGCCGGCCGCCGAGGGGGGGCACCTCACTCAGCAGCAGGGCGGCGTACCTGTCGCACAGAGCGATGAAATCCAGCGCCGACAATGGAACCTGGCACAGATCCGCAAAGCGGCACCAGAGCACTGACTGGCTATGGCGGACCGTTTGTATCGCCCGCGATCCGACTTCGATATTACCCGTGTCAGTCAGCTCATTCTCCGCCAGCTGAGTGAATACCCCTTCCATGCCACTGGGCTGTCCGGGCCGTCTGACCCAGTAGCGTTGCTGCTGGCGTCCCGGGTGCAGACGATGATCCTGCCCGCCATCCACCTCGACAATGCGCATATGCTGCTCGATGGCTTCAATGGCTGGCAGAAAGCGCTGGCGGTTGAAGCCATCGGCATACAGTTGCGCCGGCGCCTGGTTGGAGGTGGCAACGATCACCACGCCCTGCTCGAACATGCCTTGAAACAGCCGGCCAAGCAGCATGGCGTCGCCGATGTCGCTGACGAACAGCTCATCGAAACACAGTACCCTGACGTCGCCGGCCAGTTCCCGCGCCAGCGTGAGCAGTGGATCTACCGTACCGGTGAGCTGGAACAGGCGTCGATGCACCCATTGCATGAAGTGGTGAAAGTGCAGGCGTTTGGACGGGACGCGCAGGCTGCGATGAAAACTGTCCAGCAGCCAGGTCTTGCCACGGCCAACCGGCCCCCACAGATATACGCCAGGAATGCGCTGCGACGGGTTGTCATGATGCAGTGCAGCTTGGCATTCCTCCAGCAGACTGGCTGCCTGCAATTGCGCTGTGTCGGGATGGAAGCCGGCCAGTTCGACTGCATGCCGATAGGCGGCAAGAGGAGAGCGGAAGAGTGGGACGCCAGAATGTTCCGACAAGCGGGAATCGATGGAATGCATGGCGATACTTTAATCAAAGCTAAGGGATGGGACCAGATGCGTTGGGTAATATGATCCGCCTGCGTGCAGATGCTCGTGATTTACCGCAATTGCGTTCGTTTGAACACGCAGGCCGCTGAGCGCAGTTTTGTCCGGTTTCATTTGTGAACAATCTCGCTGTTCCGGAACAGCCTTATAGGAAGATAATTCCCGTCGTTGCAGTCATCCCAATTGCGCTCATGGAGGAGATGCCATGGCTTTCGTGGCTACTCGTGGTGCCGGTAATTTGCTCGTTCTGAACCAGTCTTCCGTTGTCCGCTCCTGCCCGCAGCAATCGCTGCAGCCGGCGGAGTTTGCCCGTTTCATCGTGCTGTCGACTCCGTTGCGTGGCCTGGAGCTGGTGCTTAAGCCCAGGCGTGGGCAGACACGCTGGTATCTGGGCTCGGACTCTGGCGCCGATTTCACCATCAGTGATGCAACCCTGCATCCTTCCCACTTGATCATCGAGCAATCGGGAGAGGAATGGATTCTGTCCTGCCATCGGGATTGCTGGGGCTTTTTTGTGAATGACGAGCCGCTGGAAACCGCGGTGATCGAGCATGGTGACCGGCTACGAATCGGCCGGCATGAGCTGGTGTTCGTGGGTGCCAAGGGGCTGCCGGAACTGGATGATGAGGCAGTGCATTCTTCCTGGTGGTCGCGTCTCTTCCACCGTGCATCCTGAATAAAAGCGAGCACCAAAAGAAAGGGCCTCTTGAAGAGGCCCTTTGTATTTCATGCGAAGGAAGCAAAGTTCATATTGAACAGTTGCAGTCGTTTGCGCTGCATTTTCAGCATGTATTCCATTTCCATGAATCGGGTGCGCACGGCGGCACGTTGCCACTTGTCCTGCAGTTCCTGCTTCTTCTCGGCGAACTCCTGGCGTTTCTGCTCGTACCACTCGGCGCGCAGCTTTTTCCAGTCGGTCATGGTTTGCACGAATTGCTGGTACTCTTTTTCCAGGTTTTCCTTCCAGGCTTCCATGTTGGGCAGATGGCTCAGCAGGCTCAGATGGGCCTGGGCTTTTTCGAACTGCATCTGCACCAGCGCTTCCTGGATCTTGAAATCCGGCACCCGGCGCAGGTTGCTGGTCATGCCAACCCAGGACAGTGCGTTGATCAGCCACTTGGTGGGATCGAACTGCCACCAGCGCACGCCATTACGGTAGTCGGTCTGGAAGTAGTGGTGGAAATTGTGGTAGCCCTCGCCGTACGTCACCAGGGCCAGGAAAAAGTTGTCCTTGGCGGTGTTGGTATTGGTATAGGGCTGGCCGCCCCAGATATGGCACAGGCTGTTGATGAAGAACGTGACATGGTGGCTTACCACCAGGCGCAGCACACCCACCAGCAGCAGCGTGCCGACGATGTCGCCGTGCAGATAGCCGAGGAGTGCGGGAACGCCGATGTTGCTGAGCAGTACCAGCGGCAGGTAGTACTTGTGCTGGAACATGACGATGGGGTCGCGCTGCAGGTCCTGGGAGTTGGCGAAATCGACAGTGCCGCTCTTGTAATTGCGCAGCATCCAGCCGATATGGGCGAACCAGAAGCCGCGATTGATGGAATAGGGATCTTTTTCGATGTCATCCACGTGGCGGTGGTGGCGGCGGTGGCCGGAACCCCAGATCAGGATACTGTTCTGCAGGGCACAAGCGCCCCAGAAGGCGAAGAAACTGCGGACCAGCCAGTTGGCGTCGTATGCCCGGTGTGACCACAGGCGGTGATAGCCGGCGGTGATGGACATGCCGCAGAAAGCCAGCACAATCACAAACATGAGCCACTGGACGGCATCGTAGCCCACCAGGAAGCCATAGACAGGAACAGCGGTAACGGCCACGGCAAAGGTCACACTGAACAGTATCGTGGTGACCCAGTTTAGGGGGGCTTTTTCCCGGACAGTTTCGGACATAACAACCTTTCTCAAGCGTATGTTTGGATTGTAGTCAGTATAGTAGGCAGAGCTGCCCCCGATGGATCGGAGAGGCTAAGAAGGAAAGGATACTACAGGATTTCGAATTACAGGTATATGTCGGACGAACGTGCAGGAGAAAGGCGGCAGGGCGCCGCCTTCCTTATAGACGCGAGAATAAGCCCTGATTATTCAGTAGCTTGTTCTTTCTGTGATCCGCGTTCAACCAGTTCGTTGAAGTACTGTTCGCCGGCTTCGCGAGCCTTGACCACAAGACCCAGTGATGCGGACTTCAGCTGTTCCAGGGAGCCTTTGACGTCTTCGAAAGGGGTGGTGATGTCTTTCTTGAGTTGTGTCAGCAGGGACTCATCGGCTGTTTTCTGGGCTTCGCCAGTTTTCACCAGTTCGTCGAACTGCTTGTTGCTTTCTTCCTTGATCTTGAGATAAAGACCGCGAGAAGCATTGATGATCTGGTCAATGGAGTTGTTGAATTGATCCAGCTGTCCTTTAACGCGATCTGAAAATTCGCTCATGTTAAATCCCTCGTACACGATTTGTTTCGTTGACCTCATTCGAATTCCCATAAAGCTGACTCACCCTGGCGACAGACTGCGTGCCAACAACGGGTGGACAACTCAGCGTTACAGGCGTGCGATGGTAACCAGTGAAATTAGAATGTTAACCCTAAAAAATGTAACGGGACGTTCTTTTTGGCGCGGACATCAGGCGATGGAAACATCGTTGCTGCGACGCCTGGGCAGGACGCCGGTTACCAGCTTTTTCGCAGTGTCGTAGGTGGTGCGACGTTCGCGCGGGAAGAAGGGGCCGATGCCGCGCACTTCTTCCACATCGGAAATGACGTAGCGTTTTTCCGCGCAGCGTACGATGGTGCCGGTGATCTGCACCATGCGCGTGTCGCCAAACGGCGTGCCAATGCCGCTGTTGAGGGTCATGGCGGCGGACAGGTTGCGCACTGGGTCGGCCCAGGCGCCGGAGCCGCCAAAGCCGAAATGGCCAAAGCTGTGCTCAGTGGCGACGCCCAGTGCAAGCACGCGGTGATAGCCGAGCCGCCAATGCATGGGCACAGGAATGACGTCGCCGAGTGTGCGGTTCTGGATCTGCATGATGCGATTGACGCCGTCCCGCGACAGGATGCGTACTCCATTCAGTTCGCCGCCATTGGCCAGCATCGCATACAGTTTGGCCAGAGAGCGGGCGGTGAACACGCCGTTGGCTGATGGAATGCAGGCACTGGCGAAATCAGGATGGTTGAAATCCATATAGAGCGCGCCCCTGGGCACCAGCGCGGAAATGGTTTTGTCGAGGTCGATGCGGGCAATTTTCAGGCCCTGGGTGACGGCGCGCAGCAGCAGTTTCTGCAGATGGCGTTCGGCCTGGAAGCGGGTGTCGCCGTTGCCGATACTGTTCACCAGTTCGGCGCGACGGGGCGCCTGGTTGTCGGGAAGGCCCACGAACAGTCCGTCCAGTTCCAGCGGCCCTGCCAGTTTTTCCTGCAGCACATGTGCAAAGGTTTTGCCGGTGACGCGCTGCACCAGTTCGCCGATCAGCCAGCCGAAGGTGAGGGCATGGTAGCCATTGGTGGCGCCGGGTGTATGAATCGGTTTGGCGCGTTCGATGGCGCCGACCATGAAATTCCAGTCCAACATTTGTTCGGCGTCGTCGATCATGTCGCGGATGTGATAGAGACCGGCTTCGTGACAAAGCAGTTGCCGCACTGTGATCGGCTGTTTGGATTTCTGGCCGAACTCGGGCCAGTGTTTGCTAACGGGATCGTCGTAATTGAGCAGGCCCTGATCCACCAGAATGTGCAGCAGGGTGGATGCGACACCCTTGGTGGTGGAGAAGGAAATGGCGAGGGTATCGGAGCGCCAGGCATCGCCGTCGCGATTGCGGGTGCCGCCCCAGATGTCCACCACGCACTGACCCTTGTGGTAGACGGTTAGCGCCGCGCCTCCAGGGCGGTTGCGGGGTATCTGGTGAGAGAGCATGTCGGCCACTTTGCCAAAGTCCGGATGCACATAACCCTGCAGCATGATCACTCCCTGTTTCTGTTTGTTATTCTGTTTTCAAATGTATAGCAGTTTTTTGGATTTCTGACATGAAACTGTCAAAAATGGGGCGAAGTGGTTTTGGTTGGCGGCTGATTGATAATACCAACCGGATGCTTGGTCTCTGAGGTCATTGGGCAGGCCTGTTCTATCTGGTTAAATTGCGCAACTTTTTACGGTAATGGAGTTACGACATGAGCCAGCAATGGTATTTGGGATTTGGCGCGAGCGAATCCTTGTATCAGCTCAACAAGGACTATCGCGCGTCGTTGTCATCGGCCAGCGACAAGGAGCAGGCGGAAAAGCTGTACAGTCTGCTGGCGCAGTTTGCGGATGAATGTCTGGACCAGTATTTTCTGTCGCCCATCGAATCGGTGCAGTTGAACGGTGTGGGCAAGAAGGTGGTGCTGGGCGGTGTGTCGGCCATCAAGAAAACCATTCATCTGACGCTGAAGCAGGTGACGAAAAAACTGTCGACCCAGGACCGGGCGCAACTGGCAGATTACATCAATGGCTTGATGATGCAGTTGCGGCAGAGCCGACGCTTTCCTACTTTCGTTGCCGTGCCGATCGATAGTGCGCTGCGGACTCGGCTGGGGAACGCGGCGCTGCTGGGAAAAGCGCAGTCGCCCGCCAGTGTGAAGGACGACTACGCGTTGGCGCTGTGCGAGTTGATCGATGTAGCCGTTGAGGCGTATATGCATCAGCCGATCCGCATGCTGAAGATGGGCATGGTGATGAACAAGATTGCCTCGGTGGCGGCCGACACGATTCAGGCAGCCGCCCACACAGTGGTGCGCAAGGTGATGCATTCCATGAATGACAAGGAAATGATGGCGATGTTTGAATTTTCCGAGTCGATCCTGTATCAGCCGGCGCAGCAGAAGGCGGCGTGACGGTCGTGTAACGAAATGCCGGGTTTCATGACGGCATGCATTAAAAAAGGGGCCCTTGTCGCGGGCCCCTTTTTTGTTGGAACAGATGGCAGGTGCAGAGCGTGCTTATTGCACCATTCCGCCCAGACGTGCAGTGATGATTTCCTGCGCTTCTGACACGATGCGGGTGACCAGGGTTTTGCAGTCCGGGATGTCGCGGATCAGTCCCATGACCATGCCGGCAGTCCAGATACCATATTCCAGGTCGCCCTTGTCCATCACTTCGCGACCTTTGACGCCGGCTACCAGCGGTGCCAGGTCTTCGAAATTGGTCGCGCCAGGCTGGGCTTCGATTTCCACCACTTTGTCAGCCACGCTGTTCTTGAATACACGGGCGGTGTTGCGCAGGGAGCGGAAGATCAGGGCGGTGTCGAGTTCGGACGCTTCCACCATGCGCTTCTTCAGGTTCTCGTGCACCGGCGCTTCCTGGGTGGCCACGAAACGGGTGCCCATGTTGATGCCGTCGGCGCCCAGTGCCAGTGCTGCAGCCAGGCCGCGTCCGTCGCCAAAGCCGCCAGAGGCCAACATAGGAATTTTCAGCACGCTGGCTGCGGCGGGGATCAGGATCAGGCCGGGAATGTCGTCTTCGCCCGGGTGACCGGCGCACTCGAAGCCGTCGATGGATACCATGTCACAGCCGATTTTTTCGGCCTTCAGTGCATGGCGGACCGAGGTGCACTTGTGAATGACTTTCACGCCGGCGGCCTTGAACGCGGGCATGAACTGCTCCGGGCTGCGGCCAGCGGTTTCCACGATCTTCACGCCGTTTTCAATGATGACCCGCGCATATTCCTCGTAGGGAACCGGCTTGATGGTGGGCAGCAGGGTGATGTTGACGCCGAAAGGCTTGTCGGTCAGTTCTCGGCAGAGGCGGATTTCCTTGGCCAGATCTTCCGGAGTGGGCTGGGTCAGCGCGGTGATGATGCCCAGTGCGCCGGCATTGGATACGGCAGCGGCCAGCTGGGCGCGGCCAACGTGCATCATGCCACCCTGGACGATGGGATGTTGGATGCCAAGCATTTCGGTTACAGCAGTCTTTAACATGGGGGTTCACTCCGTGGTCAGGTGCCGCTACTACAGCAAAATCCCCTGACCCGGGCAACGCCGGAACAGCCCCAAGCAACTCAGAGTGAATTAATTGTCGCGCGCGGTGACTGGTCGGCCACGTTTTTGGATTCGAAGGCGAGTGCGGGGGCGTCCAGGCTGGATGTCAACAGGGATAAATGCTGTTGCACCCAGTGCAGGTCGATCACGTTGCCTTCCAGCATGCGGCCGAGGGGCGAGCGTTCCTGCAGCAGCTTGTGTGTTTCCCGCAGCCAGTGGCACAGATGCAGGTCGTTGTGGCAGCGTTGCCGCAGGGCGTCGTCGATGTGAAGCAGGTAGGAAATGCGTTCGAGGGTGTCGCGGGGGAGGGTGCCGGTCTTGCCGTTTTTCCAGTTGGCGTAGGTGGAAGTGGCGGTGAGTCCCAGCAGTGTCATGGCCTCCGGTCGGGAGAGTTGCCACCGCTGCGCCACGTTGAAGAATCCCTTCAGGGCCAGTTGGGCAATGCCGCGGCGGGCATCGATGTCCTCGCTGTACATGGCTTCACCTTTGATATGGGTTTTATTGGTTATAGCAAAGGTCAAAAAAAAGGCCAACACGGAGAGTGTCGGCCTTTTGGGTAAAACGCTGTCTGAAACGGATCAGTAGCGGTATTTTCCGGCGTTGATATCTGCCAGAACCTGATCGGTGACGAGCACGTATTCGTCGCTGCCGGGCAGCAGGGCGTACACGGGTTCACCGTTGGTTTTGGCCGGGTTGAAGCCTTCTTCCTTCAAATGGGATTTCTGGTATTTGAAGGTGCCAGTGGTTTCCATCGACTTCTTCACGCGCAGGAACAGGGGAACCGCGTAGACAGGCATCTGCGCTTTCAGGAAGCGGTAGATATCCTTGAAATCCAGCTGTTCCACCGGTACCGACGGGGTGATTGACGCCATGCCGGCGCGGCCGTTGGTGTTGGGAATTTCCACACCGTAGGCCACCGCTTCGGAAATCTGCGGGTGATCCGACACCAGGTTTTCCACCTCGGTGGTGGAGACGTTCTCGCCTTTCCAGCGGTAGGTGTCACCCAGACGGTCGACGAACTGGGCGTGGCCGAAGCCGATGTCGCGCAGCATGTCACCAGTGTTGAACCAGCGGTCGCCTTTCTCGAACACGTCGGTGAGGATGACCTTTTTGGTTTTTTCCGGATCGGTGTAGCCGTCCAGCGGTGCCTTGTCGCTGATTTCAGCAATCAGCAGACCCTGGCCACCTTTCTTGGCCTGGATCATGAAGCCGTCGGCACCGCGCTTGGGTTCTTCTTTCTCTTTGTCGTATTCCACCAGCACCCAGCGCATGGGTGAGAAGCCCACGGTGTTGTCGAAGTTGAAGATGTTGGTGAAACCGATGTTGCCGTCAGAGGCTGCGTACAGTTCGCAGATTTCCTCGATCTTGAAACGGTCCTTGAACGGCATCCAGACGTTGGGACGCAGGCCGTTGCCGATCATCTTGCGCACCGGGTTGTTGGCGTCGTCCGCCTGGGGTGGCTGGTCCAGCAGGTAGCGGCAGAGTTCGCCCACGTAGCCGATGGCGGTGGCGTTGAACTTGCGCGCGTCCTTCCAGAAGTTGGAGGCGCTGAATTTGCGGCGGATGGCGAAACCGGCAGCACCGGCTACGGCAGAGCCCCAGCAGACACACAGGCCGGTGGCGTGGTAGAGCGGCAGGGTGGAGTACATGACGTCGCGGGGGCCGAGGCGCATGGCCATGATGCCGAAGCCGCCGTAGGCTTTCATCCAGCGGCCGTGGCGGAAGATGCCCGCCTTGGGCAGACCGGTGGTGCCGGAGGTGTAGATGTAGAAACAGGGATCGTTCAGGTAGATCTGGTTGGTGGAATCCGGGTTGTGGGTGGGGCTGTTGGCGGATTCGGTGGCCAGGTTCTTGTAGCCTTTGGGTGCCACGCCGGGATCGCGGGTGGTGTCCTTGTCGGCCAGGAAGTAAACCATGTCCGGTTTGACTTCGAGTTCGCCGCGGACTTCGTCGAAGGATTCCACCAGCTCTTCGCCCACGATGGCCGCTTTCGGCTTCACCAGATTGAAGCTGTGGATCAGCACTTTCTGGGTCTGTGATGTGTTCAGCATGGCGGAGACGGCGCCGATCTTGGCGACGGCCAGTACGGTGACCAGCAGCTCGGGGCGGTTTTCGATGAACACGGCCACGACGTCGCCTTTCTTGATGCCCTGGCTGGTGAGGTAATGGGCGTAACGGTTGGCCCACTGGTTCACTTCGTCGTAGGTGAAGCGCACGTTTTCATACAGCAGTGCGGAGCCACGGGGATTGTTCTTTACTGCCTGTTCGAAGGTCCAGCCCAGGCCGCAGGGACGTGCCGGATCCTTGTTGTTGCTGATACGGAGTCCTTTGATTATCCGGGGCAGATTACGCATCAGAAAAGGTGCTTTCTTCAGCATCATGCCCCAGGTGATCACATCAGTAGTACTGCTAGTCATGCTACCCCCCGCGAGGAAGTCCAGTTGATTTGAAACGAAAGCCAAGTCATCCAGTGACGGCCAGTTTTGGGTGTTTTTTAAGGTGGAAATGTCAGGCGCGCAACGACAGGGAAACGAATGAAGCACGCCGTATTTTGTTATTAACTTCGACTTATTATCCACTTCGCGTCGGGCGTACGATAACCGCAAGCCCAACCCTGTTCAAGCCTTGGCGGACGAAATCGCCGCCGCGTCAGGGGTATTCCGGCCAGGCTGGCTACTGGCCGGAAAGGTGCCCTGTGCAGCCTATTTCGCCTCGGGTTTCAGCAAGATCATGACCTGCCGGGATTTTAGCTGGGTACCCTTGGTGACCAGAATGGAGTCAACAGTACCATCTATGTCCGCCCGCAGGGGGTGTTCCATTTTCATGGCTTCCAGAATGGCCAGTGTGGCACCCTTGCTGACCTGCTGACCCTGTTCGACCAGCACGGCCACAACGTTGCCATCCATGGGCGCGACGATGCGACCGGAGCCGGCGGCGTCGGCCTTGCGTACCGGGGCGTGGGTGACGATGTTGGCGCTGAGAGTCTGGCCGGCGCAGTCGAGCCAGAGTTGTTTTCCTTCTATATGGAACCAGCCGTTGCGGCGAATGCCATCGATCAGGGCGGTCACCCGGTTGTGGCCCTGTTCCAGCAACTGGAGTTCGACGGCGAAGTCCGGCCCTTTGACCTGGCAGGTCTGCCCGGCGTCGGTGATCACATCCAGGTGCAGCGGTTTGTCGCCGATCTGCAGCAACACGGGCGTGGTGCGGTGCGGATTGGGGGCACCCGGCTGGCTGTGATGACGGGTCCAGAGCGCGGCGGCCAGGGCGGCAATGGCCGGTGTGAACGCAGGCGGCGGCACCAGGGCCTGCTGGTGCTGGCTGATGAAGGCGGTGGTGGCGCCCCCTTCCATAAAGGACGGCTGGGTGATCAGCTGCCGCAGGAAGTGCTTGTTGGTGGTAGTGCCCAGCAGCACGGTGTTTTCCAGCAGGCGGTCGAGCTTGCGGATGGCGGTGGTGCGGTCGGGTGCGCTGGCGATCATCTTGGCCAGCATGGAATCATAGAAGGGGCTGATGTCGCTGCCGACGCGGATGCCGTGGTCGGCGCGGGTGCCGGGCAGGTCTTCCCAGTGCCAGAAATGAACCGGGCCGGTCTGCGGCAGATAGTTCTGCGCCGGGTCTTCAGCATACAGGCGCACTTCAATCGCGTGGCCCCTGAGTTCGATTTCGTGCTGCTGCAACGGCAGCGGTTCGCCGGTGGCCACCCGCAGCTGCCATTCCACCAGATCCTGCCCCGTGACCAGTTCGGTGACCGGGTGCTCCACCTGCAGGCGCGTGTTCATTTCCAGAAAATAGAAGTCGCCGCTGGTATCCAGCAGGAACTCCACGGTGCCGGCGCCGACGTAATCCACCAGCTTCGCCACGCTCACCGCAGCGGCACCCATGCGGGCGCGCAGTTCGGCATTCACGGCGGGCGAGGGCGCTTCCTCCACCACTTTTTGATGGCGACGCTGGATCGAGCAGTCGCGCTCGCCCAGATGGACGATGTTGCCGTGGGTGTCGCCAAAAATCTGGATTTCCACATGGCGCGGATTGATGACGGCTTTTTCCAGAATCAGTTCACCGGAGCCGAAGGCATTCTCCGCTTCCGAGCGCGCGGATTTGAGTGCGGCGTCCAGTTCGCCCAGATCGCTGATCAGGCGCATGCCGCGGCCGCCGCCACCGGCCGAGGCCTTGATCATCAACGGGGTGCCAATGCGGGCGGCTTCTTTTTTTAGAGTGTCGAGGGCCTGGTCTTCGCCGTCGTAGCCGGGAATGGTGGGCACGTTATGCTTCTGCACCGCGATTTTCGATTGCCGTTTCGATCCCATCAGTTCAATGGCGCGGGCGGTGGGGCCGATGAACAGGATGTGGTTGTCGGCGCAGGCTTGCGCGAAGGCGGCGTTTTCCGACAGAAAACCGTAACCGGGATGAATCGCGTCGGCGCCGGCTTTTTTGGCGGCGGCGATGATGGCGGCAATGTTGAGATAGGATTGCCCCACGGCGGAGGGACCGATGTGCACGGCTTCGTCTGCCTGCGTGACGTGGAAGGCGTTGGCATCGGCGTCGCTGTAGACCGCCACGGTGCGATACCCCATTTTCTTCGCGGTGCGCATGACACGGGCGGCGATTTCACCGCGATTGGCCACCAGCAGTTTGGTAAAAACCGGCATCTGAATCCTCGACCTTTATTGAGCCCAGCTGGGCGGACGTTTTTGCACGAATGCAACGGTGCCTTCAGTGCCCTCGGCGCTTTGTACGGCGGCTGCGAATTCCAGCGCGGCGGTATCGAGCAGTTTTTCCATCTCGACCTTGCCCACTCGATGCATGAGCGCCTTGGTGTTGCGGTTGGCTTCAGGCGCACACCGTTTCACTTTGTTCAGCACATCGTTGAGCAGCTTTTCAATGTCGCCGGCATCCTGCGCGAGAAAGTGCGCAATCCCCAGACGGACGGCTTCCGCACCATCGAAACGTTCGCCCAGCAGCGCCAGCCGGCGCGCCTGGGTGAGGCCGATGCGCTGCACCACGAACGGGGCAATCTGGGCAGGAATCACGCCCAGGCTGGTTTCCGGCATGCCGAATTGCGCGTTGTGCGCAGCGATGCCCACGTCGGAAACGCAGGCCAGACCGAAGCCACCGCCCAGCACTGCGCCTTCCAGCACGGTGATCAGCACTTGCGGCAATTCGTTGGCGCGCAACATCACACGGCCAAACGCGCGGTTCAGTTCATAGAAGGATGAGGTGGCATCGGTCGTTGCCGCCATGGCTTTGGCGCGGGCGTTGGCCATGTCCTTGATGTCGCCACCAGCGCAGAAATGGCCGTTACAACCGCGAATGACCACGGCGCGCACGCTGCGGTCGTCCTGCAGTGAATCGAACAGCGCGTCCAGTTCGGTGAGCATGAACAGGCTCATCGCATTGCGACTTTCCGGCCGGTTCAGCGTGACATGCACCGTGAATCCGAAACGTTCAATCAACAGGGTGGAATCGCTCATTTGGATACCTATTTCTTTTTGCCCGGAAGAATGTCCATGGTCTTGCAGATGATGCCGAGCATGACTTCGTCGGCGCCGCCACCGATGGAGGCGAGGCGGCTGTCGCGATAGGAGCGCGATACCATGTTGTCCCACATGAAACCCATGCCGCCCCAGAACTGCAGACAGCCATCGCTGACTTCGCGGGCAAGGCGCCCGGCTTTGAGTTTGCACATGGACGCCAGCTGCAGCACACGCTGCGGATTCTCGCCATTGATATAGCTTTCACAGGTGCCGTACACCAGTGCACGCAGCGCTTCCACTTCGGTCTGCAGTTCCGCCAGTTTGAAATGCACGTATTGATTGTCGATCAGCGGCTGGTCGAAGGCGTGACGTTCTTTCGTGTAGGCAATAGTGGCCTTGATCACGCCTTCCAGACCACCGATGGCATTGGCTGCACCCCACATGCGCTCCTCCTGGAACTGCATCATCTGGATCATGAAACCCTGACCTTCTGCACCGATCAGATTGCGGCGTGGAACCCGCACATTGTCGAAAAATACCTGCGCGGTGTCGGACGAACGCATGCCGAGTTTGTTCAGCGGTTGCGACAGCGAAATGCCGGCGGCGTCGCGTGGTACCACGATCAGGGATTTGTTTTTGTGTTTGGCATCGTCGCTGGTGTTGGCGAGCAGGCAGAACCAGTCAGCCTGGGTGGAGTTGGTGATCCACATCTTGGTGCCATTGATGACGTAGTCGTCGCCCTGTTTGCTGGCACGGGTTTTGATGTTGGCCACGTCGGAACCGGCACCGGGTTCGCTGACGGCGATGGATGCCACCATCTCACCTTTGATTGCGGGTGCGAGGTATTGCTTGCAGATTTCCTCGGAGCCGAAACGCGCCAGTGCCGGTGTGGCCATGTCGGTCTGCACGCCGATCGCCAGCGGTACGCCACCGCAGTGAGCACGACCGAATTCTTCCGCTGCCACCAGGTTGTAGGAATAATCCAGTCCCATGCCGCCGTGGGCTTCCGGTTTGCTGATGCCGAGCAGACCAAGATCGCCGAGTTTTTTGAACAGCGCATGAGCAGGGAAGGGTGGTTTGGTTTCCCATTCCTCAACGAAAGGATTGATTTCCCTTTCGACAAAATTGCGCACAGTGCGGCGGATTTCTTCGTGTTCCTGGGTGAATTTCATGGGTGATTCCTCTGTAATAATTGTTTGCGCCAGCGAGCGAGGTAGATCAAATATTTCTCGTCAAAAGTCTTTCGTCAAAAGATCCGGATCAAAGCCGTGCCACACCGAAGGCGTTGCCCTGCAGCGGGCGCCGTTCCGCCTCGCGGCAGACATCCAGCACATAGGCCAGAATCTTGCGGGTATCACGCGGATCAATCAGGCCGTCGTCCCACAGATGCGCGGTGCCATACAGCGCGGTGGACTGCTTTTCCAGATTGATCGCCGTGCTTTGTTCCAGCAGGTCCAGCACTTTTTCGTCCGGCTCCATGCCCATGGCGCGCTGTTTCTGCTCCGCCACAATGCGCAGCACCTTGCCGGCCTGGGCGCCACCCATCACTGCGGTCTTGTTATTGGGCCAGGCGAAAATGAAATGCGGGTCGAGGCCGCGTCCGCACATGGCATAGTTGCCCGCGCCGTAAGAGCCGCCTACCACCACGGAAAATTTCGGCACCCGCGCATTGGCCACGGCCTGAATCATCTTCGAGCCGTGCTTGATGATGCCGTTGCGTTCCGATTCGGTGCCCACCATGAAGCCGGTGGTGTTGTGCAGGAACAGCAGCGGACGCCGGGTCTGGTCGCACAGCTGGATGAACTGTGCCGCCTTGGTCGCGCCGGCCGGCGTAATCGGGCCGTTGTTGCCGATCACACCAATGGCATGACCTTCGATTTCGCACCAGCCACAAATCGTCTGCTGATCGAATTCATATTTGAAATCGAGGAAGTCAGAACCGTCGGCGATACGGGCGACGATCTCGCGACAATCGTAGGGACGCTTGGGGTCGTTCGGCACTACGCCCAGCAGTTCGTCGCTGCTGTAAAGCGGTTCGCAGAAGGCTTTCTTCGTCAGCGTTGGCAGCGCATCGTTCCAGGGAATCTTGCGCAGGATCTCCCGCGCCAGACGAATGCCATCGGTATCGTTTTCCGCCAGATATTCCGCCGTGCCGGAGACTTGCGCATGCATTTCCGCGCCGCCCAGATCCTCATCGTGGGCGATTTCCCCCGTAGCCGCTTTCAACAGGGGCGGGCCAGCCAGAAACATCTTGGTGCGCTTGCGCACGGCAATGATGTAGTCCGACAAGCCGGGCTGATACGCACCACCGGCAGTGGCATTGCCATGTACTACCGTGATCTGTGGAATTCCCGCAGCAGACAGTCGCGCCTGATTGGCAAACGTCCGTGCGCCTTCCACAAAAATTTCGCCGGCATAATTCAGGTTGGCGCCACCGCTTTCCGACAGTGTGATGGTCGGCAGTTTATTCTGTGCCACGATTTCCTGCAGGCGCAGGGATTTGTGCAATCCTGCCGGCGAGATGGTGCCGCCTTTTACCGCGCTGTTGTTGGCCACCACCATGCAGCGGATGCCTTCCACATAACCGATGCCGGCGATGACACCGCCGCCGGCACTGCTGCCATCCCGGTCATCGTGCATCAGATGGCCTGCCAGCGACATCAATTCCAGAAACGGCGAGCCCGGGTCCAGCAGACGGTTGATCCGCTCCCGTGGCAACAGTTGCCCGCGCTTGTCAAATTTCGGTTTGGCTTTCGCCTCTGTCGCCATCACCGATTCCTCGATGGTGCGGAATTCCTGCACCAGTTTCAACATCTGCTCGGCGTTGGCTTTGAATTCGTCCCCGGCGGGGTTCAGCAGGCTTTCATACACCGGCATTTTTATTTACCTTCGTCATCCAGAAAAAGAGCGGGAACGATTTCCCGATGGAAGCCGTCGTAAGGTTTGGAATTCTTGTGCGCCTGCAACGGATAAATTGCCACATTGCCCTGTGAGGCGGCCCCGTCGATGCGCACGGTAGTGCCGCTGACAAACGCCGCACCATCACTCAGCAAAAAGCAGATGCTGCTGCTGACTTCCGCTTCATTGCCCATGCGTCCCAGCGGCACGGCCGCTTTCAACGTTTTGATGACGGCCTTGAAGCTGTCGGGATAGGTGTCCATGCCGCTTGACGTAATCCAGCCCGGCGCCACGGCATTCACCCGCACGCCGGCATGGCCCCATTCATAGGCCGCCGTCTGCGTGAAATTCACCATGCCCGCACGTGCGGCACCCGAGTGTCCCATGCCCGGCATGCCATTCCACATGTCGGCGACAATGTTGACGATGGAACCACCGTGGCTGCTCATGCTCTGGTTGAACACTTCCCGCGCCATCAAAAAGCCGCCGGTGAGATTGGTGTTGATCACTGCATCCCAGCCTTTTTTGGAGATGGCCATCAGGGGGGAGGGAAACTGGCCGCCGGCGTTGTTCACCAGACCGTGAATGATTTTGTTTTCCGCCACAATTTTGCTGACAGTGCCCCGCACGGATTCCTCGTCGCGAATATCGCAGGCAAAACCGGAACAGCGGCCGCCATCTTCGCGAATTTCCGCCATCACCTTGTCCAGTTTTTCCTGCTTGCGGCCGATCAGCACTACGTTTGCGCCCAGCGCCGCCAGTTCGTGCGCGGTGCAACGGCCGATGCCGCTGCCACCACCGGTGACGATGATGGTCTTGTTCTTGAAGAGTTCAGGATGAAATACGGAGCGATATCCCATGATCAGTTGACCTGTAGTTCATGTGCGATGGAGGAGGAAACCGGAACCGGAAATTCCAGCAGTTGCTGGGCGAAGGCCTTGCCTTGCGGATCGCTGCGCAGGCTGGCGATGCCGCCACCGCCCAGGCTGTTTTCCAGCAGAAAATTCAGTGCATGCAGCCCCGGCAGTTCCCAGCCCGACACTTTTCCAGTCTGTGGGTCCAGCACGTGTTGCATGTATTTCGCCACGGCGGCGGGTGTCAGCGCGGCCTTGATGAAGGGCAGATAATCCGGCTTGCGCGCAATCACGCCGATATTGGAATGGTTGCCCTTGTCGCCGCTGCGGGCCCAGGCCAGTTTCACCAGTGGTACGCTGGCGACCGTTTGCAGGCCCGAGGGCAGGCCCGAATGTAGGATAACCGGCGCGTCATTGACGCCGTCATAACCATTGGCGTTATTCACGGCGACGTCCGTAATCTGGCCCTGAATATCCATCACAGGTTGCACGCTGCTTTTCGGAACCAGACAGGAAAACAACCGGATCATCGGCGACACTTTCGGTCGGCCGCCGACAATACCGGTAATGCCCGGCGCCATACCGGTGGCCGCTTGCGCAATTTCCTTCGAGAACAGCACCAGCGCTTTTTTATCGCTGTGGCTGGCCGCGATCTTCACCACCACTTCGCGAGAATCGTGCGCCCGGGAGCGCACGCCATAGGTGGCTTCGCTGCCCAGAATATCCACATCGGTGCGGCTGAAATCCGCCATGCCTTTTTCCGCGAACAGGCGGCTGACTTTTTTTAGAATCGCCGCACTGACGCGCTCGGCCTTGCGCCGGGCGTCGATGCCCGCAAGGATGAAAGACGCCGTAATGCGAAACCCGTCGGGATAGGTGGCAGACACTTTGTATTTGTCTGTCGGCGGTAAACCTTTCGCGCCACTCACCGTCACGCGGTCCTCGCCTGTTTGCTGTAAATTTACCTGCGTGAAATCGCACACTACATCCGGCAGGAAATAGGCGGCCGGATTGCCGATCTCATACACCAGCTGTTCGCCCACCGTGGCGCAGCTGACCAGTCCGCCGGTATTGTCCGGCTTGGTCACCACAAAGCTGCCATCCGCCGCGCATTCGATGACGGGAAAACCCATGTTGTCGTAGCCGGGAACACTTTCCCAGTCAGTGAAATTGCCGCCGGTGCATTGCGCACCGCACTCGATGATATGGCCCGCCAGACTGCCCTGGGCCAGCTTGTCAAAATCGTTCCACTGCCAGCCGAATTCGTGCACCAGCGGTGCCAGCACCAGCGCGCTGTCCACCACCCGGCCGGTGATCACGATGTCCGCGCCGGCCTGCAGTGCCGCCACGATCGCAGGCGCGCCCAGATACGCATTCATGCTCACCATGAAAGGTGGCAGCGGTGTGCCGCGATCCATCTCCGTTACGCCCAGATTGCGGTAATCCGCCGCCCGGGGCAGCAGATCATCCCCCAGCACCAGCGCGACTTTCAGTTGCAGCCCGGCAGCGTCGATCAGTTTTTGCAACGCGTCGCGGCAGCCTTTGGGATTTACTCCGCCGGCGTTGGCAATGATCTTCACGCCCTTGGCCGCAATCTCCGGCAGCAGTGGCTGCATGACGCTGGTGACGAAATCCGTCGCATAACCGGCATCCGGCTGCTGCATGCGGGCACCGGCCATGATCGACATGGTGATTTCGGCGAGGTAATCAAAAACCAGATAGTCCAGCTCGGCTTGGCGGATCAGTTGAAAGGCGGCGGATTCCGTGTCGCCCCAGAAGGCGGAGGCGCAGCCGATCCTGATGATTTTTCCGGTCATGAAAGCACTACTCCTGGTTGTGTGTCCTGACGCGCGGGGCGGCGGGGCGGTTGCGAAAAACAGGCAGATACTGCAAAGTGGCCCTACACTACCAAGCAAGCGCTTGGTTTGTAAAGTGCCCCAATGACCACTGGCTTTTTAGCGACCTTTGCGGTAAGAAAAGCCGCCCCGACCCGAGACCACCCACAGGCTGACCGACCCATGACAGAACAAGCATCTCCGCTGGCCAATGGAATGGACGATTCACCCCGTGGCCGCCTGCTGGCCGCCGCCGCTCACCTGTTCCGTACCAAGGGATTCGAGCGCACCACCGTCCGCGATCTGGCCCAGGCCGTCGGTATTCAGTCTGGCAGCATCTTCCATCATTTCAAAAGCAAGGAGGAAATCCTGCGCTGCGTGATGGAGGAAGTGATTCACTTCAACACCGATCGCATGAAAGCCGCGTTGATGCAGGCGCAGAGCCCCCGTGACAAGCTGCTGGCCCTGATCCGGTCAGAGCTGGTGTCCATCAATGGCGAAACCGGCGAGGCCATGGCCGTGCTGATTTACGAGTGGCGCAGCCTGAGCGAGGAAAGCCAGCGTTTCATCCTCACCCTGCGGGAGCATTACGAGCAGTTATGGCTGACCGTATTGAACGAAGCCAAGGCGGCCGGCCTGATTCCATCCCACGTGGATACCTTTGTCCTGCGGCGTTTTCTGACCGGCGCGCTCAGTTGGTCCAACTACTGGTACAAACCCAACGGTCCCCTCACGATCGATCAACTCGCAGAGCAGGCACTGTCACTTGCGCTGAAAATCTGAAAACAGCCGCTGTCTGATCAAGCCTGACTTGTCGATAAAAATGGCCATTTTATGTGTCGATCAGACCAGTGGATGGCCACATAGTACAAGCTCTTCCTGCACGTGAATTTGGGTAACTTAAGCCCGTGATTTCATTCACAAAGCGGATACGAAAATTACAATTCTCTTGATTGAGTAGACGTTTATAAAGCTGCTAGTATCCTTGAACGTTAATTGTTCTATGGCAGTACAACGTGGCAATTTGCGTGTTTTCCTTTGCATTCTGACGGTAATTTCCGCGCCTTAATGGCTCCGTCAGCGGCGCTTGGGGTGGAAAACAGCACAACGTAAAAACAAAAAAAATAAAAGGTGGAAAGTATGAACGCATCGGAATCGTCAGTGATGGAGTTTGGGGGCGTGCAGGAGCGGGGGCCCGACGCGCGGGACAGAATTCTTCGCGCAGCCGAATCGTTGTTTGCCATTCGTGGTTTTGAAGGGGTTTCCACAACCCAAATCGCCAAGGTTGCCGGCATCACCCAACCGTTGATTCACTATCATTTCAAGAACAAGGAAGCGCTCTGGAAAGCCACAGTCGCGCGCCTGTTCAGTCGCATGTCAGAAGAATTCTCCGCTGAATTGCGCGGTCTGCCGCAAACCGACAGCCGCCGCTACATGGTGGAGATGATCCGCTCCTACGTCACCTTCGTCGCCCGTTATCCCCAGTTTGGCCAGTTCATCCTGCGCGAGGGCGTGCAACAATCCTCCCGGCTGGCCTGGATGGTGGATGAGTGGCTCAAGCCCCTGCTGAACCAGTTCCACGACGTTTATAAAAAGGGTTTGTCTGAAGGCTGGGTGAAGGACATTCCGTTCCCGCAACTGATCATGCTGATCACCGCATCTGCCAGCCATTTCTTTTCCCTGGCGCCGCTGGTGAATTCCCTTTACGGCATCGACGTGAACAGCCCGGACCAGGTCCTGGCGCACAGCGACGCCGTGGTAGAAGTGGCGGTCAATGCCATCCTGCGGGCACCGGTGGGTGCCGAGCCTGTGTTGTCTGCCTGAGCACCCGGCTTGATTGCAATTTCCAGTGACTGTTGTACAAAGGCGCCCTGCGGGGCGCTTTTTTGTGGGCGCCACTTTTACGATGGGCGACGGGAGCAGGGTGTGATTGGTAACGGCTTTCCCTTTGGCAGCACCGGCTATGTGATTCTGGAGGAAGGCGATCTGGACCCGGCCAGCTTCCAACTGGTGGTGCGGCATTACCTAGTCGTGAAACCTTCGGGTGAAACGGTGTCAGGTAAATTTACTATGCTGGAAGCGCAGAACTTCATCGCTCAGGCTGAATCAAAAATATCGAAAAATGAATGAGTTACATGACCGCTTTAAAAACGCAGGGCATAGGCGAAGTGGTCACTGACATGATGGATTTATTTCAGTTTTTAGCATTTAGCGTTTGACAGCCCTGCCAGAATTCGTAAAATGGCGCCCACTTCTCGGGTGGTTAGCTCAGCTGGGAGAGCATCGCCCTTACAAGGCGAGGGTCACAGGTTCGATCCCTGTACCACCCACCAAAATACGGAGCGGTAGTTCAGTTGGTTAGAATACCGGCCTGTCACGCCGGGGGTCGCGGGTTCGAGCCCCGTCCGCTCCGCCAACATTCAACAGCGGGTTTTAATGACGCTGTTGAGATAGTGATACCGAAAGCCCCTGGATTGAAAAATCCAGGGGCTTTTTGTTTTTGGTTACCGTAAAAACGTGCGATCTGTGAACTTGAAAAGGCTGTCGCTTGAGAAGGGCGTTGGGCAGGCGTTGTTCGTTGGGACTGGAAAAGGCGTCAATACGAGGGGGCGTGCCCGGTTCGCATTGACGCCAGCCAGCTTACTGGACGCTGACGGTGATAGTGGAGGACAGTTTGCTCTGCATGCCGCTGGCGTCTTTCGTGGCCAGGGCAAAGTAGTGGGTTCCAAGCGTCAGGTCGGTAACCAGTACGCTCAGTTCTGCGGCGGTGAGACTGCTGAGCCTGGTCATGCTGGTAGCGCTGCTGCTGGAATGGTACAGGTCATAGCCTGCGATGCTGGTTGCCGCGAGTGTGGTTCCATCGGCGCGGGTAGTCGGTCTGGCCCAGGTAATCTTGACCGAACCAGTCTTGGCAGCCGTGGTAATGCTCAGCGAAGCGGTACTGGAAGTGGCCGATGACCCCGGGTTCTTTATTACACAGTAGTACTTGCCGGAGTTGCCGGTAGTGGCGCTGGCGAATTTCAGTGCGCTGGCGGTGGCACCGCTGATGGCGGAACCATTTTTATACCACTGGTAGCTGATGGGAGCAGTTCCAGTGGCGGTAACCGACAGGCTGGCGCTGCCGCCCGCGTTCAGTATCTGGTTGACCGGTTGCTTGGTGATGCGAACTATCTTGTTCACGGTCAGTGTGAACGAGGTGCAGCTTGCGGTGGTAGTGCCGTCGCTGACTTTGCAGGAGAAGGTGCCAGCACTGCTCAGGGTGGCGCCGCTGATGGTCAGCGTGCTGGCAGTGTTGCTGAGCAGGGTGCCATTCTTGTACCAGGAATATTTCAGCGTTTTGGTGCTGTTGGTGGTCAGGCTGAATGTGGTCGACTTGCCTTCATAGATGACAGTATTGGACGGTTGCTTGGTAATGCTCAGCGCGCCTGCCTTGTTGACGGTCAACGTGAATGACTTGCAGCGGATGGTGGTGACACCGTCGGTGGCCTTGCAATAGAAAGTGCCGGCGCTGCTCAGGGTGGTTTTGCTGATGGTCAGGGTATTGGTTTTTCTGTCGCTAATCTGAATGCCATTCTTGAACCAGGCGTAGCGAATGGAGCGGTTGCTGGTTGCCTTGAGAGTAAAGGAGACCGAGCTGCCTTCGGTAACGGTCTTGCTGGTCGGCTGTGACAACACGGTCAGACCGGCCGCCTGGGTGTTAAAGCTGGCGAGCAGAAAAACCAGCAGGGCCGCCATGAACAGGAAACCCCTCGCACCGAAGATCCCAATTGTATTGGTTTGTGCAATCATCCATTTCACCTTTTTTGGCTGGGGCTAGTTCGTTTCGAAGTGTGGATTCTAGGGGGAGGCTGTTGCTGTCAAGTGCGGCACGGTTCACAAACTGATAGGTGGCACAAAAAGCGGTTGCCATTGTTGTGGACAAAGTCGCATTTTTGGCGTGAATTTCTATCTGGTATGGACTTGATGAGTTGGCGTGGTTTGATGTAATAGCTTGTTTTTCGAGCAGTAAACAGAAGTCACTTCAGTCACAAAAGCTTAACCTGTCGTTCACCCGCCTTTAATTTTCCTGCTTTTTAATAGGCACTGTGGAATGGCATCCCGGCCGGTGTTTTTGGCATGATGCATGAAAGGATTTCACAGCCGATAAAAAACAGGAGAACGCCCATGGATCACTATCAGGACGAATTGCTGGAACGTCGTGAAAACGAGTTTGATGACGAAGGCGACGACGCTTACGAAATGTAAAGCTCGACCGCTTTATTTTCGCTGCATCTCCAGCGATTTGCGGTATTCCCCCGGCGTTGTGCCGGCCCAGCGCTTGAAGGCCCGCTGAAACGCCCCGGGGGTCGAAAATCCCAGCAGATAGGCTATCTCACCGAACGACAGATCGGTGTTTTTCATATAGCTCAGCGCCACATCCTTTCGCATCTCATCCACCAGATTCTGGTAGGCCGTGTCCTCATCCTTAAGCTTTCGTCGCAGGGTCCAGGGTGGTATGCACAATTGTTGTGCGACCTCCTCGATGGATGGTGTTTTGCCGTGCAGCATGGTGCCGAGCACCTTCAATACCTTGTTGCGGTAGCTGTCGGCCATGGCCACCTGGGTCAGCAGTTCGTCGCAGGTGCGCAGCAGGCTGGCATGCAGGGCGGGGTTGCTGTGCAGCAGCGGGGTGGCAAGCGCGCCAGGTTTCAACACCAGTCCGTTGATTTCCTGGTGGAAGCGCACGCCGCAGGGAAAGGTGGCGTCGTAAGCCTGGTAGTAGGACGGTGTGGAAAACTCGATCAGGGCATGGGCCACCAGGTCGGTGCGGCCGGTCATCCACTGGATGATCTGGTACCAGCCACCCAGGACAGCATCCACTACGAAATAGGTGTAATCGTTGTAGGGGGCGATGGAGTAGAACTCCAGCTGGATTTGCTGTCCGTTGCGGGTCAGTTGTGACGATCCGCGATAACAGCGGCCGTGCAGTGGCTCGTAGCGGGTGATGATCTCAAGGGCATCGCCAAGGGTGGGGGCGGTCATGGCGGCAAGTCCGGCATGGCCAAAGCGGGTGATGCCGGTCTGGCGGCCCAGGATCAGGCCAATGTCGGGTCGGCCAGTCTGGCGGATGGCGCCGTAGCCCAGTCGCATCAGATAGGTGAGGTCGATGCGGTTGTCGCCGTCCTGCAGTTCGCGGGGGTTGAGTTCCGCATCTGCCAGCAGGCGGTCCACCGATGCGCCCAGGCTGTCGGCGCATTCCAGCAGGTAGGAAATGTAACTGGCGGTGGTGTCTCCAATTTTCATTCAGATTCGACAGCAGGTGGTTGATTGGCAATGGCCCACATTATATAGGCAAGCACCGGAATTGGGATTGGCGAAAAGGTTGGTTGTTTTTTGAGCCTGGCTTCACAGTCCGGTTGTATGGCCGGTCACTTCCTCTCACGATACAACGCCTTAGAATCTCTCCATATCTGCGAAGGCTGGCTACACTGATAGTATCTTGCATTTTTCCCGGCACCCGGGCGGCGCCACCGATGGCGCTGCCATTTCGGCAAAGGATATTCACTTGTAATGGCCATGCTCGATTCATCCGGCTCCAACGAGGCAGTATTGTTTTTCGAGGAAGGCAAGGTCTCCAAAGAGATGACCTGGTCTGAATTCGAAGCCATTCTCGATGGCGTGGTCGGCATCAATGATTTTGCCGGCGAGAAGCGTCTGGCTGCCTTCGTGACCGTGACCGGCCGGCTGAAAGTCACTGGCGTGGCACTGTTCACCATCACGTTCGACAAGCAGGGGTTTGCCGACAAGACCTGGAATCTGCCACTGCGGCATCTGGTAGATACCGGTGGAGCCGGACCCGACCTGGGCGCCGGCCCCATCAAGCTGGCCTGCAAGAGCCAGTGTTCGGTGGCCTGGCATGCCGGCATGCTGTGGGATCCCGACCTGTCGCCGCGTACCAACAGCTTCGTGCGCATTCGCGATGCCATCGCCGACAACAAACTGCATCTGCCCGTGCACGCGGAGGCCGAGGTGGCGCCGGTGTCTGTGCCACAGCGGGTCCCTGGCAACTGGGGCATGGCCGCACCGCCGCCCACCCTGAATTCGCCCTGGGATAGCGATTCGGGCCTGACGGAAGCCCAGCTGGCCGCGCTGGAATCGCAGCATCGCAATAAGATTGCCGCCCTGATCAAGCAGCAGCGCCTGCACATTCAGACGCTGACGACCGAAAACCAGCAAAATATTTCGTCTACCAAGCTGCATTACGAAAAGGAGCTGCAGCTGGCCAAGATCGAGATTGCGCGGCTGCGCAGTGAGCACGAATCCCTTCATAGCCAGAACATTGCCCTGCGGGAACAGAACGAGGCCAAGCGCAAGCAGCTGGAGACCCTTAAAAAATCCCTTGAGCAGGAAACGCATAAGGCACAGAAAAACGAACAGGCGGAAATCGATGCGCTGCGGGCGCACTATGAACAGTTGATGCCACAGCGGATTCAGGAGGAAACCAGCAAGCTGAAGGAAGATATCGAGCTGCGCAATATGGAGCTGTTGCACCGGCACGAAGTGGCGAAGCAGTTGCGGGAAGAGCTGTGTCAGCTGCGCAAGGAAAAGATCCGCCTAGTGAACGAGGGCGGCGACAAGTTCCTGGAGCGGCTGGAAGGCTTGGGCATCAGTTTTATTGCGTTTCATCCGGGCGCGGGCCATGTGTCGATCCAACTGGGCGAAATGGCGTCCTACATGGAAAATCCGATTGCCTATGCCGCCGACAAATGTCTGGTGTCGGAGGATCATTACCGGCACTGGCTGGCCCATTACCAGAAACCGGAGTGCCAGGCCCCGCTCACCAACGACACGATCTGCGGCTGCCGTATCCGTCGCGTGGATGTGCCCAGCCAATTCCTGATGGGCGAATCCGATCGTTGCGACAAGCACAAGCCCCGTTCATTCGGTGATAACGTCGTCAATCTGCGCGGCTGACGTTGGCGCTGTTCCAACCGGCGCTACAATGGGCCATCTCTTCGTGAGTGAAACCCTGTGAGTATCGCCCGTGTGAGTACTGTCCTGTGAGTGTCGTCGTGTCGCTCAGCCAGGTTGCCGAATACGAACAATCCCTGCAGCAGTGGCCCGAGCTGGTTGCCAGCGGATTGCTGGCGGAACCTGTGATCGAATCCCTGTCACTGCCCCTGTTTGCACAGCAGGATGTGCGTGTCGATATGTTGCGCGCCGACCTTCTGCATCCGCTCATTTCCGGCAATAAATGGTTCAAGCTCAAATACAATCTGCTGCAGGCGCGAGAGCAGGGTTGCCGGACGCTGCTGTCGTTTGGCGGTGCCTGGTCCAATCATCTGCATGCGGTGGCGTTTTCGGCACAACAGGTGGGCATGCGCAGTGTCGGTATCGTGCGCGGCGACGAGCTGAATGCCAATTCCAACCCGATGCTGCAGGAAGCGCAGCAGTGGGGCATGCAGCTGGAATTCGTGTCGCGGCAGTGTTATCGCGAATGGACGCGGGATGGCGGACCAGCCGCGGATGCGCTCACTTGGGTAATTCCCGAAGGTGGTGACAATCCGCTGGGAGTGCTGGGGTGCATGAGTCTGGTTCCGCGCGCCGTGTATGCCGATTATGATCAGGTCTGGCTGGCGCTGGGCACGGGTTGCACGCTGGCGGGCGTGCGACTGTCGTTGCCGCCGGACGTGAAGGTGTGCGGTGTGTCGGTGCTGGCGGGCGACTGGCCCCGGCAGCAGATGCAGCAACGCCTGCAGCAGTGGAATTGGCACGAACCGGCGAACTGGGACGTGCTGACGCAGTATCATGCCGGTGGTTACGGCCGCGTGCCGGCGTCGCTGTTGAGTTTTGTCGCGGAATTTGGTGACAATACCGGCGTGCCGCTGGACCCTGTCTATACCGGTAAAGCCATGCAGGCATTATGCGACCAGGTGCAGCGTGGCATTGTTTCTGCTGGCACTCGCGTGCTGTTCATTCATACCGGCGGTCTGCAAGGCGCGCGCGGTTTTTCATCCTCCACAGGATAAGTTGGCAATGGCAGACAAAGATTCCTTTCGCAATATTGGTTTGATCGCCCGGCCTGGCAGTCCGCAGGTGGTGGACACGCTGCAGACCATCATCGCGTTTCTGGATGGTCGCAACATCAAGGTGATGCTCGACGAAGATATGAAGGACATGATGCCGCTCGACGGTCATCAGCGCGGAAATCGCAAGATGATCGGCACCACCTGCGATCTGGTGATTGTGGTGGGCGGTGATGGTTGCCTGCTGGGTGCGGCGCGGGATCTGGCCCGTTACAAGGTGCCGCTGCTGGGGGTAAACCGGGGCCGGCTGGGATTTCTCACCGATATACTGCCCAGCGAGGTGGAAGATCGCATCAGCGAAGTGCTGGACGGCGAGTACACCACCGAATACCGCTTTCTGTTGGAAGCCCAGATCAAGCGCGACGGCAAATTGCTGGGGGATAATTCCGCCCTCAATGACGTGGTGTTCCACTCCGGCAACACGGTGAAGATGCTGGAATTCGAATTATTCGTGGATGGCGATTTCGTTTATCGCCAGCGCTCCGACGGACTCATTGTGTCGACGCCCACCGGTTCCACCGCGTATGCGCTGTCTGGTGGTGGGCCCATCATGCATCCGCGTCTGGATGCGATCGTGATGGTGCCGATGTTTCCGCACACACTGAGCAGCCGGCCGATCGTGATCGACGGCAATAGCGAGATCAAGATTTACGTGTCACCTACCAACGAAGTGCATCCGTTGCTGAACTGCGATGGCCAGCGCGGCGCGGTTCTCGATCCGGGCGACTGGGTTTACATCCGCAAGCGTTCCCATCCGCTCAAGCTGCTGCATCCCAGCAGTCACAGTTTTTACGAAGCCTGCCGCTCCAAGCTGGGCTGGAGTGAAGTTCTTTGATCATCGACCGCGACGATGTGGCCGGTTACGACGTTATCGGCGATGTGCACGGCTGTGCCCGGGCACTGTGCCAGCTGCTGCAGGAACTGGGCTATCAGGAACAGCATGAGGTGTGGCGGCACCCGGAACGTAAAGCGGTGTTCGTTGGCGATATCATCGATCGCGGCACGCAGATCCGTGACGCCATGCGCCTGGTGCGGCGGATGGTGGAGGCGGGCAGTGCCTATCTGGCGCTGGGCAATCACGAATACAATGCGGTGGCGTTTGCCTTTGACATTGACGCGCCGGCGGATTGTCCACGCCGGCAGTTCCAGTTGCGGCTGTTCCGCCATCTGCAGCTGACCCTGCAGGAATACCGTTTTCACGAAGCGGAATGGCGTGACACCCTGGCCTGGCTGCGTCAACAGCCGCTGTGTCTGGAATTCTCCCATTTTCGCGTGGTGCATGCCTGCTGGGACCCGCTGCGGATCGGGCAGGCCCGCGCGATTCACGATGGCTGCGCACTGCGTGACGAACAGTTCCTGCTCGACAGTATGCAGCGCGGCACCGAGCCATACCGGGTGGTGGAACGTCTGCTCAAGGGTACCGATCTGCGCTTGCCGGAAGGCATGACATTGATCGGTGCTGACGGCATCGAGCGCAACCGCATTCGCACCAAATTCTGGAAAAAAATGCCAGCCACCTATGGCGACGTGCTGTTCCAGCCGGACAAGCTGCCGGATGAATGGATGCAGCGGGCGCTCAGCGACCGGGACAAGGAACGTCTGCTGCATTATGGCAAGCAGGAAAAGCCGTTGTTCGTGGGACACTACTGGCGCCGGGGTACACCGAAAGTGATTCGTGACAATATTGCCTGCCTGGATTACAGCGCGGTAAAAAGCGGCCGCCTGGTGGCCTACCGGATGGGCGCGGAAGCGCGGCTTTACAACGAACAGTTCGCCTGGGTCAGCGCCAGTCTGTGACGGCAAACGCGGGAAATGCTCCTACACTTAACCGCACTAAAACAAAACAATACAAAGCGATAAAAACAGGAATCCGATGAAAGGAATTTCACCCACATGAATCTGAAGGGGACTGCCGCTTCCTTGCTGCTCTGGCTGCTGCTGATACTGGCGCTGGTGCTGATGAGCGGCTGGATGCACCAACTGGCCAATCGCACGCCGTCGCACCAGGACGCGCGCCAGATCAATCTCACCCTGCAATACGAAGTGCAGCAGCTGCAGGATCTGCTGCACTGGGTGGCGACCTTGCCGGCGGAAGAACTGGCCGGGATCGATACCCCTGCCGATCTGCGGTTGATCGTCGACAGCAGTGACGTGCTGCTGTTTCATGTGAGCTCCGACTGGGAAAAAGAGCGTCAGGCGCTGCTGGTGAGTCTGGTGAATTTTCTCAATCAACCGCTGGAGCAGAATCTGGGCGTGACCTACTGGCGCGACCAGGTGTTGCTGGTAGCAGTGCATCGTGACGGCGACCGGAAATATCTGGCCGGCATGTTTCTGAATGGCTGGCTGCGCCGGCTGGTGGATGCCACCGGCATCCAGTTGCGATTGGTGACGGGCGAGATCGTCGATGTGCTGCGCCGCAGCGGCCATGCCGTGCTGCCGTTGCCGGCCATGCTGGGCAAGCCGGTGTATATCGAAGGCAAGCCGGTGCTGTTGAACGAAGCGATTCCGTTCCGCTGGTGGCTGGCGGTGCCGACGGCTACCGTGGTGGCGGGTCTGATCGTCTGGTTTTTTCATTACCGTCCGGTCTGGCGCCGTTTGCGTGGCCTGCTACTACAGATGCGCGGCATCATGCAGGGCAGTACCTTCCGCGAGCGTCTGCAACCCTGCGGCAAGGACGAGATCGGCGAACTTGTCGTGCAGTTCAACAGCCTGCTCAGTTCGCTGGAATACAGTTACAACCTGATGGCGAAAACCAATCTGGTGACGACGGAATTGTTGTCGCGGGTGGATGTGGCGCCGGCGTCGCTGCCGCAGCCCACTGATGAGCAGGCGCTGAAACAGTCGCTGGACATGGCGTCCCGGCTGAGCGAGGCGCTGCAACGTAATGCCATCGAGCTCTATCTGCAGCCGGTGTTCGGGCGTGATCGTACCACCGTCACCGGCTACGAGGCGCTGAGCCGCTGGATGGACCCGGAACTGGGCATGGTCATGCCGCTGGAATATCTGGCGGTGGCGGAAAAGGCCGGGCTCACTGAACCCCTCACTGAACTCATGCTGCACCAGACGTTCGACCTGCTGCGTCGCCTGTCCGGTAAAAGCGAGCAATCCCGGATCGTGTCGCTCAATCTGAGCGCGGCCCAGCTGTTTGCGCCAGGGCTGATGCAGTTCCTGGAACTGTGCGAAAAGGAAGACCGCAAGCTGTTCGCGCGTCTGGAGCTGGAGGTGAAGGAATCCACATTGACCCGGGATTTCGACCTGGCGGCGGTGATCGTGGGGCGGTTGCGGGAACTGGGCATTGGTGTCTGCATCGACGATTTCGGACTCAGCCGCTATTCATTGATGTATCTGCAGAAGCTGCCGGTCACTGCCATCAAGCTGGCGCGGGTGTTCAGCGAGCGCATTTCCCGCGAACCCCGCGAAGTGGCCTTCATCGAGGGCGTGGCCCGCTTTGCCGGTGGTCTGGGGGTACGGGTGATCGTCAAGAATCTGGAAAACGAGCAGCAGCTGCTGAGCCTGCGGCCTGACCTTCCCGTGGAATATCAGGGGCTTGCCCTGGGCGGTCCGATGCCGGAAGCGGACGTGATCCGGCGTTGAGTGCCGCCTCAACCCGGCGCGGCATCGATGGTATACTGCGCGCCTCTGCCAGCGGAGCCCATCATGACCCTCGACGAACTCATTGCCTCCATCACCCCGGAAACCTATGCCAACCTGCAGCGTGCCGTTGAACTGGGCAAATGGCCCGACGGCACCCGCCTGACCCCGGAGCAGCGCGCCAACTGCATGCAGGCCGTGATCGCCTACGGCGAGCGCAATCTGTCGGCAGAGGAAAGGGTCGGCTACATCGATCGGGGAGTGAAGGAGGAAGGGGAAGTGTGTGGCGATGATCATTCCCACGCGGATGCCCACGATCATGCCCACGGGCAGGAAAAGCCGGTCAAATTTCTGAATTGATTATCGCAGTGGTGCGCGCAGGCCGTTGCGTTCAGGCTGCGTAATTTACCAGCGCGCCTGATTCCACATGTGCGGGTTCGCCCAGTACTTGGGATTGAGCCAGTCCGGCACCTGCTTGTAGGTGCGCAGATCGTAGCCGTAATACACCTGGGTGCCAGCCCCTGTTTCCGTCACCGCCCGCCGCCGCATGGCCAGAGCCAGAAAATCCGCATCCTGCCAGTCCTTGTGTGCTTCCGGCGGCCATTCCACCAGCACCCGGCTGGCCAGCAGATCCCGCGCCTTGGCGATCAGCGCCAGCAACCGCATTTTCGTTTGGGCAAAACAGCTGGCATCAATGAACACCAGATCGAAACGCTGCTGAAAATCGTCCTCTAGCACCGTGTCCATTGGCTGGCATGAGTCGTCGCAATCTTCGCCGCCGGCAGCCGACACCCACAGCACCTGCTGCAACTGTTCCTGATCGATAATGGCTTGAAGTGGCAGGGGATATTTCGGCATAAGGTCATATTTGCGTAAGCGGCTGGGGCTGGGACATACTGCGTGACATTGTCGTTTTACACAAGTTGCCCTTTTCCAAAAGCATCCGCATCATCTCAGCAGGAATTCGTCATGAGAGAAAACAACGCGCCCCGCACCATCCGTCTTGCCGACTACCGTCCGCCCAACTACCTGATCGACACCACCGACCTGAACGTGCGCATTCAGCCGGGCCACACCGATGTCACCGCCACCATCGCCTTTTATGCCAACCCCGCCGTGGCCGATGCCGCCGGCAAACCGCTGGAGCTGATGGGCGCCAATCTTGAACTGCGTGGCCTGCAACTGGATGGCCGCGCGCTGACACCGGCCGAGTATGATGTGCAGGAAGAACGCCTGGTGATTCCGCAGGTGCCGGCGCGCTTTGTTCTCACCATCGATACCCGCATCGATCCCCAGGCCAACACGTCGCTGGAGGGGCTGTACCTGTCGAAAGGCATGTACTGTACCCAGTGCGAGGCGGAAGGTTTCCGCAAGATCACCTATTATCTGGACCGCCCGGATGTGATGGCGAAATTCCGCACCCGTATCGAGGCCGATAAAAAAACCTGTCCGATCCTGCTGTCGAACGGCAACCCGGTGCAGCGCGGCGAACTGGAAAATGGCCGCCATTTCGTAGTGTGGGAAGATCCGTTCAAAAAGCCCTGCTACCTGTTCGCGCTGGTGGCCGGTGATCTGGCGGTGGTGGAAGGCACTTTTACCACCTGCTCCGGTCGCGAGGTGCTGCTGCAGATTTTTGTCGAGCCCCACGATCTGGACAAATGCGATCACGCCATGGTGTCGCTGCAGAAATCCATGCGCTGGGACGAAGAAGTGTACGGTCGCGAATATGATCTGGATATCTACATGATCGTGGCGGTGTCGCACTTCAATATGGGCGCGATGGAAAACAAGGGCCTGAATATTTTCAACACCTCCTGCGTGCTGGCCAGCGCCGCCACCACCACCGACGCCGGGTTCCAGCGGGTGGAGAGCGTGATTGCTCACGAATATTTTCACAACTGGAGCGGCAACCGCGTCACCTGCCGTGACTGGTTCCAGCTCAGCCTGAAAGAAGGCTTCACCGTGTTCCGCGACCAGGAATTTTCCGCCGACGTGGGATCGCGCACAGTGAACCGCATCGACGACGTGGCCATGCTGAAGACCGTGCAGTTCGCCGAGGATTCCGGCCCCATGGCTCACCCGGTGCGGCCCGACAGCTATATCGAGATCAACAATTTCTACACTACCACCGTGTACGAAAAGGGCGCGGAAGTGGTGCGCATGATTCGTCAGCTGGTAGGTCCGCAGGGTTTCCGTAAAGGCACCGATCTGTATTTTTCCCGCCACGACGGCCAGGCGGTGACCTGCGACAATTTCGTGAAAGCGATGGAAGAGGCCAACGGCATCGATCTGAGCCAGTTCAAACTCTGGTATTCCCAGGCGGGCACGCCGAAACTCAAGGCCAGCGGCAAATACGACAGTGCCAACGGCTGGTACGAACTGACACTGGAACAGAACACGCCGCCCACACCGGGCCAGCCGGAGAAAAAGCCGCTGCACATTCCGGTGGCGATTGGTCTGCTGGATGCGATTGGCCGTGATATGCCGCTGCAACTGACCGACGGCACGCAACTGAATTCCGCCAACCCGGTGCTGGAACTGAAACAGGCTTCGCAGAAATTCACCTTCGTGAATGTGAAACAGAAGCCGGTGCCGTCGATCCTGCGTGGCTTTACCGCGCCGGTGAAACTGGAATGCGAACTGGGCCGCGACGAGCTGGCGTTCCTGATGTCCCACGACAGTGACGGCTTCAACCGCTGGGATGCCAGCCAGCAATTATCGGTACAGGTGCTGTGTGATCGCATCGCGGCCTATAACCAGGACGCCCAGCCCAAACTCGATCCGCAGTTGCTGCAGGCATTTTCGCGCCTGCTGGCGGATGAGTCGCTGGATCAGGCCATGGTGGCGCGCATGTTCGAGCTGCCGTCGGAACTGTACCTGGCGGAATTGCTGCCGCGTCCGGTGGATGTGGATGGCATTCACCACGCCCGCCAGGGTCTGCGCAAGGCACTGGCGGAGGCGTTGCGGCCCGCGCTGCTGGACGTGTACGAGCGCACCACACTGCACAGTGTCTATGAATATTCCGACGCGGCGGTGGCCAAACGCAGCCTGCACAACACCTGCCTTGGCTACCTGATGACGCTGGAAGATGACGAGGTGACGCAGCTCTGCCTGCGCCAGTACGAACAGGCCAACAACATGACGGACCAGCTGGCAGCGTTTCGTGGCCTGGTGCATTCCAACCGCGCCGAGAAACATGCCGTCATCGATAATTTTTACCAGCGCTGGCAGCGTGAAGCCCTGGTGGTGGACCAGTGGTTTACCGCGCAGGCCGTGGCGCCGCAGCCCGACGCGCTGGAACAGGTGGAAAAGCTGCTGCAACATCCCGCGTTCGAACTCACCAATCCCAACAAGGTGCGTGCGCTGATCGGTTCCTTCTGCAACGCCAACCCGGTGAACTTCCATCGCCGCGATGGCGAGGGTTATCGCTTCCTGGCGGACCGCATCATCGAACTCAACACGCTAAATCCGCAGATTGCCTCGCGCATGTCCACGTTGCTGACGCGTTGGGCCAACTACGACGCCACCCGCGCCGAGAAAATCCGCCAGCAGCTGCAGCGCATCAAGGCCGAGCCGCTGTCGCCGGATGTGTATGAGGTGATCACCAAGGCGCTGGGCCAGTAACCTTCATCCTTGCCCAAAAATCCCGCCGTGCCCGCTGCCATCGGGGCGCGGCGGGCCCGTCTAAATTTCCCCGTTCTTAGCAGTATTCGGTATTTGTGGGGCGAGGTCGCTTTCGCTACCGTATGCGTCTTTTTTGGCCGGCTGGTGTTTTACGTTTTTCGCGCTTAACTGTTTAATCGTGCATGGTTTTTTTGGCGCGTGAGGATACCAATGATGTTGAAACGCAGGATCGCAGCACTGGCTGCAGTATGTCTGGTGGTGTCAACCACTGGCTGGGCCAAGGTTTCCACCGAGGAAGCACAGCAGCTGGGCAGCACGCTCACGCCCTATGGCGCGGAAAAGGCCGGCAACGCCGACGCCAGCATTCCGGCCTGGGACGGCGGCATCACCGAGAAAAAAATTCCCCACAACTACACGCGCCGGGGCATGCATCACCCCGATCCCTTCGCTGAAGACAAGCTGCTATACAAGATCACCGCGCAAAACATGGCGCAATACGCCGAGCGCCTGCCGGAAGGCGTGAAAGGTCTGTTGCAGACGTATCCCGACAGTTTCTACGTGCCCGTGTACCCCACCCGTCGTTCCGCTTCGGCGCCGCAATGGGTATATGACAATATCGCGAAGAATGCCGTGACGGCGGAGCTGGCCCACGACGGCAACGGTTTCAGGGATGCGTTCGGTGGCGTGCCGTTCCCGATTCCGAAAAATGCCAGCGGCCAGATCGATCCGGTAATGATCCTGTGGAATCACCTGACGCGCTGGCGCGGCATTTATGTGGTGCGCAATTCGTCCGACACGGCGGTGCAGGCTAATGGCACTTACAGTCTGGTCACCAGTCATCAGGAAGCGGACTTTCTGTATTACCACCGCGACGGCAGTTTTGAAAAACTCAACAACCGGCTGTTGTATTACACGGCTTTTGTGACCGAACCGGCGCGCATGGCGGGCAATGCGATACTGGTGCACGAAACCCTGGACAGCGTGGCGGAACCGCGCAATTCCTGGGCTTACAATGCGGGTCAGCGCCGGGTGCGACGCGCGCCCACGGTGGCTTACGACACGCCGGTCGCACCGGCCGATGGTCTGATCACCACCGACGACGTCGATATGTTCAACGGCGCGGCGGACCGCCACGACTGGAAATTCATCGGCAAGAAAGAATTGCTGATTCCCTACAACAACTACCGCCTGAATGCCCGTACGCTCACCTACGACAAGCTGCTGCAAAAAGGTCATGTGAATCCCGAAGGCACCCGCTTCGAACTGCACCGGGTGTGGGTGATCGAAGGCACGCTGAAGCCGGGTACCCGCCATGTTTACGGCCGTCGCACCTTTTATCTGGATGAGGACAGCTGGAACATCGTGGCGGCGGATCAGTACGATGTGCGCGGCAACCTCTGGCGGGTCAGCCTGTCCTATCTGATGAACTATTACGAAGTGCCGGTGCTCTGGACTGCGCTGGATGCCTATCACGATCTGAACGCGCGGCGCTATTTCGTCACCCTGCTCGACAATGAACAGGACAGCACCCTGGAATTCCAGGATGCGTCCCCCGGCGACGGACATTTTTCGGCGCAATCACTGCGGCGTCGGGGGCGCCGGTAAGTCCACGCCCGGGTGCCGGCCGATTCGGTCAATCCCTGTGTGAAACCGGACAGGCCGGCGCAAACGGCTGATAGGGTTGCCGCTTTCGGGTATACAATGGGACGTCCTGCGCAGACAGGCACATAACGACAGAGTAATAACAACAGCATCAGGAAACCCAGGGCAGGGCTAGTGCCCGGGTTTCACCGGATTCAGTCATTGAGGTGGTTTGCGTTTTTATGCCTAACAATTCCAAAAGAAAATCTGATCACGTGCGTCGCCCGGTCAAGGCGGTGCTGCTGCTGGCGACCCTGCTGGCGTTTTCCCCGGCTCATGGCTCCAACCGCAAGGACGAACTGCAGTCCCGCCCGGCAATTCCCTCATCCAAGGCTGCCAGCGCACTGCTGACCGATGTCAGCGTAGCCGGCAAGCAGATCGCCGTGGTGGGCGAGCGTGGGCACATCCTGACGTCCACCGATGACGGTGCCACCTGGCGTCAGGCTGCCGTGCCGGTGCAGGTGTTGCTCACCGGCGTGCATTTCGCCAGTGAACAGCTGGGCTGGGCGGTGGGGCACGAAGGTGTGATCCTGGGCACCCGCGATGGCGGTGCCACCTGGGAAGTGCAGTACGCCAATCCCTACAAGGAATTCAGCGAGGAAGAACAGGAAAATTTCACCGACGAGCAGTTCAACGAACTGCCCCGTCTGGGCGCGCCGCTGCTGGACATCTGGTTCCGCAATGAGAGCGAGGGCTTTGCCGTGGGTGCCTACGGCCTGTTGCTGCACACCAGCGATGGCGGCAAGCACTGGGATGACTGGTCGGCGCGGTTGAACAACACCGACAACTGGCACCTGAACACCATCGGCTCGGCGGACGGCAACATCATTTACGTGGCGGGCGAGAAGGGCACCCTGTTCCGCTCGCAGGATGGCGGCCAGAGCTGGCATCCGCTGCAAGGCCCCTATGAGGGTTCATTCTTCGGAATGCTGGTGGGGCCATCGCCCGACAGCCTGATGGTATTCGGCCTGCAGGGAAACCTGTTTCGCAGCAGTGACCAGGGCAATTCCTGGGAGGAAATCAAAAGCACCACCGAGAACAGCTTGATGGGTGGCGTGCGGCTGTCGGACAAGGAAATCGTGCTGGTGGGCAATTCTGGAGTGATCCTGACCAGCAAGGACGGTGGCCTCAGCTATACCGCGCAGATCACCAAAGACCGCCAGGCCATCCTGGGCATCGCCAAAACCGCATCGGGCAAGTTGCTGATGGTGGGGCAGGGTGGTGTCAAGGGCGGCGAACCGCGCCCGTAACGGGTGACAGCGCTGGAACCGTTCTATTCCTGTCAGGCAGGATAGAGCGGTTCCAGCGCCGATTGCGGACCCGTTTGTGCGGGCCGGCTCAGCGCTTCCATAACCGCCTGCTGCAATTCACTTCCCTTCCAGTCTTTTTCCTTCGCTCCCCGATACAGCACCGCATCCAGTTTTTGCAGGGCCGCGTCCAGTGCCGGTAACGGTGTCTGGCGCGCGATGTCGTGCAGGTTGTGCAGTTGCGGATTGTGGAACTGCTGGCGATACCAGTCGATCAGCGCGCTGCGTGCGCCGCGGGCATCGTTGCCAGTGCAGGCCGCCTCGAACCGCTGCCTGGCGGCCTTGGTGGCGGCGGGTGTGAAACGGTCGGTGGCGTCAGTGGGTGCGGATTCCTGCGCGGTCGCCGCCGCCTGCCGCTGGCGCCACAGCCAGGCTGCGCCCGCCAATGTACCCAGCCATAGCACCAGCGCCACCAGGGCGATCCACTGCCAGGTGTGGTTGTCCTCGCCATTGAGCGAATCCGGTACTTCATCCGTCTCGGTGGCGGGGGGTGGCGCCTGCAGGGGGGCGTCGGTCTGCTGCACCTGCCTGGCGCCCTTGATTTCCAGGTTGCGCGCTGGCAGTCGGGCCACCTTCACTTTCTCTTCATCCAGATCCCACCAGGTCACTTCCACCGCCGGCAGTTCCAGTGCGCCCGGCGCGGTGGCGATCATGGCCAGGTTTTCGGTGCGCGTGCTGATCTGGCCGCGGGCGCCGATGTTGCTGGCGGTCTGCGCCTGTTCCGGATACAGCTTCAGGTTGTCGAACACCGGCGGCTTGATGGGCGGCAGCACGGATGGCGCCAGTCCCTCGGCTTCGATCACGATGGTGCGCGTCACCGGTTCGCCCACCTTGAATTCGGGATCGGCCGGTTTCCAGCTTTCCCGCAATGTCAGCGATTGGGCCGGCAGCCAGGGTTGGTCGGCCGGGTAGCTGGCGGGCTGCGGTTTCACCTGCAGGCGCACGGCGGGCGATTTGCGGCGGATCTGCTTGCCGTTGAACGGGTCCAGCAAAAAGCTGTTGTTGCCGGACAGGAAAATGGTGCCGGTGATTTCCGCCGCCGATATTTCCAGCTCGCCGCTTTTCTGCGGGAAAATCACGTAACGCTGTTCGGAAATGACATAGCTGCGGCCGTTCTGGGTGGACATGTACTCGCGCTTGTTGCCCAGCGGCTCCATCACCGCGTCGTCCACCTTGGGGGGGAAGTATTCGGAATCGTGCAGGTCTATGCGGCGGTACAGGCGCACGGTGTAGATCACCTGCTGCTGCACATAGACTTCCTTGTGGTCCACCTGGGCGTCGAGGAATACCACGTCGGTGGTGTTCACCGGTTCGGCCTGGCTGCGCTGGGTGACGTGCAGTTTCAGCGGTTTGCTGGACTGGCCGCCGTACTGCAGCGGGGGAATCGCCAGATAGCCGCCGGCGCGGGGCTGCAGGGTGAGAATCCAGCTGGTGGACGAGGTGATCTTGCCATTCACCATGCTGTACTGGGAGCTCTGCCGGTTCGACAGGATCTCGAAATCCTTTTTCAGCGGGGAAAAATCCGGTGCGCGGCCGAACGCCTGCTCATCCACGGTGACGGTCAGATTGACGGTGTCGCCGCTGGCAATTTCATTGCTGTCGAGTGTGACGTCCAGTTTCACCGCCCACGCCAGGCTGTGCGTCAGCAACAGCAGCAGCGCGACTACGATGCGGGTGGGGCTTACCATGTGGATTCTCCGCCGGGTGCGTTTTTCCGCAATTGGGTTTCACGTTCGAATTTGCGCCGCAGCAGGCCCCCCGGATCGTCGGGCACGCGGCGCAGCCATTGTTCCAGTGCCTGCTGGTCTTCCGACTGCAGGGGTTCTTCCTGATAGTCCAGGGGCATGGGGGGGCGTTCTTCCTCGCCGTCCTTTTCCCCCTGCTCAGACTGCGGTGGCTGGGGTTGGTTCTTGTCGTCGCCCTGTGGTTTCTGGTCCTTTTGTTCCTGCTCCTGGCCGTCCTTTTGCTGCTGATCTTTTTCCTGTTGGTCTTTCTGCTGCTGGCTTTCGTCTTTCTGATCCTGTCCCTTTTGATCCTGCTGTTGCTGATCCTGCTGCTGGTCGCCGTCCTGCTTTTGGTCGTCCTGTTTGTCGGGATCGGAATCCTTTTTATCAGACTTGTCCTGATCGCCCTTCTTGTTCGGGTCGCTGTTGCCGTCGCCGTCCTGCTGTTGTTGTTGCTGTTGCTGCTTGCGCTGTTTGGCGATTTCGCTGTTGATTTTTGCGTCCTGGTTATCCGGGTTCAATTCCAGGGATTTTTCGTAGGCAGCGATGGCGTCGTCGAACTGGCCGAGTTCGGTCAGGGAGTTGCCCAGGTTGTAATAGCCGTCGGCGTCCTGTTGCTGGCGGAACTGTTCGGCGGCCGTTTCAAAATCGCCGCCCTTGTAGGCGCTGGCGCCTTTCCAGTCCGGCCGGGTGAATTTTTTGGTGGCCTCGGCGGCCTGGCCTTCGCCCAGTAACGCCTGCGCCTGTTGATCCTGCGTGCGCCACAAATCGGTCCATTCAAAGGCCTGGGCAGGACGCGGGGACAGGCTCAGCAACGATGCCATTGCCGGCAGTATCAGCACGCCCAGCCAGCCGCGCCGGTAACCGGCCGCCGCCAGCGGCAGCAGCAGAATCACCAGCCAGGGGCCGGCCTCGTCCCACACATCGAATTCGCGGTGGGCATCCTTGATCTGTTGGTCGCCAAACGGGCTGGTGCGGGCCAGCAGGTAATTGATGTCGTCGTCATTGGTGCTGAGGGTGCTGAAGCGGCCACCCAGCTGGCGCGCGGCTTTTTTCAGGCGCTCCACGTTCAGCCTGGGCACGACGATGGTGCCACCTGCGTCCTTCACGAAGCTGCCGCCTTTCAGCGGGATGGGGGAGCCTTCCGCAGTGCCGATACCGAGAATCGACACTGGGGTGTCGGCGCTGACAACCGGGTCCAGGCTGGCGACGAAGTCTTCGGGCACGTCGTCGGTGATCAGCAGAATGCGGCCGCTGTCGACGCCGCCCTGCTTGAATACCTCCATCGCACGCTTCACTGCCGCCGCCGGGTCGCTGCCTTTTATGGGCATGATGTCCGGGCCCAGGCTGGCCACCATGCTCTGGATGGTATTGGCGTCATCCGTCAGGGGGGTGACTACGTGGGGCGTGCCGGCGAATACCACCAGTGCCGTCAGACCCTCGTCGGTCCGCTTCAGAATGTCGGTCAACTTCATGCGGGCCCGCTCCAGGCGGGATGGCGGCAGGTCGGTGGCGTACATGGATACGGACAGATCCAGCACGATCACCTGGGCTTCGATCTTTTTCTGCGCCGCTGTCGGCAGCTTGCGCCAGGTGGGACCCGCCAGCGCCAGACTGGCCAGCAGCCAGCCAATCAGCAGCAACACCAGTGCCGACCGGTTCTGCCCGCCCACGTTGCCCTTCATCAGGTGTGGCAGCAAGTGGGGCGAGATCACCTGCTCCCACAGGCCGTAACTGGCCTTGCGCCGCCACAGCAACACCACCAGCAGGCTGGCTGGCAGAATGGCCAGCAACCACAGCGGGCGCAGGAAATGAAACTGGGCCACTTGCTGGAAGAAGTCGCTCATGGCACCACCTCATTCAGCAGATCGGCCTGTTCCCGTGCCTGCATATTGCGTCGGGCCAGCAGGCTGCGCAGCAGATAGCGCAGGGCGATGGCCACGCTCAGCGCCAGGGCCAGCCCCAGCGGGTAATAAAACAGTGAGCGGATCGGGCGAAAGGTTTCCGGATCGGATTCGATCGGCTCCAGCTTGTCCAGCAACTGGTAGATCTGGCGCAGGCCATCGGTGCTTTTGGCGCGGAAATAGCGGCCTCCGGTGGTCTCGGCAATGGCGGTAAGGGTTTCAGCATCCAGATCGGCGGACGGATTGATGCGGCGCGCGCCCAGCCGGGTGCCCAGCAGCCCCGGCATGACCATCTCGTCGGCACCCACGCCGATGGTGTAGATCTTCAGGCCCTTGGCTTTGGCCAGTTGCGCTGCCTGGATCGGGCTGATTTCGCCGGCGGTATTGGCGCCGTCGGTGAGCAGGATCAGCACCTTGCTTTCATTGGGGCGGTCTTTCAGCCGTTTCAGTGCCAGGCCGATGGCGTCGCCGATCGCGGTGTTGGGGCCGGCGATGCCGATCTGCGCTTCATACAGTAGCTGTTTCAGGGTGGGACGGTCGAAGGTGAGCGGGGTTTGCAGATAGGCCTGGCTGCCAAACAGAATCAGGCCCAGGCGGTCGCCGTTGCGGCGGTCGATGAATTCATTGAGCACGTCCTTGATCACGGTGAGGCGGTCCACCTGCTCGCCGCGCAGGGTCAGGTCTGTCATTTGCATGCTGCCCGACACGTCTACCGCGAACATCAGATCGCGGGCTTTGTCGCGCACGGTGATGGGATCGCCGATATAGGTGGGGCCGCAGGCAGCGATCACCAACGATATCCAGATGCAGAACAGCGCGAAACGCAGACGCCAGCTGCGGCTGGAACGGTTGCGCTCGCGGCGGTGGGCCAGTTCGTCGATGGCGTCGAAAAACGGTACCCGCAACAGGCCTGTGTCCGTGCTGGCCGCTGGGGGCATCAGGATGCGCAGAATCCAGGGCAGTGGCAGGAACAGCAGCGGCCACAACATCGACAGGGTGATCAGCATTGTTTGTTCAACCAGAGCAGGGTGGCTTGCAACAGTTCGGCGCCATTCAGATCAGGGCGCGGGCTGAAACGCTGATCCACCAGCGCACGACCCGCACCCTTGCTGAAATCCTGGCACTTGCCGGTTTGATCCAGGAATTCCAGCCATTGTTCCCCCGCCAGTCCGGCGGTTTCAGTGCGGCCGTAGCGGGTGATGCTGGTGCGCTTGAGCAGCACCGACAACTCCGCCAGCAACACGGCGTTGTCCTTGTCGTTCAGGTAGCGGGCGTGGATGCTTTGCCACTCCGCCAGTGCCTCGCGTTTGTAGGCCAGCTTGCGGAAACGGTAACGGCGCCACCATAAAGCGCCGGCGATGAGCGCGATGCACAGCAACAGCAGCAACCACCAGCCCGGTGCCGGCGGCCACCAGCCCACCGGGTCGGGCAGATGAATGTCGCGCAGCTGATCAGTGGCTTGTGGATTCATGAACGCAGACCCATGCCGGCCTTCAGCCCCAGTGCCGCCCGCAGGCGGTCAGTGATCAGGTCGCCGGTGTCGATTTCAATCAGCGGCACCGCGATGCTGCCCAGTTGCTCCCGCAGCTGCGTCTGGCGCTCCACATAATTCAGGGCGTAATCCTTGCGCACGTTGCGCACGGACGTATCGATCCGCACATTGCGCATGCCATCGGTAAAACCGTAGGCGCCGGAATGGGGCAACTGTTTTTCCAGCGGGTCCTGGATCTGGATGCCTACCAGATCGCTGTGGCGGGCGCAGAGGGTGAGGTGTTGCAGTGTGTCCGGCTCGAAATGGTGAAAATCGCTGATCAGGAACACCAGGCTGCCGGGACGTACCACCTGGTTGAGATGGCTCATCGCCTGCGTCATGGCGTGGCGGGTGAACTCCAGCCGCTTGCGCTCGCCATTCAGCGCTTGGTTGAACTGCACCAGCCCGCGAAAAAAATGCTGGATGCCTTTCTTGCCTTCCTTCGGCCGCAGTTCCTGCACTTCAGTATCGTTGAACAGGAAGCCGCCGACGCGATCGCCGTGGGAACGGCTGGCCCACGCCAGCAGCGCGGCGGTGCGGGCAGCCACCACCGACTTGAACGCTTTCTGGGTGCCGAAAAACAGGGATTCTCGCTGATCCACCACCAGGTAGACCGGACGTTCCCGTTCTTCGCGGAACAGCTTGGTGTGGGGACGGCCGGTGCGGGCCGTCACGCGCCAGTCGATGGCGCGCACGTCATCGCCGGGCTGGTAGATGCGCACTTCGTCGAAATCCATGCCACGTCCACGGAACGAGGACCGATGCTGGCCCGCCAGCCCCGCCAGGGATTTGCGCTTGCCGCGCAGGTCCAGACGCAGCTCGGCCCCCTGCAGCGACACCAGTTCGTCCATCGACACATACACGCCGCGATACTGGGCGATATCGGCCCGTTCGTGCAGCAGCTTGTTCACGCTTGCCATGGGGTGCACCTCAGGGCGCGGAGACGCGATCGATCAGTTCGTCGATGATGTGATCGGGGGTGACGCCCTTGGCTTCCGCTTCAAACGTCAGGCCCAGCCGGTGCCGCAGACAGTCATGGGCCACCGCCTGCACGTCATCGGGCGTCACGAAATCGCGGTTGTTCAGCCAGGCATGGGCGCGGGCACAGGAATCCAGTGCGATGGTGCCGCGCGGACTGACGCCGTATTCGATCCAGCCCGACAGATCGTCGCCATAGGCCAGAGGATTGCGGGTGGCCATGGTGAACTGGACGATGTATTCCTCGATGGCGGGAATCATGTGCAACTGCAGGATTTCGCTGCGGGCATCGAAAATCTGCTGCTGGGTAATGTGGATGGGATGGGGCACGTCGTCATCCGGTGCCTGCTTCTCCATGGCTTCCATGCGCGCCAGCTGCAGGATTTTCTTTTCCGAGGCCGCATCGGGAAAACCGATGGTCACGTGCATCAGGAAACGGTCGAGCTGGGCTTCCGGCAGTGGATAGGTACCTTCCTGCTCGATGGGGTTCTGGGTGGCCATGACCAGGAACAGGCGCGGCAATTTGTGCGTGGTTTTGCCCACGCTGATCTGGCGTTCGCCCATGGCTTCCAGCAGAGCCGATTGCACCTTGGCCGGGGCGCGGTTGATTTCGTCCGCCAGCACCAGGTTGTGAAAAATCGGGCCGGGCTGGAACACGAAACTGGAATCCTGGGGACGGTAGATCTCGGTGCCGGTGACGTCGGCGGGGAGCAGGTCGGGGGTGAACTGGATGCGGTGGAAATCGCCTTCCACCCCTTGCGCCAGCGCCTTGATAGCCTTGGTCTTGGCCAGGCCGGGCGCACCTTCCACCAGCAGGTGGCCATCCGCCAGCAGGGCAATCAGCAGCCGGTCCACCAGACGCTGCTGGCCAATGATCTGTTCGCACAGTGATTCTTTGAGCGCGAGAATCGCGTCCCGATTCGACATGGTCTTGAGTACTCCCGGGTTTGGGCCAAGTAGCAACCCTAATCTGTTGTTTTTGGCAGATTTTTAGCTGTTGTTATGGAGCGATTATGCCCATTCTGCAGCCTGAATGCTACGGGGTGGATGGGGCGGCCTTGTCGCCCATGACGCTGTAATTCACCGGGCAGTTCCCCTAGACTTGGCCCCATCCCGAGATCGTCAACGCCCGGGTCGCCCGGCTTTCATGTGAGGTGGACCCACCCGATATTTCCAATCACGCACTTCAAACAGAGATGATCTTGCACATGGAACTGGACAAATCCACCAAACGAATTGCCAAGAAGGCCAAAAAAGGATTTCAGGGTTACCCTGTCATTACCATCGCGTATTACGGCCCCAACGACAAACGCGCCACCAAAGTGGCAATCCGTTTTGTCGAAGAGGAAAACAGCGAACCGCAGACGGAATGCTTCAGAACCGATGGCGACATACGGGAAGATGCCACAATTCAATCGGCCATCATCAAACTGATAGAAAGATCGGCCGCCAAAACGGTTTCCGTGGCCGATGGCATTATCGGCTGCCCCCATGAAGAAGGCGTTGATTACCCGGCGGGGGAGGAATGCCCGCAGTGTGAGTTCTGGCATGGCAGGGATCGCTCCAAGGGCAAGCCGGGATCGAATGCCAGGAACTGAACTTACGACGTTATTGCTGACAGACAGGTAAACACTCATGACAATAATTGCCACAATAGTAGTGCTGCTGGTTGCCTTGCTTCATGTCTACTTCATGGTTCTCGAAACGGTCCTGTGGGATAAACCGGCCGGGCTGAAAGCATTCGGCCAAACCCCAGAACAGGCCAGCGCGACAAAAGTGCTGGCGGCGAACCAGGGGCTTTATAACGGGTTTATCGCCGCTGGTCTGCTGTGGGGCGTGATGCAGGGTGCCGCCGGCAACGATTTCAAGGTGTTTTTCCTGCTATGCGTGATTGCGGCGGGTATAGTCGGTGCGCTGACGGCCAGTCGGAAAATTCTGTACGTGCAAGCGCTGCCAGGCCTTGCCGGATTGATCCTGGTTCTGATTTCTGCGTGAATCCGCGCGTCTTTTTCCCGTGCGATTGCCGTTCCCTTTCGCAATACTGAGTCCGCCCGACATCATCCTGAACTCCGGAGAGACACGTGACAGATAGAATCCGAATTGCACTGCTCATTGACTGCGACAACGTCAGCCACAACGCAATAGAAGGGGTGTTGGAGGAACTCGCCAAGAACGGGATGGTGAATGTGCGGCATGCGCATGGTGACTGGAAAAATCCGTCGTTGTCCGGTTGGGTCGACCGCCTGCACCCGCATGCCATCAGGCCTATGCAGCAGTTTGCCTACACCAAGGGCAAGAATGCGACCGATGCCGCCATGATCATCGATGCCATGGATCTGCTTTACAGCAAGAATGTCGATGCATTTGCCTTGATGACCAGCGACAGTGACTTTACTCCCCTCGTCATGAGAATTCTGGAGAGCGGTCTTCCGGTGTATGGCTTTGGCGAACAAAAAACGCCTAAACCCTTCGTGGATGCCTGCTCGACGTTCATCTATACAGAAAATCTGGTGCCTGAAAAGGAGTCCAAGGCGGAAAGCAAGAAAACGTCGGTGAAGAAAAGCAAGGCGGAGCTCAGGAAAGATCATGCCCTGGTCAAGTTGCTGAGAACCGCTGTGGAGCAAACGGCCGAGGATGATGGCTGGGCCGACATGAGCAGGATCGGGCACTACATTTCCAACAACAGCTCTTTTTCACCGGTCAATTACGGGTACAAACGGCTCAGTGACCTGATCAGGGCGAGCGAGCTGTTCGATATGGAAATGAGAAAGACCGTCATGTACTTCAAGGACGCACGTAAGTAGACAATTGACAATCATCGCGATCCGGGCGCCATTCACAGGACATATCCAGCAGTATGAGCATCGAAATCCGCACGGCCGACTACCTGAATCCAGCTGATGCCAGGGACATCGGATTTCTGTTGAACAATTACGCTTCCGACAAAATGGGAGGCGGTGTACCGCTGCCGCAGCATGTGCAGGATAATGTGGCCCGTGAGCTGTCCCGGTTGCCTTATGCCTTCAGCTTGCTCTGTCATGTGGACGGCGCTCCGGCAGGGTTGGTGAATTGCTTCGAAGCTTTTTCCACCTTCGCCTGCAAACCGCTGATCAATATTCATGATATTGCGGTTTCCAGCGAATTTCGTGGCCGCGGCATAAGCCAGAAATTGCTGGCGGCGGTTGAAGAGATCGCACGCGAGAAGGGTTGCTGCAAGATTACGCTGGAAGTTCTGCAAGGTAATGTGGTGGCGAAGAATGCCTATCGCAAGTTCGGCTTTGACAACTATGCGCTCGATCCCGACATGGGCCATGCCGAGTTCTGGCAAAAATCGCTGTAGCGAAATCAGTCCGACAGGGTGCCTGTCGTATTCAACCTCCTTTGAAACCCTGACCATCACTTCAGTCATCAGGAGAAACCATGTTCGAAGTGAAATATTCCGTGGACATACCGCGCGCGCCTGACGTGGTTTTCGCGTTTGCCGGCAACTATGCCAATGACCCTGTTTGGCGCAGCGGGGTGCTGTCCATGGTGTACCAGACCAGCGGCCAGCCCGCAGCAGGCGTCCGTACCAAGGAAATCATGCGCAGCATGGGACGCAAGGCCGTTACCATCGGCGAAATCACCGAATATTCCCCTGCCCGTACTGCGTTTCGCAGCATTTCGGGGCCCGTTTCCTGTGAGGGCAGCCGCGAGTTTCGTGCCATTGGTTCGGGTACACGGTTCACCTATTCATTGACGCTTCGCCCCACCGGTTTCCTCGGCTTGATCGAACCATTGCTCAAGCGGATGTTCGAGAAGCAGATCCAGGCTGACGTGCAGCGGTTGAAGTGGCATCTTGAAAAAAATTCCACCTGACATTTTCATTGAGATGCGGCAGCCAGCCTGCAACAGGGTAGTCGTTTGAATATCAGCAATCGGGAACAACTGATCGACCATATCCGTGAGGGCAACAGGGCGAAATATGTGTTTTTCTGGGGCCATCAGAAGCCCGCATCAGGTGTCAGCAAAACCTGCTTCAGCCAGTGGTACGAATCCCCATTTGTGGTAGACGGCATAACCTATTTGACGGCCGAGCACTACATGATGGCCGAGAAGGCCAGGCTGTTTGACGATGAAAGCACACGGGCGAAAATACTGGCGTCCACCAACCCCGCTGATGCCAAAAAGCTGGGTCGCGAAGTGGCAGGATTCGATGACAGGCGCTGGACCGAACGGCGTTTCGATATTGTGGTGGCCGCCAATCTGGAAAAATTCCGCCAGAATCCGGAGCTGAAAGCATTCCTGCTGGGTACGGGTGACCGTGTGCTGGTTGAGGCCAGCCCGGTCGACAAAATCTGGGGAATCGGGCTGGCGGCTGAAGATCCCAACGCAGAAAACCCCGCCGCCTGGAAAGGATTGAACCTGCTGGGTTTCGCGCTGATGCAAGTGCGGGACTTGCTCGGCCGTTAGGTTGCCTTCACGTCAGGCACAGCAGCGTTTTCCACTTTGAGGACATAAAGGATATGCAGCCGAGAATGAGCATGATTACGCTGGGCGTCGCCGAGCTGGAGCGGTCGATCCGCTTCTACCGGGACGGGCTGGGTTTTCCCAAAATGGATTCTCCGCCCGAGGTGGCGTTCTTTACGTTGAACGGCACCTGGCTGGCGCTTTATCCGCGGGAATTGCTGGCAGCCGATGCCCAGGTACCCGCTCAGGGTTCCGGCTTCCCTGGCTTCACGATCGCCCACAACGTCGATTCCGACGCCCAGGTCGACGAGGTGATCGGCAAGGCGGTCAGCGCGGGCGCAACGCTGGTCAAGCCGGGGCAGAAGGTTTTTTGGGGCGGCTATTCCGGCTATTTTTCCGATCCTGACGGGTTCCTCTGGGAGATCGCCCACAACCCGTTGTTTTGGGTTGGCCCCAGGGATATCTGACTGCTTCTTGTGCAGAAACGCGCTTGCTGAGCCATACTCATTTATGCTCCGTGGGTACAGTAAGCGCTTAAAATGGAATTCGCCAAAGCCAAACTCCCGCTGTTGTTCGTTAGCCTGAGCCTGCTGTCCACGACAGCGGGAGCGCGCGACCGTGACCTGTTGGCGATGTCCGTCGAAGACCTGCTGATGGTCACCATTACCAGTACCTCCTACTTCGACGAAACTGTTCTCAGCAGTGCCAACAGTGTTACCCAGGTCAGCGCGCCGCAATGGGACGAACGGGGCAACCGTAACCTGGGTGAGTTGCTCAATACCTTGCCATCCACACTGGCAGTGCCCACCAACGGCGGCACCCGCACCCTGGCCATTCGCGGCTATTTTCACACCAACACCGGCGTATCGGTGCGTCTGGACGATGTACCCATGAACAAGCTGAATCCCGGCAACAGCCTGGAGGATCTGGACGGGTACGATCTGGACACGCTGCAAACCGTGGAACTGATACGCGGCCCGGGTTCGGCCATGCATGGCGCGGATGCATTTCACGGCGTGCTGTCGCTGCAGACGCTGGAACCCGACCGCAATGGCGCGACCCTGCGCACCAGCCTCGGCAGCGAAGAATACGGCGCGGCATCGACCAGTGGTCACTGGGGTGACGACCGGCAGCAAGTCACCGCCGCGGTCGCCTATCGTGGCATTGGCGATCAGGATCTGACTTATCCCTACACCGATCCCGATACGGGTCAACAGGGCGAGGGCACCCGCAGCAACAGGCTGGAAAATGCCAATCTGCTGTTCAAATACAGTGCCCAGCCCACTGCCGCAACCCGACTATATGCCAACACCTATTTGCTGAAGCTGGATGCGGACGAACTTCCGGCACTGGGCCGCGCCGTCGCCAATCAAAGCTATCTGAAGGATCAGGATCACAGCCAGATGAACAGTGAAACCGGGTTGTTGAAACTGGGCGTGGAGCATCAGATCAGCGCCAGCAATGTGCTGACCGTTTCCGGCTTCGGCTGGCAGAACAGCAGCCAGTTTTTCGGCGATTTTCGCACTACGCCGATTCAGATAATCAGTGATGAAGTGCGGGACGAATCCCGCTACGGGTTACAAATTCTGGATCGTTACCGCTTCAGTGACCGTGCCCATCTCGCGCTGGGATATGAATACAACGAATCGACCATGGATAAACACAAAACCACGCTGGTGCATGCCAGTGGTGCGGTGCTGAAAAACAATTTCCGCAATCCGGATACCGGCTATACCCGCAAGCTCGACAGTCTGATTATTGACGGGCGTGCGCCGCTGCCATGGGACACATTGGAACTGGTGTACGGCGGCCGTCTGGACGACTATAGCGACTTCGACCGGCAATTCAGTCCACGCCTGGGCCTTTTGCATACCACCGACGATCAGGCCGTACTGAAAATTCTGTATGGCCATGCCTACCGTGCACCCAATCTGTCCGAGATGTTTGGCAGCGAGCAGTTGCAACCCAACTTTGATTTGCAGGCCGAGGAAATGGACAGCCTAGAGCTGGTTTACCAGAAGCAAACCCGACACTGGGTTTCGACGCTCACTCTGTTCCAGAATTTGTGGAGTGAATGGATTCGGGGTGCTCCGCTGGAAGTGCCGAGCGATGACTTTCTGTTTCAATTCCGCAATACCGGCCGGAACGAGGCTTATGGGGTGGAAGCCGAAACCCAGGCTCGCTGGGATCAGGCACGCCTGAGTCTGGCGGCGTCCTATGTGCGCAGCGAAAACGTCGACAGTGGTGAAGTGTTTTCTGCGTTCCCGGAATGGATGCTGGATCTGGGGTGGGGATATCGCTTCAGTGCGCAGTGGGATGTTCATATCAACAACCGCCTGCTGCTGCGTGACGCGGCATCCGCACCTGTCATTCCGGGCGATCCCTTCGAAACGGCCGAAGATTATTTCCGCACCGATCTGGAACTGGCCTGGTCACCCGCTGACGCCCTGATCACCCGTGCCATTGTGCGTAATCTGTTTGACCGCACCAACTACCTGCCATCCTTCCTCTATCATGAATCCGGCATTCCGGATAACGGCATCGGCCTGACCCTTGCCCTGGAACTGCACCTTTAACGGCCATTCCTTGACTCCGCACTGAACCAATCCCGCCTTGTCTGTACTAAACTGTTCAAATTGAAATAAAAAAGGCCAAGGGGAAAAGAAATGGTCAATCTGTCGCTGGGCGAAGATTACACCCTGCTGATCGAGCGCCTGACTGCGCTGGTGCAGGAGCGGTTTGAGCGCACCCACTCGGATCAGACCCCGGGCGTAGTGGAATTCTGCCGCCACTATTACGCGGCCGCGCCGTTTCATGAACTGCAGCGCAAGCGCATCGAGGATCTCTATGGCATGTCGGTGGGGTTGTGGGATTTCATCCGCGTCATGCCCGACAAGAGCCCCCGCATCCGCGTTTTCAATCCCCGCTTCGAGGATCACGGCTGGCAGAGCACCCACACTGTAGTGGAAGTGCTGGCCAGAGACAGCGCCTTCCTGGTGGACACCGTGATGATGGAAGTGGTGCGGCGTGGCCTGTCGATCCATTCGGTGATGACCAACGTGTTCTGGGCCCAGCGCAACGATCGCGGCGAATTGCAGAATTTCAGTTTTGGTCACAAGGGCGATGGCCAGCGCGAGGCGCTGATCCATGTGGAATTCGATCGCCAGCCCGACGCCCATCTGCTGACCGACATCGCGCGGCCACTGCAGGACACGCTGCACGAACTGTCGCTGGCGGTGCAGGATTTTCCCGCCATGCAGAATCACACCATTGCCATTGCCGAACAGCTCAAGGCGTTGCAGCCGGCGCCGGTGGAAGCGTCGCTGGCGGAGGTGAAGCATTTTCTGAGCTGGCTGGTGCGCAACAATTTCACGTTTCTGGCCATGCAGGAATACACCCTGGTGAACAAGGATGGCGTGGCGTTGCTGGAAAAAGTCGACGGCAGCACCCTGGGTGTGGCACGGGTGCGGCACGACATGGAGCTGCTGGAGGCGCAGGGCGGGTCGTTGCTACAGCCGGAGAAACTGATCGTATTCGGCAAGTCCGGCTCCCGTTCCCGCTGGCATCGTCCCGTGTATATGGATTTCATCGGTGTCCGCAAATGCAATGACGCCGGCGAGGTGATCGGCGAATACCGTTGGCTGGGCCTTTACACCTCACTGGTGTTCAACAACTCTCCGCGTGAGTTTCCCATCATCGGTCACAAATTGCGGAAGGTGCTGGAAGGCTCCGGCCTGGAGCCTACCGGCCACGACGGCAAGCGTCTGATGCAGATACTGGAAACCTTCCCCCGTGAGGAGCTGTTCCAGACCTCCACCGAGGATCTGCTGAAAACCGCCGTGGGCGTGCTACACATTCAGGAGCGGCGGCGTCTGCGCATGTTCGTGCGCCGCAGCGAATTCAGCCGTTTTCTGGCGTTCCTGATTTACACACCGCGCGACGTGTACGACACCGCGCTGCGCAAACGCTTCCAGACCGTGCTGCACGAATACCTGGACGTTGAAGATCTGGAATTCAACACCTATTTCACCGAATCCACCCTGACGCGCCTGTACATCGTGGTGAAGGTGAACCGGGATTCGCCCACGGAATTCGACGTGCACGAACTGGAAGACCGGCTGGTGGAACTGGCCCGCAACTGGTCCGACCGCCTGTATGAAACCCTGGTCGAATCCGCCGGTGATGATCATGCCGGTGCGCTGTTCACCCGTTATGCCGATGCCTTTTCGGTGAGCTACCGCGAGGAATTTTCCACCCGCACGGCCGTGTCCGATATCGAGCACATCGAAAGCCTGAATAAGCGCGCGCCGCTGGCGGTGTCCTTCTACCGCAATCTTGAGGACGAGCCCCACGCCCTGCGTTTCAAACTGTTCCGGCTGCAGCAGGACGTGCCGCTGTCGGACGTGTTGCCGATGCTGGAAAACCTGGGTTTGCGGGTGCTGGCGGGGCGGCCGTACCGGATCGAACTGAAGGATGCGAACACGGTCTGGATCTACGATTTCAGCGTGCGTTATGACAGCGATCAGGTGATCGATCTGGAAAAGGTGAAGCAGAAATTCCAGGACGCCTTCATCCAAACCTGGAACGGCGCAGCGGAAGACGATAGCTTCAACCGGCTGGTGTTGTCGGTGGGGCTGGAGTGGCGCGAGGTGGCAATGCTGCGGGCCTACGCCAAGTATTTCAAGCAGACCGGGTTTGCCTTCAGCCAGACCTATATCAAGGATGCGCTGGTGAATCATCCCCGCGTCGCGCGGTTGCTGGTGGATCTGTTTGAGCTGCGTTTCCAGCTGGTGGGCGAACACAGCGACAGCAGCGAAACCGCCTTGCGCACCCGCATCGTCGAATGTCTGGAACAGGTGAACAGCCTGGATGAGGACCGCATCCTGCGGCGCTACCTGGACATGATCTCTGGCACGCTGCGCACGAATTTCTACCAGAAAAATGCCGAGGGCGAATGCAAATCCTATATCTCGCTGAAGATTTCCCCGCGCGACATTCCCGATCTGCCCAAGCCGCTGCCGATGTTTGAAATCTTCGTCTATTCACCCCGGGTGGAAGGCGTGCATCTTCGTGGTGGCAAGGTGGCGCGGGGCGGTCTGCGCTGGTCAGACCGGCGCGAGGATTTCCGCACCGAAGTCATGGGCCTGGTTAAAGCGCAGCAGGTAAAAAACGCGGTGATCGTGCCGGTGGGCGCAAAGGGTGGATTTTTTCCCAAGTGTCTGCCGAAAGCCGGTAACCGCGATCAGGTGATGGCGGAAGTGGTGGCGTCGTACCAGACCTTCGTGCGCGGCCTGCTGGATATCACCGACAATCTGGTGGACGGCAAGGTGCAGCCACCCCGCGATGTAGTGCGCAAGGACGACGATGATCCCTATCTGGTGGTGGCGGCGGACAAGGGCACCGCAAGTTTTTCCGATATTGCCAATGCGCTGTCGGCGGAATACAAATTCTGGCTGGGCGATGCGTTTGCGTCTGGCGGTTCGGTGGGTTACGACCACAAGAAAATGGGCATCACCGCAAAAGGTGGCTGGGTGTCGGTGCAGCGGCATTTCCGCGAACTGGGCATCGATGTGCAGACCCAGTCCGTCACCGTGCTGGGTATCGGCGACATGGCGGGCGACGTATTCGGCAACGGCCTGTTGCGGTCGCGCGTACTGAAGCTGGTGGCCGCATTCAATCATCAGCATATTTTCATCGATCCCAATCCCGATCCGGAAAAAAGTTTTGCCGAGCGCGAGCGGCTGTTCAACCTGCCGCGTTCCAGCTGGGGCGACTACAATCTGGAACTGTTATCTGCCGGCGGCGGTATCTTCCTGCGTTCCGCCAAATCCATCCGTCTCACCCCGCAGATGAAGGAACGCTTCGATATTCGCGTGGATGCGCTTACACCCACCGAACTGATCAGCGCTCTGCTGAAGGCGCCGGTGGACCTGATCTGGAACGGTGGTATTGGCACCTACGTCAAATCCAGCCAGGAACAGCACAGCGACGTGGGCGACAAGGCCAACGACGCGGTGCGCGTGAACGGCTGCGACATGCGGGCGAAAGTGATCGGCGAGGGCGGCAATCTGGGCATGACGCAACTGGGCCGCATCGAATACGCGCTGCACGGCGGCCTGTCGAACACCGATTTCATCGACAATTCCGGCGGCGTGGACTGCTCAGACCATGAAGTGAACATCAAAATTCTGCTCAACGACATCGTGCAGAACGGCGACCTCACGCTGAAGCAGCGCAACCAGCTGCTGGTGGAAATGACCGACGAAGTGGCGCAGCTGGTGCTGGAAAACAATTACCGCCAGACCCAGGCCATCAGCATTGCCCGCAGCGAATCCGTGTACCGCATGGGCGAATACCGGCGCTACATCCAAGCACTGGCGGCGTCCGGCAGGCTGGATCGCGAACTGGAATTCATCCCGAACGAAGAGGAATTGCATGACCGCATTGGCAGCGGCAAAGGGCTGGTGCGGCCGGAACTGGCGATCCTGCTGTCTTACACCAAGGCGATTCTGAAGGATGCCTTGCGGGATTCCACTCTGCCCGACGAAGAATATGTCAGCCGCGAAATTGAAAAGGCGTTTCCGCTGGTACTCACCCAGCGCTTCAAGCCGCAGATGCTGCAGCACAAACTGCGGCGCGAAATCATCTCCACCCAGGTGGCCAGCGGCATTGTCGATTACATGGGCATTACGTTCGTGCACCGCATGAAGGATGCGGCCGGCTCCACGGTGGCTGACATCGCCCGCGCCTTCATTACCGCGCGGGATATTTTCGAACTGGAGCGCTGGTGGAAGCAGATCGAGGATCTGGATCACCGGGTGGATGCCAGCGAGCAGCTGGAAATGATGCGGATGCTGATCCGCCTGATGCGCCGCGCCACCCGCTGGTTTCTGCGCAACAACCGCTGCGGCGTCAACGTGCTGGAATCCATCCGCCGCTTCCAGAGTGGCGTGAAAGCAGTGGCGGAAAGTCTGCCCACCGTGCTGCGCGGACCGCGTCGTGAACTGTGGGAGGCACGCCACAACCGCTATGTGGAAAAAGGCGTGCCTTCGGCCCTGGCCACCTTCATCGCCGGTGCCGACAGCATGCTGCCGGTGTTGGGCATCATCCAGGCGGCGGAAGTCACCGGCAAGCCGGTGCAGGAGGTGGCGAACGCCTATTTCGCCATTGGCGCGCAACTGGATCTGCACTGGTTCAGCGAGGAAATCAACGGACTCAATATCGAAAACCACTGGCAGGCACTGGCCCGCGAAGCCTACCGTGACGACCTGGACTGGCAGCAACGCACGCTCACAGTGGGCGTGCTGCAGCTGGAGTGCGACGCCCAGAACCTGGACGAACGCCTGCAATACTGGGCCGCCCACAACCAGGACATGATCGGACGCTGGACCAGCATGCTGACGGAATTCCGTGGCACCGATACTAAGGAATTTTCCATGTACGGTGTCGCCCTGCGGGAACTGATGGATCTGGCCCAGACCACCCTGCACAGCGACAATTGTGCGGTGTGAGGAGGGGCGTTTCCCATGCCGCGTCTGATCGTTGATCTGCATATCGCACCGGATGAATACCAGCGCTGGTACCGGGGTGGCGTACAGATGGTGAATGCGGTGGCGCGCGATGGTCGCCGCGTCAACTTTCCCGCCAGCAGCCTGCAGCGTTTCGTGGGCCACGACGGTGTGCACGGCAGCTTCGTCATCCTGTTCGACGACCACTTCAAGCTGATCGGGGTGGAGCGGCTGGAATAGGGGTCTCTCAATAGGGATTTGAGGCAGATACGGGTATAATCCGCACCCGGTTTTCACCCGCTTTCACTGCCAACCCTGATTAGGCCCGCTTCATGTTGTACAACATTGCCCGCAACCTGCTGTTCCGCCTGCCCACCGAAACCTCCCACTATCTGGCCCTCGACAGCATTGCCCTGGGGCAGAAGTTGCACCTGACCTCCTGCCTGTTGCCGCAGCCGGAGTTGCCGGTGGACCTGCTGGGCCTGCGTTTCCGCAATCCGGTGGGGCTGGCGGCGGGCCTGGACAAGAATGGCGACTACATCGACGCCCTGGCGGCCCTGGGCTTCGGCTTTCTGGAGATCGGCACCATCACCCCGCGCCCGCAGCCCGGCAACCCCCAGCCGCGCCTGTTCCGCCTGCCGCAAGCCACCGCCATCATCAATCGCATGGGCTTCAACAACAAGGGTGTGGACCATCTGGTGCGGCAGGTGGAAAAGGCAAAATACAACGGCGTGCTGGGCATCAACATCGGCAAGAATTTCGATACCCCGGTGGAAAACGCCCTGAGCGACTATCGGATCTGCCTGGAAAAAACCTTCGCGCTGGCCAGCTATATCACCATCAATATTTCATCGCCCAACACCCAGGGCCTGCGGTCGCTGCAATACGGCGAATCGCTGGACCAACTGCTGGGCGGCCTGCGTGAAACGGCCGAGCAGTTGCAGGTGCGCCACCGCCGCAAAGTGCCGCTGCTGGTGAAGATTGCCCCGGACCTGGAACAACAGGATGTGGAAACCATCGCCGCGCAACTGCTGAAAAACGGCATGGACGGCGTGATCGCCACCAACACCACCCTGGCGCGCACCGGCGTTGAGAGCCTGCCCCACGGCAACGAACAGGGCGGCCTGAGTGGTGCACCAGTGCGGGAAAAGTCCACCCAGGTGCTGAAACAGCTCGCGCAGGCACTGCAGGGCCGACTGCCGATCATTGGCGTGGGCGGCATTACCGAAGGTGAACACGCGGCAGACAAAATCCGCGCCGGCGCGCAACTGGTGCAGATCTACACGGGCTTTATCTATCACGGCCCGGCCCTGATCAGTGACAGCGTGCGGGCGATTCGTGGATTGCAGAAAAAATGATGCGGCCGAAATAAAGAAGGGCTTCCACGTGGAAGCCCCTCTGGTGTTGGCAGCCAATGCTGCCCGGATGATGGAGTCATCCGATTAAAAAATCGTTGTACAGGATGTACGGGTTAAAATGCTTGCACCCCTTCAGGTCGCAGTTGGTCGTAAAAAGGATTGCAGTTGCTCAATCCGGATGGGGATCAAAGGTTCACGATCTTGTGAACGCCGGAAACCCCGATGAAGCCAGACCATTGGTCGGCTCGTCCTTCGCGCCAGCCGCTAAGCCAATGCTGTCGGGTAGGTGCATCAACAAATGGGCAGGATTCTCTTGAGCGCCCACCGATGCCCGCTTGATAACCACGAGTATAGGCTCTGCCAGTTCTGTCGCGTTTCTGTCTCTTCATAGGATATCAACCTCTTTTTCCTTTGTTCGATTAAGAGTTGAAAGAGCTTGGAGTTTTTATCAAGGCTTGCTGAGAATGTGTAACAGATGACCCTCCTTTTTTGCAGACGGACTTTTATTAATATCTACTTTGGACCGGGCTGTCGACAAATAGTTTGTCATAAGAACGTAAACTTATTATGAGTACAGGTAATACCACCAAAGTGAACAAAAAACCGCTGAATCCTTGCCATTCAGTCACTTAACGAGGAACCTGAAAAGCCATGTCCACATTTGACTGGAGTTCGGCGCGCCTGATCGTCACCTGCGGCGGCGGTCTGGAAAATTTTTTACTGAAAGAAATTCAAGCGCTTGCAGGCGATGAATTCAGCCTGCTTCGCGGTGCGGTTGAGGGTCCGGCGTCGGCCCGCAACGTATATAACATTTGTTTATGGTCGCGCATTGCATCCCGCGTTTTGCTGCCTTTGGCACAGTTTGCCTGGAAAGACGAGCAGGACTTTTACGACAACCTGCGCCAGATCCTGTGGCATGACCATTTTGATATCAGCCGCTCAATTGCAATCTCCACATCAGCGGATGCATCCGTCAATCTCAACACACAGTTTCTTACTCTGAAAGCAAAAGATGCGGTGATGGATCATTTCCGTCATTTCACCGGCGAACGCCCCAATGTGAACACCCGCGACCCTGATATTCGCATCCACGTGCACTTTGACAGGGAACTGGTGAGCGTAGCGCTGGATCTTTCTGGTGAGCCTTTGCATAAACGCGGCTATCGCGTGGCACAAAATGAAGCACCGATGAAAGAAACCCTGGCGGCGGGTCTGCTGATGGCAGCGGGCTGGCCCCATCCGGACAAAACGCAGCTGATCGATCCCATGTGCGGCTCTGGTACCTTGCTGATCGAGGCGGCCATGATGCAGGCGCAGATGGCGCCGGGTTTGCTGCGGCGCCGTTTCGGTTTTGAACAGTGGCAGCACCACGATCAGGAGCTGTGGCAGCAGTGCGTGAACGAGGCAAGCGCGGCAGACCAGTCAGAACAGATGGAATTTGCCATCCGGGGTTACGACGCCGATATTAATGCCATCCAGGCGGCGGGCCGCAACGTCAAGGCGGCGGGACTGGAAGGCTGCATTCATTTGGAACGGCGCGAACTGGCCCATTTTGCCGTGCACGAAAGAAATGCTGCTGCCGGTGGTTTCGTCGTGTGCAACCCGCCCTACGGAGAACGCCTGGACAAGGACACCGACCTGATTCACCTTTACCGTGCATTCGCCCGCAAGTTGCAGCGCCATTGCCAGCAGTGGCAGGTGGCGCTGATCACCAACCAGATCGAATACGCCGACGTGTTGCAGCTGGACGAACCGCAAACCCACCGCGTGTTCAATGGGCCGATTCGCTGTTTTATCCGCAGTGGCACCGTGGTGCCGCGCGCCGCGCAATTCGTGCCGGTACCCCTGCAACTGAGCCAGCAGGATTTTTCCACCGCACCCGCCCGCGATCTGGTGAACCGCATCCGCAAGAATGTGAAACAGCTGGACAAGTGGGTGCAGAAGGAAGACGTGTATGCGTATCGCGTCTACGATGCCGATATTCCCGAATACAATCTTGCAGTGGACTGGTACAACGGCCAGCTGCACGTGCAGGAATACGCGCCACCGAAAACCGTGGATGCGGACAAGGCCGCCAAACGTCTGGACGACGCACTGGATGCCCTGAAAGCGCTGTTCGAACTGCCGCCGTCGCGTATTCATGTGAAAAGCCGGCAGCGCCAGAAAGGCAATCAGCAGTACCAGAAACTGAACGACCAGAAACATACTTATATAATCGAAGAAGCGGGCGCGCTGCTGGTGACCAACTTCGACGATTACCTGGATACTGGCCTGTTTCTGGATCACCGGCCCACCCGTATCCGGCTGCAGCAACTGGCGAAGGGCAAGCGCTTCCTGAACCTGTTCTGTTACACCGGCGCTGCCACCGTGCACGCGGCGGTTGGCGGCGCCAAAAAGACAGTGTCGGTGGACATGTCGGCCACCTACCTGCAGTGGGCGCGCAGTAATCTGTACCTGAACGGTTTCGCCGAGGCCAGCCACCAGCTGATCCGCAGTGATTGCATGACCTGGCTGCGTAACACCAACGACCAGTTCGACCTGATCTTTGTTGATCCGCCCACCTTCTCCAACTCCAAGCGCATGCAGGGGCATTTCGATGTGCAGGTGGCTCATGAAGAACTGCTGGATCTGGTGATGAAGCGGCTGGAACCCGGTGGGCTTGTGATTTTTTCCAATAATTTCAGGGGATTCAAACTGTCGCCCGCGCTGGCGGAAAAATACGGCGTGAAGGACATCACCCAGGCCAGCCTGCCGCCGGATTTCGCCCGGGGCAAACCGATCCACCAGTGCTGGGAGCTGACCCTCAAACCCGTCGCCGATTGATCCATGCCAGGATTACCACCAGCGTAATCAGGGGCTTTGCATTTCTCTGCTAGGCTTCTAATGAGAGTTAAAACCGGTGGAGCAGGGCATGGCAGACGAGGGTGAGCTCACCCGCGAACAGATCCGCCAGATCAGTGAATTCATCAACCGGGGGTTGCAAACCTCCCGTGATCGCATGCACGCATTGGGCATGGCCGAGGATGCGTTGCTGGACCCGGACGAAAACCTCGACCGCCAGGTGGTCAAGTTGCGTGCCCTGTACCTGGAGGCGGAGAAAGCCGCCCTGGCATTCGATTCCCGCAGTGAACATTTCTGGCGCATGCTGCAGGCGCGCCTGCAACCCGTCGTGCTGGCTTACAGCACCCACGAAAAATTCATTCAGAGCCTGGATGAGGACGCGCTGGAGCTGCGTTCCGATCTACTGATGGAAATCTACCGCGAGCGGCTGGACAACGCGACCCGCTTCCGCCAGATCTTTTTCGAACTGGATGACCGCGTCAAACAGGAAAGCACCCAGATGAAAGTGGCGGCGCCATCCCATGGCGAACGCCAGCAAAAAGTGGCGGACGACAGCACGGCGATCCAGGGCAATGTGCTGAAAATGCTGGAACGCCAGCTGCGTGACATGGAAAAGGCCTTTAACAAAAAGGAAGAATCGTTGCAGCTGGCCAACGAGGAAATCCTGAAGCTGAAAGACGGCATGCACGAAAAGGACAAACGCATCGCCAGCCTGGAAAAGACTGTCGCGCAACTGGAGGAAAGCAACGGGGCGTTGCGGTTGGCGCTGGATGCCGCCCAGCGTGAAGCCGCTGCCGGTGGCAAGAACCAGCCCGCCGCGAAACAGGAAACCCGGCCACCCTCGCGTGAGCGTTTGCTGGATGCCGACAAACTGGAATTGCTGGCCCGTCTTGATGCCATGGAGCAGGAACTGGCGACGACATCCGACGCAGCCTACAACGCCTTCATGTCCAGTTCCGATCTGGGCATTGTCGTGCTGTTCATGCTCACCAGTTTCAGGTGCCAGAGCGAAGAACAGCTCGCCACCGAGATGGCGCGTTCGATTTCCACGTTTGGCGTCAAGGCCGTGGTCGGTGTGCGGGTGGGGTCGGACATGCATTTTGTGGCGTCATCCGGCGCTGATCTGTCGCTCAAGTCTCTGCTGGAATTGAACCGCAGCAAGGGACCTGTGGTGGAAGGCAACAACCTCATGCTGTATGAAAAGAATTGCTGGGTGCTGGTGCAGGAACCGCCGCGCCAGGAGCCGGATCGTTATGCCCGCCTGATGGACAACCTGGGCACGCTGTTGCGGGGTGCCGATGCCCGTCACGCAGCCATTGCCGCCGCGCTGTCGGTGCAGCGGCAGAAAGTGCAGGTGGAGCAGCTGATTCTGCGTAGCCACGAAGTGTTTCAGACTTTCGAAAAAAATATTGTCCGCCAGCAGGACCGTATCGGCCGCGCGCTCAATATATTCGCGCAGGAGCTGCGCAAGGCGCTGAATATTCCCGCTGGTGATCCCGCCAGCATCAGGCTGAATATGGAACTGAAAAAGCTGGAGGACATGCTGCGGGGACTGTTGAAGTCGTCGGAGCTGGTGGACCCGGCCTTTGCCAAAAACATCGGCCGGGTGGCGCAGGGGCTACATTCCAAACAGAAGGGTGACGCTTAACCCGCCGGGCCGCGATCAGCGTGCTCCACCTCCCTGATAAAGCTGCAGGTACTTCTCTTCCAGTTCCTTGAAATTCTGCTGCAGGGCAATCATTTCGTTCTTCTGCTTCTCCAGCTTCAGCTTCATGCCGGCCATCAGCGGCTGGTCCTGCTCGGCGGTATTTTCCAGCGCGGCCCGCAGCTGGTCGTTCTCCAGCGTGAGTTGCTTGTTCAGATTGCTGAGCAGGTAAATCTTTTCCACCATCACCGCGCTTTCGTTGGTGAACTGCTCGATCAGAACGCTCGTGTCCGCTTCTTCCTGCACTGGTGGCGGCCGTTGCAGGCTCTGATCCAGGGCCTGATCCAGATTGTCCACGCACTGGCGGGTACTGTCGATGGTCTGCTCCATCTGGTTCACCGCTTCCAGCAGGCCCTGCTTTTCCATTTCGTTGGTCAGCGAGTCGATTTGCTTGCGCAGGTTGCGGATGGTTTCATTCTGGCGCGCGATGATGTTGTTGAGCATGTCCAGGTTCTGGGCCGGATCGATGCTCAGTGACTTGCGCTCGTTAACTGGCGTGGTCTGGGCGGCTTCCGACTGATTGGCGAATGCGACTTCATTGAAGGATTCGTGCATCAGAAACACCAGTTCGCGCATTTTTTCGCTGCCGGAAAAGTTGTCGCACAAATTCAGCAGTCCACGGTGCAGCAACTGTTCCAGCGCCTGCGTTGTCTGCGCGCCCGTAGTGGCGCTGGTGATGAAGTCCTGCAGTGGTTTCAGGTTCTGCAACTGTTGCTTCTGATCGTTGCGAACGGCGGTCAGATCCGCGATGGTCTTGTCCTTCGCGTCCAGTTCGCTGGAGTGCACATCATTCAGCAGCTTTTTGGTGTGATCCAGCCGCGCGCCCATCCGTTCATAGATCATGCCGGCATGTTCTTCATAATGTTTGATTTCGTTGCGCCAGGGAATTTCGGCATCGGCTCCGGCTTCGACTCGAGTCTGCATCAGCGCCTGTTCCGCCCGCAGCGCATGAAAGCGCAGGCCGACGGCAAATTCCTCCGGCTTCGCTTCCATATTAAGGTCCACAGCATTCTGGCTGCTGTGGCCGGTGGTAAGTTCGATCTCCTCAGCCAGGTAACGCAGCACGCTGTCACCGCTCATGTCGTCCCTGAACTGGGTGAGGATGGCCTGCAACTCGGCAATGGTCTTTTTTTGCCGCAGCAGTAACAGCAGCAGCATGCCGATGCCCAGCAGCAGCACAATCAGAACCTGAATGCCAACCAGCACTTCCGTGGTCATGGGAATGTGAACCCTGTCGATGTCTGCTGAAAGTATGGCCCAGAATTTTCCCTTTGCATCGTGGGGGCGTTTGATAAGGTGTTGATAAGGCGGTTGTTATTTTCGCTCAAGATTCAGGATGCGGGGCCGATATACAAGTTGGATATCCCGTTTTGTGGTCGGGATCGGTAACCAGCCATCGACAAGTCTGCGCAGGGCAGGCGGGAGCTCCACTCCATGTTATCGTTCAACCCATTGACGCAACGGGATTTTTTCTCCGGTCCGCAAGCCTGGCGCAACGGCCTGGGCCAGCATGCACATGGTCGCGGACCGCAGCCGGTAGTTGCCAATCAGTCGGTGTCGGTGGGCAGTGTGCAAACCACGCTGACCATGGCCTATGAAAAAATGCAGTCCGTGGTGCAGAGCCGGTTGCAGACAGTGGGTGCCACCGCCGGCACGGTTCCGGTTGCCAATGACGATCAGGATTATTCTTCCCAGGCCGTGGCCGATCGCATCGTGGGCTTTGTTGCCGACCGTCTGGCGCAGGAAAAGGCCAAGGGCGCGTCGGACGAAAAATTGATGGATCTGTACCAGCAGGCATTGCAGGGCGCCGAAAAGGGCCTGCGTGAAGGCCGCGACATCATCGCCGGCCAGGGTATGTTTGATGGCGACGTGAAAAGCACCTTTTACGAAACTGTGAACAAGATTGCCGACGGCTTGGAGCAACTGGGCAAGACCTATTTTGGCGACGCCGTTCCCACCACGCCGACTGCTCCAACAACACCCACCACACCAACAACCCCAACCACACCCACTACCGGTACCGGCTTCCAGGCATCCCTGAGCCAGGTGCAGATGGAGCGCACCCGCAGTTTCGAAATGGAAGTGGTCACCCAGGAAGGCGACCGGGTGAAAATCCTGGTGAATTCCGGGCAGTCGTTGTCGGCCCAGCAAGTGAATTATGCCGATGACAGCACCGAGCTCGACGGCTTCGAAGCCGAGTTCTCCAGCTTCGACAACCTGTCCTTCACCGTGGAAGGCGATCTGAATGAAGCCGAACTAGCGTCGCTGAATGATCTGTTCGGTCAGGTCAACGACGTCGCGGAAACCTTTTACGGCGGTAATATCGAGGAAGCCTTCAACCAGGCCATGGACGTGGGCATGGACCCGGAACAACTGGCCAGCTTCGCCGTGAACATGAACCAGACCGAAACCGTCGCCGTGCGTAGCGCCTATGCATCGGTACAGAATATGGGCGGCCTGGCAATGACCAATCCGTTTGAAGACCTGTTCCAGCGCCTGGGGGATTTCGCCAGCCAGGTGCAGGAATCCAGTGACGTGGTGGCCGGCATCGAAAGCGCCATCGAAAACCTGCAATCACTGTACACCGATCTGCTGACCCGGTTGCATCCGGGCCGTGGTGAAGACAACGGGCGCGGCAACGATTTCCAGCGCTTCATGAACCGCCTCACCAGCTGATCGATCCCCTTTACCCTGCAGCTTTTTTGTTGCAAGGCAGCCCGCACCGAATTTAACCCGGCGCGGGCTGTTTTTTTGCGCCCACTCCGTTTATGTTGCAATTCGTTCCCCGCTTAACGAACTGGAGATGGATGCATGATCGGGCGCGCAATACTGGGCATGATGCTGTGGTGGATAACGCAACTGGCGCTGGCGGTAACCGTGCCGGTGCCAGACGCACTGCAACCCTGGAAGGACTGGGCACTGTTCGGCGAGGAAACCGCCCGCTGCCCGTTCCATTATCAGGACTTCACCAACAAGCAATGCCAGTGGCCCGGCCAGCTGCAACTGAACGTGGAAACCGGCGGCCTGCGCTTCGAACAGGACTGGCGGCTGTACACCGAAAGCACGCTGGCACTGCCGGGGTCGGAAGGCTTCTGGCCCGGTGCCGTCACGGTGAATGGCAAACCCGCCACGGTGGTGGAACAGAACAATCGCCCTTACGTGCGGCTGCCGGCGGGCCAATTCCGCTTGGCGGGCTTGATCAGCTTCAGCACCAAACCCGATTCCCTGCTGATCCCCGCGCAAACTGCGCTGGTGCAACTGAAACAGCAGGGCGTTGCGGTGCCCAATCCACGCATCGATGCCGACGGCCGCCTCTGGCTGGTAGAACGCCAGAACGCCGAACCCACCGACACCGGCGCCAGCGAAGACAAACTCAACATCCGCGTGTTCCGCCATCTGGTGGACGACATTCCCTTCCGCCTGGAAACCCTGATCGAACTGGAAGTGGGCGGCAAGCCCCGCGAAATGCAGCTGGGCAAAGTGCTGTTCACCGATTTTGCGCCGACATCGTTCACCAGCCCGCTGCCGGCCCGCATCGATGCCGACGGCACATTGCGCGTTCAAGTGCGCCCCGGCCAGTGGACCCTGCGCATCGACGCTCACCGCAACGGCGCAGTGCAACAACTGACACTGGAAACCGTGGCGGAAAAACTCTGGCCGGAAGACGAGATCTGGGTGTTCGAAACCCTGCCGGACCTGCGTCAGATCCGTGTGGAAGGCGTCGACAGCATCGACCCCAGCCAGACCTCGCTGCCCGGTGAATGGCAGCAGTTTCCCGCCTATCGTTTGCAAGCCGGCAACAGCATGACCTTCGCGGAACTGCGCCGGGGCGATCCACAACCGTCGCCTAATCAACTCACACTGGAGCGTCAATTCTGGCTGGATTTCGACGGCGCCGGCCTCACCGTGCGCGACCGTTTCAGCGGCAGCCTGTACCGCGACTGGCGCCTTACCGCCCAGCCCGAACTGCAACTGGGCAGCCTGGAACTGAACGGCGCGCCGCAAGTCATCACCACGCTGGAAACGGAAACCGGCACCACCCAGGGCGTGGAAGTGCGCAGCGGATCATTGCAGGCCAGTGCCCTCAGCCGCATGGCGGAAACTGGCGGCCTGCACGTGCGCAGCCTCAGCTCCACCGGCTGGCAACATGACGTGGACCAGCTCAATGCCACTCTGCAATTGCCGCCGGGCTGGCGCGTGTTCACCGTCACCGGCGTGGAGCAGGCCCTGAATACCTGGACTGGCTCCTGGAACGTGTGGGACATCTTTATCGTGCTGATCGCCATCGTCGCCGTGATCCGTTTGCGCGGCATCGTGCCGGGCGCGATCTGCGCGCTGGCGCTGGTGCTGATCTATCCCGAGGCATCGGAATTTTTATATCTGTGGCTGAACGTGATCGCGGTGATGGCGATCCTGTTCTTCCTGCCGGAAGGCAAACTGCGCACCACGCTGCGCTGGTATGGATCGGCATCGGCGTTGCTGCTGGCGCTGTGGTTCCTGTCGTTCATGGTGGACCAGGCGCGGCTGGGCCTGTACCCGCAACTGCAGCAACCCTGGACGCAGATGGGGCAGGGCACGTCGTACTACGGCGGCTACAATGAAAACCAGCAATATGACGTTGCCCCTGCTGCTGCACCCGCACCGATGGAAATGGCGATGGATGCCGCGATGGAAGCAGGCGCCGGCGCGGAGCAGGAATCCTATCGTTCCCTGGCGAAACTGTCGTCGCCACGCTCGGCACCACGCAAACCTGCGCCTAACATCGAACGCTCCGACCCCAACCTGGCCGCGCAAACCGGCCCCGGCCAGCCCAACTGGGAATGGATGCAGACCACACTGTACTGGAACGGCCCCGTCACCCAGGGCGAACAGTTCAACGTCTACCTGCTCACCCCGTGGGAAAACCGCCTGCTGGCGTGGCTGCGCGTAATCCTCGGCGTGGCCATGCTGGCCAGCGTGCTGGGCCTGCAGAAAATCCAGGGCCACTGGAAAATCGCTGGCTGGCGTCCGCGCGCCGTTGCATCCGCCGCCGCACTGGTGCTGATGGCCATGCTGCTGCCCACTGCACCTAACGCCAATGCCGCCGACATCCCCGATGAAAAGATGTTGGAGACATTAAAAAAACGCCTGCTGGAAGAACGCGACTGCACACCGGCATGTCTGGGCATCGAACGCACCCACCTGCAACTGAACGGCAACCGCCTCACCGTGCGTTTCAGCGTGCACGCGCAGCAGGATCTGTTCTGGCCGCTGCCCGACAGCCAGCAGCAATGGCGCATCGACAGCGTGCAGCTGGACGACCAGCCTCACGTCGCCCGCAAACTGCAAGGCAGCCTGCAACTGCCGGTCAGCGCCGGCACCCACACGCTGCAACTGTCGGGCACCGTCAACCCGCAGCGGGAATTCCAGCTCACCTTCCCGGTGATGCCGCATAACCTCACCGTCAGCGCCGACGGCTGGGACGTGCGCGGTCTCGACAACGGTCGCCTGCAAGGCAACGGCCTGTACTTCTACCCGGCCGCGCGCGAAACACAAACCGCCGACGCCGAGGAAAAACAGCTCACGCCCGATCCGGTGCCACCGTTCGTGCAGGTGCAGCGCGAATTGCGCCTGGGCCTGAACTGGTACCTGGAAACCAGCGTGCAGCGCATCGCGCCGCAGCAAGGCGGCATCACCCTGGAAATTCCGCTGCTGCCGGGGGAATCCATCACCACGCAGGAAATTGAAGTCAACGCCGGCAAGGCGCGCATCCAGCTGAAACCGGGCCAGGATGCAATCGCCTGGACCTCCACCCTCGACAAAACCAACACGCTCACATTGCAGGCCGCCGAAAACGCGCAATGGAGCGAACACTGGAGCGTCGATCCCTCGCCGCTGTGGCACATCAGCGTCGACGGCATTGCACCGGTGAAGGAAACCGGCGTGGTGGGGCAGTGGCGTCCGCGCTGGCGGCCATACCCCGGCGAAAAAATTGTGCTCAACATCGTGCGGCCCGAAGCCGTCGCCGGCGCAACCACCACCATCGATCAGGTGCAGCAAACCTGGACCCCGGGCCTGCGCGAATCCCGCAGCGTGGTGAAACTGCATCTGGTGAGCAGCAAGGGCAGCGAGCAACACATCGAACTGCCGGAAGGCGCGCAGGTAAAACAGGTCACCGTGGATGAAGAAGCCCGCGCCGCCGACGAAGACAGCAACAAAGTGATCGTGCCCGTAAACCCCGGCCAGCACTGGATCGAAGTGGAATGGCGCCAGCCGGAAGAACATTCCGTGCGCGTGAAAACCCCTGCGGTTTCCATCGGCGCGCCGTACGTGAACCACGGCATTCAAGTGGAAATGCCAAGGGACCGCTGGGTGCTGTTCGCCGGCGGCCCCGCCATGGGCCCGGCCATCCTGTTCTGGGGCGTCACCCTTGTCACATTGCTGGTGGCCGTGGTGCTGGGCCGCTTCCGCCAGTTGCCGCTGAAAACCGTGCACTGGGTGCTGCTGGTGCTGGGCCTGTGCGCCGGCTGGATTCAGGCCATGATTCCCATCGCACTCTGGTTCTTCGCCATGCACCAGCGCAGCCAGCTGAACCCGCAAAAAATCACCCGCACCCAGTTCAACCTGCTGCAACTGTTTCTGGCGGGCTTCAGCCTGTTTGTGTTCGCCGTGCTGATCGCCGCGATCCCCAACGGCCTGCTGGGCAGCCCCGATATGGGCGTTACCGGCAACGGCTCCACCCAGCACCAACTGAACTGGTTCGTGGACCGCGGCGAAAACGCACTGACGCAAGCCTGGGTGATTTCCATTCCGTTGTGGATCTACCGCGCGCTGATGCTGGTGTGGTCGCTGTGGCTGGCACTGCATCTGCTGAGCTGGCTGAAGTGGGGCTGGCAGGCGTTCACCCATGACGGCTACTGGCGCAGTGATGTGATCGCGAAGGAAAAGCCGGCGGCAAAGGAGAAATCTGTGGTGGTGCAGCCGGGGCAAGAGGGCGGCCCGCAGTGAAGGAGAAAGTGATTCTGTACGGCACGTCCGCGTGCCATTTATGCGAGGTGGCGCAGGAGATTCTCCGCGCCACCCTCAGTCCGGAGTTTTTTGAGATTGAGCTGGTGGATATTGTGGAATCGGATGCGCTGGTGGAGGCGTATGGGGTGAGGATTCCGGTGCTGCAGCGGCAGGACGGCGGGGAGCTGGGGTGGCCGTTCGGGGTGGAGGAGGTGGTGGCGTTTCTGGGGGAGTGAGGTTGGGAATGCGGGGAAAGGGTGTTTGGATGCAGGGAAAGGTGAATTGGCCAGTGGGAAGGTGATTTTTGTCCAGGGAAGGGGTGTGGGGTTGTAGGGAGCCACAAAAACAACCGTGGGATGGCCTGTTGAGGCGTGGGAAGGGGTTCTGGACCCGTGGGAAGGTGGGAAAGTTGCGTGGGAAGGGGTGCGGATAGCGTGGGAAGGGCCAAATTGGTGAAGGGACGGTGTGCTGGGGCTTGGGGCGAAGGAATTGATGAGCAGATATAGACAGATTGGTGGAGTGAATGTAGTTATTGGGGCGTGGGCGCTGTGTCGATTCCTGGGTGGATGAATATGGCGAAATTCTTTCGGTGCGAATACGCAGAGTACGCGAATTGACTTTTTGATGGGTGTGGATTGGCCGGATAGGGGCGTTCAATGTACTGTTCGCAAAGACTATAAGGAGCTTACATGCATGGCGTAGAGTTTTTTTTACAGTTCTATTTGGATTTCTAGAGGTTTTTCTTTTTTGCAGTTCTTGCTCAACAGAAAAAAATTGATGGCCAAAATAATACCGAAGTTGTGTATCTGGATCGGATCGAGTCCGTGGCAAAACTGGAAGAAAACGGAAATTATAAAGTTAGAATTTATAGCCAAAGTGTTAACGTTCAAAAATCAGATGTTTTTTCGAGAGAAGTAAAGCTATATCTGTAGCTGTTTTGACCTTTAGGAAGGCAAAAATTGAATGTGCAGTTATTTCAGTCAGTTCTGAAACAGAGCTGGTTTTTCGTCGACTATTATCATGGCCAATAAGGTAGTAACGAGGGACGTAAGGTTGGTGTTGTGGAAGAAAAAAATCATAGTGCTAACAATTTGTTCAGTTGGAGCGCACGATCTGCTGCTTACCTCCATCGTATCTTTACATGAAGTGTCGAATAATTAGGAGAAGTACATGGCAACGGACACAATATCGGTAACCTTGATCACACAGGGCAAGCACAAATTCTACTCGGGAACGATGTTGATTGATGTGGTTGCCGAAAGTTGTTCTACAAATCCCCGTTCACAAGATCCTGAGGAGGGTTTTCAAAGGAATCTTGACGAAGGGAGAGCAGAGTCAATTGCAAGATACATTCGTGACGGAGGAACGATTCCATCAAGCATCATTCTTTCTGCACAATCAGATTCCGCACTTAGTTATAGTTCGAGAAACAAAACGATCACTTTTGAGATTTGTAGTAGTGCCTTTTTGATTTTAGATGGTCAGCATCGAGTCTATGGTTTCAGGAAGCTTCTGAATGAAGGAATGAAATATCGTGTGCCAGTGATCATATATAGCGAGTTGAGCCCCATAGAGGAGGCGCGAATATTTATCGATATCAACACGCTGCAGCGGCCAGTTCCAAAAGAGTTGCTGCTAGATATAAAGAGATTGGCTGATAGGGAGTCATCCGATGAAAGACTTTTGGATGAGTTGTTTACCAGTTTTGAGCAATTTAGTGACAGCTATCTGCTCAATAAGTTGAGTAGAATTGACAAACAAAAAGGAAAAATATCCAAAGTAACTTTTTACGACGCAATGCGCTCAATCCTCAAAGAGTTTGAGATAGAAGATACAGAAAAGCTGTACAGGATCATGAATTCGTATTTTTTGGCGGCGCACGATGTGTCTTCGGAGAATTCATTTAATCTTGGTGAGCAAATAACAAAGGCAACTCTATTTAAGATTCTTGTGTCTCACGCAAGGGCTATTATTTCAATAATATCCGACAATAATCCGACGCTTATTGAGAGGGTTAGCGAACATAAAAAGTACTTATCAAGATCATTGCCTGGCTCGTTCAGCGAAATATCAAGCTCTAAGGCTTACACGAAATCCGTTGACGCCTTAGACAAGAAACTGCTTCGCCGAAACGTGACAATATAATGTCCGCGCAAAAGATTGTCCGGTTAATGCTTCCTTTGGTTGTTGGAGGAATCGTCGGCGCCCGTCGTCGGGCTGGGGGGCGTCTGGTTGAAAAGCTTGATGAGATTTCGTTTTTTACTCGAAGCATCAATGAAGTTAGAGGCGCTACTGAAATCGAGCTACAAATTCTAGATGAGGAGCCGTTGTTCAACTTGTTTGCCGGTGAGGCGAGTCGTTTCGCGTTAGCATCTTTAATCACTCATCAAAGATCTCTTCAGGTTCAGAATAGAAATGCTGCGTGGCAAGCAGTAGAGCACTATTATTCTGCGTACTATGCTGTGCACTATCTGCTTCGTACAACTGGTGTTGCCGTCACCAATCTTGACGACAATGCTGTTCAAATGGTTAAGAAAAATCAACTCGGGCAGCCTAGCGCAATGGTCGTCCCTAGCGGGCTCTATACCTTGCGGTATGACGTTGCAGGCAAAGTTGCCACTTTAACCAAAAGGAAGAAATCATCCGGTGGTTCCCATGCTGAGGCGTGGCAATTATGGGTTGGGCTCGTAGATGCGCTGAGTTCTAACACTGTTGCGGATATTGTCGAGTACGGAAAAGAGGCCATTGATTTGGCTGCGCACAAGAAATTTCTAGTTAAATATCAGGGAAAGTACAGTCCACCAGAGCTTCGTGCTGAAATCAACTATCAATTTAAGGGTGGTGTTTGGGTTTTCGAAAAGGATAAATCCCAATCGGTGGCTCGGGTTCAGGCATCAATTGCATCCGCAGCGAGCTTGGCGATCGGTCAAGGTTTGGATACGGACTCACTCATTTCAAATAACAAGTTTATTGTCAATTTGGCGAGAGCTATATTTGAGTACAGTGCGAATTCATATCCAAAAGCCATCAGTAGGTCGCTAAGGCATACATATGCTGAATTTATTACATAGACAATGGTGGCTTTGGGGTTTGTCGATAAAATGGGTTGGTTGTTTTCACTCATTTTGTTGCGCAAAAAAACATGCTCCGGTTGTCACTGAGCTTGGCGTTAACCTTCACTAGAAACCCCTTCTCGATTTCGGCGCAACCCTTCTCGTGCAATCTCTGACATTCAGACAGGAGAATCACATGACCATCGAAACCGAAGACGATGTCGTTGCACTCAAGCGCATAGGCAGGATCGTTTCGTATGTGCTTCAGGAAATGCTCGACGCTGCCGAACCCGGCATGACGACGCGCGAGCTGGATGCACTGGGCGAGAAATTGCTGGAGAAACACGGCGCACGCTCGGCGCCCAAGCTCACATACGACTTTCCAGGCTCGACCTGCATCAGCATCAACGAGGAGGCCGCCCACGGCATCCCCGGTGATCGCATCATTCGACCGGGCGATGTATTGAACATCGATGTTTCTGCCGAGTTGGGAGGCTACTTCGCCGATACCGGCGGAACGAAAATTGTGCCCCCGACCAATCCGCAGAAGACGCGCTTGTGCCATGCCACCCGCACGGCCCTTGAGCAAGCCATGAAGCAGGCCCGCGCCGGCCAGCCCATCAACGGCATCGGCGCTGCCATTCAGAAAACGGCGAAGACATACGGCTTCAGGATTATCGAGAACCTTGGCAGCCACGGTGTTGGTCGCGCGCTTCATGAAGCACCCGAGCACATTCCCGGGTACTTTGATCCGACGGACAAACGTATCCTTAACGATGGCATGGTGATCACCATCGAGCCCTTTCTCTCAACCAAGAGCCGCGTGGTGACCGAGGCGTCCGATGGATGGACCCTGGTTGGAGCGCATGGCAACTTGTCGGCGCAATACGAGCACACGATGATCATTACCAAGGGCAAACCCATAGTCGTCACTCAGCACTGAGTGATCCTGAAGCTCGTGAGCCCGGCGCTGGAGTTCGCCTCGGGGGCGGTGGCGATGCGGTATGAGCCTAGAAGGTAGCTATTCTTTCCAGTGATTGTTGATTATCGTTCAAGCGGAGTCGCTGACGCGGCCCGCTTCACTCCAGCGTTATGAGTCATTGAAAGGCCCGCGCCAGTGAGCAAAAAAAGCAGCATTCGCTATATTCTGTTAGGCGTTTCTTTAATCTACTGCTTTGTTGAGCTTTCGATTGGGCTGGTCTTTACCGCAGTTCTCGGCCTCCTATATCCAGTTCTCATGCTTGTAGCGGTTGGGCTATTGATTGGCTCGGCATGGAAGCGAAAAAAATCCTATCTTATTCATTCGTTGGCTCTTGTTGCGGTGATTGTGTCGTCGCTGTTTATCTCCGTGCAGATAGAGAAGGAACTGCATAGAAAATCAATCGATAAAGCTGGCTTGATTATTCAGAAGTTAGATGCGTACAAAGCTGAGCGAGGCGCGTATCCAGATGATTTGAGTGCTTTGAATTTATCACCCATAGACATTGAAACAGATATGGGAATATTTTTACGGCATGAATACCGCTACGCGGTAGTGGAAGAGGGCTACATTGTTTCGTTTGAGGAGCCAGGGTGGATGGTCAGTTCTTTCCATTCGAAATCCGGGGTGTGGGTTAAAGATGATTGACCTCATAACAAGCCGAATGAACAATCCGAAGCTGGAAGCATTGGGCTGGGATGACTGGTTTGCAGCGCATGCCACGACTGACTGTGACGCAACAGCTTCTGTTGGGCGGGTGGCGGCGGTGGATCGAGACCTGTTGTTGCTAATCAACGAAACCGGCGTATTCCGCGCGAAACTGTGCGGGAAGTATAGGTATGAGTCTGTGTCGGCATCGGAACTACCCTGCGTAGGCGACTGGGTCTGTGTTGAGAGATCGCCTGCCGATCAGTTTGGGCTGGTTCAGGGCGTAATAGGGCGAAAGACCAGCCTGCGCCGCAAGGCGGTTGGGGAATCGGTCGACTGCCAGATGATTGCAGCAAATGTTGATTTCGTCTTTATCGTGCAGTCCTGTCACTACGACTTCAATCTGAAGCGGCTGGAGCGTTACCTGGTCATGGCTATGGAGGGTGGTGCAACGCCCTACATTCTTCTAACCAAGACGGATCTCATTGAGCCTGATGTGCTTTCTGCGCAATTGGCGCAAATCAGGAGCGCCGGTATTGATGTGCCGGTGTTAACGTTGAGCAGTGTCACCAGAGACGGTATCGACGAGCTGCAGCGAGTGCTTTTGCCCAAGAAAACCTATTGTTTTGTTGGTTCGTCTGGCGTTGGCAAGAGCACCATTATCAATGGGCTTGTGGGGCGCGCGGTGCTTGAAACAAAGGGCGTCAGTAGCACCGGGGAAGGGCGACACACAACCGTTCGCCGAGAGCTCATTGTTCTTGAGAACGGTGCGATGGTGATAGATAACCCCGGGATGCGGGAGTTTGGGGTACTTGGTGCAGGCGGCGGAATCGAGGCGAGCTATTCGGATATCATCGCGCTTTCATCTCAATGCCATTTTAGAGACTGCACACATACCAATGAACCAGGTTGTGCCGTTCTCAAGGCGTTGGAGACCGGAAATATTAATGCCGAGCACTACGAGAACTTTCTCAAGCTGCGGGCCGAGTCCGAATACCACGAATCCTCGTACGCGGAAAAGCGCAAGAAAGATAAGGACTTTGGCAGGTACATCAAGTCTGCCAAGAAGGATCTCAGAGATGACTGACAATTCGCTGCGGGCGTGACGGAACCCGGCTTCGTCCACCCGTTCGCACCTTCGTTCAACAGGCAAAACCCATCGTCAACATGTGTTGACACTCGGTCATGCCGTCAACTATCATTGACGGCATGACCTTTCCAAAGCAAATTCCAGATCCCAGCGAAACAGAGGACGCACTCGCGGCAGTTCTCGCCTTGCGTCAAATGGCGGATGACCTTGAAGCCAAGGCCGTTTACCTCGCACTTCGTCAGGGTTGGTCATGGTCGCAGATCGCCGAGGCATTGGGCGTCTCGAAACAGGCGGCACATCGTCGATTGTCACATCTGCAAACGAAGTAGTTGCTTTCAGGGGGCTTCATGTTTGAATCGCTCAAGAGAAGGTTGTCTGATGTTCGTACTCTGACCCGGCTGTGCACTCTCGCAGAGGAGATTGCACATCAGCAGGGCCAGTCGAAACCGGGATCTGAACATTTCATCCTTGCCGCGCTGGCGCTGCCCGACCAGACTGCGGCGCAGGCGTTTACGCAACTTGGAATTTCTGCGCAGCGGTTTCAAGAAGCCCTTGCAGCCCAGCGTTCCGACGCACTTGCTTCCGTTGGTGTCGTTGCTGAAACAGGCGGGTTCACGCAACTGCAATCCTTCCCGCCGCCGCCAACGTCTGTTCTGTATGAAACAGAGCCGTCAGGGCAAGCGCTTGTCAAACACCTCGCCGATACACGCAAGACACGTGTTGGACGTTTTCTGCTGGGTGCTGATGTGCTGTTGGCCGCGGCGCAAGAGCGATACACTCCTGCTGGCCGCGCATTTCAGAAGTTGGGCATTAGCGCCGGCCAGCTGAACGAAGCCGCTGAAAAGTCAATCAGGCTTGCGGGCGAGTAAATGCCTGACCGCTTGTAAAAAAGGAAATATTGATCGCACATGGAAACCAAAAGCAGTGATGTGCAGAGTCTGGTTTATGGCCTGCTTGGCGTCGTGTCGTTTAGTCTCACGCTGCCAGCAAGCAGGGTCGCGGTAGTGCAGCTTGATCCAATATTTGTTGGGGTGGGGCGGGCGCTGGTTGCAGCGGTATTTGCAATATTGGCACTATGGCTCGCTGGATCGGAATGGCCTTCAAGAAAACAATGGCTAAGACTTTATTTGGTCGCGGCAGGCATTGTATTGGGCTTCCCCTTGCTGTCTACGCTTGCAATGACACAAGTGGCGGCCTCTCACGGAGCCGTTGTTGTCGGTCTGTTGCCCTTGGCGACCGCTCTATTTGGTTGCTGGCTTGCCAACGAGCGCCCCAGCCGGATGTTTTGGATGGCCACCCTGGTGGGTAGTGTCACCATTGCAATCTTTTCTTTGGGCCCCCGCCTGGATTCCCTGCATCCGGCTGATTTGCTCCTGCTGGGTGCCGTTATAGCTGCAGGTTTTGGTTATGCGGAAGGCGCTCGTCTCGCAAGAGAGTTAGGCGCTTGGCAGACTATTTGTTGGGCGTTAATTGCTTCGATCCCCCTATTGGTGTGGCCTACATATCAATATTTTCCACAGAATGTTGATGTGCTGACGGTTTCAACTTTTCTTGCTTTCGGTTATGTCAGTATCTTCAGCATGTTTCTTGGTTTTTTTGCGTGGTATAAAGGCTTGGCAATGGGCGGTATCGCACGTGTCGGTCAGTTGCAATTGTTGCAGCCGTTTTTGACTCTGGCGGCCTCGGCGGCACTTTTATCGGAGCAGATCGCGTTTTCTCAGGTTCTGGCCGCTACCATCGTTATTGCAAGTGTCTATTTCGCGAGGAAGGCTTCAATCAACATACCTCAGACCAGATCCACCGGAGCCCTATGAACTCAATTCGCCTGAAGCCATGCCTGTGTACTGCCATCGTGTTCCTGGCCGCCTGTTCGCCCGCGCCAAAGACTTTCGACAAGCTCAATATCCAGGCCGTGGAAGTCGGTCCCGTGCCAGCCAATACGGTTCCCAACGCGCCTGTGGAAGAAGGCGTCGTTGTTTATACACGTGAAAAGGCCGGTATCGTGAAAGCCGTCTATCGCAAGACGATTCCATGCCCGGCGAAAATGATCAACAGCATGAGCGGCATCCAGGTGTTGCCGGATCGCATAATGCTTTGCTTCGAGCCGGTTGAAAGTAACGATCCGAACGCGCGCCCGTTTTCGAGTTGCCCGTACGATCTGGTCATAAAGTACGAGATGACAGGAATACCTGACTCGGTGGAGCCGAAGTTCGAAGCGAAAGACGGCTGCGTAGAGAGCGAATAAATCGGCTCTGGAAAATAGTTTTGTTATGTTTGAGTGCAAGGTGTGTTGCTTCAGCGTCAAACAAAATCCAATCACAGGAGAATCAACAAATGACTGAACGAACCGGGCGCTGCCTTTGCGGTGCTGTAAGCTTTACGTTAACCACTGAACCTTTGGCAACCCGGGTGTGTTGGTGCCGCGACTGCCAGCACCTTGCCGCCAACGGAACGGTGAACCTGCTTGTTTCAACCGACGATCTCACTATTTCCGGCTCGCTTGCCGAACACACGAAGACAGCTGACAGTGGCAACGAAGTCACCCGTCAATTCTGCCCGAGTTGCGGCACGCATTTGTTCGCCAGGTCATCGGCTCGTCCGCAGTTCAGAGTGGTCCGCGCAGGTAATCTTGATGAGCCATCGTCTATCCGGCCGACAATGAATATCTGGGCATCAAGTGCGCCTGCCTGGGCATGCCTAAATCCGGAACTGGAGCGGGTAGACAATCAGCCTGCACCGCCGAAACCCCAGCCATCTGGCAATCAGGCCTGACACGTCATTCAACCTGGCTGCTGTAGTAAAAAGAGAGGCGCAATGGAATGAGTAACCTGTCGAAAATTCTGGTAGCCAAGATCGCAATGACGGTTCTGGTGTGGTGCATCCCGCTACTGTTGTTTCCCGTAAACTTGCTGCAGGTGCTGGGGTTTGTTGTGCCCGAGCCGCATCTGTTCCTGCGTCTGCTGGGCATGGCGTACGTGTCCCTGGTTGTTGGTTATGCCTTCGCGCTGCAGTCGTCGCTACGGGGTGAATATCCCCGGCCGGGTGTCTGGGTTGGCATCGTGAGCAATGGTGGCGCTTTCATTTTGCTGCTGGTGGGTGCCGCCAACGCGGCGTGGGCGTCCTGGGGCATATTCGCGCAGGTGGTGATGTGGCTCTCGCTCGCGGGAACAGGCACCATTACAGCGGGATTGAGCGTGTTTGGTCCGCTGGCCCGACGCGCCGCTGCGGGATCAAATGATGGCCAGGCTGCCTGATGAGTAGTGCCTGGGATAACTAAATATCAGCCCCGTTTTCCGCATTTTTTAGGCGGCTATTGATTTGCGTCCTTGCCTGCGAGTTCGCCAATTTCTGACTATATTTGAATGCAGGCCAAATGCCCGCCGCTCGACTCTGAGCCACGGGCATACCCGTACGATCTGGATTGCTTTTAAATGGAATTAGTCATGCCTGCTTCAGCCCCCATCAAAGCGCTGATTCGTCCCTTTCTGGTATTGGGCCTGATGACACCCAGCTCCCTGACGAATGCCGAGCACAACACGGGTCGGCTGTTGGAACTGAGTCTGACGGAACTCATGAACATTGAGGTCACCTCTGTGTCGCGGCGGCCGGAGAAACTGGCGGAGAGCGCTGCGGCCATACAGGTCATTACCCGGGACCAGATTCGTCGCTCAGGCGCCAGCAGCATTCCCGAGGCCCTGCGGCTGGCAACCAATCTCAGTGTGGCGCAGCAGAATTCCCACGAATGGATTATCAGCTCCCGCGGCTTCAGTTCGGACGTGGGCAACAAACTCCTGGTTATGATCGATGGCAGGTCGGTTTACACGCCGCTGTTCTCCGGGGTGTTCTGGGATCGACAGAACTATTTGCTGGAAGACATTGAGCGCATTGAAGTCATCAGCGGCCCCGGCGGAACGCTCTGGGGTGCAAACGCGGTGAACGGTGTCATTAACATCATTACTCGCCCTGCGGGACAAACGTTGGGCGGTTATGTGGAAGCGGGAGGGGGCGACCCGTTGAAAACCATTGCGGGTGCCCGATATGGCGGGAAGCTGGGTGACAGCGGCGCGTATCGCGTTTACGGTCAGTATTTTGATCGCGGCCCCGAAACATTGAGTGACGACACTTTCGGATCTGACGAGTGGAACATGGGCCAGGGCGGATTCCGCGTGGATGCTGCGCCCAACCAGCGGGATACCCTGACATTGCAGGGCGATGTCTATCGCAACCAGGACAATATGCTGGCGGGAGATGAATCCGAAACTGAAGGTGGCAACATCCTCAGCCGCTGGTCACGGCGTTTCAGCCACACTTCCAACATGGCCTTGCAGTTTTACTATGATCGTACCGAACTGATGTTGCCGGTTCCCGCCATGGTGGTAAATAATCTCGTGCTCGCGCCGCCCGGCACATTCAGGGATACGCTGGATACCGTCGATCTGGATTTTCAACACCAGTTCAGTATGGGCGATGTTCATACGCTGGTATGGGGCCTGGGTTATCGCTACACCGAGGATGACAACGAAAATGCGCCGGGCCTGGCTTTTTACCCCGAAGGATTACAGCAGCGCCTGCTCAGTGCATTTGTCCAGGATGCGATCACGCTGGTGCCTGATGAATTGATACTGACCCTGGGCACCAAAGTGGAAAAGAACGACTACACCGGCCAGGAATGGCAACCCAGTATCCGGCTGCAATGGCAATTGGCTGAGCACCATTTGCTGTGGAGCGCAGTGTCGCAGGCTGTTCGCGCCCCTTCCCGCATCGATCGTGATATTTCCCAGGCATCGCGGGACCATTTCGTTCTGTTGACGGGCGGCGAGGAGTTCGACTCGGAAAAACTGAAGACCTACGAGCTGGGCTACCGGGGCCAGCTGTCTGACCAGGCTACGTTGTCGGTTGCACTTTTCTACAATGATTATCAGAATCTGCGCAGCACCCGTTTCTCACCGGTTACCATCTTTCCTCTGTACTTTGCCAATGATCTGGAAGGGCAAACCCGTGGCGCGGAAATCAGCATGAACTTCCAGATCGCTACCTGGTGGCGGTTGCGCGGAGGCTACAACTACCTTCATGAAGATATCAGCGTAAAGCAGGGAGGATTTGATTTTAACAATGCTCTGAATGAAACCGCTGACCCGGAAAATCAGTTCTCGTTACGGTCAGCAATGGAGCTTGGCGCAGAGGTGGAACTCGATATCGCTTATCGCTGGGTGGACGAGCTGCCCACCAACAATGCCGGGATATTGACCTTCGTGCCCAGTTATTCGGAACTGGATGTTCGCCTTGGTTGGCGCCCGACCCGCGATCTGGTGCTTGCCCTGGTGGGACAAAACCTGCTGCACGACCATCATCAGGAATTCGGCGTGCCAGGGCCTCAGCAGGAAGAAGTGGGGCGTAGTGTTTATGGGAAGGTCAGCTGGTACTTTTAAAAGTACGATGTCTTGTCAATATGCAATAATCCTATGTTCGATATTTGTCCAGGCTGCTTAAACCAGCTCACAGTGCGCATGGATGAGCCGTGTTATGGAAAGGGAGCCGTGCTTCATGGTAAATAGTTTCGCTTCTCCTGCTCAGCGTGAGGCTGGTGATTCAGGTTGCGCTGTTGTGGCGTATCTGGTGGAGTACCCGGTCAGGAAGCCAATGACAAGTTACGCATAAGATTAGAATTCATTGATGAGGTAGATAAAGTGCCAGCCGATATTTCAGAAGAATTTGTGATGCTGAAAGGGCAGATACTGGATGGGATGATTGAATACATGGAGCTTGATGGCGAGTCTGATGCCGGATATTCCAATGAGGAAGTTGACAAATGTGCGATCCTTCTTGAACAGTACCTTGAAGAAGTCCTGTCACCGACGATCTATGGTAATTCCAAAAAAATCAGGAAGGTTGTCCAGTCTGCGGTGATCGCGCTGAATGAATTGAACGCGGCGTGCGATCACAGCCTGATTGAAACGGACCAGCGCGAGCAGATTTGCGAACTGATCATTTCAGCTGCCGTCAATGCGGGCCTGAAATCAGATGGGAATGATATTACGGAAGAATGGCGTGAATGGTAGGAGTGCTTGCTTGTGGCGCGTTACGATATTGAAAAAGACTTTGTTGTTCTTGATCCGGACAAAAATGCAACCGTCGTCAGGTATTCACCGGATCTATATGAGAAACTGGATAAAGACTTCGGTGACTTCGTAGGGCATGAGCTGATTTCCTGTTTTGAATTCAATGCTGACTGGCCCAGCTGGGAGATTCATCCGCACGGTGATGAGATTGTCGTGTTGCTGGCGGGAAGTGCAGTGATGTTGCTCGACAAGGGTGGGGCGGTAGAGGAAGTTGTGTTATCAAGAGCGGGTGAGTATGTCGTGGTTCCGAAAGGGACATGGCATACTGCTCACGTTGCGAAATCGGCAAAGCTGCTGTTTGTTACGCCGGGCCAGGATACACAGAACAAATACCTATAATCAGTTTCCCTTCATACAACACGCAACTCAAAACGAGGAGCCGTTATGCCAATCGTCGAATCTGCGTCCTGCAATCTGGTTCTGTACACCAATCCCTGGTCCCGTGGGCAGATTGCCCGCTGGATGCTGGAAGAAACCGGCGTGCCCTACCGTCAGGTGCTGCTGGATTACGGCACCACCATGAAATCCCCTGAATACCTGAAAATAAATCCGATGGGCAAGGTGCCGGCGGTGGTGCACAACGGCCACGTCATTACCGAGTGCGCGGCCATCTGTGCTTATCTGGCGGACGCTTTTCCCGCAGCCGGCCTTGCGCCTGATGTCACCGAGCGCGCCGACTATTATCGCTGGATGTTCTTCGCTGCCGGCCCGGTGGAGGCAGCGGTATCGGATCGCATGCTGAAGGCCGAGATAAGTGAAGACCAGCAGCGCATGGTGGGATATGGCACGTTTGACCGCGCGGTTGATGTATTGGCGCAGGCTGTCACTGCCAATCCGTTTGTGGCCGGGCCGAAGTTCTCGGCCGCGGATGTGTACGTGGGTTCGCATGTGATTTGGGGCATGCAGTTCGGCACGTTGCCCAAGCGCCCGGAGTTTGAAGCCTATGCGGCAAAGCTCGTATCAAGGCCGACGTATCAGGCTGCCAAGGCAATTGATGACAAGCTGGGGATGGAACTGGCAGCCAGGCAGGACAAGGGATAGCAATCCAATGCAGGAAACAACAATAATCTACAAGAGAAACTCGGCCTGGTGGTTTGCGACCTGCTATCTGCTGGGCAGCTTTTTTCTGTTGCTGTTTACCATTATCGGGCTGTTCGGGTCAGTGCTGTGGCTGGGCAAGGAAGGCGTGGTTGCACTGAAACAGGCCAGTGATGAGCAGGCGGTGGAGCGGGTCATTTCCAGCTTTGTCAAAGACGACATCAAGCTGGCGGGGTTCAAGGTGACCACAAAGATGGACAGAGCCACGCTGTCGGTGTCGATCAGGAACGAAAGCAAGTACGCGATTGAAGATGTCATGGTGGAAATCGCCCATCTGGATGCCAATGGTTCGCCCATTTTTACCCGTGACGAAGGGTTAAGGGATTTGCGTACGATCTTTCCCGGCGACACCGCACACAGCCAGATCGATTTCCAGCTCAAGCCCGATTACCAGGATTCCAATTATTCGGTTCGCATCTCGCGATTCAAGGTGCTGGGTGATGATGTTCTCAAGGAAATCTGCAATCAACCTGCGTCGTAACCGCTGGAGAGAAATGCCATGAGTGCCAATGATAGTTTGGTGGCGGGTGTGCGGATTTTTTTCTGCCTGATGGCGTTGCAAAGTGCTTGCGGCTGGGCGCAGGATCAGGTCGCGCAGGTGCAGTTCAAGCTGCAGGCGGGTGAACACGAATTTAAACTGGAAAGCGACAGAAAATACCTGCTGCATATTCCGGCGGGCTACTCGCCTTCCAACGCCGCGCCGCTGGTGCTGTTCTTCCACGGTGGCGGTGGGCACATGGAGCAGGCGGCCGATGATTACGGCTGGCGCGAGAAATCGGACAAGGAGGGGTTCATCGTCGCCTTTCCCAATGGCACCAGCCGTTTTCCCCGTCAGCATCTGGCCACCTGGAATGCGGGCAACTGTTGCGGCTCGGCCCGTGACAAGAATGTGGATGATGTGGGTTTCGTGCGGCAGGTGATTGCCGATATCCAGCGTCAGGTCCATATCGACAAGACCAGGATCTTTGCCACCGGCATGTCCAACGGTGGCATGATGTCCTACCGGCTGGCCTGCGAGGCGTCGGATATTTTCAGGGCGGTGGCACCGGTTGCCGGCACGGACAACACACAATCCTGCAAGCCGTCCCAACCGGTTTCCATACTGCATATCCACGCCAGGGATGATACGCACGTGCTGTTCAGCGGTGGCGCAGGGGAGGATGCGTTCCGGGACGAATCGAAGGTGACCGACTTCACGTCGGTGAACGACAGCATCAATCGCTGGATTGCGCTGAACCAAGCTGAAAAAACGCCACGCCGGGTGCTGGAAGTGCCGGGCGCGTTTGGCGATCTGTACTCTTCCACGCAGAACAGCGCGCAGATAGAGTTGGTGGTGACGGAAACCGGCGGCCATTCCTGGCCGGGCGGCAAGGCCGTGCGCAGGAAGAAGCCGTCGACTGCGATCAATGCCACCGACCTGATCTGGGCTTTCTTCCAAAGCCAGTAGCCGTCGCACTGCGATGAACACAACCAAACTGCAATCGGACACTCTTGCTTTCTTCGACGAATTCACCGCTGTTTTTCCCACCTTCGACGGCGCACAAATCGCCCGGCGCTACGCGGCACCCTATCTTGCGATCCACGCTGACGGCAGCAGTGACCTGTTTCCCACCGCCGAATCCATCGCCACCTATTTCCAGCGCATCGTCGACGGCTATCGCAACAGTGGCTGCCAGAGCTGTCGTTATCTGGATCTGGAAATTGTGCCCATGGGCAGTACCGCTGCACTGGGCACTGTCACCTGGGAATTATTGCGCGCCGACGACAGTGTGCTGGCCGCCTGGCGCGAATCCTATAACCTGGCCTACCTGAATGGTCGCCTGAAAGCCTTCGTGTCGGTGGATCATTCAGAGTAGGCTGGGGATATTGCTGTTGACACACGGGGACACGGAAATGGGAACAGACTTCAAGGTTGGCATGCGTCGCGCCGCTATTCTGATGGCCATCGCTGCCCTGTGCAGTTGCGGTGACGACAGTTCCGATTCATCGCCTTCTCCACCTGCTCCAGCCACGCTGGCCTCCAATCAGCTGGTGTTTGATTCCGATCGCAGTGGTAATCATGAAATCTTTGTGATGAAGACCGATGGCACCGGCATCCGCCAGCTGACCGATGACGACAATTATGAAAACTGGTGGCCGCGTATCGCGCCGGATCGCAGGAAAATCCTGTTTTATCGCGCGCCCGCCGGAATGCCTGAGGATTACGCCGAGGCGAGCCTGTGGGTGATGAATGCGGACGGTTCCGGCGTGACCCAGCTGCGGGAGCAGGGCGCCGATGGTTGGATCATGCAGGGGCATGGCGAATGGTCGCCGGATGGCAGCAGGATTGCGATGTTCGGCAGCGTGGGGCCGGCCTTGGAAATTTTCGTGACCGACGCCAGTGGCAACAATCCGGAGCAGTTTACCAGCCGGGGCGGCATCAATACGGATGTGTCCTGGTCGCCCGACGGCACCCAGCTGTTGTTCAACGGCTGCCCCACCAGCCTGTGCGCGCGGGAAAATTTTGAAATCTACGTAATGCCTGCCGAGGCGTTTGCGCCGGCCACGCGGCTGACCAATGACAACCTGGCCGATTATGATCCCTATTTTTCGCCTGACGGCACCCAGATCGCATGGTTGGTCACGGTGGACCCCGACAAATTTCCCGTCGGCGGTGGCGTGAGCCTCGGTGCCTGGTCCATCCGCATTGCCGATGCCGATGGCAGCAACGCGAGTTACCTGATCAACGATGGCAACATCAACAGCAAACCGGCGTGGAGCCTGGACGGCCAGACCATTTACTTTCATCGTATGGAACTTGATCCGCTGGTGGAGGGCCGCTTCGGTGTGTTTCGGATCAACCGCAACAAGACCGGCCTGACGCGGCTGACGGCGGTCGGCACGGGTACCAACGAACATCCTTCCAACTGACTGACCGGATTCCCGGCTTTGTGTCTGCCTGGTGCAGATCTCCTGTTGTGGATCAATAGTGGCCAGCGGGAAAAGCCGCTATTCTTTGTGGAACTGAATAGGATGCTTCCACACAGTTCTTCGCATGATAAAAATGATTTTTTTGTCCGTGTTATTACTGATGCCGGCCACCATTGTGTGGGCGCAGGCGCGTGAACACGCGTTTGAATTGGCTGCCGTTGAAGCTGGGTGTCGGCAAGGCAGTGCCAGGGCCTGTTTTCAGCTGGGCGAGAAGCACCTGGATGGCGATGGTGTTAAAACCGATACCCGCGTTGCGCTGAAATGGTTTCGCAAATCCTGCGCCGGTCGTGACAGCCTGGGCTGTGTCAGCGTCGGGTTGCTGTCCCATCACCAAAGTGCGGTGCGCATGAATGACGTTGACGCAGTGGCTGCGTTTCGCAAGGCCTGCGCCGGTGGCCATGTGCCAAGTTGCACGCACCTGGGATTCAAATACCAGGCGGGGCAGGGTGTTCAGAAAAGCTATGACAGGGCCGCTGAGTTTTACCGGGCGGGGTGCTCGGGCGGGGACGCCAAGGCGTGCAGCCATCTGGGCGTGCTGTATGAAAACGGGCTGGGTGTGACGCAGGATGTTGCGCAAGCCGGGGTGCTGTATCGGCAGGGGTGCGACGCCGGTAATGAGCGCGGCTGCCAGTTTCTGGATTTCATGGAAAGCGCTAGGATGAACGCATCAGTCATTCCTTCAACACAATAGTAAGTAGAGAGGTCCGCCAATGCCGTCCATCGATCCCCGTCCCGGTCAGATGAAAATCGCTCTTGCCAGCGTGCCGCCCGGCGTTCCCATCGTCATGCTGAATCTGCTGCGGTTTCGTGACAAGGCCGAGTATCCGGGTCAGGCGTCCGATCTGACCGGCCGGCAGGCGTACGCACTTTATATCAAGCAGGCCACGCGGCACGTCCATGCCATTGGCGGCGAGGTGATAATGCAGGGCAAGGCCCATGCCGCGATCATCGCGCCGGAAGGCGAGCAGTGGGACGAAATACTGCTGGTGCGCTATCCTTCCATCGAAAAATTCGTGGCCATGGTGATGAACCCCGATTACCAGAGCTTCACCGTGCATCGCACCGCCGGGCTGGCGGATGCGCGCCTGATCGCCACGGTTGTGACTGAGGGATAAGCCGGAGCGGACCAGAAAAGGAGATTCCCTTGATTACCGCCGACACGCTGAAAAAATTTGCGCCCAAAATCAAAGAGCCTGAACTGCATGCCGCCGCACTGGAAAATGCGCGCATCAACAGTTCGGTGAATACACCGCGTCGTCTGTGCCATTTTCTCGGCCAGATCTTTGTGGAGACCGGCGGTTTCACCTCCATGGTGGAGAATCTGAACTACAAGAATCCGGAACGGCTCGACGCGATTTTCTCTGCCGTAGTGGGTGTCGACGATGCGAAAGCGTTGATTCAGCGCGGGCAGGAAGCCATTGCCAATCGTGTATATGCCAACCGGCTGGGCAATGGCAACGAGGCGAGTGGCGATGGCTGGCGTTATCGGGGCTCGGGTTACAAACAGCTGACCGGGCGCTGCAATTACCGCGATATCGGTCATATCATCCAGCTGGATCTGGAAAACAATCCGGAGCTGGCGCGGGAACCGGAATCGGCTGCCAGGATTGCCTTTGCGTTCTGGGATGCGCGCCAGTGTTCGGCACTGGCGGACCAGGGCGATGTGGAGGGAATCACGGAAAAAATCAATGGCCCGGCCAAGTTAGGATTGAAGGAGCGTCGCGACGCCACGTTGCGGGCGTTGGGGATCTGGGGTGCCTGACACGACGCTTTTGATTCCTGTGCAGTGATTGCAGGAGTATGCTGGAGTTCCCTCCATTCCGCAGTCAAGGAGAAGACGCATGCGTGGACACCATCTTCGGGCCCTTGCCCTTGCTCTCACAGCGCTGCCTTTCAACGGATTTGCCCTGCCGGTGACCTATGATTTCCAGGCGACGGGCTGGTATGCCGATGTCTATGGTTCACAGCCGAAGGTGCCTCCTGAATGGGCGGATGCGACGGAATGGGATGTACGCGGAACGATCATTGTAGATAGCGATATCGGGCCAGTTTTCGCCGATCCTTATATTGTGCTGGGGCAGACCATCATAGGCGGTTCGCTGTCTATCAATGGAATTTCCCTGGGCGCGTTTGATCTGGACCGGCCATCAACCTTCGAGTATTTCTTCATGGACGGCTTTGAAGAAAGCGAACATCCGTACGACATCAATATGACGTTGTTTCTGGATGAAAATGAAGCTGTCGGGCCAGCGTACTTTTCCTACTACACAGAAGACCTCAGCTACAGCGGACCAAATCTGGAGAACGTGAATCTAACAGATTTGACGTCCTTTCTGGATACCGTTCAGCCCGATGATTATTCTGAAATGCAGGTGACCGTGGGCAGTGACGGAAATTATTGGAAACTGTATCTGGATTTGGCGACCGGTTTTGTGGCCCGCGATGAATCGGTGGCGGCGCCTGAACCGGCTTCCATTATGTTGATCGGGTTGGGCATGATGGGAATCTGGTGGCGCTGGCGGCGTGTTGCGGTGCCGGTTGCTGCGCTGACGCAGCCATGATCCGGCGCGAATTTTTCAGGCACACGTCCATATAACCACGCCATAACAGGTGCACGATGCCGGCCAGGGGCAACGCCGCCAGCCGGTTTTTCGCGTAAAAGCGATACGTCCAGATTACCTGCGTACTGTTTCCTGCCGCTGAAAATGTCCATTCCCCCCGCGCACCCCTGGCCAGCGTCCGGATAATGGGGTTGCCAAAATCCCACACCCGATAGGCGAAGTAATCCGGCGCCCGGTGATCGGTTACCTGTTCGCGCACGCTGCTGCCGTCGGCTAGATGAATCACGCGGGCGGCGCCTGGCTGATCCCAGGATGCAGTGTGGTCCGAGGTGTTCACCACGGCGGGCAGCGGGCCATAACCGGTCAGAACCTTGGGCAGCACGTCTTCAGCCGCAATAAATTCGAATACAGCCTCAACGCTGCCCGGGATTACTTCCCTTCGGGTGATCGCAATTTCCCGTTTGTCTTCAGTCTGCATCGCTGCGCCCCTGCTTGTGTGGATGAGTATCGGCAGTGATAGTATGAAGCTTCCCTGTTTTTTGAGAATTCGCATTCCATGCCGCGCCAGAAAACCTCGCTAAACCCCCGCAAAAAGCCGGTTCAGGCCCGCTCCACCCATACGGTGGAGGCGATTTTCGAAGCCTGTATTCAGGTTTTGCTGAACGGTGGTGCCGAACGCCTGACCACCACCCGGGTGGCGGAACGTGCGGGTGTGTCGGTGGGCACGCTGTACCAGTATTACGGCGACAAGCGCAGTCTGCTGGCCGCCGTGCTGGAGCGGCACTTGTTGCAGGTGGTGGAGGCGGTGGAAGCAACTGCAGGCGCGTCTTGCAATCAGCCTGTGCACGTCATGGTTGAAGCGTTGGTGAAGGCTTTTTTTGCCGCCAAGATGACCCGTCCGGATATTTCGAAGGCGCTTTACGCGGTCGCTGCTGAACTGGACGGGCAGGATCTGGTGCAGCGGTTGATGCAACGCTCGCAGCTGGCCATTGTGAAATTATTGGCTTCAGCATCCGACGCGCGTTTTGACGATCCCATCACGGCAAGCTTCGTGGTGACCACCGCACTGGTGGGGCCGGTGCAGGCGTTGTTGGCAGTGGATGCCCCGGTGGAATTTCAGGAGCGAGTGCGTCAACAGCTGGTGCTGGCGGCGGTGAGTTATTTGCGGACCATTGCGAATGGTGTGTAGATGGATTTTTTCATCCGGGCCGGACATCTTGCATTTGTCATGACCAGCCCGGGCGAAAAAATCCAACTGCTTATTTCACAACCTCCAGCATCTTCGCTTTGCTCAGGAACACTTTGTTATCGCGGATCTGCAGATCACGCGGACCGGCATTTGCGGTTTTGTTGACCACATACGCCAGCACCAGCGTACTGCGGAATCCGGTCGAAGATGGGGTCACGCTATCCAGTTTGACGCTTACACCGGCGCCCAGCGCAGTGGTGAGGTTGGCGCGGGACAGGTACGCATTGTCCACCACCACACTCAGCTTGCCGGTGCTGCCCGGTTTTACCAGTACGGTGGCGGCCGGTTTGGTGCTGTAGATTTTCGGCAGCTGCGCGCTGTTGTCGCGGAAGGTGACATTGTTGCTGGCGAACGCGGTGAAAATATAATGCGCGGCCGCCAGGTAGTCGGCTTTCAGTTTGTCCAGACTGGCGCCAACTTCATACACGGCACCCGGGGCAGGTTGTGATTGTGCGGTGGTGGTGAAGCGCACATCCACCCGCGCTTTCGGGCGCTGGTCCGACAGACCGTATTTGGCCGGGTTGAACAGGGCGGAGTAGGTGCCATCCAGCGCCTGATCGTCCACGCCTGGTTTGCCGTTGTCCAGCAGCGTTACCGATGCCACTTTGTTCAGCCCGATGTAAACATCGGCAATGGCCTTGGCATATCCAATCGGGTAGCGATGGAAGAAGTTGCCGACGATGCGGTACTGTCCGGGATAGGCAGGTCCTGCCTTTACCACCCGCACGCTGGCATCCAGCTGCGGGTTGCCCACGTTGGCGATGATTTCCGCATGATCGTTGGTGGGCAGGATGCCTTTGGTTCTCGCAGTGCCCTTGATGCGGTATTTCCACAGTCCCTTCATCGGCTTTTGCACGGTGAGCCCGTTGAGGCGGCCCTTGTTGGCGACATTCTGCGGATTGGCCACATGCACGGTGCCATCGGGCGCGGTCAGTTCCACGCCCAGCATTGCAGCGTTGCCCTGACGCAGGAACAGATAGAACTGCAGCGCGCGACCTCCAGGTGGCAATTCAAAACTGCCGGCCTGATATTGCACATTGCCTTCGGTGCCAGTGGGTGTGAGCAGGCCTTTCTTGAAATGCAGCGGAGTCAGCCCGCGCATTTCAGTCAGTTCCCGTGCCATGCCGTGCTTCAGTTCCGACGCATCCGCCACTTCCGACATCTCGACGACTTCGCCATCGGTGGCGGTGGCAATCGCATTCATGGTGGCAGCGTCGGCATTACCAAAACTCAGCGTGTGGATCTGGATGCCCTGCGCCACCGCGCGGTCCACCTGATCCCACAGGCTGGCGCCGGTGGTCTGCACGCCATCGGACATCAGCACGACTTTCGCGCCGTTGGTGCCGTCCATTCCATGCTGGGCGATCAATGTGTCGATGGCACTTTCCAGCGCGGCAGCGATATTGGTCAATCCCGCGGCGTTGACATAATTGGCAAACGGCAGCTGGTTGGCCGCATCGTATTCGTCATAGTCGAACAGCACGTCGACACTGGCGTTGTAACGCTGGGTGCCCACCCAGTCGCCAGGCAGGGAGCTGTGATACAGGTACATGCCGGCTTCCTGCACGAATTGCACGGCGGGCACGCCATTGGTCAGCACGCCCATGCTGCCGGAGCGGTCCAGCAATAAAATGGTGCCGGGGAAGGGCTCGTCTTCGCCCAGGAAGCGGATATCCACCGGCGGCATCATGGCCAGATCCGGCGCGGGAAAATTGCCTTCCGTGTGCGCACCGGTCAGATCCGGATGGATGGTGGGCAGGCGCGCCCAGTCATCCTGCGCGAAGGGATGGGTGTAACCGTGGTGCGCGCGGTTCGGGCCATCGTTGTTGGGGTCGGCGTCGGTCAACACGGCCGGTGTCAGCATCTGGCCGGACACCAGCGGATCGCCCGGCGGTGTATACGACAGCGTGGTGCTGGAATTGGTGGTATCGGAATAGCGGTGCGGGAAGTTGCCGGACATCACGGATTCGTTGTCGCCCACATCGACGCTCACGCCGAACGCGCCACCACCACCGATCGTGCCGGTGTAGTAACCGTAGGTGCGCGCATATTTGTCCGGCAGGTGATAGAAATAATGGCCGAACTCATGGTGCACTACGTCGTGAATGCAACGGCGTGCGCCACTGTTCAGGCCGAGCGCGGCGCCCGGCACGTTCCAGCCGTACGGTGCTGCGGAGCCACCGCTGCCGACGTTCCAGCGGATGTCGGCTTCGGTCCAGGCACGGCCGTTGTCCGCCAGATACACGCGGCGCAGATAGTGACGGCCCTCGGTGGCTTCGAAAATGTATTCGGCAAAATTTTGAATATCGCCTTCGAGTTTTTCCCGGCCCAGGCAGGTGTCACCCACCGGGCAGGAGCCGGGGCTGTTGGGCGCACCTTGCGCGGCGCGAGCGCTGTTGGTGGGGCCGCAGCTGGCGCCTGTCATGCTGTCGACCTGGGTGATCATGTCGTTCCAGCTGACACCGCCGGCAGCGTCCAGGCTGTCGTAGGAAATGTACAGTGTGATGCCGCCGTCGGCGCCGATGATGGCGGACTGGGCGGGCGGCGCGAACGCAGTGCCAATGGCCGCTGCCAGCGGTAGCAGCAGGCCGGCGATGCCGCGCTGCAGTCGTTGTGTTGTTTTCATGAGTCAGTTCCTTTGCTATGCGAGTGGAAATGGTGGTGGGCCGGCACCGGTTTCCATCTCATCCGCGCGGACTGCAACTGGCGCGCGGTCGGTGCCGGCCTCGACTGTAGTTTGCGGGCCGGGTTGCAATGTCTTCTGCGCAGAAATGCGGGCTTTGCCGGTGCGGTTGTCGCTGCCGGAAATGGTGCAGGGTGCGGGTTTGTTTTTTGCAGTTGTGGGAATTTGGAATAGTATCCCGGTGGTCGTGGCACTAATGCCGCTTCTGCTGGTGAATGCAGTGGTGCAATAATTTGCCCTGCAAATTTTTTTGCTTATATCTGTAGATCACAGCCAGGGAGTTTTCATGGATCTTCATCGGGATTGGGACGTCATCAAATCCGAGTTTGCAACAGCGCTGAATGCGTCGCGGCATTGTGCCATCGGTACCGTCGGGGCTGATGGCAATCCGCATATCACACCCATCGGTTTCGTGTTCATGCGTGACGACAAGACGCTGTATTACTTCGAACAGTATTCTAAAAAATTGCCGCTGAATTATCAGACCAACCGCAATGTCTGCGTGATGGTGGTGAACAGCGGGCCTTCCTTCTGGTTGTCGGCGCTGGTGAAAGGCCGCTTTGCATCGTTCCCCGGCCTACGGTTGTACGGTGAGGTAGGCGAGGCCCGACAGGCCTCGGCGGAGGAACTGGCGGCACTGCGGCAGCGGATTGGGCCGCTGAAATTCCTCAGCGGTGCCCGCAAGATCTGGTCCGGCCTGGAAACCGTGCGCGATATCCGCCTGCAGGGAGTGGAGCCCGTGCGCTATCCTCGTATGATGGAGCACCTGTTGTAGGTGCGTTTTCGACGTTGAATCAGGCGTCATTCATGCGGGAGCGGTTTCCATGCGCAAGACCATCGGCTATCTGCTGCAGATCCTGGGTTGGGGCGGCGCGGCCTGGTTGGGGCTGGTGGGTGGCAGCTTTTCGGCCATCTATTTGATGGGCTTTATTGGCACCGGGGGCCGGGAGGCTGGCGGCGAACTGGCACTGATGCTGGGGATTACGGTGGCGGGAGTGCTGGTTGGGATTGGGTTGGGGCGCTGGGGCCGGCGTCTGGTGCGCCAGGCCAATGCGTTCAAAGCATGAAATTCTGCCGGCGGTCCTGTCGATTTGCTGCACGCCATAACGACAATTCAGTGATCACGACGAAATCCGTGCCGGTTATGCCGGCCTCAAGCTACCAGCCACCTGCTACCAGGGAGACCTTTCATGTCCATGCTGTTGTACGCCCATCCTTTTTCATCCTATTGCCAAAAAGTGTTGATTGCGCTTTACGAAAACAACACGCCGTTCCAGTACCGCATGCTGGGCCCGGGCGACGACAGCGCGGCGGCCGAACATGCTGCCCGGTGGCCACTGAAGCGGATTCCTGTGCTGGTTGACGCAGGGCGCACGGTGCCGGAAGCCAGCATCATTGTCGAGTATCTCGGCCTGTATCATCCGGGAGCTGTGCAGTTGATTCCAGCTGATCCCCGCGCTGCCCTGGACGTACGTCTGCTGGACCGCTTCTTCGACAACTACATCATGACGCCCATGCAGAAAATCGTGTTCGATTCCATTCGTGCGCCGGATAATCGTGATCCTGCCGGTGTGGCGGACGCGCGGGCCCTGCTGGAAACGGCTTACCGCTGGCTCGATGCACAACTGGGTGCGCGGGAATGGGCGGCTGGTGCGGTGTTTACGCTGGCGGATTGCGCTGCTGCACCGTCACTGTTTTACGCGGACTGGGTGCATCCGGTGGGGGCTGATTGCGCTAATGTACGTGCTTACCGGCAGCGGTTGCTGGCGCGGCCGTCGTTCGCCCGGGCGGTGGATGAGGCGCGACCCTACCGTTCTTTTTTCCCGCCCGGCGCGCCGGATCGGGATTGAGAGTGCCGTTTCTCTTCAACCCAGTGTCCGATGATCAACCCCGATGCTCTAAACGAAAGGAATGTGTTCATGAAAATACGGATTGCCTGTCTTGCCTTGATTACGTTGCTGCACGGCTGCGCCGCAGACACGGCGCCAACAGCGGCACCACCGGCAGATGCCGCTGCCAATAGCGCCGTTAATGCTGCTGATGCCCTGTTTGCTCCGGCATCCTGGACCCTGGTGGAATTGCAGGGCAAGGCCGTGCCGAAAGCGGCGGACGCGCATCGGGCACCGTTCATCAGCTTCAGCCGTGAAGGCAATCGCGTTTCTGGATTCGCCGGCTGCAACCGTTTCACCGGCACCTTCACCGTGGAATCCGGCAACCGGTTGAAATTCTCGCCCCTGGCCATGACTCGCATGATGTGTGCTGACGACGCCCTCGAACCGGAATTCATGAAAGTACTGGAATCGCACGAACACTTTCAGGTGGAGGGTCAGGCACTGGTGCTGAGCGGGGCGCAGCAGGCACCTCTGGCGCGGTTCGCCGCCACTGCTCAGCAGCCCTGACGAGCAGCCCTACTGTAAACAACCCTCGTAAGGCCCGGGTCAGCAACTCCGCAAGATCCGGGTCGCCGGCCCGGGTGTGACACTGCAGACTGGAACCGTATCCGGGCCTTTGCCCGGAACTGGCAAGCAGTGAGCGGAGGTCAATACAATGCAGTCTTTGGCAGGAAAAGTGGCGCTGGTGACTGGCGCAAGCAGCGGTATCGGTCATGCCAGCGCGCGCCTGTTCGCACGGGAAGGTGCCGCCGTGGTGGTGTCGGCACGGCGGCAAACAGAATTGCGTGCGCTGGTGACGGCGATTGAAGCCGAGGGCGGCCGTGCTGTGGCGCTGGCGGGTGATGTGACGGATGAAGATTATGCGCGGGCGCTGGTGGAATGTGCGGTGGACTGTTTCGGCGGCCTGGATATCGCATTCAATAACGCCGGCACTCTGGGCAGGGCCGCATCTCTGCCGGAAATGGCCACAGAAGAATGGCAGCAGGTGCTGGCCACGAATCTCACCAGTGCCTTTCTGGGTGCGAAATACCAGATTCCGGCAATGGCGGCGCGGGGTGGTGGTTCGCTGATATTCACCTCCACCTTTGTCGGCTACACCGTGGGCATGCCGGGCATGGTAGCCTACGCTGCCAGTAAAGCCGGCCTGATCGGTCTGGTGCAGGTGCTGGCGGTGGAGTTGGGCGCCCAGGGCATTCGCGTCAACGCGCTGCTGCCGGGTGGCACCGACACACCCATGGCGCGGGAGTTCGCCAACACGCCGGAAGCGCTGGCGTTCGTGCAGAACCTGCATGCGCTCAAGCGTCTGGCCACGCCGGACGAAATCGCCCGCTCGGCATTGTACCTGGCGTCAGACGCCTCCAGTTTCACCACGGGTACGGCGTTGCTGGTGGATGGCGGCGTGTCCATTAATCGTACCTAAGGCAGAATGAAACCATGTCCGATTATGATCGTGTGGCCAGTGCCATCGCCTTTATCGAGCAACGGCTGACAGACCAGCCCGGCCTGGATGAAATCGCCGCCCACGTCCATCTGAGCCCGTTTCATTTCCAGCGTCTGTTCAGCCGCTGGGCTGGCACCACCCCCAAACGTTTTTTGCAGGTGCTGACACTGGAGCGTGGCAAGCATCTGCTGGAACAGTCGCGCCCATTGCTGGAAGTGAGCGATGCGCTGGGGCTCAGCAGCAGTTCCCGTTTGCACGATCATTTTGTGCAGATCGAAGCGGTGACGCCCGGTGAATACAAAAGCCGGGGCCGCGATCTGCAGATCCGCCACGGCCTGCACGAAACACCTTTCGGCCACCTGTTCGTGGCGATGACGGGGCGCGGCGTGTGTCAGGCCGTTTTCATTGAAGACGAGGATGCTGATGCGCCGCTGCAGGAATTGCAGCAGGCCTGGCCGCTGGCGCAGCTGGTGCGCGATCAGGTCGCGACGCAGGTGGTGGTGGAGGCGATGCTGGGTACGCTGCCGGATTCCGCGCGGCCGTTGCCGCTGCACGTGTCTGGCACCAATTTCCAGCTTGCCGTGTGGCGGGCGTTGCTGCGGATTCCAGCGGGTTCTGTATCGAGTTATTCGCAGCTGGCGGCGGTAATGGGTTGCCCGCAAGCGGCACGGGCAGTGGGCAATGCGATTGGCGCCAATCCCGTCGCGGTGCTGATTCCCTGTCACCGCGTGATCCAGCAAAGTGGCGCGTTGGGAGGTTATCGCTGGGGCTCGGTGCGCAAGCAGACGATCCAGGTGTGGGAACGGACGCGGCTGGAGTTGCTGCAGGGAAACTGATCTGAGTCTGGCAGCAAATCAATTCCCCGCAGGGTTGATGGCAATCTGCAATTTGGTGTTGAAGGTGACTTCGAACTGTTTCAGTTTCGTAATGTAGATTTCGGTCAGCAGCTTGCCAGCCGCCAACATGACCATCCCGTTTTGGTTGACCAGATCGCGACTGAGCTTCATGCCAGGTTGTACCTTGTCGGTGGTCAGAATGACTTCCTTTTTCTGCGAAACCAGGGCTCGTATCTGGTCGATTATGCCGCAGAACACGCGAACCACTGCCGGATCGTAACGTTTACCAGATTCTGACAGGATGTATTCATGGGCCTGCGTTTCGGACAGCGCCTTCCCCACGAAATTATTGGGCATCTGCAGGTTGTCGTAGTCATTCGCCACGGCCACTATGCGTGCGCCGATGGGAATATCACTGCCGCTCAGCTTGCCCGGAAAGCCTTTGCCGTCGAAACGCTCGTGGTGGTGCAGGACGATCTGGGCTGCCTCCCGCAGCGGATCGAATGACAGCAGCGCTGCCTCCCCCTGCTGGGTGTGCTGCTGGTAGCGCTTGAGTTCGATGGGTGTCATCTCCAGTACGCTTTTGCCCAATATCGCGGGCTCGATGCCGATCTTGCCGATGTCGTGCAACACGGCGCCAAAGTAGGTTTGCCGTGCCTCCTGATCACTCAGCGGCATCGCCTTCGCGATCAGTTCCGCCACCTTGGCCACGCGAAAGCTGTGCTGCTTCTTGTAACGCTCGTTCAGCTCGATCAGGTTGGCCAGTAGCGGCACCGTCTGGTAATAGGTGTCCTGCAGTTCCTGGTAGGCGGTGTCCAGTTGCGAGGCGGTCTGTTCCAGTTCGGCGGTGCGATGCTTGATGATAGTTTCCTGTTGCTCGGTCAGTTCCAGCAGCCTTGCATTCTGTTCTGCCTGGATGCGTTCCAGGTGCTGGTTGTAATCGCGCAGCTGCTTCATTTCCAGCGCGTCCCTGACGTGACGCAGCAGGTCCTCGTCGTTCCAGGGTTTGGTGATGTACTGGAAAATCCGCCCTTCGTTCACGGCGGCGATGGTGGATTTCATGTCGGCAAAACCGGTCAGCAGGATGCGCACCGAGTCGGGCCGCTTTTGCGCCGCCTGTTTCAGAAAACTGGCGCCGTCCATGTTGGGCATGCGCATGTCGGAGATGATCAGGTCCACCTTGTTCTGGTCCAGGATCTGCAACCCGTCGGCGCCGCAGCTGGCGGTCATCACGGAATAGTCTTCTTCCTCCAGCAACCGGCTCAGGCTGTTGAGTATGCTCTGTTCGTCATCCACGATCAGGATCAGGCTGTTGGGCGTGAAGGATTGGGTCGTTGTCTTCATGTTACGCCACCGATCTCGGAGTTTCCTGCTGGATGGGAAGGGTGATGGTGAAGGTGGTGCCCTCGCCGACAACGGATGTTACCTTCAGTTCGCCGCCGTGCTTGTTGATGATGCCGTATGAAAGCGACAATCCCAGGCCGGTGCCTTTTCCCACTTCCTTGGTCGTGAAGAAGGGATCGAAAATCTTGCTGAGAATATTGGGCGGGATGCCGCTGCCGGTATCCTGGATTTCAATGATCACGTTGTTGTTGGACTGGCGCGTGCGGATAAAGATTGCGCCGGAATCCTTCATCGCCTGGGCTGCGTTGACCAGCAGATTCATGATCACCTGATTGATCTGGAATGGCACGCACTCCACCAGTGGAATGTCGCCGTATTCCTTGTGCACGGTGGCCTTGTACTTGATTTCATTCCAGGCGATGTTGAGGGTGCTGTCGATGCCGTCGTGCAGATTCGCCCACTGCCATTCCGCCTCGTCGACGCGGGAGAAGTCTTTCAGATCCTGCACGATGCGCTTCACCCGGTCGACACCTTCGCGCGATTCTTCGATCACCGAGGTTATATTGGGCTTCAGGCTGGCGTAGCGGGTTTCCTGTTTGATGCGGGCAATCTCGTTGCTGAGGGCAGGATCGGTGAGCGAGTCCGCTATGGTGTCAAACAGATTCAGAATCCTGAATATCCGTTCCGCGTATTTGTCGAGCATGGACAGGTTGGAATTGATGAAGCCGATGGGATTGTTGATTTCATGCGCTACACCGGCGGCCAGCTGGCCCAGGGATGCCATTTTCTCTTGCTGGATCAGCTGATTCTGCGCATCGGCCAGCTTCTTGTTGGCTTCCACGATCTGGGTGTTGCTCTCCAGCAGTTCGGCCTGGAATTTTATCCGGTTCATGATTTCATCCGTCAGCTCGGAATTGATGGAGGTGAGATCACTGGTGCGCTGAACCGCAAGGGTCGCCATTTTCTGCACGGATCGCTTGGCATACAGGAACTGGGCACACAGCAGGCAGGTGAAGAGAACGCTGAAGGCCATCAGCGCCCACTTGAAGATGCGCGATTTCTGCAGAAAGGTGGGGTTTTCCTCGACGCGGAGGGTAAAGGTCATGTTCTCGAAATCAATGGTCAGCTGGTCGGATGCGTCCTGTTTTGGAACGGGCATGATGGCGCCGGGTTGGTTGCTGTCTGCACGCCGGGCGTTACCCTCGATGGTTTCTATTTCGCTGGCCACCAGCGTGATATTGGTCGTATCGAATACCGCTTGTTTGCGCATGCCGCTGATAATCAGCAATTGCCCCCGGTTGGCTGCAATGGGCAACAGGGTGACATAGGCCAGGAAAACCTCACTGCCCTCGGTATCCACTGGAATCTGCAGCATGAATTGTCGTTCCGCCGGGCCGAATCCGGCCGGCAGGGTGGCGAGCCTGGGTGACAGCAGGAGTCTGTCGATGATACTGGGGGGGAGGTCGTCGGAGTGAGCGATGAAGGGCGGAGATACCACCGCTTGCAGGCCGGGAATTGCCTGATATGGCAACTGTGCCAGCACCACGAATGCGCCATTGGTGTATTGGTCGAACAGTGATTTGGAAAATTCCGCGAACTCCTGTTCATCCAGCTGTTGCGAGGACTGAAACAGGGCCTGCACCATGCGACCGCGCTGACGGACGTATTCCAGCCGGTCGTATACGGTGTCGATATAGATGCGTTTGGTGCCGGACAGATACGTAGTTTGAATCTGGTCTTCCCAACTGCGGGTGGCAACAATGCCTCCGATCGTCAATACCAGGCCGACAACCACGATCAGCATGAGCGGCAGATAGCTGTTGATCAAATCGCTCGGCGAAAAGGTGTCCTTCTCAGCCGCCGTCTGCGCCAGTAAAACCAGTTTATCGTTAGACTGCTTTCCCATGGGCTTACACGCACTGATCGATCAGGTTTTCCAGTGTTTCATCCGACTGCAGCAACAGGGCCACGATCTCGGGATCAAACTGGCGGCCCGCTGACTGCGTCAGCAGGACATGAAGGTTTTGCAGGGCAGCGGCGCGGGGTTCTTCGCGCTGGAGCTCTGTCACGATGGCACAGGCGATGGCAAATACCCGCGCTTCCAACGGTATATCCAGGCTGCGCAGGCCATTGGGAAAACCCGTGCCATCGAAATGCTCGTGGTGGCTGGCGCAGATGTTGTGTGCCAGCTGCAGCAACGGAATATCGGACTCCGCGAACAGCTGCGAACCGATCAGGGCATGGCGGAAATACAGCTTGCGCTCTATGGGATTGAGGCTGTCCGGATCGGAAAAGCGCAGGCGCTCTGGCAGTGCCAGCATCCCGATATCATGCAGCTGACTGGCGAGGGCAATGTTTTCACTGGTATCCGCCGGCAGACCCAACAGCCAGGCAATGGCTGCCGCACACACGCCCACCCGATTGGACATCCGGGTCGGCGATGGCTGGTTCAGCGACGACAGGCCCGATATCCGGTTGATCATCTCGCGATAGGCGCGGAAATTTTTGCGCTTCGATTCCTCCAGCTCTTCAAGCGCCTGCTGCAGTTTGGTTGTTCTCAGCTTGACTCTCTTTTCCAGATCCGCATTCAGCATCAACATATCGCGCTGGAAGCTGCTGATGCGCAGCAGCGAAGTGATGCGGGTTTCCAGTTCGATTGGGTCAAACGGCTTGGCAATGAAGTCGTCGGCGCCGAGGCTGACGGATTGCAGCCGTGTCTGCGAATCCCCCATGCCGGTCATGACGCAGACCGGCACCCGGTTGCGGCCCTGCATATCGTTGTACTGCTCCAGAAATCCAAATCCGTCCTTCACTGGCATCCGGATATCCAGCAGGATCAGATCAGGCATGCATTCCTGCAGTGCGTCCAGTCCTTCCTGACCGTTGCCAGCCTCCATGAAGTGATAATCATATTCCTCGAACTGGCGGATAATGGTTTTGCGGTTGGCCGGCTCGTCGTCGACGATGAGGATGGTGTGGGTGGACATGCGTCGCTCCTCTTCAAAACGTTTGGTTCAGGCGTCACGCCGGCGTTGCAAGATTATGTTTGATGGCCTGCTCGATGGAGGTCATGACCTCGGTCGAACTGGCTTCCGGTGGAAAATTTTCGAGATGGAGCTGGCGTTCTCCCTGAGGATCTGCCGGCACGGTTTCACCGGGGGAAGGATAGCCCATCGCGTTGGCCAGCCCATGGGCCGCATGTATCAGTTGCACATAAACGGCGGATGGTTTTGGGCAGCTGGCAGGTCTGGTGTAGTAACGGATGCAGTGCAGGAACAGATCCGGCAAATGCCAGGATTTCGCCATGGTTTCGCCCAGCGCACACATGGAATCTATTTCCTCCCCCATATCGTCCTGGCCCTTCTTTGCCTTGGCAAGGAAAGCGTTGAAATAATCCGGAAAGCCCACCATCGTGATCTGCTTTCCAAGTTCATGCAGCAGGCCGAGCGTATAACAGGTGCTGTCGTCCAGCGCTGAAAAACGGGCCAGCTGCGAAGCGATGATGGCGGTTGCCACCGTGTGCTGGCGCAGGGATTCCTGTCCGGTGTTGCAGGTGAAGGATTCCATTGCTGTGGCGTAGACTATGTTGCGCAGACTGTTGAATCCCAGCAAAACACAGGCATCGCGAATACTGTTGACCTTGCGCTTCATGCCATAAAACGGCGAATTGGCGATCTTCAGTATTGTGGCCGAGGTGTTGGCATCCTCCTCGATGATCTTGTGCAGGTTGGTGGCGTTGTACTGTCCGTTGCTGAGTTCTTCAAGCAGACGCAGCACCACGGGATTCAGAGGCGGAATCCGTCCGATGTTGCTGATCAGTTCCTGACCTTTCGATATGTCCATTCTCAAGTAGGTATTCCCTTCGTTATAACTATCGCGGCAGTGCGATCAGAAGCAGCCCCAGCGAATTCATTTCAGATCCGAGACGATGTATCTGAAGTTTGGTGTCACCATGAGTCAGTTCGCTGGTGCGCAGGTCGTCCGTATGTATCATGCGGTCGATGTCCGGCAGCGCATACTGGAATTCGGGTTGCAGTGCCTGGGAAATGTGCAGGCCCAGCGCGCTCTTGCCGGTGCTGGTGAGCAACGTGCGCGCCTTGGCGTTTTCCAGAACCACGAACAGGTCGCTATCGAGTCCAACTACGCTGTACGGAAAATATTCCAGGGCGTCCTGATACACCTTCAGCGACGCTATGTGCAATTCCAGTTTGTGCGTTTTTTCGTTGACCTTGGTTTCCAGTTCGCTGTTGAGTTTTTCCAGTTTTTGGTTGGTTTCAATCAACTCCTGCGACAGCAGCCGGTTTTTCTCCGAAAGTTCGTAGTATTCAAAGGCCTCCTTGATGGTGTTGAGCAGTTGATCATCGTCCCAGGGTTTGCAGACGAATTTGAATATGGAACCTTCATTGATGGCTTCCGTAAGGGTTTGCAGTTCAGAGTAACCGCTCAGAATCATGCGAACTTTCGATGCATGATTGGATTTGACCGCGCGCAGAAACTCGATGCCCGTCATTTGGGGCATGCGCTGGTCCGATAGAATCACGCCGATTTCAGGTGTGCTTGCCAGAATCTGCAGACCATCCTGTCCGTCCTTTGCCCGGTGCACGCAGTAACCTTCTTCGTCGAGCAGGCGTTGCAGCGAGTTCAGGATGTTCGGCTCGTCATCAACGATCAATATATGTCGTCTCATTGGTTATTCGAACCAAACTCCGTCTAAAAGTAATTACAACTCTAGCAGATGGATTCAGGTGCAGGAGCAGCGGTTTATGGCCATTTGTTCTAACGAGGCGTTGCAAGGTGCATGCGGTGAGGATTTACCTGTTCCAGTTGCGTTTATTCAGTGAATGCGGTCGATTATCTGACCAACAAACGCATCTTTCGTGAGGTTATGCTGTGCGTTCAGTTGATAGCTGGCGTCCAGTTTCGGATAAACATTTTCCAGCAGTGCAGACAGGGTTTCGATTACACCCTTGCGATTGAGGGCTTCAGCGAAGATCACCGGCCAAGGGGTGGACTTCCAGCGGGCGCGGATATCCTCCACCGAGAGAATGCCGGCAAGATCGCGTTTGTTGAACTGCACCACTAGGGGGACGCAGTTGAAATCGATGCCGACCTTGCTCGCGTTTTCTTCAAGATTCTGGAAGGATTCCGCGTTGTTGATCACCTGGTTGAGCTGTGAGTCGGCCACGAACACGATGCCGTCCGCACGTGACAGTACGGCTTTGCGGGTGGTGTCGTGCGCAACCTGTCCTGGCACCGTATAGAGTTTGATTTTGATCAGAAGTCCGCTGGGGGCATGAAATCCCAGTGGCAACAGATCAAAAAATAGCGTGCGATCATTCCGTGTTTCCAGAATCATCATGTCGCCTTTGTATTGCGGTGCCAGCAGATCATGCAGTGCGGTGAGGTTGGTGGTTTTTCCACTCAGCGCCGGGCCGTAAAAAACAAGTTTGATCAACAACCGGTTGTTGTCCTTGTCGAAATCAGCCATGGGCTACCTAATCGTATTCAGGAAGTTTCGTCGGCGTATGCCATACTTGCAGTCAGTATATAGTCCCCTGATCAATTATTCCTATTTCAGGATTCGCGTGTGATTGATTCATTTGAAACGGAATTCAGCGCAGCCGACTTGCTGAAAGGGCTTGCGGGCGGAAATTGGGTAGCCCAACTGGAGAAACTCACGCAGGCACCAGTCAGCCTGACGGATTCTGCCGGCAACGTTTTGCTGCCGTCGCGCGATTCTGCGGTGCCGCCTGCGACACGTGCGCCGGTGCAGATCGATTTCGAGCCCATCGCCTGGCTGCATAGCAATTGTGCTCCTGACACACTCGCGGCGGTGGCCGGCATGTTGTCGCTGGTGTTGCAGAATCGCGCGCGCTATTTGATGGCGGCGGCCCTGCATTCAGAAGTCAGCATCGCGGATTTTCAGGCACTGCAGCAGCGCAACCTGGATCTGGAGGAATCCGAGGCGCGCTACAGGGCGCTGGCAGAACAACTGGAACAGCGCGTGCGGGAGCAGGTGGCCACTATCGAGGTTGCGCAACGTAATCTGTACGAAACCGAACGCCTGTCGTCGGTTGGCCGGCTGGCAGCGGGTGTCGCTCACGAAATCAATAATCCCATGGCCTTTATCTGCAGCAATCTGCAGTCCACCCGCCGAAGTCTCGGAAAGATCCAGGCATTCCGCGACAGCGTTGTTCCCGGTGACAGTGCCTGGCTTGCCGCCTGGCAGGAGCGGAACCTCGACAAAGTCATGGCGAATCTGTTTGCAATGCAGGATGAATCGGATGAAGGCTGCCGCCGTATCACCGCTATCGTCCGCAATCTGAAAGGCTTTTCCAATGTCGACAATGACGAGTGGCTGGAAGTGAACGTCAGCGATTTGCTGGAACAGGTATGCAGCGTCGCCATTTGCGGCTGGCCGGGGGACATCGTGCTGGAAAGGCGCTTGCGGGCGCCTGTGAGTCTGCGTTGCAGGCCGGCGCATCTTTCCCAGGCCATTCATGCATTGTTGAGTAATAGCCTGCATGCCCTCAGCGATGTGCATGGAGTGAAAAAAATCATACTGGAGTCCTCCCTTGAGCATGAACAGCTGTGCATCCGGGTGCAGGACAGCGGAATGGGCATTCGTACCGAGCATCTGGCGCGGGTATTTGATCCCTTTTTTACCACCCGTCCTGTCGGTGCCGGCATTGGCCTGGGTCTGACGATTTGCCGTGATGTCGTGCTGGCGCACGGTGGCTGCATCCGGATCGATTCCAGCGTTGACGAAGGCACCTGTGTCAATATTACGCTGCCGCTGCCGGCGGCAGGAGCCCGCTGATGAGCAAATACTCTGCGTTGTTCGGCGCCGGTGCGCCTGATGCTGAACCACAGCCACCACTGTCTGTGGAGTCCGCCAGCAAATATACGATTCTGCTGGTCGATGACGAGCCGGGTATTCTGAAAGCCCTCACCCGTGTGTTCGAAGACGAGAATTACCAGATTATCACTGCACCCGATGGTGAGCAGGCCATCAGGGTGCTGGCGAAAAATGAAGTGCAGCTGGTGATCTCGGATTTCATGATGCCGAAAATGAACGGCGCGCAGTTCCTGTCGCAGGTCAAAAGCCTGTACCCGGACATGATCCGCATCATGCTTACCGGTCATGCGGATACCCGCGCCGTTATGGGTGCCATCAACGAAGGCGCCGTTTACAAGTTTATCCTCAAACCCTGGCACGACGACGACCTGCGCATCACGGTGGCGGTCGCGCTGGAACAGTACGAACTGAAAAAACGCAACAAGCAGCTGGAAGATGACAACAAGCGCAAGCAGAAGCAGATCAAGACGCTCAATAAACTGGCCGTTACCAACCGTAGCCAGATTGCCATCATGTTGCACAAGCGCCACCTGATCACGGATCGCCAGCTGCAGGAAATCTACAAGATCCAGAGCACACAGAAGGCCCCGATACTGAAAGTCATTCTGGACCGGGGCTGGGTGGACGAGAAGCGCATTCGCACCATCCTGCGGGAAGAGCTCATGGTGCAGGAAGTGGATTTGAAGGAAGTCCGGATAGAGCAGGATGCCGTCGATTTTCTTACTGCCAGTTTCTGCAATAAGCATTGGATTCTGCCTATGAGAATAACGGGAAATCGTATGACTCTTGTCACCGCTGATCCCATGGATGAAGGGTTGATCAGCGATCTGCAGTTCATCACCGGTCTACAGATTGAGCCGGTGATGGCGAATGTTCAGGACATCACAGACAAGATCAAGGAAGCATATAAGGATGATTCGGATTTTTCCGAGCTGGAGGCGGTGGTCGGCCAGGTGGATCCCTTTGAAACGGTCGAATTGATTATTGAGGAGGATGATGACGTCAATGTTGAGGAGTTGCTGAAAAGTACGGAAGAGCCGCCCGCCGTGCGCCTGGTAAATGCCATCATTATCGAGGCAGTACGGCTGGGAGTCAGCGACATTCATATCCATCCGCGGTCAAAACATGTGGCAGTGCGATACCGCATAGATGGCATTCTGCAGGACAAGATTCATGTGCCGCTGACTTATCTGCGTTCCATTGTGTCCCGTATCAAGGTTATGGCCGAACTGGATATTTCCGAGCGGCGGCGTCCCCAGGACGGACGCATCACGGTTAAAACGCCGCTGCGTATTGTCGATTTGCGGATTTCCACATTGCCCACCATCAATGGCGAGAAAGTGGTACTGCGCCTGCTGGACAAGCACGGAACGATTCATGGTCTGGAAGAGCAGGGATTTTCGGCGGAGGAGCTGTCAAAGATCAAAACCATGATCCAGCTGCCACAGGGTATTATTCTGGTGACAGGACCCACTGGCAGCGGCAAGACCACAACCCTCTACACGCTTCTACAACACAATGCCACGTCGGAAAAGAACTACGTCACTATCGAGGATCCAGTGGAGTTTTACATGGATCTGGCGGGACAGGTCAGTGTGCATGGCAAGATCAGTCTGGATTTCTCCGCCATCCTGCGCGCCATCCTGCGCCAGGACCCTGATGTCATCCTGCTGGGTGAAATTCGTGATCTGGAAACTGCCGAGGTCGCGTTCCACGCCGCCATGACCGGGCATCTGGTCTACTCGACTCTGCATACCAATTCCGCACTTGCAACCATATCCAGACTGGTGGATATCGGTCTCAAACCATTTGTCGTCGCGTCCGGTCTGACGGGCGTCATCGCACAGCGCCTCTTGCGCAAAGTCTGCAAATACTGTCGCCAGGACGTTGCGCCGAATCCTGAAACGCTGAAGTTGCTGGGTCGCGGCTTTGACACGTTAACAACGGTTTGTCAGGGCGCTGGCTGTGAACGCTGCCACCAGTCCGGCTACAGTGGCAGGATTCCGATCTATGAAGTGATGCTGATCAACGATGAATTGCGTGAAGCGATTCATGGGTTGGCAGAGGGTGCATCGCGCAATCGATTGGTTGCGGCGGAGAATCAGTCCAGTCTTTTTGACAGTGCATTGCAGCGGCTCCGCGACCTTCAGACGACGCCAGAGGAGGTGCTTAGGGTGTTGGGACCGCGCTTTTGACCATGAGCTGCAGCCCAAAGAGGGCATATGCATTTTCCGTTGTCACCGCCGCCAGTTCTTCCACTGAAATCCCCACACACTCCGCAACTACCGCTGCAATGTGCGGCAGATATTTCGGTTCATTGCGCCGGGATTTCGGTTTGGGTTGCAGATCCCGGGGCAACAGGTAGGGCCCGTCGGTTTCCAGCAACAGGCGGTGCAGCGGAATTTCCTTCACCTGCTCCCGCAGATGCAGCCCGCGCCGCTCGTCACAGATCCAGCCGGTGATGCCAATGTGCAGATCCAGCGCCAGATACTGCCGCATCACTTCAGCGGTGCCGGTGAAGCAGTGTGCCACGCCGCCGCTGATGCGATCGCGGAAACGTTGCAGCAGCGCCACCTGATCCTCGGCTGCATCCCGTTCGTGCAGGAACAGCGGCAGTCCGGTGGCAGCCGCGATTTCAAGCTGTTGTTCGAACACCCGGCGCTGCTGCTCCGGTGGCGACAGGTTGCGGTTGTAATCCAGCCCGGTTTCACCGATCGCCACCACGCGCTCGTGGCGGGCCAGCACCAGCAATTGTTCGGCATGCTGGTCCGACCATTCCTTCGCATAATGGGGATGCACACCGGCCGTACAAAACAGGCCGTCGCCATGCTGCTCGCACAGCGCCAGCGCCTGTTGTGACGATGACAGATCGGTGCCGGTGAGAATCAGTGTGGTAACGCCCGCTTGCCGCGCAGCGTCGATGACGGCAGCACGATCCGGGGAAAATGAGGAATCGGTCAGGTTGATCCCAATGTCAACCAGGGGAAAAGGCAAGATGTGCTCCAGCAAGACAGGTTTAACAGGCTGTTGAAAAACGTTGCGTGCGCTGCCGCGAGTCGGTTACGCCAGCAGTGATTCCATGATGGCAGCGGCCCACTGCAGGGCTTCCAGATAGGCATTTTCAAACATATCCTGCGAAATGCCCAGTGCTTCCAGCGTCTGCCAGTTGATCTGGTCCCAGTGGCCCTGTTCATGGGCCGCCACGGCCTGCAGCATTTTACCGGGCACGCCTTCGTAATGTAAGAGCGCGTTGTTTACTTCCTCGTTGAAGGGCAGGGAACGCAGGATGGTTTCCTTGCTCTGGTCGAAGAAGGCATCGATGAAAGAGAACATGCCCACGGTGAAATAGATATCGCGGTTGGGCACGGTAGTGGCGTGTGCCAGCAGCTCCATCATGCGGGCGCGGGTCAGGGTGAGCATGATCAGTTCGTTGGGTTTGTCGGTCATCCGCGACAGGGCGATGATGCTGGCCCATTGTTTCAGTTCCAGCAGGCCGATCAGCACCATCGCCTTGCGGATGCTGTCGATCCGGGTGCGGGTGGCGTAGCGGGCAGAATTGCAGATGCGCAGCAGTTTGGTGCTCAGGGAAACGTCGTGGGAAATCAGCTTTTCCAGCCCGCCCAGATCCACGTCCGGATTCTGCACCTCCGCCAGCAACTGCATCACCACCATTTTATTGGCGGGAATGCTTTCGCCATGGATATTTTGCGGCCGACACATAAAATAGCCCTGGAACAGCTTAAAACCCAGTAATTTGCACTGTTCGAATTCACTGTGGGTTTCAACTTTTTCTGCCAGCAGTTGCACGGGATATTCCCGCAATTGTCCGATCAGCTTTTCCAGCGCATCGCCCTGATGCTGCAGCACGTCGATCTTGACGATGTCCGCCAGTTCCAGCAGCGGCTGCCATTTTGGATCGAATACGAAATCATCCAGCGCAATGGTGTAGCCGGCTTGCTTCAGCTGCGCCACATTGCGTACTACCGCGGCGTCCGGTTCAACGCTTTCCAATATTTCGATGACCACGAAGCGGGGATCAAATGGGGGAGGCGACAGCAACCACTGGCGGGTGAAGTTGATAAAGGCGCGCTTGTTGTCGGTGACTTTGTCGATCCCTATTTCAGCAAAAGCATTCACTACCAGTTGCGAGGTGGCGACATCGCCATCCCACACCCAGCCGGCGGGCGGGCGGAACAGCAGTTCATAGGCTTTAACGTTCAGCGTACTGTCGTAAATGGGCTGGCGGGCAAGCAGGATGTTGGGTGATTCCATTGCAGACAAACCTGATTTGGCAAATGCGATGACACATTCAATCAGTGTAGCCCAGGCTGATGCCGGCTTCGTGGACTACACTTTTCCTGTCAATTGCATCAACAGGTTGCCGAAACAGTCATGGCTAGTATTCTGGACAGCGTCGATCAGCGCACCCAGCTCGTGGGTGAGAACCGTCTTGAACTTCTGATGTTCCGGTTGCAGCGGGGAAACCTGTTTGCAATCAACGTCTTCAAGATCCAGGAAGTGCAAACCATGCCCAAGCTCACGGTGATGCCGCAGAGTCATCCCAATGTGGTCGGCGTCACCCATGCCCGCGGGCGTACCATTCCCGTCATCGATCTGAGTGCCGCCATCGGACTGGGTCCGCTGCTGGATCGAACCAATTGCAACATCATCATTTCCGAATACAACCGCACTATTCAGGCGTTCATGGTCAAGTCCGTGGATCGCATCGTCAACATGAATTGGGACGAGATCATGCCGCCGCCCAAGGGCACTGGCCGCAGCCACTATCTGACCGCCATTACCAAGGTGGACAAGCAGATCGTCGAAATCATCGACGTGGAAAAAGTGCTGCAGGAAATTTCCCCCTATAACACCACAGTGAACCCTGAGCTGATCGACAACGACATTCTGTCGCTGGCGGAGGGCATCGAGATCCTGGCGGTGGATGATTCTAGCGTGGGCTTGTCGCAGGTGCGTGAAACCATCGGCCAACTGGGTATCAAAATCCTGAGTGCCCGTGACGGTGCCACCGCGCTGCGCATGCTGAAGAAATGGGCCGATGAAGGGATTGAAGTACCGCGCAAGCTGGCCATGATCATCACCGATGCAGAAATGCCGGAAATGGACGGCTACCGGTTGACCAAGGAAATCCGCGAGGATGCGCGCCTGAAGGATCTGTTCGTGATTCTGCACACGTCACTGAGCGGCAGTTTCAACAACGCCATGATCCAGAAAGTGGGTTGTGATGCCTTTTTGTCGAAGTTCGAACCCGATAAGCTGGCGCTGACCGTGCAGGACCGCATCCGGGCCTATCGGGAACGTTATCCGAAAAATCGCTGATCCCAGTCGATTTCTTAGTTGCAGCAAGGCTCGAACGCGCTGCGGATTTCCTGCAGCCGTTCGCGGTTCTTGCCGAAATCACTGTAGCCCACCCGTGATGCCGAACGCATCTGGATGTTGTCGTTCGCCAGCAGGAATTCCGCGTCGTCCACGAATTTCATCAGATCTGTTGTGAACTCCACGTGCAGATAATCGGCTTTTTCAGTCACGATTCTGGCATCTTCCCGTTGTGCCAGTACGGCCTTCAGCTTTGCCTTGGCGTCAGCCTTGCTGCCGGTGAACTTCAGCGGTTCGATTTTCTGCCCTGCCCGTGAAGTGAAACTGCTCACGCAGTTGTCGCTGCCCGGGCAACCGCCCACATTCCCTCCGGCCACACCCTTGGCCACTGGCGCGCTGGTACAGCCGGCCAGTAGCACCCCACCCGTCAAGACCAGACTGGCCAAAATTGCAGATTTGTTGACATGAATCAGCATGAAACACCCTTTCCCTATCGTGGTTTATTGTGATTGACACAGGTCATATGTAATCAAAAGAGGTATCCCTAGACTAGCCCTCATTGCAGATTATTCACTGATATGAAGGTAATGACTATGTTGAAATCCTCTCTGACTGTTTTGGCTCTGGGCGTCACGCTGGCTTCCGGTTCCGCGCTGGCCTATCAGGAAGGTGACCTCATCCTGCGCGCGGGTGCGGCTGCGGTGGACCCGCAGGAAGACAGTTCACAGCTGTCCATCAACGGCGCCACCACGGAAGAGTTGCTGGGTCTGGACAGTTCCGCTGGCGTTGACAGTAACACCCAGCTGGGCCTGAGCGTGACGTACATGCTGAGCAACAAGGTAGGCGTGGAGCTGCTGGCCGCTACCCCGTTCTCGCACACCATTACCGCGAATATTGAAAGTGTTGGCACTGTGGAAGCAGCTGAAGTCAAGCATCTGCCACCCACCTTCAGCCTGCAGTATTTCCTGTTGAGCCCTGAATCCCGCTTCCAGCCTTATGCTGGTATCGGTATCAACTACACCACATTCTTTGACGAGGAAGTGTCGGCTGATCTGGATGCAGTCACCCAGTCGCTGGGTATTCCGGGTGAAGGTTCCCTGGATCTGGACGATTCCTTCGGCTTTGCGTTTGAGCTGGGATGCGATCTGCTGATTGGCGAAAACCTGGTATTGAACGCTGCCGTGTGGAAAGCGGATATCGACACCACCGCCACGTTCAAGTATGACAACGGCACCAAAATCACAGCTGACGTTGGCATCGACCCGTACGTGTACATGGTGGCCGCCGGCTATCGCTTCTGAGATCGGGTCATTCATCTGAATCAACGTGCTGCACTCTTACTATACTGCACTGTTATTGAACCCTGTTCCTCTCTGAAATGACCTGCAAAGGTCATCCGGTTGGAGCCCCTCCACAAGAGGGGCTTTTTTTCGCCTGCTGTCTTCTTTGTGGCTGTCGTGGTGCCGGGCCTGTGCCAAAATGCGGCATGCCCGATTCCAGACCGATTCGCTGTTTTCTGGGTGTCCCCGTGGACGCCGCCTTCGCTGCCCAGCTGCAGCCGTTGCGCGCGGGCCTGCGGCAGCAATCCTGGGCCAGTACATTGCGCTGGGTGGAACCGCCCAATCTGCATCTCACACTGGCTTTTCTGGGCGACCAGCCGCTGGAACTGATCCAGTCGCTGCAGCGCGAGCTGCTCGCGCCCCTGGCGTCTTTACCGGTATTTCAGCTGCACAGTCATTGCCTCAGCACATTTCCCGACGCCAAATCCTCCATCGTGGCGCTGGAATTTCACAGTTGTGATGCGTTGCAGCAACTGAAAACAGTGGTGGATGAAGTCTTGCGACAGAGTGGATTGGTGCCGGACCAGCGTCCGTTGCGTCCGCACATAACGCTGGCGCGGGGGAGGCGGGGGCAGCGTCTGCCGTTGCAGGCGCAACCATGCGAATTGAACCTTTCTGTTTGTGGAGTGAGTTTGTTTCAGAGTGTGCCGGGAGCGGCTGGGAGTGATTACCAGCCGCTCTGGTCGATTGCGCTTTAACCGCCGGTTAACCCCGATCCGTTTCAGAACGCAAACAGCAGGGCCATGTACTGGCCGTCCAGGGTGATGTCCGCATCCGTGCCTTCTACATCATCCAGTTGCATATCGATTTTGCGGTAGCCTACTTCGAGCCCCACACCCATCGAAAACAGATAACCGGCTTTCAGCCACATGTCGTAGAAACTCGAACCCTCCCAGGACAGCAGACTGCCATCCGCCGCCACATACAGGCCGGTGTTGGGCACATTGAACTGCACCATGCCATACAGCAATGGAATCACGGTATCGAGGCTTTGCGTGGCGCTCACACTGCCAAAAATATTGCGCCCGGTGGTGGTGATGCCACCGTCGAATTTGCGTGCCGTCATGCCCAGGTCCAGATCGATCGTGCCTTCGAGCACTTCATAATACAGAGTCAGGTCGGTGTGGCTCAGGTCCGCCTCAGTGCGCACGAAGGTATTTTCAGGGAAGAGCTGGCCGTCAATGGTGATGCTCGAATCCAGAATGACGTCGGCTTCTTCCTCCAGTTCTGTCCACGCCAGGCGGACGTTGGGCAGCAGCGGAACGCCATGTTCGATCACCACGTAAATATAGCTGCCGGTGCCACCCTCCAGGCCCAGATCATTTTCCAGATCGATATCTGTCCCTCCGCTATCGACATCGGCAAAGGTTCCCGACACATCGAAGTTGAGGCTGCCGCCTCCCACCGCAAAACCTATTGGCGATTCTGCCAGAGCCGGCGTGCTTGGAGTGACACTCAAGGTGGCGCCAAGCAGGGCAGCGGTTGCGATTTTTTTCATGCAAGTTTCCTCAGTGTTATTTGCCCGGCAATTAAAGCACAGAAGACATTGCGACTGCGGGAACTTTTGCTGACAAAAAACGGAGGGGGAGCGAGGAGGGGGAGAATAAAGTCTGGGGAGAGAAAAATCCGGGCAGCGACGCCACCCGGATCAGCGGGCTTCAGTTGTACTGTTTGCCGAACTTCTGCAGTCCGCCCAGGATCAATTTTTCAAGGATGGTTTTCAGCAGCAGTCCGCTCAGCGGAATCGGCAACTTCATATCGAACTGAATGGTGTAGTGCAGCTGGGTTTTGCCGTTGTTTTCGCTGAACACCATGCGTCCAAGATGATTTTTTAGCGGGCTGCCTTTGGTGACTGTGTATTCGATCAGCTTGTTCGGTTCGAACGCCGTCACGGTTTCCTCGAAATCCGCCAGTGGCACCGGCGTGATGCGGCGTACTGAACCCACACCGTTCACATTGCCCTTGCCATCCTTCACCCGTTTCACTTTTGCGCCCAGCACGGCGCCCATTTTCTCGTGATCCGAAAGCTGGGCAAACACCTCGCTTACCGGCGCATTGAAGGTGACATTCATCTGAATGAACTGACTGGCCATCTTTTAACTCCTCTGGTCAAATGAAAAAACAAAAAATCAAATAGTGCGGAAACGGATGCCTGCATTTTGCAGACGGGTGATCAGGGCCTCCCCCATGGCGGCTCCCGGTGTCACCACGCCGTAGTTTGCCGGCAGCTGGTCGTCGTCAAAGGCCAGACACAGCGCAGATTCCGCCAGCATTTTCGATGTCTCGCCATAACCCGGATCGCCGCCGCTGACTTCGGTCCACACGTGCAGTCCGGCCGCTTCCCCCACAAAGCGAACCCGGAACCAGCTTTTATCCCGCTGCGACGGACTGGGGCCCTGGCCCGGGTCCTTCACCTTCAGCAACTTCTGCTTGCCGAATTCGAATTGCGACAGCGCCACTAGGCCACCCACCGCCACGGCGCCGCCCAGGCCGGTATGAAGATGTTTGGTCAGCACATAGTGGCCGTAGCAGAAATCGGGCCCGTATTCCTTGCGTGCCGCGCCGGTGCGTTTCACCACTTGGGGATCGATGGTGGGGAAGGGGAAAGCCCAGGCGCCGAACGGTTTGCAGTATTTGATTTCGGGCGACGCCACGCGGGAACGGCGGCGGTCAGTGGGGCGGGCGCTGCGGGCCTGATTCCACACTTTACGCTTCTTTGCGTATTCCCGCAGGCGGGAAAACTGGGTGATGGCCGAATGCCAGGTGCCGCCGGAAAAGGTGCCGCCAGCCTGCACAAACCCTTCCACGTGCACCGGGGTTTTGCCGGCGCGCTCGGCGCCCAGCAGTTTATTCAGCTCATGCACCGTGTAGAGCGCGCCCAGGTCATGGGGAATGCTGTCGAAGCCGCAGCTGTTAACGATCTTCACCGCTTTTTGCTGGGCCGCATCCTGAAATTCATATTCAAGGCTCTCGACGAATTCCGGTTCGCCGGTCAGGTCCACATAATGGGTGCCCGCTTCCACGCAGGCCCGCACCAGTGGTTCGCCATAATTCAGGTAGGGGCCAACGGTGGTGATGATCACTTTGCTCTGCTCGGCCATTTTTTTCAGGCTGGCGGGATCGCGGGTGTCGGCCTCGATGATGCTGACGTCCGCCTGGGGATTCAGCGCCAGAATCGCCTTGCGGCATTCTTCCAGTTTGGCGGGATTACGGCCGGCGATGGCCCATTTCAGATGCGAGCTGTCCTGGCAACCCGCCAGGTATTCGGCCGTCAGGCGGCCGGTAAAGCCGGTGGCGCCAAACAAGGTGATGTGAAAAGGGCGAGAAGCCGGCTTCTGCGCCTTGGACTTTGCCATTGTGTACCCCTGTAAGCCTGATAAGTTACTGAAAAGAGAGGTGCTAGATTAAGCCGGATGAATTATCGCTTTCAACCGGTTCTGCAGTTGAGAATAGCAGTTTGGTGCCGACAGTTGAGCTTGCCGCGCTCCTGTGCCATCGTAGGCCGATGCGGATCTGTCAGTACCGTGCAACCCGTCATGGAATCCGGAGGGTTTATGGTTGAAAAAACAGTGACTGTGCGCGACTGCATGAGCCGCAAGGTTCTCAGTTTCGATCTGTCTGACGACGTGGCTGATGTGGTGTCGCTGCTGCTGGAGCATCGCATCACAGGCGCGCCGGTGCTGGATGCCGGGCACAATGTCATCGGCTTTGTGTCGGAACAGGATTGCATCAAGGAAATGCTCAATACCGCCTTCTATTGCGACCTCACCGCGACGGTGGGTGATGTAATGCAGCGCAATGTCCAGACCGTGGAGCCCGACATGCCCATCGCCCAGCTGGCTGAGCAGCTCACCATTGCCAAGCCCCGGGTTTACCCGGTAGTGGAGGGGGGCAAGCTGGTGGGCATCATCAGCCGGTCGGACGTGCTGAAAGCCCTGTTCGACGCCAGCGTCCGCTGCCACCACCTGAGTTCCACCAAGGCCGCTGTCTGATCTGTTTATCGGTTTGATACGGTGCGTTGCCGACTTGCCAGCGAGCCGGCCGACTGGCAATGTGGCGCTCCATTCCGATACTGATTTGAATTCCCGGCATGATCCCATCCCCCGAACTTCCTTTTGTGCTGGACGGCGTGCGCATTGAGCCTCGCCGTCCGCCCCTGCTGCCTGAAATCGAACTGCTGCTGATGGCGGACCAGTATCCCGATCAGGCCCTGGCTGGCCCGGATCATCACCGGCTGATGGCGCAGCCGCCCTATTGGGCGTTTTGCTGGGGTGGCGGACAGGCCCTGGCACGCTGGATTCTGGATCGCCCGGAGCAGGTGACCGGCCGGCACGTCATCGATTTTGGTGCCGGCTCCGGCGTGGCCGGCATTGCGGCGGCGCTGGCCGGAGCCTCCACTGTGGTGGCGGTGGATATCGATCCGGACGCACTGCGGATGAGTGACCGCAACGCCCGGGCCAACGGGTTGGCACTGACCACCACCACCGCCTGCGACACTTGGGGAGGAAGCCTGCTACTGGCGGCGGACATCTGCTACGAGGAAGCCGGTTATGCCGCTGTTCTGGCCCATGTCGCCGCCGGCGGCGCCGCGATCATCGCTGAATCCCGGCTGCGCGACCTGCATCAGCGGCATCCCTGCCTGCAGCCGGTAGCGCAGTTTCAGGTGCGCACTTTTCCTGATCTGGATGAATCCGAAAACTTTGATCAGGTGCGCATTTTTTCGACGATCACCACTTGAAAAATCCTTGCAATTCCAGTCGTTACAAAGCAAAACAAAAACTCAACACAATCCCCTACGGATGCTCACTTATTAAGTTGTAACCCTCTGCTATAGTGCATCTGACTTTGATTTGACCAGTTTTCCAGACCATCCACTTTGACCGGTTCAGCCGGAATCGCGATTCCATTCAGAGCGGAGATAACCTCATCATGTTGCGGGATGCATCGCACAATTTCCCTGGTGCAATGGGGTTGCTCAACTCGGGATACCGCGACACGGCTGTGCGAGACCGAATGTTGAGCGACACCTACAGCCAGGACGACATCAGGAACGGGTTTCGGGCGGAAATCCGCCCGCCCAGGACTGCCCTGGGGGAACGGGTGAAAATGGCCCTTGCCACCCTGTTCGCCATCGCATTGCCGCTGGCGTTCGTCACCCTGATCGGGCTTTCCAGCCTGGTCTGGTTCCAGTTCACCCGTGATTTGCTGCAGAACGGATTCTTCAACCGGCCGGGCTGGGGTCTTGTCGTGGTGCTGGGCGACCTGTTTCTGGCGGGATTCCTGGCCGCCATGGTGCGACGTCTGGTGTTGATCCGCCGCCATGCCCGCGAGTACCTGGCCGTTTCCCCGCAATCCCAACCCGAACTGCATGCCTTTGTTAACCATGTGGCGCTGCTGCTGCGGGTGCCGTTTCCCCGCGCCATCAAGCTGGATGCCGAAGTAGGCCTGATCCTGCGGCCGGGCTCGTTCAAGGACATTCTGCTCGGACACGGGCCGGAAATTCTGATCGGTGTGCCGCTGTTATATGGCCTGAGCGCGCGGCAACTGGCGGGCGTCATTGCCCATGCCTATGCCGGCTATACCAGCGAAGCCCGTCGTTACGGCTACCCCCTGATCTGCGCCATCGACCGCTGGCTGTTTGCCCAGTCGGGCCTTGCCCGTTCCGCCACCTCCATCAAGGAAGAATTCCGTTCCCTGGATGAAGGCCGTTCCCGCCAGCGCCTGGCAGCCTTGCTGCGGCCCTTCGATTTTCTGGTACAGAGCACTTTCTACCTGCTGTATCGCATCATTTCGGCAGCCACCTTCGTGGTGAGCCGGCGCATCGACATGGTGGGCGACCAGTTTTCCTCCCGCATTGCCGGTTCCAGTGAATTCCGTTCCACCCAGTTCCGCCTGCGCTCGTTGCATTACGGCCAGCAGCATGCCAACCGCGAGCTGCTCAAGAGCTGGCGCAATAGCCGTCTGTCCAGCAACTTCCCCTGTCTGGTGGTGGACCATGCCGATACCCTGCAGTTGTCGTTGCGGCCGCGCCTGATCCAGGAAATGGAAGAACTGGTGACGCCGCTGACCCGTAGCCGCATTGTCGATCTGGGGCGTATCGTCAACGTCGAACACTATCCGGACGAAGGCGCCTGCTTCCTGCTGGGGCCGGCCATTTCCCTGCTGCGGGGTGCCGACGGCATCGCCCGTACTGTTTCGATTGGCCATTACCATGCGCTGGGAATCCGCGAGCCGGAACTGATGGACACCCAGCGTCTGCCTGTGCCCGTACCCGGTGAGCGGGACAAGGCCAATCGCACCGATGTGTTTGCGGGCCTGGAACGAACGGGTCGCGTGGTGCGTATCGACGATTTCGACATTCATGTTGCCCGGCCCGTCGACGAGCGGTGTGGTGAACTGGAAGACCTGATCGACAAGATTCACCACGACGCGGCGGTGATCCATCATCTGGCTGATACTTACCGCAATTTCGAATACCGCAAAAACCTGCTGCACACCCGCAAGGTAATTGAAGAGACGCTGGGAACCGGTGAAACCCGCGTGCGCGACATCGAAGTGCAGTGGCTGGGGCTGATCAAGGAGCAGAGTGAAATCAAGGCGGAACTGGTGCAGTACGAGTCCCTGGTGGCGCGTCGCATCGGTATCGTGTTGTCACTCACCGTGGAGCGCCCTGAGATCCGCGAACAGCTGGCGCTGGCGAGTGACGAATTGCGTTCCCATGTCCTGCGGGTGACGGATGCCCTCACTTTCCTTGGCCGTGCCCATGAATCCCTGCAGCGCCTGCGCGCCTATACCCTGATTCTGGGCCAGCTGATGGTGCATGCCACGTCCGAGGACGCGGAAGATATCGGGCCGCGCCAGGACGAACTGGCGGAGCGTTACCAGAAGTACGTGCTGCTGGAACTGGGCAGCGTGCTGCGGCAGATCGACAACGTGCCCCATCCCATGATGGTGTATGCGCTCAATGCGGTGGAAGCCGCCAACCCTGCTGCGGCCAGCCTGCAGTGTCATTCCATCGGCCAGGCCATCCAGCTGGAAGTGCGGGATCTGGATTCCGCTTCGTCCTGCCCGGAAGCCTGCCACCGGGTAGCCACCTCGGTGATTCATTACATCGAAAGTCTGAACGAACAGTTGCAGGAGCGTCTGAGCCTGCTGGTGACCCGCACCGAGACACTGTTCGGGCTCGACAGCGTGCGCAATGCGCGCGCCGCCTATTCCAGATAAGTAGCTGCCACCGCTTCCAGCGCCTCCTGCCCCTCTGGCGGCAGGTAGGGCAGGATCAGCGACATCACCTGATACACTCCGCGTCCAAGATCCTCCAGTTCCGGGTTGTCCCCCAGATTCCGCACCTGTTGGTAATTCATCCAGTAGGTGCCGGTGATCACCACGTTGGTGGCCAGGGACTCGATCTGCTTGTCGGTAATGGTGATGATGCCGCTGTCGCGCATGCTGTTCATGATCAGGCGGCAGTTGGCGGCCTTCTTGTCGAGGATACGGTTGAAGCGCTTCTGCAGCTTTTCATTGCGCTCCAGAATGGTGGCCAGGTCCCGGTAGAGAAAACGGTATTCCCAGATCCGCTCGAACACCATGTGGATATACATCCAGTAATCCATGATCTCCAGCCCTTCCTCCTGGGGTGACTGCAGCACCTCGTGCATGCTGGTCTCGAACTGCTGGAACAGCTCGGCGATGATTTCGTCCTTGTTGCGGAAGTGGTAGTAGAGATTGCCCGGACTGATGTCCATTTCATTGGCAATGTCGATGGTGGTGACATTGGGTTCACCACACAGGTTGAACAGTTCCAGGCTGGTTACCAGGATGCGATCGCGTGTTTTCATGCCGGGGTCGGCTATCCCTAAGGAGATGAGGTCATCGATGATCTGGCGTTAAGAATACGTCAGCGTCCGGATCAAGTCATTAATCGGTTGTTTTTTCAGTCGGTTAAACAGTGGGGGACGGCTACGGTCCGCCTGGATTGATAAATGGTTTCAATGACAAGATAATATGCGCCCCGCAACGACGAACCGTGACCGCCATCAGGGCTACGGTGCTAGGTCGGCATTCCATTGTTGGCACTCCATAAAAGGTGACGTTCCGTGACAGACCAGTCCAAACAGCATTTGCAATCCTGGGTTAACCGTGAGGCCCTGGCCGAGTCCATGATCCCAATGATCGGCAAACTGTATCGCGAGCACAGCGTGGTGACCTCGGTGTATGGCCGCCCGATCATCAATCGTTCCGTGATCGACATTATCAAGGCCCACCGTTATGTCCGTCAGTTGCAGGGCGAGGCGCTGGATGTTTCTGAAAGCTTTCCTGTGCTGCAGGCGTTGACCAAGCTGAACCTGGGCCCGGCCCGCATCGACATCGGCAAGCTGGCCACCAAATACCGCAGCCAGGGCGGCAACCTGAGCGTGGAAGAGTTCGTGCGTCGCGAAGTGGCCGACGCGCTGGACCCCACCATCACTCCCGCCTTCAAAGGCCGTGACGTGGTGCTGTACGGATTTGGCCGCATCGGCCGTCTGGTGGCGCGCATCCTGATTGAAAAAGCCGGCGGTGGCGATGCCCTGCGTCTGCGAGCCATCGTGGTACGTAATGGTGGCGCCGAGAATGACCTGGCCAAGCGCGCCAGCCTGCTGCGCCGCGACTCCGTGCACGGTTCGTTCCGTGGCACCATTTCCATCGATGAGGAAAACCAGGCGCTGATCGCCAACGGTAACTACATCCAGGTGATCTATTCCGATGCGCCGGAGAGCGTTGATTACACCAAGTACGACATCCATAACGCCATCGTGGTGGACAACACCGGCAAGTGGCGCGACGAAGCCGGCCTGGGCAAGCACCTGAAATGCCCCGGTGCGAGTCAGGTGGTGCTGACTGCTCCCGGCAAGGGCGAGCTGAAGAACATCGTGATGGGTGTCAACGACAACGAAATCAGTGCAGATGATCGCATCCTGTCCGCCGCCAGCTGCACCACCAACGCCATCGTGCCGGTATTGAAAGTGGTGAACGATCTGTACGGCATCCAGTACGGCCACGTGGAAACCGTTCACTCCTACACCAACGACCAGAACCTGATCGACAACTACCACAAAGGCAATCGCCGTGGCCGCAGCGCTGCGCTGAACATGGTGATCACCGAAACCGGCGCCGCCAAGGCTGTTGCCAAGGCGCTGCCGGAACTGAAAGGCAAGCTGACCGGCAATGCGATCCGCGTTCCTACTCCTAACGTGTCCATGGCGATTCTGAACCTGGGCCTGAACAAGGAAGTGTCGAAGGAAGAGCTGAACGACGTGTTGCGTGCCGCTTCCCTGGAAGGTCCGCTGCGCAAGCAGATCGACTATGTGAACTCGCCGGAAGTGGTGTCCACCGACTTCGTGGGTTCCCGCTACGCCAGCATCGTTGACGCCGAGTCCACCATCGTCAACGCTAATCGTTGCGTCCTGTACATCTGGTACGACAACGAATTCGGCTACAGCTGCCAGGTTGTGCGCATGCTGCAGAAGATGGCTGGCGTGAACTACCCGACCTTCCCAAAATAATGCAGTGAGATCGGCTGATCCGGTGAAAATATTGATCCGGGTCAAGCCTTGATTGAATCCGCCAGAGGGCAGCAGACGCTGCCCTTTTTTTGCGCCGCAGCAAAACGATTTTTCATGGAAAATAGTGAGTTGCGGTGACCTGCGCTGGCCATTTAACCTATCCATCACTCAGAACCCTAGCTATAATCCGGGACACTCCAGGTTTGAATCAGGAAGCGGTCAGGGGTTATGAGAAAGATCAAGCGAGGTCTGAATCTCCCCATCAGCGGCGCGCCGAAGCAGATCATCGAAGATGGTCCCGCCATTCGAACGGCAGCTGTGTTGGGTAACGATTACGTCGGGGTCAAGCCCACCATGCAGGTCAAGGTGGGCGACAAGGTGAAGAAAGGGCAGACGCTCTTCACTGACAAGAAAAACGAGGGTGTCCGCTTCACAGCGCCGGCGGCAGGCATTGTTGCCGCCATTCACCGGGGCCAGAAGAGGGTGCTGCAGTCGGTGGTGATCGATGTGGAGGAGGGTGGCGAGGAAAGCTTCGCGGCCTATTCTCCCACTGAACTGAGCCAGCTCGGCTACTCCCGCGTCGAACAGAACCTGCTGGCATCCGGCCTGTGGACTGCTTTCCGTACCCGTCCTTTCAGCAAAATTCCTGTACCCGCTTCCTCTCCCCATTCCATATTTGTCACCGCCATCGATACCAACCCGCTCGCAGTCGATCCTGCAGTTGTGATCAAGGACGAAGTGGTGGCGTTCCAGCAAGGACTGGATGTGCTGTCGAACCTGTGCAAAACGGTGTATCTGTGCAAGGCGGCCGGCGCGCGCATCGGTGGTAACGGTATTGCGAAGGAAGAGGAGTTCGATGGCCCCCATCCCGCCGGGCTACCGGGTACGCATATTCATTTTCTCGATCCGGTGCATCTGAAAAAAATGGTATGGCACATCAACTATCAGGATGTGATCGCCATCGGCAAACTGTTCACCACCGGCAAGCTGTGCAACCAGCGGGTGATTGCGCTGGCAGGCCCGCAGGTAAGGAATCCGCGTCTGGTGCGTACGATTCTGGGCGCCAGTACCGATGAACTGGTGGCGGGTCAGGCTGAAGCGGGCGAGAACCGGGTGATTTCGGGTTCCGTGCTGGCGGGCGATACTGCGTATGGTCCCTTTGCTTTTCTGGGTCGCTACCACCTGCAGGTCACGGTGATTCGTGAAGGCCGCGAGCGCAACCTGCTGGAATATGTGTGGCCGGGTGCAGAAAAGCATTCCGTATTGAATACCTTCCTGTCGAAGCTGACGCCGGGCAAACTGTTCCCGTTCACCTCCACCACCAATGGTAGCCAGCGCGCCATGGTGCCGGTGGGTTCCTACGAGAAAATCATGCCGCTCGACATTCTGCCGACTCAACTGCTGCGGGCATTGATCGTGGGCGACACCGAATCCGCCCAGCAACTGGGATGTCTGGAGCTGGACGAAGAGGATCTGGCGCTGTGCACTTATGTGTGCCCCGGCAAGTACGAATATGGCCCGATCCTGCGGGACAATCTGACGCGCATCGAGATGGAGGGTTGAGCCGGTGATTCGCAAGATATTCGACAGTCTGCAACCCCATTTCGAGAAAGGCGGCAAGTACGAGAAATACAATGCCGTGTTCGAAATGTTCGACACGTTTTTCTACAGCCCGTCGTCGGTCACCCATTCCGCGTCGCACGTGCGTGATGGCATCGACCTCAAGCGCATCATGATCACAGTCTGGCTGTGTACCTTCCCGGCCATGTTTTATGGCATGTACAACGTCGGCGCGCAGGCGCTGGGTTTCATGGCGGAGAAGGGCATTACTGCCGAAGGTGACTGGCGTTTCCTTATCACCGACCTGCTGATCGGCTACAACCCGGCCAGCATCTGGGATTGCTTCATTTACGGTGCTGCCTGGTTCGTGCCGATTTATGTGGTCACCTTTGCGGTGGGCATCGCGTGGGAAATCCTGTTCGCGGTGAAACGCGGCCATGAAGTGAATGAAGGGTTCTTCGTCACGTCGGTGCTGTTCGCGCTGACTTGCCCGCCCACCATTCCACTGTGGCAGGTGGCCCTCGGCATTTCGTTCGGCGTGGTGCTGGGCAAGGAAGTGTTTGGAGGCACCGGCAAGAATTTCCTCAACCCGGCACTGACGGGGCGCGCGTTTCTGTTTTTTGCGTATCCCGCCAGCATGTCCGGCGATTCGGTGTGGACAGCGGTGGACGGTTTCTCCGGCGCGACTGCGTTGAGCATTGCGGCCGAGGGTGGCATGCAGGCATTGCAGGGCCAACTGACCTGGATGGATGCCTTTATCGGCAACATGCAGGGTTCGGTGGGTGAGACCTCGGCACTGGCACTGGCTGCCGGTGGCCTCATCCTGATGATCACCGGGATTGCATCCTGGCGCATTGTTGCCGGGGTTTTCGCAGGCACTGCCGCGATGGGCATCCTGTTCAACAGTATCGGCAGCACCACCAACCCGATGTTTCAGATTCCATTCTGGTGGCATTACGTGCTGGGCGGCTGGGCGCTGGGTACTTTCTTCATGGCGACGGACCCGGTTTCGGCGTCGATGACGAATACCGGCAAGTGGGTGTTTGGCGCACTGATTGGCGTGATGGTGATGCTGATCCGGGTGGTGAATCCCGCGTTTCCCGAGGGCATGATGCTGGCGATTCTGTTCGCCAACCTGCTGGCGCCCACCATTGATTATTTCGTGATTCAGGCGAACGTGAAACGGAGGCTGGCGCGCATGTCCAGTAACAGTCATGTCCAGTAATGACACCACCGGTAAAACCCTGCTGGTTGCGACGCTTCTCTGTGTGTTCTGCTCGATCTTCGTGGCCTATGCCGCTGTCGCGCTGAAGCCGCAGCAGGAAGCCAACAAGCAGCTCGACAAGAACAAGAGCATCCTGGCGGCCGCCGGCCTGCTGGATTCCGGCAAAAAGGTGAAGGACGTGTTCGACCAGCGCATTGAAGTGCGCGTGGTGAATCTGGATACGGGCGAATACCTGACGGAAGCAAACGCGAGTGCCGACTGGGAGAAAGCCATCGTGCAGAATCCCCTGGCCTACGAACAGCGCAAGGCCGCCAAGATTCCCGGGCAGAATGAAATGCTGGACGGCGCGATTGATATCGCGGTGATCAAGCGTCAGCCCAAGTACGCCACGATTTATCTGGCCAAGAACGAGCAGGGGCAGGTGGAAACCATCATTCTGCCGGTAAACGGGTATGGATTGTGGTCCACCCTGTATGGCTTCCTGGCGTTGAAAACCGATACCACCACTGTCGTGGGAATGGGTTTTTACGAACACGCCGAGACACCGGGTCTGGGCGGGGAAGTCGACAATCCCAAATGGAAAGCCGTGTGGCCTGGCAAAAAAGTTTTCGATGAATCCGGCAAGGTCAACATTCACCTGATCAAGGGTGTTGTCGACCCAGCCCATCCGCAGGCAGTGCATCAGATAGACGGCCTCGCGGGTGCCACGCTCACCAGTCGCGGCGTCACCAATCTGGTGAACTACTGGCTGGGCAGCAACGGATTCGGTCCTTATCTGGCGAAAGTCAAAGCGCAGGGGGTATAAGTCATGGCATCGGAAAACCGCAAGGCATTGCTGGACCCGGTCATCGCGTCCAACCCGATCATGGTGCAGGTGCTGGGCATCTGTTCGTCGCTGGCCGTGACCAGCAACCTGAAAACGACCATTGCCATGTGTATTGCGCTGACACTGGTGACGGCGTTTTCCAGCTATTTCATCAGCCTGATCCGTAACCAGATTCCGTCGAGCATCCGCATCATCGTGCAGATGACGATCATTGCGTCGCTGGTAATCGTGGTGGACCAGTTCCTGCGCGCCTACGCCTATGCCATCAGCAAACAGATGTCGGTGTTCGTGGGATTGATCATCACCAACTGTATCGTGATGGGGCGCGCCGAAGCCTACGCCATGAAGAATCCGCCGGTGGCCAGTTTCCTCGACGGTTTCGGCAATGGCCTTGGCTACAGCGTGATCCTGCTGATTCTGGGTGTGTTCCGTGAACTGTTCGGATCCGGCAAATTGCTCGGTATCGAAATCTTCAAGCTGGTGAGTGATGGCGGCTGGTATGTGCCGAATGGCATGCTGCTGTTGCCGCCCAGTGCATTTTTCCTGATCGGCCTGCTGATCTGGGCCATGCGCACCTGGAAGCCGGAGCAGGTGGAACGCAACGAGTATCCGCTGGCTACCCACACCAAAGCGCAGCCGGCGCATTGAGGAGGCACGATCATGTTCGAGCATTATCTGAGCCTGCTGGTCAAATCCATTTTCGTTGAGAACATGGCGCTGGCGTTCTTCCTGGGCATGTGCACCTTCATCGCAGTTTCCAAAAAGATGAAGACGGCGATTGGTCTGGGTGTCGCGGTGACATTCGTGCAGGCGATCACCGTGCCGGCCAACAACCTGATCCTGAATTACCTGCTGAAGGAAGGCGCGCTGGAGTGGGCGGGGTTGGGCGATGTGGATCTCACGTTCCTTGGCCTGCTGAGTTACATCGGCATGATTGCCGCGATTGTGCAGATCCTGGAAATGTTCCTCGATAAATACGTGCCATCGCTGTACAACGCGCTGGGTGTGTTTTTGCCGCTGATCACAGTGAACTGTGCGATTCTGGGTGGCGCCCTGTTCATGGTGGAACGCGATTACACCTTTGGCGAGAGCGTGGTGTATGGCATTGGTTCCGGTGCTGGCTGGGCGATTGCGATTGCGGTGCTGGCGGGTATCCGCGAGAAACTCAAATACAGCGACGTGCCCCAGGGGTTGCGTGGCATGGGCATCACTTTTATTACGGTGGGTCTGATGTCGCTGGCATTCATGTCGTTTTCCGGCATTCAGCTGTAACCGGCGCGGGGAGTCAGGCAGATGGACAATACGATATTCCTCGGCGTTGGTATGTTCACCGGCATCGTACTGGCGCTGGTGGTGCTGATCCTGCTGGCCCGCTCGCGTCTGGTGAGCACCGGCGATGTGCACATTGAGATCAACGAAGATCCCGAAAAGGCAATTGATGTGCCGGCCGGCGGCAAGCTGCTGACCACGCTGGCGGACAGGGGCATTTTCGTGTCGTCGGCCTGCGGTGGTGGCGGTACCTGCGCCCAGTGCCGGGTGATCGTGCATGAAGGCGGCGGCGATATTCTTCCGACCGAAGAAGGCCACTTTTCGACGCGGGAAATCAAGGAAGGCTGGCGGCTGTCCTGTCAGGTGGCCGTGAAGCAGAACATGAAGATCGAGCTGGACGAAGCCTTCTTCGGCGTGAAGAAGTGGGTCACCACCGTGCGCTCGAATCACAATGTGGCCACCTTCATCAAGGAACTGGTGCTGGATCTGCCGGAAGGCGAGGTGGTGCATTTCCGCGCCGGTGGTTACGTGCAGCTGGAGTGCCCGCCCCATCACGTCAAATACAAGGATTTCGATATCGAGCCGGAATACCGCGCCGACTGGGAGCGCTTCGGTTTCTTCAAGCTGGAATCCAAAGTCGATGACACCGTGATTCGCGCTTACTCGATGGCGAACTATCCGGACGAACTGGGCCTGCTCAAGTTCAATATTCGTGTGGCCACACCGCCACCGGGTTCGCAGGGGATTCCGCCGGGGCAGATGTCGTCCTGGGTGTTCGGCCTGAAGCCGGGCGACAAGGTCACGGTGTATGGACCGTTCGGCGAATTCTTTGCCAGTCACAACGAAACCGAAATGGTATTCGTGGGTGGCGGTGCAGGCATGGCGCCGATGCGCTCGCATATTTTCGACCAGCTGAAGCGGCTCAAATCGAAACGCAAGATCACCTTCTGGTACGGCGCCCGCAGTCTGCGTGAGCTGTTTTACAAGGAGGATTTCGATTCACTGCAGGCGGATAATGACAATTTCAAATGGCATATCGCGTTGTCTGATCCGCAGCCGGAAGATAACTGGAGTGGTCTCACCGGTTTCATCCACAATGTGCTGTTCGAGCAGTACCTGCGGGATCACCCGGCGCCGGAAGATTGCGAGTTCTACATGTGCGGCCCTCCGATGATGACGGCAGCCGTGATCCGTCTGCTGGATGATCTGGGTGTTGAGCGCGATAATATCCATCTCGACGATTTTGGTGGCTGATGAGATGTACCGTGCGCGATTCCCGGCCTTCTGGTTTGGGGTGTTCTGCTGCTTTGCGCTGTTAGCCGGTTGCTCATCCCCCGCACCCGAGATCATCGAATTCAACGGCGAGAGCATGGGCACCACCTGGTCGGTGAAGGTGAGTGCAATGCCTGCCGGACTCGAACCCGGGCAGGTGGCCGACCACATCCAGGCGGCGCTGGACGGGGTGAACCAGTCCATGTCCACCTATCTTGCCACTTCCGAACTTTCCCGCTTCAACCAGGCGCCCTCCGGCACGCGGATGCAGGTTTCTCCCGCGCTGTTTGACGTCATGCGCAAATCCGTGGAGGTCTGGCGGCTGAGCCAGGGCACGTTCGATGTCACCGTGGGGCCGCTGGTGAATCTGTGGGGATTCGGCCCGCAGGGACGGCCCAGCGTCGTGCCCGATGAGGCTGCCCAGCGCCAGGCCTGGACCCGGGTGGGAACCGATGCCCTGACCCTGCACACCGAGACGCTGGAACTGGAGAAGCACAAGGATCTGTATGTCGATCTCTCCGCCATCGCCAAGGGTTATGGCGTGGATAGAGTGGCCGAGGCCCTGGAAAACCTGGGCATCCGGCGTTACCTGGTGGAAGTGGGTGGCGAGATGCGGGCGGGTGATCCCAAGTCACCTGACGAACCCTGGCGGGTGGCGGTGGAAAAGCCCTGGACCGGGGCGCGTACGGTGGAGCGGGTATTTGCTGTCAGCCGTCTGGCCATGGCCACCTCTGGCGACTACCGTAATTATTTCGAGGTGAATGGCAAGCGCTATTCCCATACCATCGACA
>JABLXQ010000030.1 GCA_013178375.1 Gammaproteobacteria bacterium
GGAACTGGAAATGGAAAATCGCAATCTGCTGGAGCTGTAGATCAACGACGGCCTGACCCGGGTACGCAACCGTCGGTTCTTCAATGACTATTATCCGCAGCTCTGGCAGGACGCGCTGGAATCCGGCCATTGGTTGAGCGTGATCATGCTGGATATCGATCACTTCAAAGCGGTGAACGACACTCACGGCCACCTGTCCGGCGATCGCTGCCTGGTGGTGGTGGCTAACGCTCTGAAGCAACTGGCAAGCCGGCCCGGCGACATGATCTGCCGTTACGGTGGCGAGGAATTCATTCTGGTGCTGGCGGATACCGATCCGGATTCCGCGCGCTGGGTGGCGGAACGCATTCGCATGAAAATCAGTGAAACACTGATCGAACTGGAAAACTGCACGCTCACGCTGACGGTGAGCATTGGCGTGACAGGCATGATTCCTGAACCAGGTCTGGACCCTCTGCGCCTGGTAGCACGCAGTGACGAAGCCTTGTATCAGTCGAAGCAGCAGGGCCGCAACAGAGTAACGCAGCTGGGAAAGCCCCAGGCGAATAATCTGGTGCCGCTCAATCGCAAAGCCTGACATCATTGGCGCCGGCCGCAACCGAACCGGCGCCATACCGATACTTTATTCCGCCTGAATCTGTTCCCGAATCCAGCGCTGCAGCGCGGCTGTCGCGCGCGGATCTATGAAAGAACCGTGGGCAGCCAGGGCGTCAATGACATCCACACCCAGATGAATCAGCGGCGGCACCTGCACGATGCCGTTGCCATTCTCAAATTCCGCTGAACCGGTCACACGCACACCCGGCATCTCGAACCGTTGCCGGCCGATGATTGCCGAATCCGTCAGATTCGCCAGCGCCGTGGCGGAAAAATTCGGCACAATGCCATCCCCCTTCGCCACCACCATCACCAGCTTCTTGTCTTCATTACCGGGAATGGGGTTATGGATGTAATGCACGAAATTGATGGCATCACCGTAATCCATTTCATGCTGCATCACCGCTTTCAGCAACAGGGCCTCGGCACCGTCCACTGACGGCGGCTCCAGCTGGTTGTAGCGCAGATCCCACAATTCGGAACCGGACAGGATGCTGGTGATGCCCACACCCGGCACCTGCAGAAATGCTCCTTTCAGATCCGGCGCCAGCGCCACGAAAGTCGCACCCAGAACGCCGCCGAGCGAAGTGCTCTCGTAAAAAATATTGTTCACATCCAGATCGGGAATGCCGTCGCCATTGCGCCCGGGCTGCACGGCACCCGCCAACGGCGAGAACAGTTTCTTCGGCATCACATCGATCGTGCCGATGCTGGTTTTTACCGCTTTCAGCAGCGCGATGAAATCGATGGGCGATTGCCCGGTCATGCCCACCTGCAGCGGCACGTTGTCCACGCCCAGGCGGGTTATTGCATAACCGCCGTCACGGCTGATGCGGGAACCGTGATTGGGCTGGTCGATGGAGACGGTGGCCACCCCTTCCATCGCATTGATCAGCGACACCACGATATCGGTTTCCTTCAGCACGCTCAGACCGTGGCCGTAGATCGCCACCGGCACCGAGCCCCGCTTCGCCGCGCGGGGAATGGTGAGGCGGAAGCGGGTCCAGTATTCGTCGCCAGTGGATTTGCTGTAATCAACGTTACGGTCTTCGCCGCGATAGCTGCTCAGCAGCACATCACCACGCACGATGGCCGCGATCTGGCCAGTGAGAAAATAATTGATTCTCAGATCACGAATCGGGTGGTCGGCGGCGTAGACCTCAGCGGCGACCTTACGCATGGGGCCGGTGGCTTCTTCTTCCGAGCGCACGGTGAAGAAGGTGGCGGACACCAGATCAGCCGGTTGCACGCCCGCTTGCGCCAGCGCTGCAATGGCTGGCGCGTAAGCCTGCTGCAATTCACCGCTGCCGCCCTGCAACGCGGCGGCAAAACCGGTGGACGGCGCAAAATCAGCACCGCTCAACGTTTTCAGTTTTTTCGTGAGGCCCACCACGTAGCGCCCGGAAAAATTCCAGCGCGAACGCGGATAGATTTCCACGATCTGCTTGGGCGCGGTGACTTTGCGGGAACGGGCATATTCATTCAGCATGACCCGCACCGGCATGCGCTCACCGGTATTCAGATCCAGCGCCACCACGGCATCACCACCATCGGCCGGCAGCGTGGACAGATCCGGCGCCTGATCCAGTTCGAACAGCACAGTAGTGGCCGCCGAGAATCCGCTGCTGCCACCAAACACCGTTTCAGGCGTCAGTGTCGGCGGCAGCTCGGCGATGATTTCATCGCGCAGGGCAGCAAAAGGCACAACAACGGTTTTTCCCGTCACCGAAGCCGCATCAGGCACCGTGTACAGATCCGATGGATACGGCAGCACGCAGTTTTCCACCCGCACAGGATTGCAGGGCGATTCATCTGAAATGATGGCTGAGTGGGAATGGGTGCTGACGGTCAGAAGGGCGAGCAGGAGTGTACCGACGGATAACCGCGCCCGTCCTGAACGCGGCGCTGATGTTGTGTCCATTGCTGTAGTCCTTTTTGTTTTATCAGTATTTATTGTTTTAATCGGCAAAAAATACAACTTACCTGGCCGCATATTAATACACCCGCCTTAGCCAGACTCATTGGCTGAATATGACGAAGGCTGTGTCACTTAGGACAATCGCTGGCTGCCACACAAAAAAAGGGAAACGTGCAACCACGCCTCCCCTTTTTTTAATGCACTGACCCGCTTCAGTGTCCGGTGTAAACATCCTTGAACGTTTCCCGCAGATCGCGCTTGAGCAGTTTGCCGGTGGGCGTGTGCGGCAGCTCAGTCACGAACAGCACTTCGTCCGGCATCCACCACTTCACGATCTTGTCCGCCAGAAATTCCAGCATCTGTTCTTTCGTCACGTCCTGGCCTGGCTTTTTGATCACCAGCAGCAGCGGCCGTTCGTCCCACTTCGGATGGGGCACGCCCACCACCGCGCACTCGGCCACTGCCGGATGGCCTACGGCAATGTTTTCCACGTCAATGGAGCTGATCCATTCGCCGCCGGACTTGATCACATCCTTGGCGCGGTCGACGATATTCATGTAGCCGTTCTCATCCACTGTGGCCACGTCGCCCGTGTCAAACCAGCCATCTTCCCAGGCAGAACGATCTTCGTGTTTGTAGTAGGACTTCGCGATCCAGGGCCCGCGCACCTGCAGGCGGCCGAAGGATTTGCCGTCGTGGGGCATGGGCAGGCCATCGGCGCCCACGATGCGCAATTCCACACCGTAAATCGGCCGGCCCTGCTTGGTCTGCAGTTTGTAACGCTCTTCCTGCGACAGGCTGGCCATGTGCGGATTCATGGTGTTGAGCGTGCCCATGGGCGACATTTCCGTCATACCCCAGGCGTGAATCACAAACGCATTATGTTTTTCCTGGAATTCACGGATCATCGACATTGGCGCAGCAGAACCACCGATCACCACTTCCTGCACGGAATGCAGCGTTTTCTTTTCCCGCTCGCAATACTGCAGCAGCGCCAGCCACACCGTGGGCACGCCCAGCAGCAGATTGGCTTTTTCATTGTCGATCAGTTCGAAAATCGAAGCGCCGTCCATGCCCGCACCCGGCAACACCAGCGTCGCACCCGACGCCGTCGCCGCGTAGGGCACACCCCAGGCGTTGACATGGAACATGGGCACCACCGGCAACACCACCGTAGCGCTGGAAATGCCGAGCGCGTCGAGCGACACCGACCCCATCGCATGAATGACGGTGGAGCGGTGGCTGTACAACACGCCCTTGGGATGACCGGTGGTGCCCGATGTGTAGCACAATGTAGCAGCGGTATTCTCGTCGAACTGCGGCCATTCATAACGGTCGCTCTCCGCCGCCAGCAATTCTTCATAGCACACCAGCGGCAGTGTGGACTGCGGCATTTTTTCCTTGTCCACCAGCACCACGATGTGTTTCAGCAGCAGCAACTGGCTTTTGATTTTTTCAATCAGCGGAATGAACTGGATGTCGACGAACAGCACTTCGTCTTCGGCGTGATTGAGAATGTAAATGATCTGCTCGGGAAACAGCCGTGGATTGACGGTGTGCAGAATGGCGCCGCTGCCGGACACCGCAAAGTACAGCTCATAGTGACGGTGGGTGTTCCAGGCCAGCGTCGCCACCCGGTCCTGGTGCTTGACGCCCAGCTTTTTTAGCAGGTTGGCCGCCTGGCGCACCCGCTTTGCGGCATCGGCGTAGGTATAGCTGAAGATGCCACCCTCAGGCTTGCGACTGACAATGCGCGCCCGGCTGTGTACTTTTTCTGCGTGTGTGATGAACGAGGCAATGGACAGCTGCATGTCCATCATGAGTCCGTGCATGGGTTTGACCTCCTGGTTGCTTTGTTTTTATAGAGAGTAAAACAAGAGAGATGGCATGGATACAGCAAATATGGACGCTCTGCGGCAGGGATGCCGCGGAGCAGCCCCCAGGGACGGGTTTATGGGGGGACGCCCAGTCCGTGTCCATATTTGCTGTATCCATGCCATCTCTCTTGTTTAGCTATTTTAAAAAGCAGAAAACCCAGGCAAGCCTGGGTTTGTTTCCATCCTGTTTCTGTTACCGGTTTGCCAGCTTGAACGACGTGGTTACCAGCTTCTGGTACACCTGCGGCAGCAGGCGCTGCATGACGTCCGTCGCCTTGGCGTCGTTACCGATCAGCACGCGGCGCGCATTGCGCCTGACCGCATTCAGGATCACTTGCGCCGCTTTATCCGGCGTGGTGACGAACATCTGTTCAAACTGCTGGGTCATTTTTTCTGTGCTGCCCTTGCCGCCGGTCAGTTTCAACACACTGTCATCCATGCGCGCATTCTTGGCGATGTTGGTTTTGATGCCGCCCGGGTGCACGCAGGTGGCCGACACGCCGCAATTCTCCAGATCCAGCTCCTGCCGCAGCGACTCGGTGAAACCACGTACGGCAAACTTCGTCATGTTGTATCCACTTTGAGTCGGCTGCGAGAACAGGCCGAAAATGCTGGACACGTTGATGACATGACCATCGCCGGTCTGCTTCAGATAGGGCAGGAATGCCTTGGTGCCATGAATAACGCCCCACAGGTTGATGCCCATGATCCATTCATAATCCTCGTAGGAGGCATCTTCCACCGTATTGCCCAGTGCCACGCCGGCGTTGTTGAAAATCAGGTTCACCTTGCCGTGGTCCTTCACTACCTGATCGGCCCAGGCATGCATCGCAGCGCGGTCGGCCACGTTCACTTTCGTGGTAGTGACTTTCACACCCAAGGCCCGGACCTGCTCTGCGGTTTCCTGCAAGCCAACCTCGTTCACATCGCTCAATGCCAGATCGCATTGTTCACGGGCAAGGTTCAGGGCCAACGCGCGACCGATACCCGATGCAGCACCAGTAATAGCTGCCACTTTATGATTGAATTTTTTCACGCAGACACCTCATTGATCAGCGATTCATTTTTATTGGTGGCGACGGTAGCGCCGTCGCTTTCCAGATTGTAGGCACCGGCATCGAAGCGGCGCGTGATCTTGCGGAATTGCCAGGTGAACCCAGGCCACAGCGTCACGTTCTTACCGCTTTGCGGGTGAATGTACCAGCTCTGGCAACCGCCGGCGTTCCACACCGTGCCGGCTACCTTGCCTTGAATTTCCACATTGAAAGACGCTTGCGCCTTGGCGTTCACTTCCACACTGCGCAGACGTTTTTTGTCTATCAACTTGAGTGCTTCCAGCACGTAGGCAATCTGGGATTCGATCATGTATACCATGGAATTATGGCCCAGTCCTGTGTTCGGACCCATAAGAAAAAACAGATTGGGGAATCCAGCCACAGTAGTACCTTTGTAGGCTTCGGGGCCCGCTTTCCACAACTCACCCAGGTCCTTGCCGTCGCGTCCAAAAATCACGCCGGGTGGAATCGGATCAGCCGCCTTGAAGCCGGTGCCGAAAATGATCGCATCGGCGGGATGCTCGACTCCATCCACAGTAACGACGCTGTTCGCGCGAACTTCCTTGATGCCGGTGGTAATCACATCCGCATTGGGTGCCGCCAGCGCCGGATAATATTCATCGGACATCAAAATGCGTTTACAGCCGATGGTGTAATCCGGCGTGACTTTTTTGCGCAACACGGGATCGCTGATCTGCTTGCGGATATGTTTCATCGCGTCGCGTTTCGCAATTGCCATCAGGCGCGGATTGATGACAAAGGCCAGCACGCGACTTTCCAGCGCCCAGTAAATGCCGTCGCGGAATGCGCGCTGCGCAGCGGGAAAACGCTTGAATACATTTTTTTCAACCCAGGTCATGGGGCGGTCGGGCTTGGACATGATCCAGGGCGCAGTGCGCTGGTACAGATCCAGTTTCGCCGCCTTCTTCTGCACGTAAGGCACGAACTGGATTGCCGACGCGCCAGTGCCGATCACGGCCACACGCTTGCCGGTCAGATCGTAGGAATGATCCCACTGCTGGGAATGGAACATCTTGCCCTGGAACTGATCCAGCCCTTTCACATTCGGGTACGCCGGAATCGACAGGCCACCCATGCCGGACACCACCATATTCGCGGTGAATTCCACGCCGCCGGCGCAGTGAATTTTCCACAGGCCACGATGTTCATCCCAGCGCATGGATTCCACGGTGGTGTTGAGTTTCACATGGGGCAGGATGTTGTATTTGCGGGCGCAGTGTTCCAGATACGCCCTGATCTCCTGCTGCGGCGCGAACATGCGGCTCCAGCCGGGGTTGGCTTCGAACGAAAACGAATACAGGTGGGACGGCACATCGCAGGCACAACCGGGATAATGATTCACGCGCCAGGTACCGCCGACGCCCGCTTCCTTCTCCAGCAGGACGAAATCATTTTCGCCGGCTTCTTTCAGTTTGATCCCCATGCCCAGGCCCGAAAAACCCGAGCCGACGATGACGATTTTGTGGTGTTCGGCATACCCTCTGCTTGCGGCGGACTGCGCTGTCATGACTCTGATCCCGGTGTTATTGATATTGTGAGAAGGTAGACAACTGTCTACACGCGATCAATCGTATACAGTTGTATACTTGGCGGTCAAGCGCACGTACAATAAATAACAACTTTTAGCCAGAATCGATCAAATAATGACCGCACGCAAGCCCAGCCTTACCAAAACCGTTGCCGCCCAGGGCAAACGCCTGCTGATGGACGCCGCGCTGAAACTCACGGCCCAGTCCCGCAGCATCAATGCCCTGGGATTACGGGAACTGGCGCGGGAAGCCGGGCTCAATCCCAATACTTTTTATCGTCATTTCAAGGATATAGATGAGCTGGGGCTGACCATCATCGAGGAGATGTCGAACAAGCTGCGGCAACCCCTGCGGGACCTGCGGCGGCAGGCAGCGGAGTCGGTGGTGCCGCCGGAACTGGCGGGCATCGGCTGGGAGGAGAACCCGCTGCTGAACCTGCAGAAGGCCACCCTGGCCACCAAGGAGACGGTGAAACTGTTTTTCGATTATGTGGCGCAGAACCCCAATGCATTCATCCTTGGCGTGCGCGAACTGCACGGCGCGTCGCCGCTGCTGAGGCAGGCACTGCGCAAGGTGATGGCGGATTTTGCGCAAGACATGGCGGACGACATCAAGCAGCTGAAGCTGCTGCCGATGCTGGACGATGTAACGCTGCTGGAAGTGGCGTCCACCATCAGCCGCGAAATGTTCCAGCTGTCGATGGATTACATTGAGCAGCCGGAGCAGCGCAATGCGATTTTCGCGCAGGCCGAAGCCCTGGTGGTGATGCTGTTCACTGGCGCGACCGTATTGAAGGGCCACGGGCGCTTGCTGGTGCAGGCACTGGAACCGCTACCGGCCTGAAAAAACTTCGGCGGAGAATTTCAGTTGCCCGCCAGTACAGCCTGCGCCAGCGCTTCCGCCACCCGGATGCCATCCACGCCCGCCGACAGAATGCCACCGGCATAACCGGCGCCTTCCCCCGCAGGAAACAATCCTTTCACATTCAGGCTCTGAAAATTTTCGCCCCGGGTGATGCGCACCGGCGACGAGGTGCGGGTTTCCACGCCGGTCAGCACTGCATCCGCCATGTCGAAACCGCGAATCTGTTTGCCGAATGCCGGCAGCGCTTCACGGATCGCTTCAATCGCGTACGGTGGCAGTGCGCTGCTCAAATCACCGAGCTTCACGCCGGGCTTGTAGGACGGAATCACTTCGCCCAGCTGTTCCGATGGTTTGTTCGCAATGAAATCCCCCACCAGCTGACCGGGCGCATCGTAATTGCTGCCGCCCAGCACAAACGCGCGCGATTCCAGTTCACGCTGCAATGCCACGCCCGCCAGTGGACTGCCGGGGTAATCCTCCGGCGTAATCCCCACCACGATGCCGGCGTTGGCGTTGCGTTCGTTGCGGGAATACTGGCTCATGCCGTTGGTGACGACACAATTGGGCTCCGACGCCGCTGCCACCACCGTGCCACCCGGGCACATGCAGAACGAATACACCGAGCGGCCATTTTTCGCATGATGCACCAGCTTGTAATCCGCCGCGCCCAGCAACGGATGGCCCGCATGTTTGCCGAAACGGGCACGATCGATCAGCGACTGCGGATGCTCGATGCGGAAGCCAACGGAAAACGGTTTCGCTTCCATGAACACACCGCGCGCGTGCAGCATTTCAAACGTGTCGCGCGCACTGTGGCCCAGCGCCAGCACCACATGATCCGTCACGATCTGCTCGCCGCTTTCCAGCGTCACGCCGCACACTTTTCCGTTTTCAATTTTTACGTCCGTCACCTTCTGGCCGAAACGGATTTCGCCGCCCAGCTCAGTGATGGTGGCACGCATCTGCTCCACCATGGTCACCAGACGGAAGGTACCGATGTGCGGTTTGCTGACGTAGAGAATTTCCTCCGGTGCACCGGCTTTGACGAATTCGGTGAGCACCTTGCGGCCCAGGTAACGCGGGTCCTTGATCTGGCTGTAGAGCTTGCCGTCGGAAAAAGTGCCGGCACCGCCCTCGCCGAACTGCACGTTGGATTCCGGATTGAGCACATGCTTGCGCCACAGGCCCCAGGTGTCCTTGGTGCGCTGACGCACGTCCTGGCCCCGCTCCAGCACGATGGGTTTGAAGCCCATCTGCGCCAGCAGCAGCGCTGCAAAAATGCCGCAGGGACCAAATCCGATCACGACCGGCCGGTGCGGCAGATCGGCCGGTGCGTGGCCTACAAACTGATAGGTCATGTCGGGCGCGAGACTGACCTTGGTGTCTTTCCTGAGCCGCTCCAGCAGTGCGGCTTCGTCCGCCACCCTGAAATCGATGCTGTAGATCAGGCTGAGCTCGTCCTTGCGACGGGCGTCGTAGCTGCGCTTGAAGAGGGTGAATTCCAGCAGGTCGCCGGGCTGAATACCCAACCGATGACAGAGGGCGGCAGGCAACGCCTCGGGCGCGTGGTCGAGGGGAAGCCGGAGTTCGGTCAGTCGCAGCATGCGGGGTTTTCCAGGGGGTTTGAGCCAGGCACGGGGAATTGGGGCGGTATTGTACGGATTTTTGCCCGTCTGCCCAATGTGCTGCCCAATGCGCTGCCTAATGCCTAGATGGAACCCGGCTACCGACCGGCGATCTCGAAATCCTATTGCGTGGAGCTGAGGATGACGTGGCTCACCAGATCGGGGTTGTCCCACATGGGAACATGGCCGCAGGCGGGCAGGCGCACCCAGTGGGTTTGCGCCGGGGCGCGGGAGCGGTCGCGGGTGCCCAGCGGGAACACCATGTCGAAGTCACCGAAGGCGATGGTGCAGGGCACTTTCACATTAGCCCCGGCCGTGAACGGCGGGCGGAACGCATCGAAAATGGGCTCAAAATGATGGGACTGGGCGAACAGCTCAGCCGAGCGGATGGCGTCCTCCACCGGCATTTTCCAGCCCCGGGCCGACACGGCACCGGCCATGATCAGGGTGCGGCCGATGGTGGTGCGCAGCAGGGTTTCAGATACGCGGGGCATCAGCTGGTAGGCCTTGCGCATGGCACCAAACAAGTATTCCAGATGATCGGGCCCGCGGTTCTTCCACAGACCGGCGGGGGAAATGCCCACCACCGAGCGGGCCAGACCCTGGGCTGCTGCATCCAGCACAATGCGCCCACCCAGGGAATTGCCCACCATGTCCACCGGTTCATGCAGGCCCAGTGTGTGCAGGGTCTGGCGCAGGCCGTCCACCATGGCGGCGGGACCGGGCTCCACCGTGTCCGGCAGGCCGGGGGTCTTGCCGAAGCCGGGGATGTCGAGGGCAATCACCCGGCGCTGGATCGCCAGCCGGTCAAATACCGGCGACCAGGCCTGCGCGTTCATGCCGATGCCGTGCAGCAGGATCAGGGGGCGGCCACGGCCCTTTTCGATGTAATGCCAGCTCATGGGAATATCCTTCTTGTTCTGGAAAGCGTCTTGTTCTGAATACAGGTGTCAGCGACTCTAAGCCGGATGATTTAAAACGCCCGCAGCTTATCACGCCCGCCAACACCTGCCCATCCACAGCCTGATTTTCGACCGCCCCGCCAACTGCCCATTGGTTGTGCCCGTGCACCGGTCTATCATAGCCGGCTCAATGAAGGAGCCTCCCGGATGTACACGATAGCGTTGATGCTGCATGTGTTGGGTGCCACGGTCTGGACCGGCGGACATCTGGTGCTGTCCTTCTGCATTCTGCCCGTAGCGCTGCGTGAGCGCTCACCAACCTATATCCGGAACTTCGAACAGCGGTTCGAGAAGATCGGCATTCCCGCCCTGGTGATCCAGATCGGTACCGGCCTTTACATGGCGTTCCAGCTGCAACCGGATATCAGCCAGTGGTTCGGCTTCGACAATCTGGTCAGCCAGACCCTCACCCTCAAACTCAGTTTCCTGGCGGCCACCGCACTGCTGGCCGTCGACGCGCGTTTACGCATCATTCCCAACCTCACCGAACGCAACCTGACATCCCTGGCCTGGCACGTCATCCCGGTCACCGTGATTTCAGTGTTGTTTGTGCTGGTGGGCGTCAGCTTCAGAACAGGCGGATTTGCATGACCATTTTGGGTATCGACCTGGGCACCACCAACAGCGCCTGCGCCATCTGGCGCGACGGCAAGTCGGAACTGATTCCGAACCGGTTCGGCGATTTTCTTACGCCATCGGTAGTGGGGTTGGACGACAACGGCGAACTGCTGGTGGGCAAGTTCGCCAAGCAGCGTCTGCTGAGCCATCCGCACCTGTGCGCATCGGTGTTCAAACGTTACATGGGCACCGACAACCAGCAGACCCTGGGCAAGAAAAATTTCACGTCGCCGGAATTGTCGGCGCTGGTGCTGAAAAGCCTGAAGCAGGATGCGGAAACCCTGCTGGGCGAAACCGTCATAGAAGCCGTGATCAGCGTGCCCGCCTATTTCAACGACGTGCAGCGCAAAGCGACGCGACTGGCGGGCGAACTGGCGGGCCTGAAAGTGGAGCGCCTGATCAACGAGCCCACTGCCGCGGCCATGGCCTACGGCCTGCACGAAAAACCCGAAGGCAGCCGCTTCATGGTGGTGGATCTGGGCGGTGGTACGTTTGATGTTTCCATCATGGAATATTTCAGCGGCGTGCTGGAAGTGCATGCGTCGGCGGGCGACAACTTTCTCGGCGGCGAGGATTTTCTGGAAGCGCTGGTGCAGTGGTATCTGGAACTCACCGGCATCGACAAGAATGCGCTGAACCGCGTCCAGGTGCAGCAACTGTACTCCACGCTGGAACAGGCCAAGCGCAAGCTGTCGTCGGTAGAGGAAGTGAAGCTCGACCTGATCCTGCCGCAACAGAAGGAACCCATCAGCCTGCGCCGCGACACCTTCAACCAGCGCGTGCAATCGCTGCTGTCGCGCATCCAGTTGCCGGTGGAACGCGCGCTGAACGATGCCGATATTTCACCGACGGATCTCGATGATGTGGTGTTGGTGGGCGGTGCCACCCGGATGCAGATATTCCGCTCCATGATCGCGCGCATGTTCCGCCGCATGCCGGCTGCGAATCTCGATCCCGATCTGGTGGTGGCGATGGGCGCGGGTATTCAGGCCGGCCTGAAAGCAAAAGACGCCGCACTGGACGACATCGTGCTCACCGACGTCTGCCCCTACACGCTGGGCACTGGCATTCACAACGAAAACGATCCCGGCGGCAAGCAGGGCACGCTGTTCCTGCCGATCATCGAACGCAATTCCGTGGTGCCGGTGAGCATCGTGAAAACACTTTATACCGTCACCGACAACCAGTCCCGCGTGCTGGTGGATATTTATCAGGGCGAATCCCGGCTGACCCGCAACAACGTCAAGCTGGGTGAGCTGGAAGTGAAGGTGCCGAAAAACAAGGCCGGCGCCGAAAGCATCGACGTGCGCTACAGCTATGACATGAACGGTTTGCTGGAAGTGGACATCAAGGTGAATTCCACCGGCGAAGTGTTCAACACCATGATCAAGAACAACGCCGGCAACCTGAGTGAATCCGACATTGCCAAAACGCGGGAAAAACTCGCCACGCTGAAATTCCACCCGCGCGAGGACGAAGTGAACCGCGCGCTGCTGCACCGCGCCGAGCGTATGTTCGAATCGGCCCTGGGCGAAAAACGCGAGCACCTGTCGCACCTGTTGCAGCATTTCGAATCCGTGCTGGAAGGACAGAACCAGCACGAGATCAAGCTGGCGCAAAAGCGTTTCGACGAAATGCTGGATGAGCTGGAAGGCGAGCACTGGTTCTGATGAGTTACTGGGACGTGTTGCAACTGGCGCCGACAACCGACGTTCGCGCCATCAAGAAGGCGTACGCGGTGCTGCTCAAACAGAACAAGCCCGATGAGAATCCGGAAGGGTTCCAGCGCCTGCATGCCGCTTACCAGCAGGCACTGGGCTGGGCTGAGCGGCACGCAGAGGAAACGCCGCGCAGAACGCCACGTGCCGCACCAACTGCCGATCCTGTCGCCACAATTACAGCGACTGAAACGCAGAACGACGCGCCGCCCGCAGAGCCGGCGCGGATTGCTGCCGTCATGCCAGAGCCCCGGCCGCAGCCGCTGGAAACACCACCGCTGATCCAGGTTCCTGTTCAAACAAACCCATTGCAAACAATCCCTTTGCAAAAAAGCCCAGTTCAGGAAACTCCTGTCCCGAGCAACTCTCCCCAGGCAAACGTCGACATACCCCTGATACGCCCCGAACCCACACCGGTACACGGCCAGGCGCTTCACCCGTATGAAGAACCATTGTCCGCCGAGGAGGAGGCCTGGGAGCATTTTCTCGACCAGCAATGGGACAGCCTGGTGGATCAGGCCGAGGCCGTGCTGGAACAGCCCGCACTGCGCAACGATCCCCGCGCCTGGGATTTTCTGGTCCACGCCGAAGCCCTTTTGGACATCGAATTCAAGGCGGAATTTTCCCTGCGCTTCCTGCAGCGTCTGGTGCAGATATATTTCGAGCAGCGGGAAAACGGCGAACTGATGCTGGTGCCGGACACCATCCGCTATCTGAACAACACCTTCTGGTGGGACCAGCGTCGCCATCACCTGGAAGAGCATTTCGAGGAAGATGAACTGGACCAGTTCCTGGCCTGGTGGCAACCAGTGCCGGTATCAGCGTCCGCCGCACAAACGGTGAAAAACGCCGGGCCGCCCATTCCCTACGCCAATTACTACCGGCGCTGGATGGCGCTGATCATCGACGGCGCGCTGTTGTTCAGCTGCGGCTGGCTGCTCAACTGGTTCGGCCATTTCCTGGATGAAACCATGGTGTTCGCCGCCCTGTTCACGGTTGCGGGCTATGCCATTCTCAATCCGCTGTTCGAGTCCTCACCTCTGCAGGCATCGCCCGGCAAATTCTGGTTCAGGATGAAAGTGTGCGACAGCCAGGGCAACCGCATCCCGCTGTGGCGGGCTCTGCTGCGCTGCGCGCTGTTCGGCGTGAGCCTGTATTTCCTCTACATCACCGTGATCGTCAACATGCTGATCTGGGACGGACGCCTGCTGCATGACCGGCTGAGCGGTTCCTGCGTGCTGCGACGCCAGCCCTGATGCTGGTTGTTCCTGCATCATCTAACCCGGCCCGGCAACCCAACCGCTGGCTATTGGACGCGCTGCGGCCTCTCAACTAGATTCATGCTGTCGTGCCAGCGCCCGAGGCGAAGTTCATGGATCCCATCAGCAGTTCCGTATCAACCCGTGCCAACAGCCTGCAGGCTCCCCTGCCCGCGCAACAGAAGCGTGACGAGGAAGCCATCACCGCACCCCAGCCACCCGCCGACTCGGCAAGCACCAGCTTTGCCGGTCTTGACGTTCAATTGCAGCGGCGCCAAGTGATTGAGGAAGTAGGGAAAAACCAGTCGGCCCAGGCAGAGCTGCGCAGTGCCGGCGACCAGTTGCGTCAAGGCATGGCACTGGCGGAGGCCGCCGCCGAACCGTCACGATCCGACAATGAGCGCCGGCAACTGCAGGACGCCTTCGCCGAGGTGAGCAACAATCTGTCGGCCCTGGCGGACAAGGCCGATAAATCCGGCAACAATGCCATCGATACCAATAGTTTGCGGGTGCACTCCGGCATTGAATCCCGTTCTGCTGCCAAAGAAACCGCCGACAGCCTGAGCCAGAGCCTGGATCAGGTGCAATCCGGTCTGGCCACCCTGGCCAGCCAGGAACAGAACCTGAACCGCGACTTCCCGCGCACGGTCAGCAATGACGATAACCGGGTGTCCATCAGTTCGCGCCAGCAGGCCGACCAGGTCGCGCGCCAGACCCAGAACCGCATCCAGCAGGACAGCGGCAACGCTCTGGCCGCCCAGGCCAATACGGATAAACAGACCGCACTCACCCTGTTCCAATAAGCCGCTGCAGCCGTAACCCGAGGAAATGCCTCGGGTTGCGTGATCACAAGCCGGGGCGCTACTCTTGCACAAGGGTGGTGCCCCACATCAGATCAGCCGCACGTTATGCTGCGGAACGCTAAAAGCACGAACTCTGATTCCGAACCACAATAACGTGATTTTCGCGCCACCCGCGCAAGGGGCTGCTTTGCTCCTATACTTTTGAAACAGTTAGCCAGGTTGTCATGGCCACATGCAGGGGTTTGATCAGGAACTACAGATTTACAACCGCCAGTTGAAGCAGGGGTTTTCCGGGCTGCGGTTCTCAGCTGAACTGGAAACAGAATTCCGCGTCTTTTACCACAGCCGCAACGTGGTCAAACAGCGTGGCGCCATCATTGTGGGCGTTATTCTGTTGCTGGCGCTGGTGCCCCTGGACCTGCTGTTCATTCGCGACGCCCGGGCACAGGAACTGTATCTGCTGGGGCGCGTCTGGATTGCCGTGCCGATCATGCTGCTTGCCCTGGTATTCACCTTCCGGCAAAACCTGCAGCGGTATTTCTCCGCGTTCAGTTTCATGATCATCACGCTCATCGGCGTGAGCAACGCCGTCATCACCGTATACAGCCAGTACCAGGGCGTTGCACTGCCCTATGAAAGCCTGATGGTCATCATCATGGTGGCCTTTTCCCTAGGCGGCATGCAGTTCCGGCGGGCGCTGACCTGCGCCAGCATCGTGGCGCTGTCCTACATCAGCCTTGCGGCGATATACCTGCCGGTCGGCGCGGCGCAATACCACAATTACTTCTACATCTTCGCCACCACACTGGTGGGCGCTGTCAGCGGTTACACACTGGAATACCAGGTACGGCTGGGCTTTTTGCAGCGCGGCGCACTGAAGAACCTGGCCAAGACCGATCCGCTGACCGGTCTTTACAACCGCGGCGCCATCAACCAGAAGCTCAACCACCTGATTTATTACGCATTCCGCGAACGCAAGCCCATCACGCTGCTGCTGGTGGATGTGGACTTCTTCAAAAACTACAACGACTTCTATGGACACATCCAGGGCGACAACTGTCTGATCCGGCTTGCCGCCGCGTTGGCGGGTTGCTGCAAGCGGCCGCTGGATTTTGCCGGTCGCTACGGTGGCGAAGAATTTCTGGTGATGTGGTTCGACGCCGAACCCAATGAATCCGAGGCTTTCGCCCGCCGCGTACGGGAATCCATCCAGGAACTGGGAATTCGCCATGATGCCTCCGGCGTGCACAGCGAAGTGACCATCTCCGGCGGCATGGTGACCGGCATTCCCGACAGCCAGCATCTCACCGAAAAACTGCTGCACCAGGCCGACCAGTGCCTATACCGCGCCAAGGAATCTGGTCGCAACCGCATCATCGTCCAGGATTTCGGCGACGACAAAAGCATCGCCCACATAATCAAGTAATAAGGCATCAAGTAGTAGAGAGCCATCAAATAAAAAGCCATTAAATAACCCGACCACTTAACATTCCCTCCATTGATTCCATTTCGTTCTTAAAGCGAAAGAACAGCGCCTTTTGCCATGACTGACTAAACTCAATTTATAAGGGGTAACCCGCAGCAAAGCCGTGGCGAGAGAAAAACCGAGTGACAAAACATGTTCTGAACCCGAGAGGATGGAAGCTGGCACTCTGCCTGATACTGGCATGGTGGTACTCCAGCATGACGTTCGCCTCTGTCGAAACCATCGCGCTGGATGACAACAGCGACCAGCTCAATCTGGTACACCATGTCGAATACCTGGTGGATACCAGCGGCAAGCTCACTGTCAACGATGTGCAGGATTCGTCGCGGGAAGGCGATTGGCAACGCCCCGTCAATATCATCGACAACGTGAATTTCGGTTACACCAGCGCCAACTACTGGTTCCGCTTTCGCCTGCACAACAACACCGGGCACACCATCAGCAAGCAGCTGGAAATCGGCTATCCCGTACTGGACTATGTCGATATCTACCAGCAGTTCAGCAACGGCAACAGCGTCAACCTGAGCATGGGCGACAAGCGGCCGTTTCACGATCGGCCGGTCAATCACCGCAATTTCATTGTGCCCCTGAAACTGCACCAGCAGGATGTGGTGGATATTTACATCCGCGTGCACACCACCAGTTCGATGCAGGTGCCGCTGATGCTCTGGCGCGACACCACCTTGCTGGAAGTGGCACAGGCGGAGATGCTCGGGCTGGGCATCTACTACGGCACCATGGTGGTGATGATCCTGTACAACCTGTTCGTGTTCCTGTCGGTGCGCGAAGCCAATTATCTGTATTACGTGCTCTATGTCGCCTGCATGGCGCTGTTTCTGGCCAGTCTCAATGGCGTTTCTTACCAGTATCTGTGGCCCAACGGTATCTGGTGGAATGACCAGAGCATCGTCTTTTTCCTGGCGGGCGTGGTGCTGTTCGCTGCGTTGTTCACCATCAATTTCCTGCGCATTTACGAGGTTTTTCCGCGCCTGCGGATTCCCGCCACCGGCGTCGTCATCATCAGCGCCATCGTAATGCTCGCCACCCTGTTCCTGCCCTATTCCACCATGATATCGGTGGTGATCGGCTGGGCCGTGATCGGCATTTCCCTGGCGATCACGTTCGGCTCGTACCGCTGGCTAAGCGGCGACTCTTCCGCCAAATACTATTGCATTGCCTGGTACGCCATGCTGATTGGCGGCGTGATCCTGGCGCTCAACAAATTCGATCTGGTGCCGCGCAATTTCTTCACTGAAAACGCCACCCAGCTGGGTTCGGCGCTGGAGGTGATTCTGTTGTCATTCGCGCTGGCAGACCGACTCAACGTGGAAAAACGCCGCCGCTTCGAAGCCCAGCTGCATGCACTGGAACACGAACGCATCGCCCGGCTGGCCCAGGCCGAAGCACTGCAGCAGGAAAAGAACGCGCGTCTGGCCCAGGAAAAAGCGCTGCTGCACGAACGCGAAGCCCGCAACGCCCAGGACAAGGCGCTGGACATCCAGATGCGCGCCAACGAAACCCTGGAATACAAGGTCAAGGAACGCACCCACGAACTGGAAATCGCCAACAAGCGGCTGGAAGAACTGACCTACACCGACGGTCTCACCGGCATTCGCAACCGGCGCTACCTGAACCGCGCGCTGGAACGGGAATTTTCCCGCGCCAAGCGGGAAAAACTACCGCTGTCGCTGCTACTGATCGATATCGATCACTTCAAGCAGTTCAACGACAAATACGGCCATCTGGTGGGCGACGATTGCCTGCGCACCGTCGCCACCACCATTGAAGACTCCGCCCTGCGGGAAAACGATATCGTGGCACGCTACGGCGGCGAGGAATTCTGCGTACTGTTGCCGAATACGGATCAGCCCGGCGCCCATCAGGTGGCCGAACTGATCCGGCAGCGGGTTCACCAGGCGGACTTCCAGGTAGGCGGCACTGCAGTTACCATCACTGTCAGCGTCGGACTCACCACCTGCATTCCCGAACGGCATCATGAGATCGAGCAGTTCGTCTCTGCTGCCGACAGCGCGCTCTACAGTTCAAAACGCAATGGACGCAATCAGGTAACGGCGGAATTGCCCTCGTTCGGACCCAACCTGCAACCTGCGCCCGGTCCTGCCACCTCATGATGCGAATGCTGCAGCGCTCACTACTGCCCCTGGTGCTGCTGCTTGTATCCTTCACCAGCATTGGCAGCCAGGCCAGCACCGGACTGGTACTGGACAGCTCGGTGACGAATCTGCGCCTGAACGGCCAGCTGCAGTTTTTCGAGGACAAAAGCAATCGCCTGCGGGTGGAAGACATTGCGCAGCAACTGCAGGCCTTTCAAATCTATGAAAAGGAATCGGTGAACGAAGGCTATTCCAGCAGCGCCTGGTGGTTCAGCTTTCAGCTCTACAACAACGAACAAGTACCGATTCACTGGTGGCTGGATATCAGTTACCCGCTGCTCGACGAAGTTGAACTGTACGAACTGGACCCGGCCACTGGCAGCATTCGCAGCATCGCGCAAACCGGTGATACCCGCCCGCTTTCAAGCCGCAGCGCCAAGACCAGCACCTTTGTATTTCCGCTGCAGTTGCAACCGCAACGGGAATATCGCTATCTGGTGCGGGTATGGACCACGGGAACAGTTGCCGTTCCGATGGAACTGCACAGCAGCACCACGTTTATCGAATACTATGGCGACCAGCGCCTGCTGACCGGCATCTATCATGGCGGCGCATTCTTTTTGATGCTGTACAACATAGGTCTGCTGCTGGCAGTGCGGGAACGCCTGTATCTGTATTACGTCATGTATGTCGCTTTTTTCCTGCTGACCACGTTCACCGCCACTGGCGTCGGCTTCGAATTTCTGTGGCCGGATCAGTACTGGATCCAGTCGGGTGCCATGCCGATCACCATTATGTTCTCCTGCATATTCGGCATGCTGTTTTCCCGCAACCTGCTGGCGCTGGGCGAGCGCTCATCGGTGATGTTCCGGGCATCGCAGTACATTCTCGCAGGCAATTATCTGATACTGGCACTAAGCATCGCCCTGCCGTACACCTATGCAATACGGGCCGCCATGGCCGCCATTATGGTCAACGTTTTTTTTGCATTGCTGATCGGCTCTCACGGCATGCTGACCCGGTTTGCCCTCGCCCGCATTTACATGCTGGCCTGGACCGCGCTGCTGACCAGTGCCGCAGTATTCGTGCTCACGGCGGCCAAGATTATCGATTCCAGTCCGCTGTCGATCCACAGCCTCCAGCTGGGCAGCTCGATCGAATTGCTGCTGCTGAGCGTTGCGCTCGCTGACCGCATTTCGCAATTGAAAAAACAGAAAAACGATGTCGAATCGGTGGCGAACGCGGAGCAATTCGCCAACCGCGCCAAATCAGATTTTCTCGCCTCCATGAGCCACGAAATTCGCACCCCCATGGCCGGCGTGCTGGGCATGGCGGAGCTGCTGGGCAACACGTCGCTGACCCACGAGCAAAAGCAATATCTGGAAACCATGCAGGACTCGTCGCGCTCGCTGCTGGATATCATCAACCAGATCCTCGACATGTCGAAGATCGAAGCCAACCGGCTGGAGCTGGAAGTCATCGACTTCAGGCTGGAAGCTGTGGTGGAAGATGCCATCAAGGTGTTTTACGCCAGGCGCCAGCACACCCCGGTGCGGTTCGAAACCCTGCTGGACCCACTGACACCGGCCACCCTGAAGGGTGATCCAACCCGGCTGCGCCAGGTGCTGATCAATCTGATCGGCAACGCCTACAAATTTACCGAAAAAGGCAGCATCACCCTCAGCGTGCGGCCCGACGGGCAGCAAAAAATTCATTTCGCCATTATCGACACCGGGCCGGGCATCGCCGAAAGCGCCCTCAACCGGATTTTCGAACACTACGGCCAGGAAACTGCCAGCACCGCCCGCACCCATGGCGGCACCGGTCTGGGCCTGAGCATTTGCAAACAACTCGTCACCCTCATGGGTGGAGAAATCGGCGTGCAATCGCAGCCGGGTGCCGGCACCACTTTCTGGTTCACCCTGCCGGTTAATGCCACCACCGCTGAACCCATGCTAACAACAAAAGGCATTGATACCGGCCAGCACCTGCACCTGTTTTCCAATGATCTGGCACTGCAGCGACAGATCGGCCTCTGGTGCAAACATCTGAACCTGACGCTGGAAATAAACCGCTGGCCCAATGCCACCGACCAGGTGGAAAAGCTGATGATCCTGTCGGACGATATCGTGCAGTTGCGACAAAGCGCGTCGATTCTCGCCTGCAAGGTACCCAGTCATCTGCTGGCGCGCCGCCGCACCGACGCGGAACAAACGGAATTCCCCGCCACCGAACTGCCACTGCTGCCGACGCAGTTTATGAACATTCTGCTCAACCGGCAGGTCGAGGTGAATGAACCCATTGCCAAAGCCGTCGAGGATACCGGCCCCATCTCCATCAAGCGCGTGCTGCTGGCGGAAGACAATCCGGTCAACGCGCAGGTGATCAAGGGCCTGCTGAAGCGGCTGGGTGTTGAATCCGACTGGTGCCAGAACGGCAAGGAAGCGGTCGAAAAGCTGCAACTCAAAAATTACGATCTGGTGTTCATGGACTGCGAAATGCCGGTGCTCGACGGCTATGAAGCCACCCGCCAGATCCGCGCTGGCGGCAACGAAAAACTCATCATCGTTGCGCTCACTGCGCATGCCATAAAGGAGTATGTGGACCAGGCCTACGCCGCCGGCATGAACGATTACCTCACCAAACCCATTGATTTATCGACCCTGCGCAAATCCCTGCAGTACTGGTCATCCTCTGCGGCCTGAATCACCGGGCTTGACCCATGAAGTGAATCATGATTCACTTCTTTTAAAGAACTGAACTGGAATTCATTTTATGGCCTACCGTGCCACCGCCAACACCGAGCAGCGCAAGCAGCAGGTGCATGCCAGCATTCTGAAAGCCGGCAAAGCGCTGGTGAGCGAAGCCGGCTTTCGCGCCCTGTCCATGGCCGCAGTGGCCGAGCGTGCCGGCATCGCCACCGGCACGCTGTACCGCTATTTTTCGTCCAAAACCGCACTGTGCGTCTCCATCTTTGCCCACGCCACCGAGCATGAAATCCAGCAGGTGAGCGCTGCAGCCAAAAGTGGCGCGTCGGTAACGGAACGCCTGCGCAACGCCCTTGCCACTTTTGCCCAGCGCGCATTGCAGAATCCGGCGCTGGCCTATGCACTGATCGCCGAGCCGGCAGAACCCGATCTGGATCAGGCGCGGCTGGATTACCGCGCCGCCTGGGCCGACACCTTTGCTGCACTGATCCGCGAAGGCATCCGCAAAAATGAATTTTATGCACAACCCGATCGCCTCAGCGCCGCCGCCATGGTGGGCGCCATGGCCGAAGCCCTGATCACGCCGGCCATGACCCAGGCCAGCACCACCCAACGCAATCGCCAGATCCAGCAGGTCGTACAGTTCTGTCTGCGCGCCGTTGCCCACAATCCGGGAGACTGACATGTCCGAATCCAACCTCAACCTGGCCGACACTCATGATGTTTTCAACCAGCCCTATGCGCTGGAAAACTACAACAGCTACCTCTCCGACGTGGCACTGCGCGAAGCAGTGAAACGCGAAGGCGCCGCCTGGGCCGACACCCCCGTCAGCGCGTTCGGCCAGTTCACCGGCTCCGCCGACGTGATCCAGTGGGGTTTCCAGGCCAACAAAAACAAACCGGAATTCCGCAGTCACGATCGTTACGGCCGGCGCGTCGACGAAGTGGAATTTCATCCGGCATATCACAAGCTGATGGAAGCCTCCATCGTCAACGGTCTGCATTCGCTGCCCTGGACCGACAAACGCAGTGGCAGCAACGTGCACCGTGCCGCGCTGTCGTACCTGATGTCGCAGGTGGACGCCGGCCACGGCTGTCCCATCACCATGACGTTCGCCGCCATTCCCACCCTGCGCAAGCAGCCGGACATCGCCGCGCGCTGGGAACCGCTCATCACCAATCGCTATTACGATCCGCGCAATCTTCCGCTGGAACAGAAAACCGGTGTCACCATCGGCATGGCAATGACGGAAAAGCAGGGCGGCTCCGATGTGCGCGCCAACACCACCCGCGCGTTTCCCGTCGGCCAGCGTGGCGGTGGCCAACTCTACGAACTGGTGGGGCACAAATATTTCGTATCGGCGCCCATGTGCGACGGCTTCCTGCTGCTGGCGCAAACAGAGGGCGGCCTATCCTGCTTCCTGGTACCGCGCTGGAAACCGGACGGCAGCAAAAATCCGCTGCAACTGCAGCAGCTGAAAAACAAAATGGGCAACGTGTCGAATGCCTCGTCGGAAACTGAACTGCGCGGCGCACTGGGCTGGCTGATCGGCGACGAAGGCCGTGGCGTTGCCAATATTCTGGAAATGGTGGCACTTACCCGCTTCGATTGCATGATCGGTTCCGCCGGCGGCATGCGTCAGGCCGTCGCGCAGATCCTGCATCACTGCGAGCACCGTTCCGCCTTCGGCAAATTGTTGGTGGATCAACCGCTGATGCAGAACGTGCTGGCGGATCTGGTGCTGGAAAGCGAAGCGGCACTGGCGCTGGCCATGCGCATGGCGCGGGGCCTGGACAATCAGGACGATGAACACGAAAAACTGATCGTGCGCATTGGCACTGCCGTCGGCAAATACTGGATCTGCAAACGCACACCGCCCCACGCCTATGAAGCGATGGAATGCATTGGCGGCAGCGCGGTGATGGAAGACAGCATGATGCCGCGTCTGTACCGTGAAGCGCCGGTGAACGCGATCTGGGAAGGCAGCGGCAACGTGCAGTGCCTGGACATGCTGCGCGCGATGGCGCGCACACCCGGCAGTCTGGAAGCGCTGCTGCAGGAAGTGGAATCCGTGCGCGGACAAAACAAGCTGCTCGACCAGCACGTGCAGAACCTGAAACAGGAACTGGCCGACATGAATGACATCGAATACCGCGCCCGTGTGATCGTGGAGAAAATGGCGCTGGCACTGCAAGCCAGCACGTTGCTGCACGCCGACAACCCGTTGGTCGCCGATGCCTTCTGTGCCGCACGCCTGCAGCCCGGTACGCATCAAATGTTCGGCACGATTCCGCGCGGCATCGATTGCCGTGCCATCATCGACCGCGCCAGCCCGCACCAGTAAAACGGAATTAACTGCATGACCATGACCGCAAACGAACTGCAACAATACTTGCAGGAAATCTTTCCCCAGTTCGGCTATCGCATCGTCTCCGCCGGCGACAACGCTGCCGTGCTGGAGCAGGGCACGGACACCAGTCACCTGCGCCCCGGCGGCACCGTGTCCGGGCCCACCCTGATGGCCATCGCCGACGCTGCCATGTATATCGCGATCCTGGCACAAATCGGCAAGGTGGCGCTGGCGGTCACCACCAACCTGAATATCAATTTCTACCGCAAGCCGACGCCGGGCAAACTGCGGGCCGAGGCCCGCATCCTGAAGCTGGGTCAACGGCTGGCGGTGGGAGATGTGCTATTGTTTTGTGACGGCGAAAAGGAATCGGTGGCGCACGTCGCCATTACTTACTCGATTCCGCCGCGTCAAGCATGAGGGCCGGGCAATTATGCCGGCAGGATTTGCTTTACAGCCCGGGGGCTTTCGCTCAATATCCCGGGGGTTGCAAGCAAAAGGCGCAATTTCCTGAGGCGAATCCATAACACCGAAGGCATGGAAACAGCCCGCAGGGATCTCGCGCTTCCGATGACCAAACCAAGGAGAACATCCAAGATGAAAAAGGTATTGATTGGCGCGTTGTTGCTGGGCACTTCTTCGCTGGCCATGGCCGAAGCACCGGGTGGCCCGAGCTGCGGCTGGGGCAACATGGTATTCAAGGGACAGAGCGGCATGGGTCCGCACTTTCTGGCTTCCATCACCAATGGCACTTCTGGTAACGCCACATTCGGCATGACCACCGGCACCAACGGTTGCTCCGTCAGCGGCACCCTGTCCTACGGTGGCAAGGCGATGGTCAACCTGTCTGCCATCATGGACGAATTCATTGAAGACGCAGCCAACGGCCAAGGCGAAGCCATGACTGCAATGGCCGTGTCCATGGGCGTGCAGCCGGAAGACCGCGCCGCCTTCGCGCAAGCCGTTCACACCAACTTCGACAGCATTTTCCCCACTGCCGACGTGACTGCAGAACAAGTGTATTCCTCGATTGTTGACGTTATGAAAGCCGACGCCCGTCTGGCCAAATACGTATCCTGATCCACCAGCGGGGGCTTCGGCCCCCGTATGTTTTTCCCGCTCCCGCGCACCGCCATTCACCGTAGCGGTATTTTTCCAGCCTCCACGTCATCGTGACCGCTTTCCCATGATCGCCATTTTCTTCATCCGCCTGCTCGCGCTGCTGCTGATATCGGCGCTGAGCCTGGCCGCCTACGCCATCGGGCAGGACGACCCGCACACCCAGGCCCGCATCGACGAACTGGCGACAACATCGACCTGGCACTCACTGCTGCACGACTATCCGTCGCACGCAGGCACTCAGGGCTGGTCCAGCCAGGTGGACGATGCGGATTTTTTCCTGGCTAGCGATGGCGGGCAAAATGCGACGGCGGAACTGCGTGCCACCCTGGCCGCGTTTTACCGGCCGGTGTCCGATCCGAATGCGCATCCGATCTGCCGCTTCCCCGCCCGCTGGCACTGGCTGAACACACAGCTGACTTTGCCGCCGCCTCCCCTGACACCGGCGCAATGCCCCGAATTCAACCAGTGGCTCGGCATCATGCGACCCCACAGCGTCACCCTTGTATTCGCGTCCGCCTATCTCAACAGTCCGTCGTCGATGTTCGGCCACACTTTTCTGCGCATCGACCCCGAGCAAGTGGAAACAGGTTCCACCTGGCTCAGCTACGCCGTCAATTTCGGCGCCGAATATCATCCAGAAGACAACTCGCTCCTGTACGCCTGGAAAGGTCTGCTCGGCGGCTATCCGGGGTTTTTCAGCGTGCTGCCGTATCACGAGAAAATCAGCGAATACAACCGCATCGAAAACCGCGATCTGTGGGAATACCGGCTCAACCTGACGCCAGATGAAACCCAACTGCTGGTGTGGCACCTGTGGGAACTGCGCAATATCGATTTCGATTATTTTTTCTTTGATGAAAACTGCTCGTTCCGACTGCTGGAATTGTTGCAGCTGGCACGGCCGGGGTTGGATCTCACCAGCGGTTTTGAAGCGCGGGCGATTCCGGTCGACACCGTGCGCCGGGTGAAAGATGCCGGACTGGTGCGCGAGGTGGAGTACCGCCCCGCCGCCGCCACCGATCTGCAATTCCAGGCCGACCAGCTGACGGACGCGCAGCAGGCATTGGCCTGGGAACTGGCCCACCGCGAACGCCCACTGGATGATCCGCAGCTGACCGCACTGCCGCAACAACAGCAGGCACAGATTCTGCGCGTGGCGTACAAGCACCTGCGCTACGAACAAGGCAAGGCCACGCGCGATGACGCGCTGGCGCAACACAGCCTGGCACTGTTGCGCGCACTGAAGAATCAGGAGGCCGACGCGATTACCACGCCACCTGCACCCATCACGCCTGAATCCGGCCACGACACCCTGCTGGCCGGTATTGCCGGTGGCCGCAGCGATGGCACAGGCCTGCTGGACCTGCGTCTGCGCACCAGCTATCACGATCTGGTGGACAATCCGTCGGGTTATCTCGACGGCGCCGCCATCAACCTCGGCGAACTGCAACTGCGCCAGCGCGAGGACGATTCGCTGCAGATCGAATTGCTGAATTTTGTCGACATCCGTTCCCACGCACCCCGCAGCCGCTTTTTCTCCCCCATCACCTGGCGGGTGCAGGCCGGCTTCGACCGCGTCTATGCCGAAAATGAGTTGGGCGAAACCGACGACACCCTGACCGCCCGCGTCAACGGCGGCGCCGGCATCACGTTACCGGTGGGCGATCGTCATCTGGTGTACGGCATGGGCATGGGACGACTGGAATACGACAAACTGCTGGAAGAAAATCTGGCCGCCGGTGCCGGTGCATTGGCCGGCGCGTTGTTCTATCTGCCAATCGGCACCCTGCAACTGGAAACAGACTACTACCGTTTCAGCGACGGCCACGAACGTTCCGACACCAGCTTGATTCACAACCTGCCGCTGGGCAAGAATGACGCCATCCGCCTGAACGCCCTGCACCGCAAACAAGTGGAAACCCGCTTTGACGAATTCAGTCTGGAATATCGCCACTATTTTTGATCGCTTGCCGGTGCGACGTTGGCCGGTCCGCGTCCTTGCACGCCTGTGCTTTCTGCTAACAGTGGTGACCACCATGAGCGCCTGCAGCGGCTTTTTTTTCTACCCGATGAAACAGATGGTGCGCACACCAGCAGATGTCGGCCTGGCCTACGAGGATCTCGCTTTCACCACGAGCGACCAGGTCAAACTGCACGGCTGGCTGCTGCACGCCGAACAGCCCCGGGGTCTGGTGCTGTTCCTGCACGGCAACGCGGAAAACATCAGCACTCACATCGGCAGCGTGTACTGGCTGCCGGAGCAGGGCTATGAAGTAGTATTGCTGGATTATCGCGGCTACGGCCGTTCGGAAGGGGAACCGGATTTTCCCGAAGTATACGCGGATGTCGATGCCGCTTACCGCTGGGCACAACAGTACGCCGCGCAAAAGCAGCTGCCACTTTTCATCCTGGGCCAGAGCCTGGGCGCCTCCATCAGCAGCTATTATTTCAGCACCCTGCCCCGCGCCGAGGTCAGCTTCAAGGCCGTGGCGCTGGACGCGGTTTTCTCGGGCCATCGCGACATCGCCCGCGATGTCGCCGGCCGCAGCATCATCACCTGGCCGTTCCAGTTCATCGTGCCGCATCTGGTGCCGAAGGATTACGATCCGAAAGCCCACATCGCCAGCATCGCCCCCACGCCGCTACTGTTTTTTCACAGCCCCGAGGATCAGGTGATTCCCTACCAGCAAGGAGAAGTGGTGTTCAGCCAGGCCAGTGAACCCAAAACCTGGGTCACCACCGCCGGCCCGCACATCGCCACATTCAACTACAAGGCCAACCGCGATCGACTACTGCAGTTTTTTGACGCCAATCGCTGAATCACATCGTCAAACTCAGGGGCGCCCTCAGCCCCACTTCCCGCCCACAAACGGATTGAATTTTTTCTCATTGCCGAACGTCGACATGGGGCCATGGCCCGGAATGAAATCGATATCGTCACCCAGCGGAAACAGTTTCTGCTTGATGGAATCGATCAACTGCTGGTGATTGCCGCCGGGAAAATCCGTGCGACCGATGGAACCGTTGAACAGCACGTCACCGACAATCGCCAGTTTTGAAGCGGGATCGAAAAATACCACGTGCCCCGGCGTGTGGCCCGGGCAATGCAAAACACTGAGCGTGACATTACCCACCTGCACGTTTTCACCGTCTTCCAGCCAGCGGTCCGGCGTGAACATCCGCGCCGGCTTGAATCCGAACATCGCCGCCTGTTGCGGCAAACCCTGAATCCAGAATTCATCGCCCTTGTGCGGGCCGATGATCGGCAGCTTCTCGCGCTCTGCCAGATCCGCCGTGGCACCGGCGTGATCGATATGCGCGTGAGTCAGCAGGATTTTTTCCAGCGTCACGCCCTCCTGTTTCACGGCAATCAGAATGCGCTCCAGATCGCCGCCCGGGTCCACCACGGCGGCCTTGCGGGTCTGTTCACACCAGATCAGGGAACAGTTCTGTTCGAACTGCGTCACAGGGACAATGCGGTATTGCATGGCGAATTCCTCCGGCAAATTTGTCTGCTATGATACCAGCTTTGTTTCCCTTCCATGGACGCGCCCTATGCCCAGCTTCCGTCATATTTCCATTCTGTTCGCCGGCATCGTTGCATTGGCCGGCTGCGACACCGCCACCACACCGGACAGCATGCCACGGGAACTGCGGCAATCCTCGGTGGTGTCCACCAGCACGCCGGATTTCGCGCCCGCCCCCGGCGCCACGCTGGCCTGGAAAAGCGATCTGCGCGTGAAGTTGTCGCCGGGTGTCAACAACGATCCCGCCATGGTGGCCTTCATCAAGGCGGAAGTGGACCAGCAGCTGCAGGCCAAGGGTTACGGTTTCGCGCCGGCGGGCACCACACCCACCTTTCAGCTGGAAGGTGTGCTGATCATGGGCGATGAACTGAATGAAACCCAGCTGCGCGACGCGCTGGGCTTCGACCCGGGCCTGGTGGGCAAGGACACCACCTACGAAAAAGGCAGCATGCTGCTGTTCCTGATCGATCCCGCCAGCCTGCAAACCAAATGGCTCGCCGTAGTGCAGGTATTTGCCGCGCCGGATCTGCCCAGCGATGTCCGCCAGGAGCGCGCCCGCTTCGGCGTCAGCCAGTTAATGAGCGCGCTGCCGTCCGTGAATGGTGAACAGTAAGTGACTGCCGCACCGCGCAAGGACAGCGCCATCCCCAATTCCAACGCCACATTCCGCTACGAAGCCCACGCGTTTCACGCGATGTTCAAGAATGGCCGCGCCTCCGGCACGCTGACGATCAGTGCCGGAACAGTCCACTTCAGCAACGATCAGGGCGAAGTGCAATTTCCGCTGCAGGGCGCCGACATCAGCCAGGGCGGCGCCAGCGACCGCCTGCTGTTCATCAGCCATCCATCGCAACCGGACTGGAAGCTTTACACCAGCGACCGCAGCATTCTCGACAATCTACACCTGCGCGCCCTGCCCGCGCTGCAGCAGCGCCTGCAGAAAGCCAAAAACCGCCACCGCCTCAACTGGTCCATCTTTGCCGCCGTGCTGGCGTGCATTGTGGCGCTGCCCCTAGGCCTGATCCTGGGCATGGACAGCATCACCGGCGTGCTCGCGCGTCACGTGCCGCTGGAGTGGGAGCAGCAACTGGGCGACACCGCCTTCAAGCAGTTCAAGGTCAACGGCCATTTCATGGCGGACAAGGAAGCGCAGGCGCTGCTGGAACCGCTGGTGCAACCCCTGCTGGATGCCAATCCCGACAAACGTTTCCAGTATCGTTTCTACATCAGCCGCGACGATGAAGTGAACGCCTTCGCCCTGCCCGGCGGCCATGTGGTGATCAACAGCGGCCTGATCCTGAAAGCGGACGATGCGTCGGAAATGCTGGGCGTGGTGGCCCACGAGATCGCCCATGTCACCGAGCAGCACAGCATCCGCAACATCATGGGCACCGCCGGCATTTATCTCACGGTGAATGCCGTGCTCGGCGACATGAGCGGCCTGCTGGCCCTGATCGCCGACGCCGCGCCCTTCCTGATCAACCAGACCTATTCCCGCAATTTCGAAACCGCCGCCGACCGGAAAGGCGTTGAACTGCTGCACGCCGCGCAGATCGATCCGCAGGGCCTGGCGCAGTTTTTTGAAAAGCTGAAGCTGGAAGAGGAAAAACGGCTGAAGGAAATGGCGGGCGAAGACAACGGCGAGCTGGTGAAGACCGGGCTGTCGCTCATCAGCACCCACCCGGCCACAGAGGACCGCATCGAAAACCTGCAGGAACTGATTGCGGCCCAACCGCACCAGCGTCATCGCGATCTGGACGAACCTTTCCTACACTTGCAGGATGCCGTAAAAAATTACGTGACCCAATCCGGCGCGGAGCAGGGCGAAACGGAGTGAACCTCCGCATTGCCGCCAGCGCCGGCAACACGCACACACCCCCGAATGGCCTGAATATGGCTTGAAAAAGGAGTTATCCAGCATGAAAGCCGAGATCAAGGGCGGGCCCGCCTTTGCCTACATGGACGTGGAGCTGGCGCCCGGCGACACCATCACCACCGAATCCAATGCCATGTCCAGCATGGACGCCAGCCTGGAACTGCGCTCGCGCTTCAACGGCGGCTTTTTTGTCGCCCTGCTGCGCAAATTCCTCGGTGGCGAAACACTCTTCATCAACGATTTCAGCAATCCCACCGAGCAGCCCCGCCGCCTCACGCTGGTGCAACCCACCCCGGGAGACGTGCGCTGCATCGAACTCAACGGCAATACTCTGTACATGCAGCCGGGCGCCTTCCTGGCCTGCACACCCGGCGTTAAAGTCGGCGTCGTCTTTGCCGGCTTCATTTCTTGGCTGGCGCGGGAAGGTCTGTTCCGCATCGCCGTAAGCGGCAACGGCAAGGTCTGGTACGGCGCGTTCGGCGCATTGCTGGAAAAGGAAATCGACGGCGAATACATCGTCGACACCAGCCACCTGGTGTCCTACGAGCCGGGCATCAAACTGAAACTGCAACTGGCGGGCGGGATTTTCTCCAGCCTGTTCGGTGGCGAGGGCCTGGTCACCCGCGTGGTGGGCAAGGGCAAAATCGTGATTCAAACCCGCAGCATTTCCGGCATCACCGGCTGGATCAACCCGCGTCTGCCCTGAGGAACCGGCCATGCATATCGAACTGATCAACCGACCCGGCAACACCGCCGCCAAAATCAGCCTGGCGGAAGGCGAAACCTGCACCACCGAATCCGGCGCCATGATCGCCATGAGCGGCAACATGAACATCACCACCTCCACCCACAAAAAAGGCAGCGGCGGCCTGCTCAAGGCGCTCAAGCGCATGGTGGCGGGGGAATCCCTGTTCCTCAACCATTTCGAACCCGAGGGCGGCAACGGCGAACTCTGGCTGGGCACCACCCTGGCCGGCGACATGACCACCATCAGGCTCGACAATGAAAACCTGATCGTGCAGGGCAGCTCGTTCCTGGCCTGCGAGGAAGGCATCGAAATCGACCTCGGCTGGCAGGGCTTCAAATCCATCCTCTCCGGCGAGAGCGTGTTCTGGGTGAACCTGAAAGGCAGCGGCCAGGTGGTGCTGTCGTCGTTCGGCGCCATCTACCCGGTGGACGTGGACGGCGACTACATCGTCGACACCGGCCACATCGTCGCCTTCAGCGAAACCCTGGATTTCAGCATCACCAAGGCCGGCTCCAGCTGGCTGCACTCGATCCTCGGCGGCGAAGGTCTGGTGTGCAAATTCCAGGGCCAGGGCACTGTGTGGTGCCAATCCCACAACCCGCTCAGCTTTGGCCAGGCCCTCAGCAGCGGCCTGCGTCCACGCAAGGTCTGAACCGGATCGACACTGAACGGGACCAACAGGGGAAACCGACATGAATACGGAATACAGCGTCAAACTCACCGGCCAGACCCAGCCGCATGCCAGCATCGACGACGTGGTGATTGCCTTCGCCCGCATGGCGAAACTGAGCGAGGACCAGGCCCGCAACCTGTTCGCCCGCGCCCCCGTGGTGGTGAAGAAGGGACTGGATTCGGCCACGGCGGAAAAATTCCGCAGCGCACTGGAAAAAATCGGCGCGGTGGCCACGATCGAACCGCCGCTGGGAGCGGCACCGTCAGCAGCGGAACTGTCGCTGGCGCCGCTCGAATCCGCACCGCTAACGCCAGCCAATACACCGGCACCGGCCGCGCCTGCCCGGCCCGCTGAACCCGCCCGCGCGCCCATGCGCGAAGTCGTAGTGGAAGAACAGCCCGGCTACCAGTTCCGCATCGAAGGCCGCCCCGACTACGCCTTTCTCACCGTGCAGATTCCACCGGACGAAACCCTGAAAGTGGAAGCCTCCGCCATGGCCACCATGGACACCAACCTGCGCATGAAAACCAAACTGCGCGGCGGCCTGGGCCGGTTCGTCACCGGCGAATCCATCTTCGTCAACGAATTCACCGCCGAGGGCGGTCCGGCGGAAATCGGCATCGCTCCTGGCGCACCCGGTGACCTCGCCCACGTGTTCCTGGATGGAAATGTCATCTTCCTGCAGAACTCTGCCTTCGTGGCCGCCGCCATGGACGTCACCCTGGAAACCAAATGGCAGGGACTGGTGAAAGGCTTCTTCTCCGGCGAAAACCTGTTCCTGATCCGCGCCAGCGGCCACGGCGACCTCTGGTTTAACACCTACGGCGCGCTGATCGAGATCGACGTCAGCGGCGACTACGTGGTGGACACCGGCAACATCGTCGCCTTCACCGAGGGGCTGGAGTACAACATCACCAAGGTGGGCGGCTACAAGTCGCTGTTCTTCTCGGGCGAGGGCTTTGTCTGCCGCTTCAAGGGCCAGGGCAAGGTCTGGATCCAGACCCGGGGCGTGGCGGCCTTCACCTCCTGGGCGCACTGGTTCCGGCCCGCGGCCAAGGGCTGAGCGTCACACCCCTGCCGCACTGGTCCGCTATTTTGCGACTCTCGCCGCGCCCGGACCCGGGCTGCGGCGTTATAGTGTCATCCACCCGCCGCGCTACCGTTGATCAGGAAGGTGTCATGCGTCCACTGCCTCTTTTCAGCCTCACCCTGTTACTGCTGCTGCCCGCCGCTGCCGCTCGGGCCTACGATGGCGAGCAATACCAGGAGACGTACCAGGAAGCGCCGGTGGAGGAAAACTACCCGCAAGAAAGCTATCCCGAGGAGACTTATCCCGAACAGAGCTATCCGGACCAGGGCTACCCCGAAGAGCAATACCCGGATCAGCCAGTTCCGGACCAGACCATGCCCATGGAAGAGCCGTCGATGGAGCAGCCGGACTACAGCCCGGAGCAGGCGCCGGAATACCAGCAGCACATGATGGAGATCCGCCGCAGCTGCGAGGAATCCGCCAACGACGCACAAATGCAGGTGGAGGAAAGGGAGCAGTTCATCCAGGACTGCCTGCAGTCCCAGGGCCTGCAATAAGCCTTGTTGACAAAAAATGCTCAGCGTGACAACAAAAATGTTTTGCTGTCATTTCCCAATCTGACTGTTTATTAATGCGCGTGTTTTCACAGGAACATCTGATCCTGTATACCCTGGAGTGGCGTGAGGCAGGCAATGAGCGGCGCAAGTAGTGACGGCAGTTGGGATTTCAACGAGTTCGAAGAAGCGGACAGCTACGAGGCCATTCCCAACCTCGACGCCGACAATCCGAAGAAGGCCAAGAAAACCAAGCTGGACATCCGCCGCAAGCTGGAAGACCGCCTGGAACGCAAGCGCCTGGAAGACCGCATCGGCAAGCTGGATGACGACTGGTTCGACTGATAGCGGTCGCCGGTACGCCTGCCGCAGGATCGCCTGCCGCTAGATCTTCAGTGGTTTCAGCTGGCCGACAAAGGCCGCAATCGCGTCCCGGCGCTCACTGCCGGTCCGGTACACCGCATGCACGGGCCTGCTGAAGGCCGGCACCCCCTTCACCTGTACCAGCCCCTTCCCTTCCGCGCTTTCCAGCACGCTCTGCGGCAGCCAGGCCGCTGCCTTGTGATTCTGCAATCTCTGCTGTTGCAGATAATCCAGGGCAATCGACGCCAGATTGGTGTGCAGCAGCGGCACCGCCGCGTCACCGAAACGCTTGCTGAAGAACAGATCGAACGCATCGCCCCAATCAACATGAACATAGCCGTCCTGCAGCGCAGTACGGGCGCTGGCCTCCGGATCGCTGCTGACCAACACCAGGCGGATCTGGCCGATCTTGTCGGCGCGGAAGCCCGCCAGGGTGGGGGGCTCCAGCAACAGTGCCAGATCCAGCGTGCGCTCTTCCAGGCGGCGCACCAGGATGTCGACGGGATGGGCCTCGGCCCGCAGCGCCAGATCCGGCAGCAGCCCGTACAGGCGCGGCACCTGTTCCGCCATGGCAAAGCGCCAGAAACTGTAGGTGGCACCCACCGTGAGCCGGCGGCCCTGATCCGCCGGCATGACCACATCCTGCCGCGCGTGGGACCAGGCCAGCAGCATGGTCTCGGCATGGGGCACCAGCCGCTCCCCTTCCGGGGTCAGCTGGATGTTGTTGCGGGAGCGGATGAACAGCTCCACCCCCAGGATATGTTCCAGCTGCCGCACCCGCGCACTGACGGCGGCGGGCGTGAGGTACAGGTTGTCCGCCGCCCGGCCGAAATGGCGGGTGGTGTTCACCTCCAGAAAGGTTTTTAGCAAATCGGTGTCCATCGGCGGCGCTCGTGATTCCTAAGGCCGGGCAAGCTTAGGGGAACAAAAGCGGCCGGCGCAAGGGTCCGCCCTGGTCTATTGTGGTAACGTAGCGACCCTCCCCGAGGACACCCGCGCAAGGACCGACAGCATGACTTTCGATGTTCGCCCCGTTCTGCTTGAAAACACCTGGGTACGGCTGGAACCGCTGCAACCGCGCCACGCCGAAGCGCTGTTCGCCATCGGCCAGGACGCCGGCGACTGGGCTTACATGCCGCACGGCTGTTTCACCTCGCTGGACCACACCCGCAGCTGGATTGCAGACGCGCTGACACTGCAGGAAAAAGGCGAGCAGGTCAGTTTCGTCATCATCGACCGCAGCAGTGGCGCGGTGGCCGGCAGTACCCGCTTCCTGAATATCCGCCGTCGCGATCGCGGCCTGGAAATCGGCTGGACCTGGCTGGGCCGGGATTTCCAGCGCAGCGCCGTCAACACCGCCACCAAACTGCTGCTGTTGCAACATGCGTTCGATACGCTGGGCGCGCTGCGGGTGGAACTGAAAACCGATGCCCGCAACCTGCGCTCGCAAGCGGCGATTGCCCGCCTGGGCGCCACCCGCGAAGGCGTGTTCCGCCGCCACATGATCGTGCAGAACGGCTTCGTGCGCGACACCGTGTATTTCAGCATCACCGATCAGGACTGGCCCCGTGTGCGCGATGGTCTGCTGGAAAAACTGGGTGCCGCCAATCCTTCATGACCATCATTAACGCATGACCGCCAACGCTGCCCTCAAGAACGACCTGCTGCTGGTGCTGGTGACCGTGCTGGCCGCCGCCGGCTGGATGTTTTCCAAGAACGCGTTGAACGGGATTCCGCCGCTGTATTTTCTCGGCATCCGTTTCCTGATTGCCGGCGCCACCCTGACGCTGATCAGTGCCGGCCAGCTGCGCCAGCTGCAACGCCGGCACTGGTTGCAGGCGCTTGGCATGGGCAGCCTGTTCGCGCTGGCATTGATGATCTGGATTCTGGGACTGGAACACAGCGAACACGTGGGGGAAGGCGCCTTCATTTCCAGCCTGGGCGTGGTGCTGGTGCCGCTGTTCGCGCGTTTCGTTTTCCGCGAAGTGTTGCCGCTGTCCACCTGGGTGGCACTGCCGGTGGCGATTGCCGGCCTGGCGCTGCTGTCGCTGGACAAAGGCCTGCGGCTGGAGACCGGGCAGATCCTGATGCTGATGTCCGCCGCGCTGTTCGCGTTTCATTTCAACCTGATCACGCGGGTGGTGGCACAGATGCCGGCACTGGCGCTGACGGCGATCCAGCTGTGCGTAGTCGGTGCTGCGTCCTGTCTCGCGGCGCTGCCGTTCGAAACCCTGCCGGACCCCATTCCGCCCGACACCTGGGGCTGGATTCTGGCGGCGGCGCTGATCGCCAGCAGCGCGCGTTTTTTCCTGCAGGCGTATGCCCAGGCCCGCGTTTCCGCCAGCCATGCCGCCGTGATCATGGTACTGGAGCCGGTGTGGGCATCGCTGCTGGCGGGTTATTTTTTACAGGAAACCATGTCGCCGTCGCAGCTGGCCGGCTGTGCGCTGATTTTTGCCGCGCTGCTGGTAAACCGCTGGCGCGCCATCGCCAATCTGATTAAATCCGGATGACCTCACAATGGAAGACCGCATCACCGAACTGGAAACCCGCATCGCCTTTCAGGAACACAACCTGCAGGAACTGAGCGACGAAATGTACCGCCAGCAGAAGCAGATCGAGCGGCTGGACAACATCTGCCGGATGCTGCTGCAACAAATGCAGGATGTGTCCTCCGCCCTGCCCGCCAAACCCCAGGACGAGAAGCCGCCCCACTACTGAGCGGCGCGGCCTGATTTGGGGACACTGGCTGTTTTACGGATTGCGAAAATCACCGATGGAATAAAACACGGTCCACTGCGGGCTGAGCACATTCTGCGCCTTCACGCCCTGGATCAGCACCACCGTGGGCGAGCCATCACGCTCGAAGCGGGTCTGGAAACCACTGTCGGCCGGACGCGCCTCCGTGATGGTTTTCCAGGATGCATCCAGGCAGGTTCGCAGATTCGTCACCGCCTTGTCGTGATAGGTGCGCGCCACTTCCTCATCCGGCGCGGCGCGGGTACAAACATAACGGGTGCCCCCCTTGCCCGCCTGCCAGATTTCGCATGACGAGCCGACGGCGTGGTAGTTCGCCTGAAAAATGTCGGCGTAGCGGGAACGGGTGCGAGCACCACGCAGCGACGCAAACCCGTCCGCATGGCTCGCAATCAGCTTGCGGACTTCACCGCAGGGATCGGCGCTCTGGGCCAGCCCGCCGGCTTCCTTCGCGGTGCCTCCGCCGCTGGCGCAGGACAGCAGCAACAACACCGACGGTGCCAGTGCCAGCCATCGCAGATTTCGGGTCGACAGTGCGTTTCGGATCGACATGAAGTGAATTCTCCCTGGTTTTTGAAATGTGCGCGTCAATCAAAGCATGCTTTCGATGACAAATACTGACATCACGCGGGTGGACAGGCGCTGCCACCAGCCGGTTTCCGGTTCCTGATCGAAGCGAATCTTGCGGCCGTTTTCGCCGGTTGTCCAATTCAGGTCACCGTCCTCGTCCAGATCCAGCCGGTAGGCGTGGTCCAGCAGGTCTTGCTCGAATACCTCACTCATCTTACCCGCCAGTTCGGGGCTTTCGAACACCACACCCATTTCGGTATTGAGCTCGACGGAGCGGGGATCCAGGTTGAACGAACCCACGAACACAAACCGCTTGTCGCCAGCAAAGGTCTTGGCATGCAGGCTGGCGCGGGAAGAACCTTTCCAGCTTTTTTTCTGGCGCCCATCCGCTGTCTGGTGAGGCTTGAATTCATACAGTTCAACGCCGGCGCGAATCAGATCCTCGCGGTAGCGCATGTAGCCCGCGTGCACTACCGACACGTCGTTGGCGGCCAGCGAATTGGTGAGAATCCTCACCTTCACTCCACGCTGCACCATTTTTCCCAGCGCCGCCACCAGCTGGTCGCCCGGGACAAAATACGGCGAGATGATAATCAGGTCGTGCTGCACCTGGCCCAGCAGCATCGCCAGGCGTGGACCAATGTGGGTGGCGGCCGACGTTTCGATGCCCGCTGCCTTCTGTGGCGAATCGTAGAGCAGGATGGAACGGCCCCACACAAAGTTGTTCTCGCCCAGACCCCCGGACTGCGCCAGATCGCTTTGCCTGAGGGCGCGGGCATAGGGCGTCTTTTCCGCCTCGGCCAGAAATTCCTGCAGTTGCTGCCGCATCCGGATCAGATCGTCCGGCGTCACCGGTTCGCCGGGAAACGCCGTCAGCGGCACCGCCCAGTCGCTGTTCCAGTACAGATCGAAGGCGTCTTCGACTTCGCGCACCACGGGTCCCACCGCCAGCACGTCCAGATCGGAAAACTCCGCGTGGCTTTCACCGCCGAAATACTCGTTGCCCACGTTGCGGCCGCCGACAATGGTAACCAGCGCATCGGCCGTGAGGGATTTGTTGTGCATGCGGCGATTGATGCGGGAGAAATCCGTGACCATATCGAACACGCGCCGCTCGCGGTTGGCGAACGGATTGAACAGGCGGATCTCGATATTGGGATGCTGGTCGATGATGCGCATGTTCTGGTCCTTGCCGGCAGTATCCAGATCATCCAGCAGCAAGCGTACCCGCACACCGCGATCCGCCGCCCGCAGCAAGGATTCCAGCAGCACGAGGCCACTGCTGTCGTTGTGCCAGATGTAATACTGCACGTCGAGCGAACGCTGGGCGGCGTAAATCAACCCGACCCGCGCCACCAGGGCATCGATGCCGGTGGACAGCGGATGAAAGCCCGACAGGTTCGGATGCCGGGGCAACAACGGCGCCAACGCCTGACCGATGCGGGTGTCGGCGGTGTCGGTCAGGGCCTGGGACGGCGTGCGTTCCACCTGTTGCGGCAGCGTGGCGCAGCCGGTCAGGGCCGCCAACCAACCCGTCAGCGCCAGTACGCACCACATCGTCATTCGATTCACGGGTTCACCCCTTTCCATTGTGTGCCACAGACTATAGCAAAACTTGCGCAGGCACAGTGATGGCCGCAACCGTCTGCGCTATTGACTTCGATGCAGTTGACTTCAATGTCTTGCTTGGTAGGCTAGCGGTCCTTCGCCTCAGTGCAATCACGTTTCGACCGGGGAATTTTCAATGCCTGCATCCATCGTCACCGGCCCGCTGCTCGGGCTGGAATCCGACGCGCTCTACACGGTCTGCTTCACCACCGCAAAATCGGTGAACCAGGCCAGCGTCACCGCCAACGGCCACAGCGTGATGGCCATTGCCGCTGGTGAAACCTGCAACCACCGTTTCTGGCGCGCGGAAATTCCCGTCGCTCCCGGTATCCACGCACTGGCGGTGCGCTATCGTGTGCTGCTCGACGGCAGCCTCGCCCGCGATTACAACAATCGCGACGAATGGCAGTTCTATGTGCCAGCCCTCGGCGAAAAACCGAAAATCCTCTACGCCTCGTGCAACGGCTTTTCCAGCGCCGACCTGGCGAACAAGACCGAGCATCCCTATGCGCTGTGGCAAAAGCTGAAAGAAGAACACGCCAGCGCACCCTACGCACTGATGATCCTGGGCGGCGACCAGCTCTATGCCGATGAAATGTGGAGCACGGTGCCCACTCTGAAGGAATGGAGCAAGTTGCCGCGCAAGGACAAGGTCAAGCGTCAGGTTAGCAAGCCAATGCTGCAGCAGATCGACCGTTTTTACGACGGTCTGTACCAGCAGCGCTGGAATGATCCGGTGATGTCGGAAATGCTGGCGTCCATTCCCAACATCATGATGTGGGACGACCACGATATTTTCGACGGCTGGGGCAGTTACCCGGAGGACCTGCAGAACTGCCCGGTGTTCAAGGCGATCTATGCCAGCGCCCGTCAGTATTTCGAATGGCTGCAGATGCGCAGCAGCCGCAACACCAGCCTGCTCAACCGCGATGCCGCACATTTCGCCTTCGCCCTGCAGTTTCGTGGCTATCACATCCTGGCGCTGGACAACCGCGCCGAGCGCACGCTGCAGCAGGTGATGAGCCGGCAGCAGTGGGACGACGTGCTGCGGCATCTGGACAGCAAGGTAATCCATGGCGACCTGCTGCTGTTGTCAGCGGTGCCGGTGGTGTACCGCGATTTTTCGTTCACCGAAAGCGCACTGGATGCCACGCCCTGGGACGAGGAACTCACCGACGACCTGAAGGACCACTGGCGCGCGAAGGAACACCAGGGCGAACGGGCGCGGCTGATCATGCGGCTGCTGGACAACGTGGGCAAACGCCAGCAACAGGGCAACGCCCGCACAGTGATCCTGTCCGGCGACGTGCACATCGGCTGTCTGGGTGTGATCAATGATCGCCGCGATGCCCAACGCGCGCGCAAGATTCACCAGGTGGTATCGTCCGGCATCGTGCATCCGGCACCCAGCCGCATCGCCTGGTACGGCATCATGGCGGTGACCAACGACAAGACCGAGCATCTGAACGAGGACAAGAGCATCGAGATCGCCATGCTCAAGCCCTACAGTTCGGACCAGTACCTGCGCACGCGCAATTATGTGAGTCTGCAGGAAGGCAGCGACAGGAAACTGTGGCTGAACTGGATCTGTGAATCGAAGGACAAGCCGGTCTATCCGCTGGATTGAAAGCGCTGGAATGAAAACGCCGGATAAAAACGCAGGGTTAAAAAAAGGGTCGCTCACATCGCGACCCTTTTTGATTTCAACACGAACGAAATTCAATTACGGCTGCGCATTGGAGAACACGAAATCCAGCAGGTTGTCCGCCACTTCGTTCTTGTGCAGCGACGGTGTGTTCACGCTGGCGAACATCGGGTCCAGGTGCGACTGGCCCGGCAGCAGCACGAGGCTGAACGGACGCCCGGGAATCTCCGGCCCCTGCATGTCCAGCGCGAGGCCATCGCCGCCCGCGAAAATGATCGTGGGCACTTCCAGCACCGCGCCCGGATGAATCGCCTTGATGCCATACGCCGGGCCGTAACTTTTGCCGGCGGCCAGAATATCCACCAGAATCCGCAGCGGGAAGTACCACTCAGTGAGGTTGGATTCACCCACATGCAGCGCGCGGGTGAAATCCTCCATCCGCACCATCTCGTCGGTCAGATCCGTATACTTGAATGTGCCGGTCACATCGGTGTAATCCGGATCGGAGGGATCGCCGATCTGGTCCGAATTGGCCCAGCGATAGAGCGGGCCTTCACCCAGGTGACGGCGATCCGGCCCCGCGTCCGCCGCAATGAATTGCTGGTTGGGGCCGGACGCGGCGGAAATGATATCCCCCAGCAACGGAATGCTGCGGCCCAGCTGCACCAGCGGCGATTTTTTCACGACCGCGCCACCGTTCATCTGCCCCAGACTGGCCTGCAAAAATGCCAGGATGGAATAATCGTCGTCGAACATCAGCGCTACCTGCGCGGCATTGGTGTAGCGGAACGATTCCAGGTGCGGGCCGTAAGCGAAGTTGTTGCCATCGCGGGTGTGAAAAAAGCGGAACAGGGATTTCAGCTCGGGCGATTGCGGAATGCGTTCAATCACACGGCTTTCCTGATCCGGGGCTTTTGCCGCCAGCAGGCCCACCGCTTCCGGTAACGCAATCGCCTCGGCGCTGAACAGGGCGGGAATATCGATGTTTTTCGGCAGGATGCCATTGCGCATCAGTTTCAGCACGTTGCGATAGGCAGCGTCGGAATCCACCTTGACGTCCGCCAGGATCGAATCGGCAATCGGCGCGTAGGCCTGCAATGCGGCCGCTGGATTGGATAGCGGGCTAATGTTGGTATCGAAACCAATCGCGCCCGCCACCAGATTCGCGCCGATGTCAGCGGTGGTGGCCGGATCGGCGTCCAGATCCCAGGACAGGAACATCGAGGTGTGAATGCCACCCAGCGAATGGCCGCCTACGAATACTTTTTTCCTGCTCACCGCCGCATCGGGCACCATGGCCCTGATGATGGCGTACATGTCCTCGGTGGTCTGCTGCATGCCGAAATTCAGCAAATACGGCATGTCGCTGCTTTTGCGGAAACCGGCAAACTGCGCGCCGTCGATGCTCAGGTCACCGTAGTAATATCCGACGATCAGATCCTCCGCTTCCTGCACGGTGGGCGCCGCTTCCGCCGCCTGCATGCCGCGCAGATCCTCCAGACAGTTCGAGCGCCGGTCCATCGACCAGACTTCGATATTGCGTCCGCGCTGCGTCTTCGCCATGTACACCAGCTGGCGGCCGATGTAGTCAAAACCGTTGGCCCCTTCCAGCACGCCGGGCACCAGCAGCAACGCCGCATCGGCCTGGGCGGCATCGGCACTGCTGTCGCGGGTCTTGAAGCGGATGAAGCGCACATCGTTGCAGCCCGCTGGCAAGAGTGGATCATCAATCACAAAGGTGGCGGGAATGGATTCGTAGGTCTGCTGCACGACAGCGGCGACATCGGCATCCGTCCACAGCGGCGTAACACCTGGCTTGCGATCTTCGGGAATGGGTCCGCTGGGGTCGTAACAGCCGGAAAGCACCGCAGCAGCCATGACGGCGGTCAGCGGCAGACGCAATGGGGTTTGCATGGTCGTCACCTGGCAGGTTGTCGTTTTTGTTATAGGCTGAACTATAGCGCCGGCACCCGGCGAATAATTGTTCCTTCCGGTCAATTGGTTTATAAGGAACAAAAAATAACGCACGGCGCACCGGAAATGTGCCAAATTAAAAAACGGCACGGGGACTGATGTTCCCAGGGAAGTTGCCGGATAAAACCTGATCAGAATTGATCGCCAAACTATTGGACTCCAGGGAAGGAAATGCCATGTCGCATTTGCATTGGCCGTTGCGGCCGTTTTTCATTTCGTTTTTGATCACCACCACCGCGTTCACCAGCGGCTGCCCGCAGAAAAAACTCACTGCCTTTGACGAAGACGGCATCCTGGAAGCCCGGGTGCGCCGCACCGATTTTGGTGTGCCACACATCCAGGCCGGCAACCTGGAAAGCCTGGGCTTCGGTGTCGGCTATGCCTTCGCCCAGGACAACGCCTGCGTGCTGGCGGACATCATCATGAAATACAACAGCCGCCGCGCGCGTTACCTGGGGCCGGACAGGGTGCCCGGCTCCGGTGACGGTCTGCACCTGATCAACGATTTCGGATTTATGGCGCTGGAAGTACGCGCCCAGGCCGAAGCCAGCATCGACACCATCAGTGCCAACCAGCACGCCCTGATTTCCGGCTACACCAAAGGCTACAACCATTATCTGGAACAGACCGGCGTCGACAATATCGATCCCGCCTGCGCCGGCAAACCCTGGGTGCACCCAATCACCGAGGTGGACATGCTGACATCGCTGCTGGCCACCGCGCTGCTGCCCGGTTCCAACAATTTCCTGGCGGCGATTTTTGTGGCGGCACCGCCGGGGCAAAGTTTCGCGCCGTTCCCCGCCAGCGCGGAAGTGGCACAAACGCTGACGAAAAAAGCGTTGTCACCACAGTTGAATCTGGCGCTGCACAACATCGCGCTGCCGAAAAAAAATCCGCTGGAACTGGGCTCCAACGCCTGGGCCATTGGTGCAGACAAATCCGCACGCGGACGCGGCCTGCTGCTGGCCAATCCACATTTTCCCCACACCGGCATCCTGCGTTTCTGGCAGCTGCACACCACCATTCCCGGCGTGCTGGATGTGATGGGCAGTGCACTGGCGGGAACGCCGGGCATCGTCAATATCGGCTTCAATGAACATCTGGCCTGGACCCATACATTTTCCACCGCCGAGCATGTGATCGCCTACCAGCTGGAACTGGACCCGGCAGATACCAGCGGCCTCACCTATCGCATGGACGGCGCCGGCAAAACCATCCAGCGCAAAACACTGACGGTGGACGTGGCAGTGACGCCCGGCGTGACGGTGCCATTCAGCAAGCACGTGTATTACAGCGAGCAGGGCCCGCTGTTCGTGGCGCCCGGCCAGCTGCCCTGGGGCACCGACACCCAGGGCAACTTCGTGGCTTTCGCCCTCAAGGACGCCAATCGCAGCAATCTGGACATCGTCGATCACTGGCTGGGCCTGAACCTGGCGCGCAACCTGAACGAATTCAGGGCGACCTTCAAGCAATACAACGGCGTGATCTTCAACAACACCCTCGCCACCGATGCCGATGGCAACGCCTTCTACATCGACGATTCCACCGTGCCGCAACTGAGCGCAACGGCGGAGCAGGCCCTGCGCACGAATCCGCTGCTGGTGCAATTGCGCAAGCTGACCGGCTTTTCCATCCTGCCGGGCAATTCCGCCCTGTTCGATTTCAGCGGCCCGGTGCCCTATGAAAATGCGCCCCGGCTGGAGCGCCGCGATTTCGTGCAGAACTCCAACGACAGTTACTGGCTGACCAATCCCGCGCAACCCATCAGCGGTCCGTCGATTCTGTACGGCGGTGAAAACAAGGCGCAGACGTTGCGTTCGCGCATGGGCCAGAAAATGCTGCAGGATGCCGCTGGCAACGATGGCAAATTCTCTGCCGCCGAAGTGGAAGCGGCGTTGTTCAGCCAGCGCAGTTATCTGGCGGAAAATGTGCTTGAGGAATTGCTGGTGCAATGCCAAAGCCAGGGCGATGTGCCGGTGCTGATAAAAAATGCCGCCGGCGAGACGCTCAGCGTGAACATTGCCGACACCTGCGCAGCACTGACGCAGTGGGACGGCCATTTCCATCGCGACAGTCGCGGTGCCCATGCGTTTCGCGAATTCGCCGAGCAGTTTGCGAAAAATCCGCAGTGGGCCGTGCCGTTCGATGCAAACCAGCCCACCACCACACCGAACACCCTGCTGGCCAACGAATTCACTCTGCAACAGCTGGCCGCAGCCACACTCAATTTGCAGGCAGCGGATATTGCACCGGATGCAGAACTGGGCGACGTGCAGTTCATCGAGCGCGCCAATCCCGATGGCAGCCCCGGCAACGAACGCCTGCCGTTTGCCGGCAGCAACAATATCGAGGGCGGCTTCAACGTCTTCCGCCCCGTGTACACGCTGGACGGCTCCACCCTGCCACGGCATCTGTACAAATCGCTGCCTGGCACGCAGCTCAGTGCCGAGGCGCAGGGCTACCCGCTGGATTACGGCTCCAGCTGGATGATGGTGGTGGAATTCACCCGCAAGGGTCCGAAAGCGCGGGGGCTGATGACCTATTCGCAATCGGTCGACACCACCTCGCCGCATGCACTGGACCAGTCGCGCCTTTATTCCGCGCAACCGCGCCTGCAACCGATTCCGTTCCGCGAGCGTGACATCGCCGCCAACACACAATCGGAACTGCGGCTGCGCCTGGACATCCGCGCAGACTGATTCCTGACGTTTTTTTCAACCTGCGGCAAGCGCTGGCACCCGCCACGCCTGCCGCACTTTTATTCAATAAAAAGCATCTTTAGAGGGAAAAACATGGTCACAACAAAACGTTCGCTGCGCGCCTTGCTGCAGCCACTGGCACTGGTGTGCGCAACCGGGCTGCTCACCGGCTGCCCCCATGACATTTATCTGAAAACCGGTCTGGGCGTGCTGAGGGGCACGCTGCAAGACAACGGAAAAGTGGTGAGCTGGAAAGGTGTGCCCTATGCCCAGGCACCGGTGGGCGATCTGCGCTGGCAGGCTCCGCGTCCGGTGCAACCCTGGCGCGGCGTGCATGACGCCCGTGACTTCGGCAGCGCCTGCACCCAGATCGGCAGCATGTACGGTCCGCCGGCCCAGGGCAGCGTCGTGGACATCAACCTGCGCGACGTGTTCGACAAACCGGTGGGCAGCGAGGACTGCCTGTTCCTCAACATCTGGCGCCCCGCATCGAAAAAGAAAAACCTGCCGGTGGTGCTGTTCATCCACGGCGGCAGCCACATGGTGGGCACCAGTTCCTATTATCGCGGCGACCGGCTGGCGCAGGAAGACATGATTTTCATCTCGGTGAACTATCGCCTGAACCTGTTCGGCTGGCTCAACCATCCGGCGCTGAAAGTGGTGGATGACGGCAGCGATCCGCAGGCGCCGCTCACCAACTCCGGCAACTTCGCCACCCTGGATCTGATCCAGGCGCTGCGGTTCGTGCAGGACCACATCGACGAATTCGGCGGCGATCCCGGCAATGTCACCATCATGGGCCAGTCCGCCGGCGCCTCCAGCGTGTTCAGCCTGCTGGTGTCGCCGCTGGCGCAGGGCCTGTTCGACAAGGCCGTGATGCTGAGCCCGGGCCTGATCAACCAGTCCCCGGAAACCAGTTTCAATTACGCCAACGGCCTGCTGGTGGCACTGACGCTGCAAGCCGGCCTGGCCACCGACGCCGACAGTGCCGCCCTCTGGCTCGCCACCCAGACCCCGGAACAGCTGCGCGAATTCCTCTACAGCCGCACCCCGCAGCAGCTGGTCACCGCCACCCAGCTCGACCCCCGTCTCAGCCTCACGCCCGCGATCCTGCGCGACGGCCTGGTGCAACCCGCCGATCCCAATGCCGCCGTGGCCAGCGGCCAGTTCAACAACGTGCCGGTACTGGTGGGCCTGACGCAGGAGGAAGGCAAACTCTTCACCCGCCCCGCCTTCCTGATCACCAGCCAGGAGCGCTGGACCCTGATGCAGACCTTCAATCCGGATGATCCGGCCTCAACACCCACGACGCTGGAACAGATCGTGCGCCCGGAACTGCTGCCGGCGGACCGGCCCCAGCAGGGCACCTGCGGCGCCGAGGACTTCATTGTCGGCGGCTACAATGCCTACGCCAATCTGTGCGGATCGCCGTTCCCCACCGCCCTGTTCCGGCAGTTCCAGGACCAGGCACTGCTGCCCCTGCTGGCCATGCACCAGCCCGCCCTGTACGCCTACCACTGGGGCTGGAACCAGCAGCCGGAGCCCTGGCGCACCGTCTATGGCGCCGCCCACGGCAGCGACGTGCCCTTCCTGCTGGGCCTGTTCGACACCCCGCTGTTCGCCCACGGCTACAGCCAGCAGAACGCACCGGGGCGGCAGGCACTGTCTGACCATGTCCTGCAGGCGCTGGCAGCGTTCGCCAAAACCGGCAATCCCAACCATGCGGACCTGCCTGTCGCCTGGCTGCCCTGGTCGCCGGCACCGGGCGCCCCCAAACGCCTGCTGCTGGACGCAGACGATGAGCACGCCCTGCTGGACATGTCGGCGCAATAAAAAATAAGGGGAAGCCCATCGCTTCCCCTTTTTCGCAAGCACCCGTTTCGTCAGAACCGGTTTCGTCAGCGCCGGTCCAGCGCCGCCAAAACCTCGCGGTCGCGATCGTAGATGTCATGCTTGAACAGGATGCGGCCGTCACCGCCCACCGCCACCGTGTAATAGGCCAGCAGGATCGGCACCGGCTTCACCAGGCCCACATCCTTGGTGGTGCCGGTAGCGATGGCGGCCTCTATCTGCTCCCGGCTCCACTTCTGCGGATCATTGAACAGCAGTTCCACCAGCTCCAGCGGTCGCTCCACCCGGATGCAGCCGGAACTGAACGCCCGCATGCCCTTGCCAAACTGGCTCTTGCTGGGGGTGTCGTGCAGATAGACCGCGTAGGGATTGGGGAAGCGGATCGCCACCTGGCCCAGCGGATTGGCCGGCCCCGCCGCCTGCCGCAGCAGGATATTGCCGGGCCGGTTCCAGTCGATGGTCGCCGGGTCCAGCGGCTTGCCGGCACTGTCCAGCGCCTGCCACTGGTTCTTCGCCAGGTATTCCGGGTCCTGGCGCACCTTGGGCAGCACGTCTTCCTTGAAAATGGTGGGCGGAATGGTCCAGGTGGGATTGAAAGTGAAATAGGTCACCCGCGACTTGAAGATGGGCGTGCTGCGGAAGGGCCTGCCTACCTGCACCCGTGAACTCCACACCGGCTGACCATTGCGGTAAAAATGGATGCTGAAACCTGCAATGTCTACCAGCACGAAATCGCCCTTGATCTCGTGCAACAGCCAGCGGCCCCGCTCCAGATTGGCCCGCACCTGATCGATGCGAACCTCCACCGGCACGTTCAGTACCGCCCGGGTGCTCTTGCCCACGGCGCCGTCCACGTCCAGATACTGCTCGCGCTGGAACTGCTTCACCGAGTCCTCCAGGATCTCGTCAAACAGCTCGCTGCCCGCGCCCTTTTCCGTCAGCAGGCCCGCCGCCACCATGCGCTGGCGCAGCAGGGGCACCCGGGCATCGCGCATGCCGGGCTTCAGGGACGGACCGTCCGGCAACTGGGGCCAGCCGCCCTGGTCCGCAATGGCATACAGGCGGCGCAAGCCTTCCCGCAGACCCTGGTAGGCTGCCTGGGGCGGACGTGCCCGGTCGAACAGATCCGCCACGGCAGACTGGTTCACGGCGGCATTGATGGCTGCGGCTTCCGCGTCCAGCGCATAGGATTGCTCGGCGAAATTCCATTTCGGGTCCAGATCGCCCGGGGTCAGCTTGCCCAGATGCAGGTGCAGCATTGCCAGTAGACAGGCCCGGGTGGCCAGCACATCCAGGGCGGCCTGCTCTGTGACGCTGGTCATGTCCTGCAATATTGCCCGCCCCTGGGTCAATTCCTGCAGGCTATACTCAGTTGGGTCAAGCCCGTCGAAGCGCAGGTCAGCCAGCGCCGCCAGCAGAGCATCCAGCCGTGCCGGGTCCTGCCAGGCCGGGTGGTAAGCCCGCTGCTGATAGAAGGCGGCGACACCCTGGGGCAGCGAGCGGCCCTGAACCAACACCCGGGCGGCGTTGTCTTCATTCAGCCGGATGACAGCTGAACGGATCTGATCCGGCAATGACGCGGCTGGCGATGGAGCGGGTACGGGTTCTGCCTTGCGGGGTTGCGTGGTGCAGGCAGTCAGCAGCAGACTGGCCAGCAACAGACTGGCCAACAGATGGAACGGGCGTTGCAGGATCGTGGCCAAATTCAGACTCCCTAATACGGCCGGGCAAGTACAGCCAGACATGTAACAGACAAACGAAAAGCGGAATTCCGGCATGCCGGGCACTCCCGCCGGTTTCCAGCAATGACAGTGCGGTTTTAGGCAATGACAACAATGAAAAAACAGTACCGTTTCCTCGCCGTCCTGGCCCTGATGATTCCCGGCCTGGCCCTTTCCGGCCAGAACCCGTCTGGCAGCCTGCTGCAGGATCTGGAGAGGGCAGCACCTTCCGCCAAGCGTGAGGTCATCCGCCTGGCCGTGGAAGCGCTGGAATGCGCCACCAGTGGCGGCCAGGCCGCGCCGAAGCGGCTGGCAGTCATCGACTATTCCCTGCCGTCCACCGAACGCCGCCTGTGGGTGTTCGATCTGAAGCAACGGCGCCTGCTACTGCAGGAACTGGTGGCCCACGGCCGCAACTCCGGCACCAACTATGCCAGCACATTTTCCAATACTAACGGCAGTTACCAGTCGAGTCTGGGCCTGTTTCGCACCCTGAATTCCTACCAGGGCAAACACGGTTACTCCCTGCGTATGGAAGGGATCGAACCCGGCGTGAATGACAACGCTTTCGACCGCGCCATCGTCATGCATGGCGCACCCTACGTGAACCCCGCGCTGATCCGCAAGCAGGGTCGCATCGGCCGCAGCCTGGGCTGCCCCGCCGTACGCCCGGCCGTGGCGCGACAACTGATCGACCAGCTGAAGGACGGCCAGTACGTGTTCGCCTACTACCCGGACCAGCGCTGGCTGCAATCCTCGGCCTTCCTCAGTTGCCCCGGCGGCCAGACCAGCGCCAACCAGATCGCCAGCCGCTAACAGTCCATCCCGCTACAGCCCCAACAGCGCCTGGATAATGAAATAGTGGTCCTCGAACAGGCGCTGCGGGTCCAATTCACCCAGCGGCATCCACTGCGCTGTACGCGCATCGTCACTGCCCGCCACTGAAGGAAAATTCCGTCCCGGTTCCAGCTCGATATGAAACGCATGGGTGATGGTGCGGCAGCGGGCCGAACGATGGGGCGCGTCGAACACAGCGGATTGTTTGATACAGCCGCGCAACACCGGTAACGGCACACCGATGCAGGTTTCCTCCACCAGTTCCCGCAGACAGGCATCCTGAATGCGCTCCCCCGGATCGACAAAGCCGCCCGGCAACGCCAGCAGGCCACGCCCCGGCCGCCGGTCGCGCTCGATCAGCAGAATATGTCCCGACTGCACCACCGCCGCATCCACCGTGACGAAATTCGGCTCGTAGGGCGCATTGACCCAACCCTGTTTATAGGCGGTGATGAACGCCTGCTCCTCGCGCAAATCACGGCAGACGGCGCTGGCGGCAAACGTCGCCAGCCACTGCTGCACACCGGGCGGCAGCCACGCGTTCACCGCAGCAGGTGAGAAATCAGAGCCCAACAGGGACTGGCGAATGGCAGTGGCATTCACGCCGGCCACATCGTCCACCGCCACCGTGTCCCACTGCGGAAACCGGTTCGGGTAATACGCCGACTGCGCCCGGCAATGGCCGATCAAACCAATGCGCGGCGCCCGCTGCAAATCCTGATGATGAGCCGCGATCACCCCCTGCACCACACACTGCACATCCCGCACCCAGCGATCCTCGTTGTAAGGCGAATCCGCCAAAGGCACGATCAGCAGCCGGGCCTGATCCGCCGGCGCAACAGCGCTGCGCATCATCGCCTCGCGTTCCTGCCAGGTGAAGGGATTGCGGATGGAGCGGGGTTGTTCGGCGGAACCACACAGCAGAATCAGCTGCCGTGCCTGCCGCAACCCGGCCTCGACCACAGCGAGATGGCCGTTGTGAAACGGCTGGAACCGACCAATGCAAACCAGAAAATCAAATGGGTACGACATGCAGCAGGCGCCTTGCTGTTTGAATGCGGGAAGCGGGTTGAACCGCGCCGCCACCATAGCCAATCCGCGCTTGCGCGGGCAACGAAAATTTTCGGGAAAATGTCGCGCTCAATCGTCCACCGTCACTACGCGATTACGGCCGCTTTCCTTCGCCACATAGAGCGCCTTGTCGGCCCGGCGCAACATCATTTCCGGTGTCAGCGTCCGTTCCCGTTGATTGCAGCACACTCCCATGCTGGCGGACGCCCGCAGACGCCGGCCATCGAACAACATCACTTCCAACGCTTCCAGCTGCTGCCGGCAACGTTCCGCCAGCAGACGCGCGCCTTCCAGATCCGCCCCCGGCAGCACCAGCAGAAATTCCTCGCCACCGTAACGGCCGACGCGATCATTCTGGCGCACGTTTTTCTGCAGCACTTCCGCCGCCGCAATCAGCACGTAATCGCCCGCCTCGTGACCCCAGGTGTCATTGATCTGCTTGAAATGATCCAGATCCACCATCACCACCGCCATCGGCGAATCCTGCTGCACGCTGCGCTCCTGTTCACGCCCCAGCTGGATCAAAATACTGCGCCGGTTGAGCAGGCCGGTGAGCGGATCGATGCGGCTCATGGTGTGGGCCTGATCCTCGCGCTCGCGCCAGCGCCGCAGCACCAGATACGCAAGGCCAAACAGGAACAGCAGATGCGGCACCGAATAAAAAATGAAATTGCCGGCCCAGAACAGCAGCACATGACCATCGGGACTGATGAACTGCCGGATGACGGGTGAATAAGGCAGACCGCCCCAGGCTGACATCAGCGAAATCACCAGCAGTGCAAGACTGGAATTGACAAACGCCACCACCACGGCGGAGCGATTGAAAAAAATGAAACCCAATACCGGCGCACCGGCCAGCACAATGCCGGTAGGCAGCGACAGGGTGCCGATCAGCCAGGCGAAATAGCAGTGAGACAAACCGTAGTAATTGGCTGCCAGATATTCATACAGTGTGCTGTCGCCAAACAGGCGCCACAGCAGCGGCAGCAACAGACATAACAGGAAAGTGGTCAGCAGCAGACCATGAAACACCGGGAGCTCGCCCTGCAGGAATTCAGCCTGGATGGCTTCTGCAGACAGTTCCGGATGAGCCAGACAATAATGCGCCCACAGGGTGTACTGGCCGTGCATCGCCAACGTGGCCGCCATCAACATGGTCGCCTTGGCGGCCGAACTCCATTCCAGCGGATTGCCAAACCGCCGGTTTACCCAAGCAAAGAAATCCATGCCCACGCCAACTCGCAATAAAACAGCCAATCAAGACAATTGACCGATTATAGCGGAAGTGTGTGTTAATTAGGCAGGGGCGCATTGCGGACGGGAAGGGTCATCCGACGGATGACGGTGGCAACGACAAGGGACCGCCACTTTGTGCGAAGGCTACCCGCTTTCATTTGCGCGCGCCTCAAGTTCGTGAAACGCGGTATTACGGGGATCGATTTCGACTATGACCGACGTGGTGGCAGGCGGAGTGGAGACGAAATGCTCCTGCGCATCCAGCGGGATGGAGTCGGCATGATGCAACCAATATCGCGCCAGCAACACCAGCGGTAACAGTGTTATGGTTATACCCGCAAATAACCCGCCAGGGCCCATGACCGCTATCATTGACGCACCCAGGAGCGGTCCCACGCAGGCACCAAGGCCATAAGCCAGCAATAGGCCACCGCTTGCAGATACGATGTCGCGCGAATCGATGCGATCGTTGAGAATCGCGACAGCAATCGGATAAATTGACGCCCCGAAGCCCATAAAGATCGCCACAGATACGAACAATAGACTCAGATTGATGGTACCTATCAACGCTACAACGCCACTGGCCAAAGCTGTCAGAAGTGTCACCCACAAAAGCACGGTGCGTCGTTCCGTGCGGTCACAGATTTTCCCGACCGGCCAGGCGAATATCATCGCAGTCAACACAGTCAAGGACATAAACAACGAGAGTTGTTTCAACGACAATCCAATGAGATTCGCATACACCGGACCCAACGAATAAAACGCACTGATAACGATGCCACTGGTCAGTGCGGCAGTGAATGCCAACGGCTTCTCACGCAGCAAGCTGAGAAGTGGGATGGACGGGGCATGCTCCAGGGCAGGTGCCGGCAAGCGCGTCAACGTCAAGGGAATAAGCGCCAGCACCATCAGCAGGGCACAGAGACTGAATAATTTGAATGACTGTGGATCGCCGGCATTCATCAAAATCTGGCCGCCGGAGGTCGCAAGATAAAAGATAACGAGATATAAGGCAAAAAGTGTCGAACGGTTCTGATTGGTGGCGCGACTCGAGAACCAGCTCTCGATGACAATCAGAAGAGCGGCCATTGCTATTCCTCCAATCAGGCGCATAACTGCCCACCAGGCAAAATGAACCACGAGCGGATATGCGAGGGCAGCAGAGGCGGCCAAGGCGGAAAACGCCGCAAAGGTTCGAATATGTCCTACCCGCGCAATAATGCGACCGACGTGAGCCGTTCCCAACACGAAACCAATGGAATAACACATCAGTACCCCGCCGATCCATACTGGCTCGAACCCCTCAAGGCTCATACGCACACCCAAGAGGGTCATGAGAAAGGCATTGCCGCTAACCAAGAGCAGGGTGCTGAGAATAAGAGTAGAAATGGCGAGCAGACTATCGAGTTTCATGGCAAGCATCCAATTCCTGCTGGTTATCCTGGTAGTGTTGAGAATCGGCTCAGTAATCTAACCTCTCAAAACAGATGATTCATACCCACCCAGGATGAGGCAAAGGAAGAGCCTATTTATGGGGAACTCCGGGATTTTTTTCTTCGCTTTGTGGACGGCGGCACCGACTCGCGGTCCAGAGGGCCTACATCCAGCACAGGTGAAGCATCGAGATTTTGCGCATTCATCATGTGCGCAATCCGCTGCAGAGCTGAAACAATCATGGTCTGCTCCCAATCCTGCAGGCTCTGAAACTGTTGCACAAAATATTCTTGTAATGGCGTCGGCGCCAACTTTAACGTCTTCACACCGTCTTCACTGAGCGCCACATGCACTTTGCGTTTGTCTGACCTGCTACGTTCACGACGCACCAGCCCCCGAACCTCCAGACGATCAAGAATAGTCGTTACGGTTGCCTGACTGAGGCTCATCTCCTTGGCGAGCGTTCCGCTCGTGGTTGGAATGTTCCGAGTGCTCAGCAATTGCATCAGCAGAAGCTGAGGCGCCGTCAAACCTACTGTTTTTTCTAAATACTTGGACTGCATGTCGGTAGCGCGGATGACACGTCGGAGTGCAGTCAGGACTTCGTCAATATTGTTCACGGGCAGGATGCTCTGAGTTAAGCGGCAAATGATACACGAGCCGCCTGATTCCGGCCATTTCACACCCGGCGTCTTCAGCCTACCAAGCTTAGTTCTCTAAGCATTATATGATAGGCACCTGCAGCAGCAGATTGCCAGACAATCGCATTTTACGCCCAAACTGGCACAGTTTTCCTCATCCAAGGTTGATAGATACGCTTTCGCGTGCTTTAATCCTATAACTTTACTTTGAACCCTAAACAATATGACTCTAATTACATTGGCAAGCAACCGAGGACGTGCGTGCTCACCAAAGACATCAAAATTTCGGCTGCGGCCACCAATGGCAAAGGACGGAGCAGCGGTTAATCGTCTGATTGCCGACTGCGCGCCCCTGGATACCAATTCGGTGTATTGCAACCTGCTCCAGTGCACGCATTTTTCCCAGACTTCCGTGATCGCAGAGGACGGTTCCTCCATAGGGGGGTTCGTCTCGGGATATGTGCAGCCCGAACAGCCAGATGTGCTGTTTGTTTGGCAGGTTGCAGTGGCGCATCACGCGCGAGGCCACAAACTTGGCGCAGCAATGATCGACCACCTGCTGTTCCGCCCTGTCTGTGACGGTATCCACTACATTGAGACATCGATCAGCCCTGACAACGCAGCTTCCTGGGCACTATTCAATTCGATCGCTCAAAACCATAACACCCAACTTGAAAGCACGCCGTGGTTTTCCGCCCGACATCATTTTGATGGCGATCATGATGATGAGCATTTAGTGCGAATCGGACCCTTTTTTCTGGATTCGCGGAAAGCACCAAAGCAATGGGGAGCATCTGAATGAATACGTTCACCCAACTCGAGTCAGCCGTACGCAGTTACGGAAGATCTTATCCAGTCGTGTTCGATCGCGCCGCCGATAGTTGCTTATTCGATGTCGACGGCAGGCGGTACCTCGACTTTCTGGCAGGCGCCGGGGCGCTTAACTATGGGCACAACAATTCGGCAATCACCGAAGCCTTGCTCGACTATATAAAACGCGGAGGGATAGCCCATGGCCTTGACATGCAAACCCAGGCAAAAGAGGAATTTCTTAATGCATTGGAACAATTCATTTTGGCACCCCGCGATCTTCGATATCGCGTGCAATTCACGGGACCCACAGGGACAAATGCCGTTGAAGCCGCCTTCAAAATTGCCCGTAAAGTTACCGGTCGACAAAATATTCTGGCATTTACCAACGGCTTTCACGGTGTGACCCTGGGCGCCTTGTCTGCGACTGGAAATCGTCATCACAGAGGTGGCGCGGGGACTGCTCTGAACGCCATCACCCGCATGCCTTACGACGGTTATCTTGGCAACACCATCGACACCAGCGATCTGCTGATCAAGATGATTGAAGACCCTTCCAGCGGCATCGATCTGCCTGCGGCCGTCATTGTTGAGACAGTACAGGGCGAAGGCGGCTTGAACGTGGCGTCTACGCAATGGTTACAAAAAATCGAGCAATTCTGCCGGCAAACCGGCGCCTTACTCATCATCGATGACATTCAGGCAGGATGTGGGCGCACCGGAGAATTTTTCAGCTTCGAATCGATGGGTATCGAGCCGGACATCATCACATTATCGAAGTCACTCAGCGGATATGGACTGCCAATGGCTATAGTCCTGATCAGTCCGCAGCACGATTGCTGGAAGCCAGGCGAACACAATGGCACTTTCCGGGGCAACAATCATGCGTTCGTAACAGCTGCCGCCGCTTTGCAGAAGTACTGGCACAACGACGATTTTGCGCAGGAGATTCGGCGCAAGGAAAGTTTGCTCACCAATCGATTGGATCAGCTTGTCACATTATTTCCTCATCACATTACCGGGCAAAAAGGACGAGGAATGATGCGTGGACTCGCGTTCAGAGATGGACAGATGGCAACGGATACCTCCCGCCGATCCTTCGCCAATGGGCTTGTGATTGAAACCAGTGGTTCCCATGGAGAAGTGGTTAAGTGTCTTTGCCCGCTGACCATCTCCGACGAGGAACTGAATGAGGGCCTCGACATCCTGGCCTCTAGCATCAGTGATGTTGCGATTTCGTATGCAGCCTGACAGGGATGGTGCAACAGCTTTTTCCTTCTACCCTAAAGCAACCAAAGGGAATCCAATGTCTGCACGACTATTGTTGATTAAGCGAGGCGAGAAAGCCCAGCTTGGCTGCCACGGCGGGAAATTGCGCTATCTGCATTGTATCAAAGGAAAAGGGCGCATCGTCAGTCGACACTGCGGTGTGGGCTGGCATATCACAGAAGGTGAATATTTTCTGCTTCGCTCCGGTAGCAGCTATAGCATTGCCGCTATGGAGTCGATTGAAATCGCCCTCCATCAAGATGCGGACACGGCTACTTCTCTAATCCATATATAAAGCGAGATGCTCATGATCGTACGAACATTGGAAAAAGCGCAAAACTCAGCCCGCAAGATACAAGCAAAAAACTGGGAAAGCGTACGTTTGCTGCTACGAAGCGACCAGATGGGCTTCTCATTTCACATCACCACGATTTACGCCGGAACAAGCACCCACATGCACTACCGCAATCACCTTGAGGCCGTCTATTGCCTACAGGGGAATGCTGTAATTGAAATGGTGGACGGAAAACAGTACGAAATCAGCCCCGGCACACTCTATGCGCTTGATAAACACGACGAACACGTGCTCCATGCGCAGTCTGAGTTAACGCTCATCTGCATATTCGATCCGGCGCTGATTGGCACGGAAACACATGATGAGAATGGAGTGTACCCTTTGGAGGCTGACATCGTTCAGGACTGATGAGGCGCTATAGAGGCCAGACCATGGATTCATGCATGTTTGATTCTTATCCCTCACGCTGTGGAAACACAGCGCAGATCTTTCCCCGCACCGATCCGGTAGTCTACTCGCCGGAAGATGAGTGGTTTAAAGGCGATGGCCCTCTGACGGAGAAAGAGATACGGTTTTTTGACAAAAATGGCTTCCTGCAACTGGAAGCCTTGATCTCTGACGACGAAGTTAAAATGCTGGCCAGCGAGGCTGACAAGTTACGCAACGATCCCCTGCTCTTGAGCCGCGAGGAAACCATTCTCGAACGATCAAGCAGGGAGGTCCGATCTATCTTTGATGCACATCACTTCAGCACCGGTTTCAATACGTTACTCCGCGACCCTCGCATTACGAACGTTGTGTCGTACCTATTGGCCGACAAACTCTATCTTCATCAGGCGAGACTAAACTACAAGCCGGGGTTTCAAGGTAAGGAGTTCTACTGGCACTCTGATTTCGAAACTTGGCACGTCGAAGATGGCATGCCGCAAATGCGCGCAATTAGTGTATCCATCTCAATAACAGATAACTACACATGCAATGGTCCCGTCATGGTCATTCCAGGCTCCCATCGCAGATTTCTGTCGTGCACCGGCCTCACACCCGAGGAAAACTATAAATCATCACTGCGGGAACAAAGGTATGGCGTACCGGACGAAGACAGCATTCGATCAATGGTCGACGCTAACGGCATAGCTGAAATCGCTGGGAAGGCAGGTTCCGTTTTGTTCTTTGATAGCAATCTCCTGCATGGTTCTGCCAGCAACATAACACCGTATGCGCGCCACAATTTGTTTTTTGTCTACAACGCCATCACCAATCAACTGCGAGAGCCTTATTGTCTACAGGATCCAAGGCCCGAGTATATTGCTCACCGAAAAAACATCGAGCTTGTCGGCTGAGATACGGCATCATCGTGTCGATTTTAGGAGAAGTTTATAAAATCGTTTACGGATTCCGCCACCCTCGGCCTCACTTTTAGGAAAAGTTTATAAAGCCCATTTTAGGAAAAGTTTATAAAAATTTCCATTTTGCCATAGCCACGGTGTTTCCCGACCGGAAGGAAGTGCCCATATTATTCAGCACCAGCCCATCGCACCCGACCCTTCCTTATCCAAAAATGACTTCTACAACCACTGGTACGCCAGATTGATGGTTGGACCGTGACAATCCCTCGCGCGTCAACAGCAGCAGACCAACGCGGTCTCTGACCGATTAGGTTCAGGGTAATAGAATCACCACATCCACAAGGACATTGCATTAAAGCAGCCCAGGCAAATCCGCCATCTTGCACGAGATAGAATATTCCAACCTTTGGCTGGATAGGCAGATCAACCACAGCTATAACTATAAGCTTTCGGCGCTGCCACCTGTTCCAAATGCGTGAAATAAAACGCAGGATTTTCATGCTGCTTCTTCCGCCTCGGTGAGCACCGCCAAACCCAACAGAGGAATGCAGTCGCCCTCCCCGATATGGGGTTCAAGAGCCTTGCAAACTCCAGTGTCGGCGCCATGCTTTGCAAAGCCTAAATCAAGCGCAATAAAGGTCTCTGCCGTTGAACCTTCGGTGTCACCAATCCGGTAACCGTGTATACGGGTCAATAATTCATTAGCAGCCAATCCAGCCGCGATCATGTTCAGCGGCATGACTGCAGGCCTCTCGACGTCTACACCAGAGACGTAGCCTGCCTTTTTCTGTTCAGCATGATGCGCAGGATCCGTTTTGGCCATCGCCTCTTCCCGCAGTGCCTCGGTAGAAAATACACCGCGAGCAATAAAGGACTGCCCTGGTTCAAAGTAATGCACTGCAGCATTCACTGACTGAATTTCTCCAGTACTGCTATTAGCATGGATTGCTACACCGGTGTCGATATATGGCAGTAAGTAATACGCTGCGAGGCGGCACAACTGTTGACGCGCAATCCGGTTATCGACACAACCCATTACCACATCACAATTTGCGATGGCGCGGATAACTTCAGGATCATCCAAAGACCCTACCATCTCGACGATATCGATATCGAACCCAATAGATCTAAGCGCGGCACCTGCGACACGCGCTTTGTACTTCCCAGTCTTTGCGTCCTTTACAGTTGAATGAAGAATGCGGTTGAGATTCACACTTTCAACAGACTGCGGGTCGATGATAACAATTTTGCGAACTCCGGTACGCACAAGCGCTTCAATTAGTAAGCTGCCAGTACCCGATGCTCCGACGACCGCTACCCGCAATCCAGCGAGTTCCGCATATGTTCCTTCACCAAAGGCCTGCACTAAGCGACGTTGCGCTTCGCTTACCTGAATTGAAATTTTTGATTTATTTACCGAACGCAGCCGGGAACCGACCACACGAATGGTGTCAATATTACGAAAAGTGCCATTTGCATCAACGATCCGACCTGTTGCGCAAGTCTCAGTTAGAACTACGCTGCCATGAGATCCGCGAGGATTCCATGCATAGCAATGCGGTAACAGTTCCTGGTCACTCACATCGTCGAACTCGGAAAATTCCGCTAAGCCGCCTGGATGAGAATGAAACTTGAGCAGACTCAATCCTTCCTTTTCAAGCCTATTCAGTAGCGGCAGAATGGCCGTAGTGCTCCAGGTTGTCTCGAATGGCGAACGATTTTGGTATGACTCGGTAGGAAGTGGAACAATTTCCCGTACCAGCAACTGAATCCCGAAGGGACCAATTGACTGACCACACAAGGCAAAAGCGACGGCCTCCTTGCCGTCACCGGGAAACAAAATAGATTTTAGGTCGTTAAGATCCGATCCACGGATACGAAGTCCGCACAGGGTTTTACTGGCCATTGTGCGTCTCCTTTTTCAACCAGTCGTTGACCAGTGCCATGTGGCTTTCCACATCGTCAATTCCAGGCCGCCAAGCAGACTCCGGTTGACGATGGCGAGACCAACGCTGCCATGTTTTTCCGTCAAAGGCATCAGTCGACAAGGCGCCGATGGCTTTACCAGACGACAAGGCAAGTGCCGGGTAGAAATAGACCATATCAATCTGAGAGTCCGGGTAGGTTTGCTCAATGCGAAAATTAATATTGACTACAGAGTGGGTATATCCTGACGGAACCGGAAAATCATAAATCACCAAACGCATCACCTTGTCTTCGGTGATCGTTTCCCACTGAAACCCGAGGTTTTCGAGAAACTTTTCGTCGTTGGCCGGTAGACGAAACTGCCTGCGTCCGGAAAAACCTTCTGTGCACTCCCTGGGAAGCGCTCGAAAGTGCTCCTTTCCTGGGGCGCTAAGGTCGACTTTGTCATCAGGCCCAATTTCCCTGGGCTGACCGTGGCCGACCTGTACCAGGAGGAACTTGCTAATGGGTACCCGCCCCGACAGCTCCAAAATTTGGCGCCCGGTCGGTGTGGGATCGTTGATTTTAAACTGTTGATTATCAACAGAAAACGCATATTGGTTGTGCTTTGGGTCGTGTACATTTGACATCTTAATTCTCCAACTGGTTACTGAACATCTTTTTTAAGTCATAAATACTCTTGTAAATACAATGGGTTATATGCTTTTCCTGCCTCCGGAACTGCATGGTGCAGGTCTCGTCACCTCCAGCGTTCAATTTATTTATTGAACATACTGGCAGCATTTTGCGTTCAAAGCAATATTTGAACGCAAAATTTTAAATGGCTATTCTTTCAGCGTATTGGGTAATAGAAATACTCAAGTCCAGGCGCGCCAGCGTCGCCCTGCAGACGTAGGACAAATCCTTGTTCTAGAAGCTGCTTAAGCTTAGTGCTCGCGTTCGTGAGTTGAAGACCCAGTTCCTTGGACAACTCGACCGCCGTTGCACGACCGCGAGACTGTATATAGTCGAGGATCGGTTGATTGGTTTTTGAAGGAGCGTTATCCCTATTGGGACCAATAATTTCGTACTTTTTCCCGTTCTTTATAAAAACTGGCTGTTCAAGTTTTACTGCGGGGGAGAATAAATTATCCAGATAATCTGGGTTATCAATATCAATAAGACAAAAGCCCTTCTTAAGACGATAATTTTTTATCGTCTTAACGATGGCCTCACGACAAAATGACGCATCCACATTCTCAATTCCTTTCATGGAAAGATGAATGATGTATGAGTCCGTAAGCTGATCAACTGCTTTCGTCAATTTTTCACGAGTAGCAACACCATCATCTGTTCCCCAAAATGTATCTGAGTCACGCGGAACGTATTTTTTAAGGGCGAGAGTTTTGATTGTGATAGGGTTCATAAAATTTATTGAAGCATTTTGAAAAAATTAAGTCAAGTTATCTAGCGGAATTTGAAAAGTTATGTAAGTTCCTTTCAAAGGCATTAGCTGATATGGCAAGGGCTGAGTATCAAGAACATAGTAATCACCGCTAGGAGTGAGTTGAATTAGGATGTCATTGGTTCGAATACAAATAGTTGCTCTAAACTTCATGGCCTGCTTGGCGCAGGAAACCAATCCACTCCCACCATTATCGTCACCTTTTGAAGAAACACCTTCTAAAAACATCTTTAGAATTAGCTGTTCATCTGTCAGAAGCTGATACTCAGGATGATTTGAATAATGAATAGGTAGAGCTGGTCTAATGGTATCTAAAATTCCCATGCCACTGTCGCATACTGTTACATGAACAACAGCCTTATTGTCTGGCGTATATCTTTGACAAACAGCATATGCTGGCAATACCGTTTTGCTATGAAAACAGACGTTTGTCGTCAACTCAGAAAACAATGTTGACACTGCAGTATTAAGTCGACGTTTACCATCTTGATCTAATTTTGTGTCGTTCAACACTCCCTGCGTCAGTCGAGTTGGGAGATTTTTGTCTAGTTTAGTTAGACCAATATTTTCAATTTCAACCACTGAATTATTATTACCTTCGTATTCAGTATGGAGGTTTTTTCCCCGCAGCGAAGGAGTAACTTTTACGTTGCTGTTTAAGTGTTTGAAGAAGTTAATCCTCTTTAGGTAGTTCATGGTGCCAGACCAGCCAGCACAGAAATTTATTAAAACTTCGCAGTGACCCTCGAGCAATTGATTAATCAACGACAGCATTTGAACAGCAGTAGAAACCATAATGTTACAACCTACAGGAACATTTATCTTAATAACTGATCCCTGCTTTATGGATTCACATGAATGTGCTGATAAAGCTTTTTCAAGCGCAAGATGATCAACCCATCCCGGCGGCAATTCGATACAGATATAGGATGCAGCCAGCAATTTATCGATTTTTTCAATCAATGCTATTTGGCGTTTTTTGCTGCTTCGATGTTCAAGCTCATTTTTGACTTCAGCCAACAGACTCTTATTTTCCGTGTTTTCATCTACAAGCTTTTCAAGAGCATCAATTGCGAAAGTGCTGTACGGTCTCAAACTAGGGCCTGTTAACACTAATTCTGATAAAATGTGCGGATGGAACTGACATCTGCACAATTAAAAAATATCGAACCTCTACTGCCACGCCAAAGAGGAAACGTTAAGTTGTCCAACTTGGATGTGCTTAATGCAATCTTGTATGTAGCCGAGCATGGCTGCAAGTGGCGCGGCCTGCCAGCCTATTTTGGCAACTGGCACAGCATTTATACGAGAGCGAATCGCTGGGCCAAAGGCGGCGTGTTAGACCGTATTTTTCTGGCGCTACAAGAAAATGACATTATTTCCCTGCAAATTGACCATGTGTCACTGGATAGCACGATCATTAAAGTGCATCCAGATGGCACTGGAGCGTTAAAAAAAACGGTGCTCAATCTATCGGTAAATCTCGAGGTGGATGGACTACCAAAATTCACATGGTTGCGGCCGATGCCAGAACGGCCATAGCGTTTTCATTATCGCCAGGTCAGGTTCATGATGCCGCAGAAGGCCGCAAACTTCTAAATACACTGGACGTGGAAAAATTTGAAGGCATCTCGGTCATTATGGACAAAGCCTATGAAGGCGACGAAACACGGCAGTTGGTATTCGATCTTGGTATGACGCCAGTGGTGCCACCCAAGGAAAACCGCATTGCGGTCTGGGAATACGATAGGGAAATGTATAAGAAACGCAACGAAGTCGAAAGATTGTTCAGACGGCTGAAAGGATTCAGGCGAATATTTTCCCGCTTTGAGAAGCTCGATGTCGTGTTCAAATTTTTCGTTAATTTCGCATTAATTGTAGATAAGCTGGTTAGTGTTAACAGGCCCTAGTTTCCTATAACCTAAATTCTTCTTTTGCGATCAAATGCCATTTCGAATATCCAGATTATTCCTGATACAAATGCTTCTGGAATCCAATGAACGTTTCCCGAATGGCGGCGGGTGAACCAAACTCCCTGGCCGCATCACTGATAGTGTTGTATTTCAGCTCTATTAAACTTCTAAGTTTGGAAGTTGAGAGCTCACCAACACCATCCTGCACATATTTTTCCAGCACAAAATTGATGAATTCCAGTTGTTTGTAATTATTGAAATGCTTTGCAATCTCAGGCCTGGCACGCTGCACACGCGCTTCACGACTATGAGGTTCAGCCGCATAAGCAACAAATGCCAGAACGTCATAAACGTCACTGTTCCTGGCTTCGATCAGCTCTTTCATGCTTTCCAACTTTTCCTCGTCGTAGCCTGCCTCGGCTAATCCTTCCAAAAGTTTTTCTCGTGTTGTGGGATCGCTCCAAATCTGACGTAGCTGCTCTTCATCGATAAAGAATTGGGGCAGGTCGTTAAACATGCGCTCCACGAACTCCTTTGCGGTAATAGGCCTACCCTCTGAACTCCAGTACATGACCGAATGGATGTGCCTAATCTGCCTGGCGCGGCCATCTGATAGCGTAATTACCAGCTTATTTTCGCAGACGCAGGGAAGCTGACCACAGTCCGGGCAGGGCTGAGGCTCTGGCCTTGGGCAGGTGCAGGGACTATTGCCACAGACATTGCAGTGGCCAGGCGTATTGCCACCGCCTTTTTCGCAGGTACAAGGATAATTACCGCAGGTCTCACAGGGCTCATGATCCAGGGGATCGCCATCCCATTCCGGATCGGCAAAGTTATAGTGGGCCCTGACAAAATCGTAAATGGTAAAAAAGTCTTTACCATCGTACATGCGGGTGCCACGACCAATGATCTGTTTGAATTCGATCATGTTGTTACAAGGGCGCATCAGCACGATATTGCGTACATTGCGGGCATCCACACCGGTAGAAAGCTTGCGCGATGTGGTGAGGATGGTTGGAATTGTCTTCTCGTTATCCTGAAAAGTCTTCAGATCGTTTTCACCGGCAACACCATCGTTGGCAGTAACCCGAACACAGTAATTCGGATTGGTAGTCCACCCTTTCTGTACAGCATATTGATTGATGAAATCCCGCACCGTACCCGCATGTTCCTGAGTGGCACAAAAAACAATGGTTTTCTCATGCGGACCGAAAAGATCCATCCAATATTGCACGCGCTTTTGTTCCCGTGCAGGAATAGTAATAATGCGATTGAAATCACCCTCTCTGTATAGGCGACCTGGCTCGGGATTGCCTTTCACTACTATTCCATCACCCAGGGTATAAACGTACTCATCCATGGTTCCCACTATGGGCACCACTTTAAACGGTGTTAAAAAGCCGTCGTTAATACCATCTTTTAGTGCGTAACTGTAAACGGGCTCACCGAAATACGAATAAGTGTTGGTGTTAACGGTGCGCTTCGGCGTAGCGGTTAAACCCAGTTGCACCGCCGGTGAAAAGTAATCAAGAATGCTGCGCCATTCACTTTCGTCGTTGGCACCGCCCCGGTGACACTCGTCGATTACGATAAAATCGAAAAAGTCGCGACGGTATTCGCCAAAGTAAGGCGTAGCATTCCCTTGCTCATCCAGGCCACCACTCATAAAGGTCTGGAAGATGGTAAAGAATACGCTGGCGTTTTTCGGTACCGCGCCCTGCTTTTTTATTGAATCCGGCTCAATCCGCACAATGGCATCTTCGCCAAAAGCGCTGAAATCATTGAACGCCTGATTGGCCAGTACATTGCGATCTGCCAGAAACAAAATGCGGGGCCGCTTTTTAGCCGCAGCCGGATCACTTTTTGCGACCAGACTCCAACGGCTCTGGAACAACTTCCAGGCGATTTGAAACGCAATACAGGTTTTGCCGGTGCCCGTCGCCAGCGTTAACAGAATGCGCTGTCTTCCCAGTGCGATCGCCTCAAGTGCATTGTTGATGGCGTTTTCCTGGTAGTAACGGGGTTGCCAGTCACCCTTGCACTCGAAGGGTATTTGGGCAAAGCGTTTGCGCCAGACCGAGGTAAAGTCCGGCTCTGGCCCTTCGCTGCCAGGCTTTTGGGCGGGATCAAAAGTCAGTTGCCAGAGTTCGTCCGGGCCTAAAAATCGTTCAACCAGCTTTTCTTCGCTGGTGAGCATATCCATCTGATAGATTTGGTGGCCGTTGGTAGCATAGCCAAAGCGGCATTGCAGAAGCTGGGCATAGTTCTTGGCCTGCCGGACGCCCTCGGTATAACTCAAGCCCTCCCTTTTGGCTTCAACCGCCGCCAGTTTACGGCCTTGATATTCCAGCACATAATCGCTGCTTAGGGCTGAACCACGCTTGCCACCGCCCAAAATCCGCCCCTGAGTGATCGTCACCTCGCGTCGGATATAGCTGTTTTCCACCTGATTCCAGCCCACCTGAACCAGCTTGGGGTCGATCAGGTTGGCACGGGTATCAGCCTCATTCATGGACATTGCGCCTACCCCTTATTCGCGCTGGCACGCCTATAAAATTAAGTAAATTTGGCTGTATGGCTAATCTTGGTTAGTCCAAACTTACATACGAGTATCTATATGTAAGGAAAAAAGGTCAAACTTTACATAAGAATGCCTGTATGTAAGCTTGCCCCCGCGAACACTGCTTTAATCGTAGAACAAACGCAAATAGCGGCTAAAAATGAACACCCGGTTGCGCTGATAGCCCGTCACCTCATGCAATACCCCATCCTCCACCATCTTTTTCAATAGAGCTGAAGCCGCCTGGTGACTGACATCCAGTAACGCCGCCGTGTCATTGGCGGTGATGGCAGGTCGATTATAAAGCCGATTGATCAAAGCCTGGGCGTTTTCTGCCCGCTTGCCGTAGCCAGGCACCAACCCATCCAACTCGTGGCGCAGGGTCAGAATAGCTTGGAAGGTCAGTTTGCCCTTATTGGCGGTTTCGATGACCGCCGACAGAAAGAACTTTACCCAGTGCACCATATCGTTGGACTCCCGCACCCGGGTCAGTGCGTCGTAATAACTGCCACGATTACGTTCGAAGAAATCCGACAGATACAGCGAAGGCTTGCGCAGCAGACCCTTGTTCACCAGATACAGCGTAATAAGCAAGCGCCCGATGCGGCCATTGCCATCCAGAAACGGGTGAATGGTTTCGAACTGATAGTGGCTCAACGCAATACGGATCAATTCCGGCACATGGATACTGTCGTTATGCCAGAACAGCTCAAGATCGCCCATCAACTCGGGCACCAGATCCTGATGGGGCGGCACAAAGGCCGCATCATTCAAGCCGCTGCCTCCGATCCAGTTCTGGCTGATACGAAATTCCCCCGGCGTTTTGTTTTCACCTCGAACACCCTGCATCAGAATGGCGTGAGTATGTTTCAGTAGTCGGTTGGAGAGCGGCAGCCGCTCCAGCTCCGCAATAGCTTCATTGATGGCCTGCACATAGTTGCGTACCTCGGCCCAGTCATCGCGCTTTTCCGGCGCCAGTTGTTCAGCCTCCAATACCGCTTCATCCATCTGGGTTTGTGTGCCCTCGATACGGGATGAAGTATTGGCCTCCTTGGTGATGTGCATCTGAATAAACAGATCAACATCCGGCACAATCAGGGTGAAGGCATCCAGTTCTGCCAAGGCGCGAGACGCCTTTTCCAGCAGGGTGTTGATCAGCGGATCTTCCCACAACCATTCGCGGTTGATCCGGGTGGGATCAAAGCTTTTGTACTGGTATTGCTGCACCCGCTGCCCGGAGGTGAAGTTTTCGAATTTTATGGGTTCGAGGGCAGGCATCAGGCGGCTGCCTCTTCGTAATCACTTTTTGTCAATTCTCCGGAAAAAGCCTTTTGGAGAATCGATTTTCTGAGAGCTTCAATTTTTACTAGCTTTTTGCGGTAAAGGTCTTCAAGTGAATTTCTATAGTTCAATAGATTATCGATCTTATCAACTATTTGCTTTTGAACTAATTTAGAGGTCGGGTAAGGAACCGTGACATCTCTAATTTCTTCGAGATGGAGATTAGGAACACCTATTCCTTTTAAACGTTTATTGAACTGATTTTTAGCATGACTTGAATTCACAAAATGTAGTAAATAGCGAGGTTCAATCTTTTCTGATGGCCTAAGCAAGGCCAAGCTTACATAGATATCAAAAATCTCATCTTTATCAACAATTGCTGCAACACCGGTCGTACCATTTTTTGCAAGCAATATATCATTCCTTTTTGGAGATAGTCGCTTTTGCATTTCAGCATGTTGAGACTCATCTATATATTTAACATCGCTCCAATCAATTACGCCCGAGGTCACATTCTTTGAAGAAAGAAATATGTACCCTTCGTCAAAATATTTTGGTGTTTGATGAGTGCCATCAGTTATCTTACCCTCACAAACATCGCTCATTTTTTCTTCAACCCACCCTTCTCCAGGCTGGCCATAAATTTGATACAAATAGCTTTCAAACAGTTCACGGGCATTTTTCACGTTTTGTTCGGTTAACGCGCGGGCTTTATCGATGTCGGCAAAGGCCTTATCGAGAATGGCGACTATACGCCTTTGCTCTTGCACAGGAGGGAGCGGAATTTCTGTATTTTCAATGAATTCCTTAGATACCCGCTTGTGTCCTACGGCGCCAGTCATAACTAAACTGCCCGCCTCTCTGAAGGATGGACGTGCCAGGTAATAGTACAAAAATTCGGGTAACAGACGCGCTGATGTCCTGAAAACAATATATTCGCTTGATCCAAACCCAACGCCGTTTGTCAATCCTTTTGCAATGCCAAGCTTTCCATTTTCAAAGCAGGGTGTAATCTTTGCGAGCAACACATCATTATCTGCAAAGTATGTGTAACTACCACTAACTTCCGAAAGAGGTTTATCCTCTCCAAGAAAAAGCTGTGGCGTATCAATGCCCAGGTTATTCATGGGCACAAATGAAACTAAATCAGTATCTTTCAGTTTCTTTCTGGCTTCTGACTTCGGCGGCTTTATTATGCAGCAATCTGCAAGCCTTACGCTTTCCCATGCTTTCATCCGACTATCCTCTGAATGTTACTCAGGATCGCTTCGCTCTCTTTATCTAAAGCAATAATTTCGGCAATTATGTCCATGGGATCACGAAGTTCAACTATCTCCTTCCCATTGGGATTTTTCACCGACAGATCCCAAGTAGCCTGATCCAAGTTGTTCACGCTTACCGACCAAGATTTATCAGAATCTTTGAAGCCCTTTTGCAGTGTTACAAACTCTTTCAAATCGTTGTCATTCAGTGAATTGGTTTTCCCCAGGCTGCGTCCAGGATCAAGCTGGTAATACCAGATCTTTTGCGTCGGTTCGCCTTTGACAAAGAACAGCACCACAGTTTTTACACCAGCGCCCAAAAACGTTTTCGCCGGGCAATCCAATACCGTATGCAAGTTATGGTTCTGCAACAGCTCCCTGCGCAGGGCAATGGCCGCATTATCCGTATTGCTTAGAAAGGTATTTTTGATAACAACCGCAGCACGCCCACCGGGTTTAAGTATTTTCATAAAATGCTGCAAGAACAAGAACGCCGTTTCACCAGTTTTAATCGGAAAATTCTGCTGAACCTCTTTGCGCTCTTTGCCGCCAAAAGGAGGGTTGGCCAGGATAATGTCATGCTGCTGGCTGGGCTGAATATCCTGCAGGTTTTCCGCCAGCGTGTTGGTGTGAGCAACGTTGGGTGTCTCAATGCCATGCAGGATCATGTTCATGATGGCGATTACATAAGCCAGGGATTTCTTTTCCTTGGCGTAGAATGTTTTCTCCTGCAGGGTCTTGAGTTCTTTGGTGGAAAGCTGCTTTTTCTTGCTGCCGCCCTGGCGCAGATAGTCGTAGGCTTCGCACAAGAACCCCGCAGAACCAGCGGCCCCGTCGTAAATGGTTTCGCCAATTTTGGGCTGAATCACGTCGATCATGGCGCGGATCAATGGCCGTGGTGTGTAGTATTCACCACCATTGCGCCCGGCGTTGCCCATATTTTTGATTTTGGTTTCGTACAGGTGGCTTAGCTCGTGTTTTTCTTCCTGGGAGCGAAAGCGCAATTCATCGACTTTTTCCAGAGCATCGCGCAGTGAATAGCCGCTCTGGATTTTGTTTTTGATCTCGCCAAAGATTTCACCGATTTTGTATTCGATGGTATTCGGACTGGCGGCACGTTGCTTGAAGCCCTTCAGGTAGGGAAACAGCTCGCCGTTCACGTATTCAATCAGATCATCGCCGGTAAGGGCGTTATTGTGATCGAAGTTGCCGTTGTCGTCTTTGGGTGCTGCCCAACAGCTCCAGCGGTGTGCCGGATCGATGATGTACTGATATTCCTTGCCCAACAGTTCTGCTTCCAGGCTGCGCTCGTGTTCCAGATCGTCGAGGTATTTGAGGAACAGCATCCAGCTTGTTTGCTCGGTGTAGTCCAGCTCGCTGGAGCAACCGGCGTCTTTCCAGAGTACGTCATCGATGCTTTTAAAGGTTTGTTCAAACATTTGGCTATCTCAATTAATCAGTCAAAAGGGTAATGAGTTTTGCTTGTGCGGCTTCGGCTTTTTGCTGTGTGGCTTTCAGCATATGGAGTGCCTGATCCGGATCTGGAATCTCAACTTTCTCGTTTCGCACAAAGTACTCGCCGATATTCAGGCTGTTACCGCCGATGCCGTTGGTGCCTTTTTTTCGAATGTCCGGCAGATATACGGCGCGGTACTGTGAATGCTCGGGCGCCATGCCTTGGGCAAGGTGAGCAATGAGATCTATTTCCTCTGAAGTGAGCTGGTTTTGGCCGCGGGAATTTTGCCCCAGTTGGCTGCCGTCTACAAAGTGGATCGGACTGCCCGGCTGCCGTTGTTTGTTCAATATCAAGATGCAGGTTGGTATGTTTGAGAAGCTGACCATACCTGGAGGCAAGCCAATGACGGCTTCAATAATGTCTTCATTCAGCAGATAGTCACGCACTTTGGCATCGTAGCCACCCCGGAACAGCCATCCCTGGGGCAGCTGCAGGATAATTCTGCCGTGCTCGGCACAATGTGCCAGCGCTTGCTGAATCCACAATACATCACCGGCGCTGGCAGGGAGCCGTGCACCCGGACTCACCAGCACGTTACCCTCTCTGAGCAACTGATCGGTTTCCTTGGGGGAAAGCCGGATGCCAAATGGGGGCTGCATGATAACAAGGTCAGCTTTCTTATGTATCTTGGATTCGGCCAGGCTATTGGTGCAGACAAACTCCGGGCGCAGCTGCTCGATTAGTAGTAATCGGTAGCTGATCGCCCATAAAGTAGAGTCCTGCTCCTCTAACCAGAGCTCACGGGGTTTCAGGCTGGCCGGGATGTCGGCCAAGCGTGCGGTACCGTCATACAAGGAATAGGCGCTCATGTCGCCCGCCAGCGCCAACATGAGTTTGCGGGTGCTCTCGGTAGTGGAGGCGCTACCGTATTTTCCATTGCGCTCTCGATAATAATCTCGCAGTGCCTGCGCCAACTCATGTAACCGCTGCTGATTGTCTTCAACGAAGTAAATCAGGGGCTGCCATTCGTTGCTGGACAGGTGGGCAAGTCCGCTGACGTCACAGGGCCATTGCTCATGCTCACTCGCCAGTTTCTGAAAGGCGGCGTTCAACAGATCCGGCTGCCGGTTGCCACCACTACGATACAGTTCAGTGAATGTCGCTGGCGCATAGGTCGCTAACAGGCCAAGCAAGGACAGTGCTTCCAATAGCCCCTCGGGACTGATCGACCCTTTGAAGCTACGGGCAAGCTCATCCAGCTGCTTGGTTAGGTTCGGGCTCGACATGATGTCAGTCTCGTTATGGGTGCCACCAGATTATTGGTACATCAGGTTAATGATCTTGGCCTGAGCGGCACGCTGCTGTTGGGCCGCAAGTTCCAACGTTGCCTGGTACGCTTCCTGACTTGCCTGCATCAGAGCCACGATCTTGGCCTGGTTTCTTTGGCTGGGCACCGGGATTTTCAGTTCTCTCAGGCCGGAAGCGGGTATGCTCTGAATGACTGAACCTTTGGTGATGTTTTCCAGGGCAGCCTTGCCCGGCTCAGAATTCAGAAACGCAGCAATGACCGCACCACTGACAGCTTCCGGATCTCTAGGACGAATAATCATAAAGTTAGCCGTTGCCAGCAATGTCTTCTGGTTCGCTACTTCACCAACGACACCAGCGCGGATGGCGGAGCCACGAGCCATCAAAATCACATCGCCGGGCTTGAGTATATATCTGGAAGCGTCAGAGTCCGGCTTGATCCAGACGGTATCCAGATTATCAGGTTCAATGGCACCTTCGGGCGATACACCATTTCCTTTCAATAGGTTAGCACTATGCGATCCAGGGGTTGGTTCACGATCGTAAATGGTGCCGGTAGCGCCAGGGCGGATGGTGGCGACACTCTGTAATTCTTTCATGGATGACGCTTTCATAATTCGTACTCCTGGTATGATTTGTTTGCGATGTGGCTAACTATACCTTGGATTTCGGTTCCGTCAATGGAAAATTAAATATTCGTATTATTGATACGATTTATAGAAATGTGCTAGCTGGGGCTTTAAGCAGGTAACTATTGAAGGGGTTTGCCCTTTTGGACCATTCACCACTAAATTAATAAGGTGACCTTAAAAGATGCAAAAATGAGCACCTAAGATAGGGCGATATAAGAAGATGCAAAAGCCGGATGATTTGAATAAGTGGGCGTCCAAGCTGGATGTAGATCAAGTAGGCGGCTGGTCTACAAACGACTCATTACAAGGCAAAGAGAAAAAATTTGTATACGACGTCGCCAAGAAGCTCAGAAGCACATTTGTCACGCCGGCAACTTGATTGGTTATGGGAAATACATACGAAGATAACGCGAGCGGAGGAATCCGCGAATTCCTCTGATGAGAATGATTTTCTAAGTTCTGACGAAGAGGAAAGCGGAACAGCCAACACTAAACATTTGTGCCTACGACTCGCGTGACATGACAGTGCCTGGAATGGGCGGGTTTGTAAGTCACCCGCAGATAATATGTACTGCGTTGGAGAGCATTCAATATTGTCACGCAGAAGGGATCTGGAAATCGAGTGTCAGTCAGGTTGTGCCGGCTGCGTGCCAGACATGAAACAGCAGAAGGGCTATATCCCTCCGTGTTTCTGGTCGATCAATGCGTTCGGTGCAGAACATATTCATGTCGAGCACGACAACCCCGTTGCAGCTGACTTTCCGCATATAACGCAGGAATTACCGCCCTACTCAGTCATTTCCTGGCCGTTCAAGCTTGCTTTCGTAAAGGACAGGTTAGAGAGAGAAGTACGGAAACTATTACCCAAAGATGGTTCCCTTTATGCTTCAGCTTTTTTTGCATCCAGGGATGGTAAATACCGTACTCTTTTCCCACGGGCTCTGAACTCGCCATCCAACTCGCAGCCCCAAGAATCAATAGAACTGCAGAAGTAGGCAGCAAGCTGTATTTCTTTTTTAATGGACTGGTCGTCAGCGAGGCGCTTGTGGATACATTGATGTATGGGAATTTTTTCAATTTCATCAAATTTCAAATCTCGAGACTTTTCAAGAACACATCCAAGCAGCTTATCCACACCCAAATAGTATAACGCGAATCGCAGATAATTTTGATGCTCACCCTTCGCGTACGATGACAGATGGATGCCTTTCTTTTTTGGGTTACATATCATCAAGGCTATAATTCTCATCAGAGAATCCCAATAACTTTTTGACTTATCTAGACTTTCTACAATTAACCTAAGTCTATCTGCAACTGGCATCCCTACTAATGCACCTTCATTTAACATTAAATTTAATTCGTCAAAATCAAACTCGCACTTTCTTATATATTCACCCCTCCTTAATTTTCTATAAACGCTTCCCAAGAGGTGCTTAAGTGAATAAATGAGAAAGCGATCGAAAGCCTCCCTTCTTAACTCTAACATGACATTTTTTTGAAAAATTTCATCTATCGAGAAAAAACAGATAATCTTATAAATACTCCTATCTCCTTCTAGGTTTCTGAAACTTTCAACCCGATCATCAATAACAATGCTTTTCCGATTGCCGTGACTTAGAAAATTACCGTGCACGTGACACTTTTTATAGCCATTTAATCGCCAGTAGAATCGAATATAGCCGTTCTCTTTTAAACATTTTTCACACAATCTATGATACTGCGAAAAGCCGCTCCACCCATACGCCAAACTCGAGCAGTCTTCTTGGATGTTTCTTTCGAGAACTTTTTCCATTCCCATTTTTAGGGCCATGTATTCATCAACATCCGAGCTATCTTTCCACTCTCTGTAGCAAATCTCCTTCAAATATCTTTCAAAACATTTAACCCTAGCAAAACCATTTCGCGCTGCAATTCTCTTAATATAGTCTGTAAGAAATTCATCATGGTGTTTCTCACCGAAAAACAATAGCTTCAAACTATTTGATCTCCTGCTATTTAACATGAGTTTTTTGTAACAAGAGCAGGCGTTGCACGGGCATCTTCCTGCCATACTAAGGTTAGGCATTCAAGTTCCCCACCACCGCTGGAACCTGTTTGCAGTCGTTCGAAAGGTATACCACATAGAGAATCCAAACCGTCGAATGCTATCCTTTCGCTACTTGAAACATGCAGTATCTCCGACGCCATCACACATCCTGGATGTTGCCGGCGGACGCGCAGCGACCGACACTTAGAAGGGCGCTATTTGAACCCTCAAGCCAGCCGCAGCGCTGCATTAGCCGGTGGCACGCTCATTGGCCTGGCGGAGATCCGCTTGCCATTACTATACCGCCTTCCGGGTCGCGCCGCTTGAAGCCATCATTCTGCGATATCAAGCTGGCGGGAAGCTTATCACTCACGGTGAACCTCCCGATTGTTGGCTTTGCTCGCTATAGACGTGACGTAGTTTCTCAGCGCGGTGCAGCAAGCGCAGCTTCTTTGTATTTATGGCGTTGGGACCGGTGGTAGGGCTTTTTTATGTGAGCGTTCCTTTGTTTTTCCTGGCTACTGGAAGATTGATCCGACGCTGTAAAAAGGCTAGTTCACAATAAAGGACTTTTAGCTCCCAAATGTGACTTGCCAACAAGGCTCGGCCAGGGGTTACTATTAAATTAACTATGATCACAACACTGGAAATCTAAATGATCATTTTGGATATCGAAGCCAGCGGCTTAGATCTTGAAAGTTACCCAATCGAAATTGCGTGGCAGCACCGGAGCAATCCAAAGCTGTTTGACAGCTTCTTCATCTGTCCAGAGTCAGTGTGGACCTATTGGGACCAATATGCCGAAGATCACATACACCATATCAGCCGATCAACGATCCAGGCGGAAGGTATCGATGTGCGTGCCGCTGCCACGCGTCTGAATGACGCGCTGGGTGAGCATGAGGTTTATTCGGATTCTCTAGAGTATGATGGACGATGGTTGGGTCAGTTGTATCGGGCTGCCCAAATCGAGAAACGGTTTCGGTTGATGAGTGTCTATTCGTTAATTGATCCTTCCAAAGTAGTTTCCTTTCAACATCGATATGCTCAATCTGGCATTAAGCATCGAGCACTCTCGGACGTTAAAAAGATCATTGAATGCATTAACTACTATGCCAGCTGGTAAGTGGTTGGCTCTATGTGCTTGCTTTCGGACGGCATTGATCACGATCACCGGTCTAGCTGATCGCGCTGCCTACTAAATGATCGCGTACATTGAAATACGCAGGCTGAAGACGATTTTTTATCGTAATCCGGTGGCATTCAAGGAGCTGGAGCGGAAGGTACGGCTAGAATTGGCCGAATTTAAGCCTGTGCAAAATAGTCGAGAAGCCATTCTTAATAAAGTCAAACGGATCGATACGCAATAGGCGCGCGAAGCGCTACCGCAAGAATCGGGAAAGTAGCTGGCGCTACATATTGGTTTTGAAGCACACAAATTGTCTAAAACTTTCAGGTTTTTCCGTGTTTACGACACACCCATATTCAAGTTCGCCAGACTGCATGCCCAAAACAAGCCGAACTATCGAATAACCTTGTCGGTGCAACCGCGCCATGGATACTGCGCCCGATGGTGGCGCTGAATTGCGCGACTTTCTTCGTAGCTCGTCAATCAACACCAGGGTTCGAGTCCTATCAATCACCCAATCTCGATTGAGAATGTCCGGCTTTTGAATTGCCGGAATGATGCCGGCGTCCAGAAGTTGCTTAAGTTTGTAGCGGGTTAACTGAAGGGCCCCACAGGCCTCTGCCATCGTCCAGTTTGACGCTATTACGGTCGCCAATGCTTCCACTTGGTCTCGGAGATAGTGGGCCTTGCCCTTAAAAACAACCGGCGCAAGTCTATTTTGTTGGACCAGTTTGCTGAGCCGCCCAAGTCGGCTACCCAATATTCTGGCAGCATCCTTTTTCGAGATGATGTTGCGATTCGTAGTGCTCAACTGAATGCGTGTAATTCTTTCAGGTTCAAGTACCCCGGGCCAATAAGTTTCAATGTAACGGTCGAACTCCGACTTTATTCGCGCGATGCCAATATTCTCCTGCTGTCGATACAAGCGCTCGTAGAGATCGCGGTAGTGTTTATTTAGTCCACCAACACCTCTATTACTCATTGGCTTATCGATATATTGGCTAAGTAGTGCGTAAAAGCTATCAGGCCATCCCTGAAGCTCCGACCAAACGTTTTGATAACACTGGCCTAGATCATTGTTTTGCATTGCTACAGGATTAAACGAACCACCCTGTAACCTGAGCTGATAATGTGCAATAAAATGAATTAAGCTAAGGGCTTCCCTAAATGATAAACCCTGCAATACAGCTGGAATTTCTCTCTCTACTCTTTGGCCAGATATCAGCGAGTCAATGTACTGACTCTGCAGGACTGCGTTAGGCCGCGCGAGAATGGTACTTGGCTTAATGCAAGCATGCTCTCCATCAAACCGCTTCAAATGTTGGCGATACCAACCGAGCCGGCTCCCAGTAGAGGGACTTACATCAATCAACATCCTTCTGTGCTTGGTGCAAGCCAGCATTGGCAACAGGCCCCACTCATATTTGCAATATCCCAACTCATCCAGACAATCGGGGCATATCTTGGGAAATTTAACGATAAGATAAGGCGTGTCAATTATTCGCAGAAAAGATTGGTGCAGAGGAAAAATTTTTGAACGATGTTCAGGCAATTCAAGGGCCCGCAGAAACGGAGTTACATCAAATTCGCCAGACAGGATCTGATGTACCGGTGCACGGTTATTTTTCCAATTCAAACCCGCATGGTGCAGCAAGTGACCGACATGTTTAAAGCCGTTTTGCTCTGACACACGGATAAGATAAGAAAGCAAACATTCATCGCTATGCGCTGCAGCCCTGCCCAATATCCTTTTCATTAGAATTTACAAGGATCTAATAATATTAAAGGCTTTGAGCATCATCTAATAGCACCCATAGCTCTAACATTTCAGCGAAAGGATCATCTATTTTTTTTATTTTCCTATAGCTCTCTAACAAGCAAGATTGTCGAATCATATTCGCTCCCCAAAAATTTAGAGACGGCAAATCCTGATTGATACGTTCCGACTTAATTCTCTGCCACAGAGACAACAGTTCGTCACTGGAAAACACTTCCCTTTTCGCCCAGCCTGAGTACGCCTCCTCAAACCAATATGCATTTCCACCATGTGACAACTTATTATTAATAATTCTACATGTCACGAACAGGAAATGTAATAAAGGCTGTAGATGTGCATTATTACGTGTTAATTCACGAACAATAATCCTAACTCGATCGCCAAACCCTTTTTGAAATAGAATTCCGCTTTTAATTTTACGAACAGTTATATCTGAATTTAACTTTACACCAAGATCTTCTTCAATTATGCCCGCCAATCGAACTACTGATCGACAGTCACATTCAATTAACGCATGTTCTTTCCAAACATCATCAATGAAATTTTGACCAAATTTTCTATAAGCAATTGCCACTTCAACAAATCCGCATTCAATTTCAACCTTATCATCATCGCCTATTTCTTTAGCGCGTACTTCAGCATTCAGCTTCCATATATCGCGACATGCTATCAACTCACACTCATGCAGATGACAAAATGCGTACCAATGTTCCCGCCAGTAAAATCGAACATACTTTTTTATTTCCAAGCATCGGTAACATACTCGCAGCTCAGACCTGCTTTTCCAGGTGATCGATTTCCACAGAGGATACCTATATGCTTCATTTTCAGTGCTAATACTTCGCTTTAAAATGTGCTCCAACGCGAAACGTTTTCTATCATCAGAACATCCAAACAAAACATTTCCATACACTGACCGAAAGTAAGAATAGAGCGATTTAGAAAATACTTTTTCATCACAATAGCCATTCAACGCTGCCAGCCTAGCAACATAGTCATCAAACCGCTCATCAAATAACTTTTCTCCACGGAATAATAATTTCATTGTCCCTTACAATTTTTAAGCCACCCCACCAAGAAAGTAAATTTTTTTGTTCGACGCAATGCCATATACAGCATACTCCGCATCGACAATAGAGTTTTTGTTTGCACGATGACCAAATCTCCAATCGGAGTGAACTACAATCTCTCTTAATTCAAGCTTATCTAATGGCAACAAAAATGGGTTATTGTCAGCAGGCGGTAGTGTTCATAAATCTGTGTCATTTCCCTACACTATCCAAAAAGGAACTGACACATGGCAATCGATTTTGATTTTGACGCTGCTCTCAAAGCCCTTCGTTCAGGCCAGGACCTGAATGGCGAGAA
>JABLXQ010000031.1 GCA_013178375.1 Gammaproteobacteria bacterium
TCCCACGCTCCCCGAACCCCTTCCCACGCTTCCCGACCCCTTCCCACGCCCCCAAAACCAAAAAAGGCGGCTTCTCAGCCGCCCCCTCTCCCTCCGTCTCACCCCGGTATCGCCGCCGGGTCCATCCAGAACGCCTCCCACACATGCCCGTCCGGGTCCGCCAGCGGGCGGCTGTACATGAACCCCAGATCCTGTTTGGGATTGATATCCGCCGTACCCCCATTCGCCGCCGCCGCCTTGTTCATGGCATCCACATCCGCCTTGCTGTCCAGCGAGATCGCCAGCAGCACTTCGCTGGAAGTGGACGGCGGAATCGGCCGGCTGGTGAAGGTTTTCCACTTGGCGTGGGTGAGCAGCATGACGTGGATCGCGTCGCTCCATACCATGCAGGCGGCGGTGTCGTCGGTGAATTGGGCGTTGTTGGTGAAGCCGATGGCCGTGTAGAAGGCCTTGGCTTTGGCCAGGTCGGTGACGGGCAGGTTCACGAAGATCATGCGGGGCATTGCGGTTCTCCTTGAGGGTGGTTGAAGCAGTGTCAGGCACTGTTAGCCAGTAGTCGAACGCCATTAGGGAATTTCGACAAGGGGCCGCGCCAGTGTTTTTCCATGCGGTTGCCTTTGCCCCTTTTTAAATGGTACTTTCGTGCCACTAACAACAAGAATCAGGGGAAACTCCGCATGGCTCGTCTGCCCCGCATTATCCTGGCCGCCTGTTGCGCGCTGGTGGCGGCTGTCGCCCAGGCCACAGGGCCACTTTCTGTCAGCCCCCCGCTTTCCATTGGTAAAAAGACCCTGCACCTGCAGCAGCCCGTCACCGATCCCGTCTTTTACGATGCCAGCGGCCGCGAGGTGGTGTTGCGCGGGTGGAATGTGTCGGGTTCGGTCAAGCTGGCCAGCCGTGGTTTCAAGCCGTTCCTCAACCGCGCCGATGCCGAGCGCAGTTTCCGCCTGATGCGCCAGCACACCGGCGCCAATCTGGTCCGCTTCACGCTGGGCTGGGAGGGCACGCACCCGCAGGTGGACCAGCTCGACACCGCCTATCTGGACGCCATCGCCGAACAGATGAAAGCCGCGATCCACGAAAACATGTTCGTGTTTCTCGATTACCACACCGATCTGTATTCCCGTTACCTGTTCGAAGCCAGCGACACGTTCACCGGCAATGGCGCGCCGCGCTGGATCATCGAGGGCGGCGACTACAACCGCTTCGCCCGTTGCACGGTGCTCTGCTTCAACTGGAGCATGCACAACGTGATCAATCCCCGCGTGCGCCAGGCTTATCGCGCGTTCTGGGACAACTCGCCCATTTACACGCCTGTCGGCGAGCGCCATGTGCAGGACGAATTCCTGTGGCAGTTGCGACAAAGCCTGCTGTATCTGCGCACGCAATTCACGCCGCAGGAACTGGATTTTATAGTCGGCCTGCAACCGTTCAACGAACCCAATTATGGCAAGGGCCACATTGATCTGGCCGATGAGTTCGACAATAAAAAGCTCTGGCCCTTTTACCGCCGCGTACGCGAGGTGATGGATGAAACCGGCTGGCAACAGCAGCTGGTGTTCGCCGAGCCGCTGGTGTTCTGGGATACCAACGCCGGCTTTTTCACGCCGCCTACCGGCGGCCATTACCTGCGTGATATTCCAGCGCAAGGTTTTGTGTTCGCGCCCCATTTCTACGACGCCGCACGCATGGGCGTGACCAATCTGAACCGGGTGGAAAACGCGGAGTATTTTCCCAATCTGGACCGCATCCGCGCCGAGACGCGTTTCCTGAATATGCCGGTGGTGCTGGGGGAGTTCGGCATGTGGCTGCACAATGCCAGCGGCGGTGCGAAGGATTATTACCGCATCGTCAACGGCACGTATCAGGCGATGGAAGCCAGTGATATTCAGCGCCCGCACAAAGACCGGCGCCTGGATTTTTACACGCTGCCGGTGTCCGGCACCCAGTGGCACTGGGATATCTACAAGGATCAGCACGAGGAATTGCGCAACGGCAATCCGGATCATGTGGTGCGCGATGGCGATGGCTGGAACGGCGAGAATTTTTCCGCCATCAAGGGTGATGAGCTGACAGTAAATGCGCCGGTGATCGGCCGTGTGTATCCGCGTGCCGTGCAGGGGCGGCTGGTGAACTTTTTCTATCAGCCTTTGGCACGGGACGGCGCGGGCAGAATCATGGACTGGGCCGCCATCGACACCCACGGCCAGCGTTATTTTGTGAATACCGCCTTTGCGCTGCTCACTTGGCAGGGCACACATTCGTCACTGCCCACCGAGATTTTTCTGCCGCAGCGGTTTACACCTGAGCGGGTGACGGTAATCACGGATCAGGGGATTCTGCTGCCGGGCGAAGCCAGTGCGCAGATGTCAATCGAGCAGGATATGCCGCAAGACAGCAGCGGCGGTTATCGCCTGCAGATACAAGCCGATTCATCCAGCGACACCGATCTGCATTTCGCGCTGGTGGTGCTGGATGCGGATTTGGACGGCAATAAGCTGCAAACGCTGCAACAGCAACTGCAGGATGATATCAACCAGCAACGCCATCCGGTGCTGCTGACCGGCACCATGAATGGCCAGCAATATCCGCCCGATCCACCGCAGGAAGAAGCTGTGCAGGTGACAGTCAAAACCACTCAATTCCTGCTGTTCCGTCAAGTGGTGCTGCAATGGCACAGCCCCACGCCGGTGACGTTGTTCAAGGGTGAAAAGGCGATTCATCAGGGTGAGGCGGACGGGCAGAAAGTGCTGTTCTCGCTGGTGGGATTCGGTGACCGCTTCCGTGTCTGCCAGCGCGATCAGCCGCAACAGTGCAGCCGCACGCTGGCGTTCCACTGACAAAAATTTTAAGGCTGAAGCGCATCAATTGTGATTGATGATGCTGTGCCGCTGCTGATCGCAATCGTACCACTTGCGTTTCGGATCGATATTGAGCCCGGTGATGGATTCCAGCACTGGCTGCAACCGCGCATTACTGGCGGCATCATTGTGGGTGACATCCATGGACTGGAACAGCAGATCGTGGCGGGTGATACCACCCATGGCATTGCGCACGCCGCTCTTTTTCATCTCTTCCAGCGGAGCGGGCCGGTAACGCAACAGCACGTCGATATCCTTGCAGTCGCCATCGCGGTTGGCATTGCAACGTTGCCGCGCCGCCTCCAGCCAGTTTTTCAGTTCGGTGCAACTCTGGTTGTATTCCTGCCGGCACAGGGGTTCGTTCGTCACTTCATCGCAGAAAAATCCGTGGCTGGACAGGCAGGCCCAGTCCTGCGCCGACACCGATTCCCGCAGCGGCAACGGCCGGCTCACATCGCGGCGGCCCAGCATCACCGGGCGGTTGTCGAGAAAATAAAACGGGGAATCGCATTTATCCACCAGGTGGCGGTCTTCGCAATCCTGCAGGCGGCAAACTTTCCAGTAATAAACGTCCCAGCAGTGGGTGCCGTACCGCAATTTGCAGACGTAATCCTGCTGCGGGGTGAAACATAACCCCACCACGCTTTCGCAAATGTCGACGCGATTGGTGTCGATGCCGGCTGCGGATGTCGATGTCGTGGCGGCTGGCGCCGGAGTGCTGGTGTTTGCAGGGGATACCGGATCACCCAGCACCTGCTGCTTCCATTCCTGCGCGGTTGCCGGCTGGGTCAGTTCCACGCCCATTTTTTCGGTGTTGGGCGTGACGGTTTCGGTGGAGTGATCTTCGGGTTTTTCATCGGAGTAATGCACGTTGCCGCGTTCGTCGGTCCATTTGTAGATTTCGGCGCGGGCGGTGTTCACCGGCAAACTGAAGGCGAGCACACCGAGCAACATCAACAGCACCGGAACGCGCAGCTTCCACATAATTGCCTCTCCTTACTCGTCCACCCGTTACTCGTCCACCGTCTCACCCGCATTCAGCGCCTTGCAGCGCCCCAGCAGCAACTCCACCAGACAGCGGGTCGCAGGCCCCGCGCCGTCGCGATCCTTGTAGATCAGGTACAGCTGGGCAACGCGGTTGCCGCCTTCACTCAAGGGTAGCGGCTGCAGCGTGCCCTGCGCCAGTTCGCGGGCGATCTGCAGGCGCGGAATCCAGGCAAAGCCCAGCCCGCTGGCCAGGGCGCGGATGGCGGTGGTCATGTTGCTGACGGTCCAGCGCTGCTCTGCTTCCAGCCAGGGGGCGCTGAAGCGGCGCTGGGCACCGGAATCGCGGGTGACGATCTGGCGGTGCTGTTTCAGATCCTGCAGGGTCACCGGCCGCCCCAGCTGGTGCAGCGGATGGGCGGGATTGGCCACGCAGCTGAATTCCACCTGCAGCAACGGCTCGCCGACAAAGCCCTGCGGCACCAGCGACGACACCAGCAGGTCCACCGCGCCGGCCAGCAACAGGTCATGGCCGCCGGACAGCACTTCCTCCGCCAGTTCCACCCGGGTATCGGGGAAGCGCTCGGAAAACGTCGCCAGCAGGCACAGCAGTTCGTCGTAGGGAAAGATCACGTCGATGGCCAGATTCACCACCGGCTCGATGCCCTGGGCCAGATTGCCCGCCACTTTTTCCAGCAGCAGGGCGTTTTCCACCAGCTGGCGCGAGCGCCGCAGCAGCACCTCGCCCGCCTCGGTCAGCCGCGCCTTGCGGCCACTGACCGCCAGCACTTTCACGCCCAGCAAGTGCTCCAGTTTCTGCACCGCGTAGCTGAGGGTGGATTGGCTCTTGTTCAGGGCTTCGGCGGCCTGGGCATAACCGCCGTATTCCACCACCGCATGGAAGGCACGCCACTGTTCCAGGGTAATCCGGGGCGCATTCATTCGAATTATTCGATCCTTATGGCCGATTTATTCTAATTTTAATCCCAATTTTTCGAATTAATATAGATCTCATGCAAGACAAATCAGCCAGCCAACACGAATCAGCAAGGAGAACGCCCATGAACCTGTTACACATCAGCAGCAGCCTGTTCGGCGCCGACGGCAAATCCAGCCAGCTTTCCCGCCACTTCATCGAGCAGTTCCAGGCCCAGAATGCGGGCGGCAAGGTGACTGAGCGCGATCTGGCGGCCAATCCCGTGCCTCACCTGGATCTGACCCGGCTGCAGGCGAACCTGACTGCGCCCGAACAGCGCACCGCCGAACAACAGGCCCTGGCCACCCTGGCGGACGAACTGATCGGCGAACTGCAGACCCACGACGTGCTGGTGCTGAGCGTGCCCATGTACAACTTCGGCATTCCGTCGACACTGAAAGCCTGGATCGACCATGTGGCCCGCGCCGGCATCACCTTCAAGTACACCGCCACCGGCCCGGTGGGTCTGCTGAAGAACAAGAAGGCGTATGTGATGGCAGCGCGGGGTGGCGCCTATCAGGGCACTGCTGCCGACACCCAGACGCCTTACCTGAAAACCTTTTTGAGTTTCATTGGCATCGACGACGTGACCTTCGTCTACGCCGAAAAACTCAACATGAACGCCGACCAGCAGCCGCAGATCCTGGCGGATGCAAAGGCCGAGATCGACAAGCTCATCAGCCAGTGAAGCGTGATTAACTGAACCACCCAACCGCGAACAGGAGGACACCATGAACAGCAGCGCTAAAGTCAGCAGCGTCATTGTCAGCCGCATTCCGGCCCGCGCCGCCTCCGATGGCGACGGCGTGAAAATCAAGCGGGTGATCCCCATCGCCGGTTTCGGCCAGACCGATCCGTTCCTGATGCTGGATGAAATCCGCTCCGACGACGCCAGCGATTACAGCGGCGGTTTTCCTTCGCACCCGCATCGCGGTTTCGAAACCGTCACATACATGCGCCAGGGCGTGCTGGAACACCAGGACCACATGGGCAATCGCGGCGTCATCGCCAGCGGCGGCGCGCAGTGGATGACCGCCGGGCGCGGCGTGATCCACTCGGAAATGCCATTGCAGAAGGACGGCGCCTTTCACGGCTTCCAGCTATGGCTGAACCTGCCCGCCAGCGAAAAACTGCGGCCGGCGGAATACCACAACCTGGAGCCGGACATGATTCCCGTCGCGCAGTCGGGCGAACACCGGGTTGCCGTGCTGGGCGGACGTTTCCGCATTGGCAATGATGTGATCACCGGCCCGGTGGGACATCCGGACGGCAATGGTCGCGCCACCGATCCGCATATCTGGGACATCGAACTGAACGGCACGCAGCCGCTGACTTTCCAGCTGGATGGACACCTGCACGCCAATCTGTTCCTGTATGACGGCAAGGCCAGCGTGAATGGCGAAGCGCTTTTCGAAGATGCGCTGACGCAGCTGAAACCGGGCGCGGCGTTGACGCTGAACACCGATGGTCATGCCAAGCTGTTGCTGCTGGCGGGTAAACCGCTGAAGGAACCGGTGGTGCAATACGGGCCATTCGTGATGAACAACCGCGAACAGATTGAACAGGCAATACGGGATTATCAGGCAGGCACTTTAACCAATTGAAACCATCACCGAGGAGACAAGCAATGAAACCATTAATGGATCTGTTTGAACTGGGCGGGCGTGTGTTTATCGCGCTGATATTCGTCGTGGCCGGCTACAGCAAAATCGGCGGCTATGCAGGCACGGCCGCTTACATGGAATCCACTGGAGTACCCAGCCTGCTGTTGCCGCTGGTAATCGCGCTGGAACTGGGGGGCGGCCTGCTGATCATCGCCGGCTTCCAGACCCGTATCGTGGCATTCCTGATGTCTGGCTTCTGTCTACTGTCCGCCGCGCTGTTCCACAACAACTTCGCCGACCAGATGCAGTCGATTCTGTTCATGAAAAACATCGCCATCGCCGGCGGCTTCCTGTTCCTGGTGGTGCACGGCGCCGGCACCTTCAGCGTCGATGGCAAACTGAGAAAATCGGCCTGATACCGCGGCCACAAAAAAGGGCGCAATCCACTGCGCCCTTTTTCTTTTTTCAGATCGTATTCAGATCGTCAATTCAATCCCAGTTTCACGCCTTGTTGCGCTTGAACAGCCGGCCAAACAGCACCGCAATACCGCCCAGGATCACCACGCCGAATTTTTTCAGGAACACCAGCCCCAGCGCCAGGAAACCGGTTTTCGCCAGCACCTTGCCCGCCACCAGACCACCGATACCGTATGCCGCCATCTTGTCGTATTCCGGATCAAACTGGTCGTAGCGGAAGCCGTCGTTGAACTCGGCCATCGCCAGCACCGTGTCGCGGTTGCGCTCGATTTCCGGCAACTGCTCCATGTCGGCAATGAAATTCATCAGCAAATAGCCTTTGCGCCCCAGCACACGGATGTTGTAGTTCAGCGTGTTTTCTTCCGCCTCACCGAATTTCAGTTCCTGGGCCCAATGCAGCTTGTGACTGGCGCTATCGTAGTAAGGCTGCGCGGCCCAACCGATCAACTCGATCGCCTCGTAACCGGAATTGACGCGATTTTCGTTATCGGCAGCCGTGTCTTCCTTCATATCCTGCAGCAATGCGTTGAAATCCATTTCATGGGCATCCTCGTCGGACACATAGCCGTCCTCGCTGTATTCGATGGTGACGCCCCAGGCCCCCTTGTCGACCGGCGTGAACTCAGCGGGAAACAACATGCCCAGGGTTTTCTGGCCCGCAGGATTGCCCCAGGCTTCAGCCAGCACCCGTTCGGTGTCTTCGGGCGACAGGTAATAGAAATTGTCCGGTACCGTGATTTTCGCCACGCCGTCCGGCAACTGGATTTCGCCTTTCTGCAAATTCAGGCTGCCAACAAATTTTGTGGCCCAGGCGATGTACTGTGTTTCTTCTTCGGTGAGGGCCGGCGCGGCCGGTTCCGCGGCAGCGGCTTCGGACGCAGGTGCCGCCATGACCAGAGGACTCGTGAAGCTGACAACCGACATGACAGATGCGGCCAGCAGCGGCAGCAACCAGCGTGATTTCATTGGGATTCTCCGTGTTATATCGCTGATGAATAGAGTCCATGGCGGCAGCGTCAAAACGTCTGCCCGCCTCTGTATATGTAGCAAATCCGGCGGCGCCTTTTTTCAGCGTAGCCCTGTATCAGGCAACCTTCATGCCCCACCCAGCCGTTCATGAAGAAATGTGACCATCTCCTCATAAGCCTTGCGGGTGGGATGACCGGGGCGGTCGACAAAATCGATGGTCAGCACAGCATGGGACCAGGGTTTGATCTTGTGCCGGTTGAATAGCGAGGAATCGATTTCGATCCGGCGGAAACGTTCGCCCAGCTGATCCGACAGATAATCGAAGCGGGCTTTGGGGCACATCACGTCATGGGTGAAACGCATGCCCAGAACGGGAATGTTGTCGCGCTCGGAACGGGCCTTGGCGGCCTGGAAATCAGCCTCGGGCACCCCTGTGGTCGGGGTTCGCACATAATCGAGCAATCCTTCCAGATGGGCCGGTTCCGACATCACGGGTGCCGCCACCGACGGATCGATCATCAGGGTCAGCACGAAGCCACCAGTAAAACACAAGCCGATCGCACCCACCGGCCTGCCGCCACATTCCTGCTGCATGTGACGGCACAGCGCCCGCAGGTAATCCGACACCGGCCCGCGTTCGCGCTGGGCCAGCAAGCGAAACTCCGCACTCACGCAGATGTGCACAAAATTTTTCACCGGCTCCCAGGCTGAACCGGGTTCGCCGAACAGCACCGGCAGGTAAACGGTAAAGCCGTCGGCATGCAACCGCTCCGCCAGATCCAGCGTTTCGCGCGTAATGCCCGGCAGCTCCTGGATGATGAGCACGCCGGGCTGGCTTCCATCACCCTTGCGCAGCACACGATGGCGGAAGCCTTCCGCAGCAAATTCAAATTCATCAAACCCGGGTACGAAATTGGTCATGGCGGTACGTCAGTGATGATGGTGGTGCTGATGTTCGTCGGCGCCCGATTTGCCACCGGCGTCCTTGCGCACGGTCAGCGACACCGGCGCCGTGGTGCCATCGGCGAAATGCAATGTCAGCGACACCGACTGGTTTTCCTCCAGCGGCTTTTTCAAACCGATCAGCATCACATGGTAGGAACCGGGCTGAAACTGCAGGGTCTGGTGCGCAGAAATCCCGATTTTCTCCTGCTTTTGCATCGACATCAGATCGCCGGTCTTGATCACGTTGTGCAGCTCCACCGCGCGGGCGACATCGCTGCTGGCAGACACCAGCTCCAATGGCTTGTCGGTCGGGTTGTGCAGCGTGAAATAAGCCGCGCTGTTCTCGCTGACCGGCGGCACCCAGCGCACCCAGCCATCCGTCACCTCAACGGCACTGCCCGCCCAGGCAACAGCAGCAACGGTCCAAAACAACAACACCGACAGTATTTTTTTCAGGTTCAACATGTTCAACATCTCCAGCAGCGCAAGGCCACACTATTCAATTCAAACAACGTTTATTCATCCAGCAGACTTTCAACCGCATCCACCATCTCGTCGATGGGGTCTTTGCTGCCGAACAGCGCGCGCACTCGGCCCTGGTCATCCAGCAGATAGATATAGTCGCTGTGGGCGAACAGGGTGCCGGCGGCGGAATCGGATTTCTGCGGCAGATACACCACGCCAAAACGTTTCGCCACGTCGGCCACCTGCTCGGGTGTGCCCGTCATGCCGATAAAATCCTTGCCGAAATGCTGCAGGTACGCCTGCAGCCGCTCCACCGTGTCGCGCGCGGGATCGAAGGTCACGAACAGCGGCTGTACCCGCGCCCGCGTTTCCTTTGAATCCTCCTCCAGCGCATTCATCACCTGCGTCATGCGCGACAGCACCATGGGACACACATCGGGGCAGGAGGTATAACCGAAATTCAGCAGCACCAGGCGACCCTTGAAATCGCTCAACTGATCCTGCGCCGCCACGGTGGACTGCAGTTGAAAGTCCCCACCCAGCCTGGTGTTAACCGGCAATTCCTTCGCCACCAGCAGCAGCGGCCATCCCAGCAACGCCACCATTCCACCACAAGCCAGCCATCGTGCAATCACGCTTTCCTCCTGATTCCCCAGCGGTTTTTCAAGTCACCGGATAGTAACCCATTGCCGCAGGTGTACAAACTGTGAAAACCCGGGGTCCGCCTGTATAATGCGCCTCCGATCCTGTCCACCCGATGTTCTGAATTCCCCATGCGCAAGAAACTCTTTATCGAAACCCACGGCTGCCAGATGAACGAATACGATTCGTCCCGCATGGCGGACCTGCTGGGTGTCACCCACCAGCTGGAACTCACCGACAACGCCGAGGAAGCCGACGTGCTGTTGCTGAACACCTGCTCGGTGCGGGAAAAGGCGCAGGAGAAAGTGTTCCACCAGCTGGGGCGCTGGAAGAAACTGAAAGAGAAAAATCCGGATCTGCTGATCGGCGTGGGCGGCTGTGTGGCCAGCCAGGAAGGCGATGCCATCCGCCAGCGCGCGCCGTTCGTGGATCTGGTGTTCGGTCCGCAGACCCTGCACCGGCTGCCCAAAATGATCGAGGTGGTGGACCTGTCCCACGAAGCCGTGGTGGACGTGTCCTTCCCCGAAATCGAAAAATTCGACACCCTGCCGCAGCCCAGCGTCGACGGCCCCAAGGCTTTCGTTTCCATCATGGAAGGCTGCAGCAAGTACTGCACGTTCTGCGTGGTGCCCTATACCCGGGGCGAGGAAGTCAGCCGCCGCTTTGAAGATGTGATGAAGGAATTGAACCACCTGGCCGGCCTGGGCGTGCGCGAAGTGACCCTGCTGGGCCAGAACGTGAACGGCTATCGGGGCGAGAACGCCAGCGGCGAGACCGTGGATTTTGCCGAGCTGATCGAACACACCGCCCGCATTCCCGGCATCGACCGCATCCGCTTCACCACCAGCCATCCACTGGAATTCTCCGACGCGCTGATCGATGTCTACGCCCGCGAACCCAAACTGGTGAGCCATCTGCACCTGCCGGTGCAAAGCGGGTCCGACCGCATCCTGGCGCTGATGAAACGCAATCACACCATTGCCGATTACGTGGCCCGCATCCGCAAACTGCAGCAGGTGCGCCCGGGCATTTCCCTGTCATCGGATTTCATCATCGGCTTCCCGGGCGAGACCGAGGAAGATTTCCTCGCCACCATGCACCTGATCGACGACATTGGCTTCGACAGCAGCTACAGCTTCGTTTACAGCCCGCGCCCCGGCACCCCGGCAGCGGACATGGTGGACGACACGCCGGAAGAGGAAAAGAAACGCCGGCTGGCACTGCTGCAGCACCGCATCATACAGAACGCCCAGGGCATCAGCCGCCGCATGGTGGGCACGGTGCAACGCATTCTGGTGGACGGTATTTCGAAGAAAGACCCGGGCCAGCTGCAGGGTCGCACCGAGAACAACCGGGTGGTGAACTTCCACCACCACGACGACGATCTGGTGGGGCAATTCGTGGATGTGAAAATCGAAGAAGCGCTGCCCAATTCTCTGCGCGGCATTCTGGTGGCTGTGATCGGATAAAAAACCGGCACCCGGCTGGCGGATTCAGTGCCCCGCCGCCCCGGGCCGCAAGGCTTCCAGCAGCGCGGCCGCCAATACGCAACCCACCCCCGCCAGCTTCAGTGCCGTCAACTCCGATTCCCCCAGCCAGGCCGCCGACACCACTGCGGCCAGCAATTCCATCACCATGATCACCCCCGCCTGTCCGGCCTGCAGCCGGATCACCGACCATAAGGTACCCAGGCTGGCCAGGAACCAGATCAGTCCCATCAGCGCCATCCAGCCAAACGCCGCCGGTTGCCAGGCCGGGCTTGCGGCCAGATCAGGCTGGACACCCGCCACCAGCAGCAACCCGGCCAGAACCGCGCACCCCATGAACATGGCGCCCACCTTGCTGGCCAGCGGCAGAGCCGGCGAAGCCCGAAACGCAATGTTGTTCAGTGCGAAGGCCAACCCTGACACCAGCGCCATAAGATCCAGCCAGCCCAGCGGTTGCTCCAGAATATCCCAGCCACCCAGGATCAGCAGCGCACCCACCAGCGCCAGCGCCACACTCACCAGCCGCTGCCGGTCGATGGCTTCCGCCAGAAAGAACCGTCCGCCCACCGCACTCCACACCGGCATCAGGTAAAACAGCACCATCACCCGCACCACGTCACCGTGCATCAACGCCAGATTGAAGGTCAGGTTGGCACAGCCCCCCAGCAGGAAAATCAGGCCCAGCGCACGGGCTCCGCCCGCCCAGCGCGACCGTTGCCGCCACAGCAACGGCGCCAGCAGCAGCGCCACCGCACCATAGCTCACAAGGATCAGCGGCAGACCCTCGATACCCCGCCCATGCAGGAATTTCAGCGGCAGCCAGGTCAGGCCCCACAAGATGGATGCAGACAACAATACGAAAACCGGCACGGACACCTCATGGCAAACCAGCAACAGCAATGGCGGGCATGATACAGAAAACAGGTCTGACGGGATAAAAGAAGGGATTGGAAAGAATGATTCAGAAAGAAAGGTAGGGTGGGTCGAGAGCGGCGGGTGGTACAACACAACTCCACCCGCCGCTTCTTCCCGATTTCCGACGTGCCTTTCGCCGTCAGACGACGCTACAGCGAAGCCAGGTACAACCTACTTCACCTGGCAGATGCAAAACCCGTAGCCGGGCGCAACAACGAGCGCGCCACCGGCCAGTACAGCCCCAATTCGGGTTTTGCCGACTTTCCCCCTTGAATTCGGTATCGCGGGAAAGGCATCGAAATCAAACCTCGCGGGGACCATAGCAGCACCCGTGCCAACTATCCAACATGCTGATTTAAAAGGCTATAAAGCCGAAACCAAAGCAGCCGTCAGCCACGCCTGTAAACCATGCCGACAGAAAATGCCCACCATGGCGCCAAACCGCTGGCGCCACCGTAAACCAGCCCGACACTGACCACCCATTTACGGCTTTTCCTGCTCCGCGCTTCCGGTATATGCTAGAAACCATCCTCACAATTCGCAGGGCGTATACCGCAGGCATTTTGAATCAGATAGTGACTACCCAGCAGCTCAAACTCGAACCCGCCGATTCCCGCCGCCTCGCTCGCCTGTGCGGGCAATTCGACGAAAACCTCCGCCAGATCGAAGAACGCCTCGACGTCCAGATCAAGAACCGGGGCAACGCCTTCCAGCTGACCGGCCATCCGGACCAGGTCGCCACCGCCAGCACCGTGCTGGACAGCCTCTACCGCGACACCTTCGCCAACCGTGAAATCACTCCCGACCAGGTGCATCTGCAACTGAGCGAGTGCCTGATGGATGCGGGACTGAGCGGCATCGCCACGCCACTGCATTCCGGCCTGCATGACGATCCGGAATCCGGCGAGCTGAGCGTGCGCACCCGCAAGGGCGCCATCAAGCCCAGGGGCGAAAACCAGAAGGATTACGTGCGCAAGATCTTCCGCCACGACATCAACTTCGGCATCGGCCCCGCCGGTACCGGCAAGACCTACCTGGCGGTGGCCTGCGCAGTGGAAGCGCTGGAAGCGGAAAAAGTGCGTCGCATTTTGCTGGTGCGCCCGGCGGTGGAAGCGGGTGAAAAACTGGGCTTCCTGCCCGGAGATCTGGCGGAAAAGATCAATCCCTACCTGCGCCCGCTGTACGACGCCCTGTATGAAATGCTGGGCTTCGAGCGGGTGGCCAAGTACATCGACCGCCAGATCATCGAAGTGGCCCCGCTGGCCTACATGCGCGGCCGCACCCTCAACAATTCCTTCATCATTCTGGATGAAAGTCAGAACACCACCCGGGAGCAGATGAAAATGTTCCTGACCCGGATCGGTTTCGGTTCCAAGGCCGTCATCACCGGCGACTACACCCAGATCGATTTGCCACGCGGCACCATGTCCGGTCTCCGACATGCCATGGAAGTGCTGCAGGGAATCGACGAAATCGGCTTCACCTATTTCGACTCCAAGGACGTGGTGCGCCACACCCTGGTGCAGCGCATCGTCGAAGCCTACGACCAGTTTGAAACCGAGGAAGAAAAGGATCGCCAGGAAAAGCGGATACAGCGCGAGCGCGAATACCGTAACCGGGAACAGCCGGCGCAATGAGCGCGCCAGCCCACCTGGAACTGGACGTGCAGATCGCCTGCGACGCTTCCGGCCTGCCCACTGAAGCCGATTTCACCGGCTGGGTGCAGGCCGCCCTCGATGGCGCCGGCTTCAAGGCGCCGCAGGGCATGCCCACCGAAATGACCATCCGTGTGGTCGATGCCGAAGAAAGTCGCGAACTGAACCGCACGTATCGCGACAAGGACAAACCCACCAATGTGCTGTCGTTTCCGTTTGAAGTACCGGATGATGTTGAACTGGCCCTGCTGGGGGATCTGGTGATCTGCGCACCGGTGGTGGCACAAGAATCGCAAGAACAGGACAAGACCACCCGGGCCCACTGGGCCCACATGGTGGTACACGGCACGCTGCATCTGTTGGGGTTCGACCATGTCGAAGCGGATGAAGCGGCTGAAATGGAGACGCTGGAGGTGCAAATCCTGGGCAAACTGGGCTTTGCAGACCCCTACGTAATCGATAACTAAAATGGAGTGACCTGCGTCATCATGAACGACGACCACAGTCGTAATGGTTCAACGGGCCGAACCTTTCTCGACAGAATCGCGAATTTTCTTTCCGGTGAGCCAACCACCCAGGCCGAAGTTCTGGAAATCCTGACCAATGCCCACCGCTCCGGGCTGATCGATTCCGAAGCGCTGGGGATCTTCCAGGGCGCCATGCAGGTGTCCGACATGCAGGTGCGGGAGATCATGGTGCCGCGCTCGCAGTGCGTGGTGCTGTCCGCCACGGCGAAACCGGAAGAATACCTGCCACTCATCATCGAATCCGCCCACTCCCGCTTCCCCGTCTACAGCGATTCGCCGGACAACATCATCGGCATCCTGCTGGCGAAAGATCTGCTGGATCTGGTGTTCCGCAACCGCCTCGACAAGACGCCGCTGAAGGAGATGATCCGCCCCGCCACCTGTGTGCCGGAAAGCAAGCGCCTGAACGTGCTGCTGCGGGAATTCCGTCAGACCCGCACCCACATGGCCGTGGTGGTGAACGAGTACGGCAAGATGTCCGGGCTGGTGACGATCGAGGATGTGCTGGAGCAGATCGTGGGCGAGATTGGCGACGAGCACGATTTCGACGACGACTACCTGATCAAGCCGGGCAAGGGCAATGAGTTCGTGGTGAAGGCGGTGACGCCAGTGGACGAGTTCAACGAGCATTTCGGCACGACGTTCGGTGAAGACGAATACGACACCATCGGCGGCATTGTGCTGGGTCAATTCGGCCGGCTGCCGAAACGGGATGAAAGTGTCAACATCGGCAAGTACAATTTCACCATCCTCAACGCCGACAATCGGGCGATCCGTCTGCTGAAAGTCAGCCCGATTCAACACTAAGACCTTTTCATGAATTTCAATCGTACCCCGACTGCGGGTGGCAAGGGCCACCTGCTGGCCCTGCTCGCAGGCGCTATTTTCCCTTTAGGCCTGGCGCCGCTGGACCTGTGGCCGCTGATTCCGGTGTCCATGGCCGTGCTGGTCTGGCTGCTGGAGGGCCTCACACCCGGGCAGGCGTTCAAGCGCGCCTGGTGGTATGGGGTGGGCTTCAATGGTGTGGGCATATCCTGGGTCTATGTGTCGATCCATTATTTCGGCCACACGCCCCTGTGGCTGTCCGTGCTGGCCACGGCGCTGTTCGTGGCGTTTCTGGCGCTGGTGCTGTTTGCCATTCCGTTCTGGTTCTACCGCCGCTGCAATCTGGACCGCAGCGCGCTGATCAGCTTCCCTGCCGTCTGGGTGCTGGTGGAATGGAGCAAGACCTGGATTCTGAGCGGCTTCCCCTGGCTGTGGGCGGGCTATGGATTTATCGACACGCCGCTGGCACCACTGGGCCCGGTCACCGGCGTGCTGGGCATCAGCTTCGTGGTGGCGCTGACGGCAGTGCTGCTGCGGCAGCTGGTGCAGCGCTACACTGTCCACCAACACAATGGCCAGCGCGGCCGGACCGCACTGGCACTGGTGGTGATCTGGGGCGCCAGTTTCGCCCTGGGGCAGTTCCAATGGATTCAGCCCAATGCCGAGCCGGCGCTGAAGGTGGCACTGGTGCAGGGCAACATTGATCAGGACCAGAAATGGGACCCGGCCTACCGTGACCTGATCCTGCTCACCTACAAGAACCTGACGGAGCAGGCCTGGGACGCCGACCTGATCCTGTGGCCGGAAGCGGCTTACCCGGTGTTCCATCACCAGGCATCCAATTTTATTTCCAACCTGAATATCCGCGCGCGGGAAAAGAATGTGGCGGTGGTGAGCGGCGTGCCGTTCTGGCAGTGGGAAAACGAGCGCAGCACTTACTACAACTCCATCTTCGTGATCGGCGCAGGCGACGGTCTGTACCACAAGCAGCGGCTGGTGCCGTTCGGCGAGTATGTGCCGCTGGAGCAGTACATCCGGGGCCTGATTCCGTTCTTCAACCTGCCCATGTCCAGCTTTACGCCGGGTCGCGACGACCAGAAACCGCTGGAAGCGAAGGGGCTGAAATTCGCCGCCTACATCTGCTATGAAATCGTGTATCCGGAACTGGTGCGCACCGAGGCGCTGGGCAAGGATTTTCTGGTCACCATCAGCAATGACGCCTGGTTCGGCCGGTCCTGGGGTCCGCTGCAGCATTTCCAGATGGCGCGCATGCGGGCACTGGAAACCGGCAAATACCTGCTGCGGGGCACCAATACCGGGGTGACGGCAGTGATCGATCCCTGGGGCAAGGTGCTGGCGCAACTGCCGCAGTTCCAGGAAGGCTTGCTGAAAAGCAGTTTCCACACCGTGAGTGGGGTGACACCTTACATGCACTGGGGCTGGTGGCCGGTGCTGGGCTTGTCGTTCGTGTTGCTGTTCAGCGGGATGGTGATGGGCTTTGGTCCGGCGCGGCAGCCGCAGGAACGGCCATTGTTCCGGAAATAGTGGATTCGGAAATAGCCGATTCGGAAGACGGGAAAGCCGCGTTGCGGAAGCTGTCGTAGCTGAGGGCATAGGCCAGCACCCCCAGCCATTCGCGCAGGGCGTCGCCGTTCTGGAACAATGCGGTCCGTTCAGGCACCAGGGTACGCAGGTCCGGATAAGTGCCGCTGCGGAAACCCGTCGGCGCCGGGACCACTTTCATACCCTGGGCCTCGAAGCAGGGCACTGCCCGCCGCATGTGCCAGGCGTCGGTTACCAGCACCACGGTGTCGATACCGGCCTGCCGCAGCAGGGCGGCGCTGAACTCTGCGTTTTCCCAGGTATTCCGGCTGCGATCCTCCTGCCAGCGGGGCGCCAGGTTCATCCGGCCCAGCATCTGCGCCATCAGCGCGGCTTCAGTATCGTCAGAATCCTGCGGGCCGCCCCCGCTCACCAGCACAGGCAACGGCCGCTGCGAGGCCACTTCCACCGCATACAGCACTCGACGCAGGGTATTGTCCGCCAACCCCTCGTGGCTGTATTCAGGCGCGAATCCGCGCAGACCACCCCCCAGCACCACGATCGCACTACTATTGGCGTCCAGCGCCTGCAGCCGGGCCGGCTCCACGGGCGGGTAGACCTCGAGCGCGACGTGCACCTGATATTTCACCCAGGGCAACGACAGCAGCAGAAGTGTGACCAGCGCAAAGGCTGCCACGCCCTGCCCCAGCCTACGGTAACGCAGCATCAGCAGCAGCCCGAGCAGGAGCAGGACGAAATTGAGAGCGGGCGGCAATGCCAGTTGAGTGAGCAGACTGCGGATCAAGATGGGATTCCTGTCGGATGAAAGCGGGCAAATTGTGCATCCAGAGTGTGACGACTGGAAGCGGAAAAAGCACGCGGGTGCGGTAATCTGAAGGCATTGCTAAACAGGCACGGGCAAAACAGCCACACGAGGCAGCCGCATGAGCAGCAACATCGTTTCCCGCATCGACAACGCGCCCAAAGGCGCCTCCGGCATGCGTGCCGGCGCCCGCCAGTATGCCCAGGCCGTCAACCGCTACCTGAACTCCGGCCGCACCGACGCCGACTACCAGAACCTGTGCAACGGCGTGATCGACTGCACCATCGACGACTACTGTGCCGCCTGCCGCCACACGCCCTCCATCGTGTCTTTCAATGACCGTGGCATCGAATTCCTGTTCGACACCGTCACCGACCGCACCCTGCTGGTGTTCGGCCAGACTCAAGCCACCGCCCCCAACAGCCGCGACAACAACTACCACAAGCAGTTTCCCCGTCGCGATGGCCACGAGAAAGGTCATGCCTTCGCCCACGCCCAGGGCGGTTTCGAGGGCGGCCCCAACTACTTCTTCCAGCGCGCGGCCCTGAACCGGCGCCTGTCGGCCAAGGGCCACCTGTGGCGCGATATCGAGACCCACCTGGCCGCCAACCCCGGCAGTTTTGCCTTCGTGCGCCTGATCTACCCCCGCAACGCCAGCGCCGACATTCCCAGCGAGGTGGAATACGGCCTGGTCGCCGACCAGGGCCAGTTTCGCTCCGTCATCTTCTGCAACCGCTGATATCCACTTTTCCAATGGCACGGCCCGGACACCCGGGCCGTGCATCTGACTCAACCCGCCGACTCGAAATGACAGCCCCAGTACAGTATCCTACGCGGCTTGATCACCCGCGTTTACACCGCTTTCGTTTACGCCCCCTTTGCAGCCCCAAAGAGTCCTATTCGATGGAAGAGATCTACCATCCGCAGTCGATTGAAGCCGACGCCCAACGTTTCTGGGAAGACACCAAAGCTTTTGAAGTCACCGAACAGAAGGACAAGGAGCCGTACTACTGCCTGTCCATGTTCCCCTATCCCAGCGGCCGCCTGCACATGGGCCATGTGCGCAACTACACCATCGGCGACGTGATCAGCCGCTTCCAGCGCATGCTGGGCAAGAACGTGATGCAGCCGATGGGCTGGGATGCGTTCGGCCTGCCCGCGGAAAACGCCGCCATCAAGAACAAGGTGGCGCCCGCCAAGTGGACTTACGAAAACATCGAATACATGAAAGGCCAGCTCAAACGGCTGGGCTTCGGCTATGACTGGAAACGGGAACTGGCCACCTGCCGTCCCGAGTATTACCGCTGGGAACAGTGGTTCTTCACCAAGCTGTATGAAAAAGGTTTAGTGTACAAAAAGATGGCCACCGTGAACTGGGACCCGGTGGACCAGACCGTGCTGGCCAACGAGCAGGTGATCGACGGCCGTGGCTGGCGCTCCGGCGCACTGGTGGAGCGCAAGGAAATTCCCCAGTGGTTCGTGAAGATCACCGACTACGCCGAAGAACTGCTGAATGATCTGGACCGCCTGCCCCACTGGCCGGAACAGGTGAAAACCATGCAGCGCAACTGGATCGGCCGGTCCGAAGGCGTTGAACTGGAGTTCGATATTACCGGTGACGATCCACTGACCGTCTACACCACCCGGCCGGACACGCTGATGGGCGTGAGTTACGTGGCCGTGGCCGCGCAGCATCCGCTGGCAAAAAAGGCGGCGGAAACGGATCAGGCCGTGGCGGATTTCATCGTCGAGTGCAGCCACACCAAGGTGGCGGAAGCCGACATGGCGACGATGGAAAAGAAAGGCGTGTTCACCGGCCTGTTCGCGCATCACCCAATCACCAATGAAAAAGTGCCGGTGTGGGTCGCCAACTTCGTGCTGATGGATTACGGCAGTGGCGCGGTGATGGCAGTGCCCGGCCACGATCAGCGTGATTTTGAATTCGCACAGAAATACGGCTTGCGGATCCAGCAGGTGATTGCACCGCTGGACAACGAAGCCGTCGACCTGAACAAGGCCGCATTCACCAGCAAGGGCGTGCTGGTGAATTCCAGCGCCTTTGACGGCATGACCTCGCAGGAAGCCTTTGCCGCCATCGCCGACTACCTGACGCAGATCGGCAAGGGCCGCATCAAGGTGAATTACCGCCTGCGCGACTGGGGCGTGAGCCGCCAGCGTTACTGGGGTACGCCGATTCCCATGATCAATCTGGCGGACGGCACCGAAGTACCCACGCCCTATGACCAACTGCCGGTGCGCCTGCCGGAAGACGTCACCATGGATGGCGTGCAGTCGCCCATCAAGGCCGATCCCGCATGGCGCAAGACCACCTACAAGGGCGAGCCCGCCGAGCGCGAAACCGATACCTTCGACACCTTCATGGAATCGTCCTGGTATTACGCCCGCTACTGCTGCCCGGATTCCACCGACAAGATGCTCGATCCGGACAAGGCCAACTACTGGCTGCCGGTGAACCAGTATATCGGCGGCATTGAACACGCGATCCTGCACCTGCTGTACTCCCGTTTCTTCCACAAGCTGATGCGGGATTTCGGCCTGGTGAAATGCAGCGAGCCATTCGAGCGTCTGCTGTGCCAGGGCATGGTGCTGGCGGACTGTTTCTACCGCGAGGATGAAAAAGGCGGCAAAAACTGGATTTCACCCACCGACGTGCTGATGGAAGCCAACGACAAGGGCCAGCCGATAAAATTCACGCTGAAAAGCGACGGCCAGCCGGTGCTGTGGGACGGCATGAGCAAGATGTCGAAGTCGAAGAACAACGGCATCGACCCGCAGGTGATCATCGACCAGTACGGCGCCGACACCGTTCGCCTGTTCATGATGTTCGCCGCACCGCCGGAACAGTCGCTGGAGTGGTCCGACAGCGGTGTGGAAGGAGCGAATAAATTCCTGCGCCGGCTGTGGCGGATGGTGGGTGCACATCTGGAAAAAGGTGCAGCGCCCGCGCTGGACACGTCCGCACTGAACGCACAGCAGAAAGATCTGCGCCGCAAGCTGCATGAAACCATCGCCAAGGTGCGTGACGATTTCGAACGCCGCTACACTTTCAACACTGCGATTGCCGCCGTGATGGAACTGAGCAACGCCATGGCGAAGCTGGACGACGACGGCGCGCAAAGCCGCGCGGTGCTGCAGGAAGCCATTGAAGCCTGCGTGCTGATGCTGGCGCCGATCACTCCGCACATCGCGCACCGGCTGTGGGCGGAACTGGGCAAGACCGGCACCGTGCTGGATGCGCCCTGGCCTGTTGTGGACGAATCCGCGCTGGTGCGCGACAGCATCGAAGTGGTGGTGCAGGTGAACGGCAAGCTGCGGGGCAAGATCCAGGTGGCCGCCAACGCCGGCGAGGATGACGTGAAAGCGGCGGCACTGGCCAACGAGGCGGCCCTGAAATTCATGGAAGGCAAGGCCGTGCGCAAGGTGATTGTCGTGCCCGGCAAACTGGTGAACATCGTTGTCGGATGAGCGTGCAACAATGCCCGATGGGAATGCAATGACAACAACATCCATGAAAAAAAACGGCATGGTCTGGATCCTGTCACTCTCGCTGCTGCTGGCCGCCTGCGGCTTTCAGCTGCGGGGCGTGGAGCATTCCATCAACAGCCGCTATGAAAGCATTCGCCTCACTACCGCCGGCAAGGACGAACAGTTCCACGCCACCTTGCGGCAAAGCCTGAAAAATGCCGGCGTAAAACTGAGTGAGAACGCTGATGCCCGGCTGGAAATTCTCGGTACCAAGACCGAAAAGCGCACGGCATCCTACAGCAGCCGGGCCAAAAGCGCCGAATTTGAACTGCTGAAAACCGTCACCTTCCGCTTCCGCGACAATGGACGGGAACTGATCAGCGACATGCCGCTGCAGGCACGCCGGTCCTATCTGTATCGCGAAACCGCTGCGGTGGGCAAAGCCGAGGAAGAGAACCTGCTGTGGCAGGAAATGGACCTGGATCTGGCGCAGCGGATTCTGATGGCACTGCAGCGCACCGTGGCCAATGGCGGCAAGGCAACCGTTGCGGAGTATCCTGCGGAAACAGATTCACCTGAAACAGCTGCACCGGAACCGGCCGAGGCCACTGCACCGGTGGAGCCTGCCGAAGCCACTGCGCCGGCAGCCGTGCCTCAGGAAGCTGCGCCATGAAACTGCGGCCCAACCAGGTGAAGGAACATTTCGCCAAGGGGCCGCTGCTGCCGCTGTATATTCTCAGCGGCGATGAACCGCTGCTGATGCAGGAAACCGCCGACCAGATTCGCGCCGAGGCGCGCAAGGCCGGTTTCAGCGAGCGCGATCTGTTCACGGTGGAAAACAATTTCGACTGGAACAACGTGCTGCAGTCCGGCAACAGCATGTCGCTGTTCGGTGATCGCAAAATCCTGGAAGTGCGCAACGAAAAGGGCAAGTTCGACGACGCCGCAAAAAAGGCGCTGCAGATTTATTGCGAGAATCCCAATCCCGACAACCTGCTGTTGCTGATCATTCCCAAGGTCGACAAGAAAACCCAGTCCGCGAAATGGTTCATGCAGCTGGAAACCATCGGTGCTTTTCTGCAGGTGTGGCCGGTGGATGCGGCACAACTGCCGCAGTGGATTCACCAGCGTCTGCGTGCCGCCAACCTGGAGCCCACCCGCGAAGCGGTGCAACTACTGGCGGAACGGGTGGAAGGCAACCTGCTGGCCGCCGCGCAGGAAGTGGAAAAGCTGATTCTGCTGCGCGGTGAAGGCCCCCTGGATGTGCGCGACATCGAAGACGCCGTAGCCGATCATGCGCGCTACAACCTCTACGACATGGTGGACGAAGCGCTGCAGGGCAACGCTGCTCACGCCATCCGCATGCTGAATTATCTGCGCGCCAGTGGCACCGAACCGCCGGTGCTGCTATGGGCCATCACCAAGGAACTGCGCACACTGGCTGGCGTGTCGCACCTGATCGACACCGGCCTGGCTCCCGCCCGCGCACTGCAGGAATACCGGGTGTGGGACAACCGCAAGGATCTGATGCAGAACGTGCTGAAACGGCTGCCGGGGCGCGCATTCAAGCATTGCCTGCTGGAAGCGGCCCGCATCGATCAGGCGGTGAAGGGATTGGGCGAAGGCGATCCCTGGGACGGTTTCACCAACATCATTTTGTGGTTGTCGGGGCGGATCAAACCGGGCCTGATGGCACTGGATGCACCATCCGCCTGACACTGCATCTGAAAAAGCAGCAACTGCAACAAGGGGAACTCCCATGACCAGCCACTCCACCCACACACCCACCGCACTGGTCCCCATCGCCGACGGCTCGGAAGACATTGAATCCGTCACCATCATCGACGTGCTGCGCCGCGCCGGCGTGAACGTCACTGTGGCCAGCGTGGCACCCGACTCGCGCCTGCAGATCACCGCTGCACGCGGCACCCGCATCGTCGCCGACACGCACATCGAACAGGTAGCACAACTGGAATTCGATCTGATCGCGCTGCCCGGCGGCATGCCCGGCGCCACTCACCTGCGGGATTGTGCGACACTGATCGGGCTGCTGAAACAACAGCGGCAGGCGGGAAAATGGTACGCCGCAATCTGCGCCAGCCCCGCCGTGGTATTCGCCAGCCACCAGCTGGAAGACGATGTCGCCACCACCGCCTATCCCTCCTTCACGAGCCAGCTGCATCATTTCCGCAACGAGCGCACGGTGGTGGATAAAAACTGCATCACCAGCCAGGGCCCGGGCACCGCACTGGAATTTGCACTGACGCTGGTGGAAGTATTGCTGGGGCCAGACAAGCGCGAACAGGTCGGCGCGCCGATGGTGCTGTAATGCAGCGGAATTTTCAGCCGGCCTGATCCCGGTTCGACAATTCACTCACCCCCACCAGGCTGATCTGCTGCAGCCAGTCGCTCAGCATCAGCGGCTGCGCCAGCTGGAATCCCTGCATCCAGTCCACGCCGATCGCCACCAGCATGCGGGCAATTTCCGCGTTCTCCACACACTCGGCAATGGTCTGCTTGCCCAGCACATGGCCCACTTCGTTGATGGATTTGACGATGGCGAAATCGATGGCGTCCTTTTCAATATCACGCACGAACTGGCCGTCGATCTTGATGTAATCCACCGGCAATCCTTTCAGATAACCGAACGTGGAAAGGCCGCTGCCAAAATCATCCAGCGCGAAACGACACCCCAGTGCTTTCAGACTGCTGATGAAATGCTGGGCGCGATGCAGATTGGTAATGGCCGAGGTTTCAGTGATTTCAAAACAGATGCCGCGGGTGGGCAATTTCAGTTCGGTCATGCGCTCGATGATGAACTGCAGGAACTCATCGTTGGTGACCGACTGCCCCGACAGATTGATATTGAACACCCAGCCCTGCTCCACCAGCTGCGGCTGCTGCTGCAACAGATTCGCCAGCTGCACGAACACCCAGCGATCCAGCATGGTGGCCATGTTGTAGCGCTCCGCTGCCGGCAGGAACATGCGCGGTGCAATCCACTGGCCGTCCTGGCGGCGATAGCGGATCAGCAGCTCCACGTGCCGTTCACGCTGGCTGGCGGGATCGGTGGCAAAAATCTCCTGGATCGCCAGCGCAAACCGGTTCTCGCGAATGCCGCGCGGAATCCGCGTAACCCACTGCATTTCACCGCGCCGCTGTTCCAGTTCCTTGTCATCCTGGCGATACACGTGGATGCGGTTGCGACCACCCTCCTTCGCCGCATAGCAGGCTGAATCCGCTGCGCTCATCAACGCCGTCAGGTGCGTGGTTTCCTGGCTGATGCGGACCAGGCCGATGCTCACGCCCACATGATAGGGCCGGCGGTCCCACACGAACTGGTGCTCGGCGATGCGATCACGCACCACACCCGCCAGCTGCAGCGCTTCATCCAGCCCGGCATTGCGGATCAGCAGACCGAACTCGTCACCGCCCAGCCGCGCGATCAGGCCCTTGCCGTCCACGGTTTCTTCCAGCAGCCGGCCCAGTTGCCGCAGCAGCTCATCGCCTGCCGCATGGCCGCAGGTGTCGTTGATCACCTTGAACAGATCAAGATCCAGATAGCACAACACATGGGACATATTGAGCGCGCCCGCCTCATAGATCGCATTCACCAGTTCCGCTTCGAACTTGCGCCGGTTGATCAAGCCGGTTAGGGAATCGTGCGCGGCCTGGAAGGCCAGCCGGTCCGACAGTTCGCGAATGTCGGTGATGTCTTCCGCCACCACCAGCACCTCGGTCCGTCCCTGCTGCGATCCCATCGACCGCAGCGAATCCCGCACCCACAGCCAGCGGCCGTCGGCGCACTGTTTGCGCGCCTCGAACACCTGCACCCGGCCCGGCGTCTCGATAGCCTGACGCAGGGCTTCCCGCAGTTCGTCCCGACGCGGTTCCTCGATCAGGTCGCAGTAGTCGCGGTCCACCAGATCCACCGGTACGTAACCCAGATGCTCGGCGCCGAACTGGTTCACCGAACGGATCACGCCATTGCGGTCCAGGGAAAAAAACATGGCGGGATTGTTGTGGTACAGCTCGCGATAGCGCTGCTCACTGGCCTGCAGGACGCTGCGGGTGGCGTCCTGCTCCACCGCGATGCCGGCCAGCCGCGCCACCCGGTCGAGAAATTCCGATTCCTCCACCGACGGGTAGCAACAGGCGGAAAAATGCAGCGCGATGGCGCCCAGCACACTGCCATGACGATTGCGGATCGGATGGGCCCAGCAGGCCCGCAATCCGCTGTGGCGCAGCAGACCCAGGTAGGGCCGCCAGTCCGGATGCTGCTGGATATCATCCACCACCAGCTGCGTATTGAAATAGATCGCGGCGCTGGCCCCCACCGCGCGAGGCCCCACCTTGATGCCCGCCATAAATTCCTGCAGCGCCGGCGACACCTCCACCTGCGCCACCGGCACGGTGTTCACGCAACTCTCATCCAGCAATACGATGGAGCAACCTGCCTGCCGGAAGCGCACGCACAACAATTCTGCCGCCAGCTGCAGCACTTCGTTCACACGGGCGCCGCTGGTCATTCGTTCCAGCAGGCGTTTTTCGCTTACCAGGATTTCATGGGCGGACTTCTCCGCATCCACATCGGAAATGGAACCCGCCAGCTGGATCGGTTCGCCGCGCGCGTTCCAGGTGGCCTGGCCCAGCACCCGGTACCAGCGCAACTGGCCGGATTTGTTGCGCATGCGGAAGCTGGCGTTCAGTGGCGTGCGCCGCTGCAGGTGGTCGCGACAGGCCCGCAGCAGGCCGGCACGGTCTTGCGCCAGAATACGGCGCAGCCAAAAACGCCGGGAAAGAGGCAACTGGTCGAACTGGTCATAGCCCAGCAGGAACTTGAAGCGGCTGGAATAGCGGAACTGATGCGGTCGCGCCGGCTCCCACTCCCAGATGCCGTCGGTGGTGGCCTGGGTGATCAGCGACAGCCGCTCCTCGCTGTCCTGCAACCGCTTCTCGCTGCGGGCCTGCTGCTGCACCCGTTCCTGCAAATGCCGGTTGGCCTGTTCCAGCGCCTGCACCCGCTCCTGCACCGTCCGCTCCAGATTCCGATTGATGCGCCTCAGCCGCCGGTTCAACTGACGCCGACCCTGCACCGCGCCATTCATCGCCTGAAGGCAGACGGCCACCACACACACCAGCAGTTGCAACTGCAGCAGCGACTGGTGCAGATCCGCCCCGGCGAAATTCCCACCACCGTTCAGCGTGCGATACAGCGTGAAGCCGGCAAACAGAAACAGGGTCAGGCTGATTTCCGGCAGACGGAACGCCACCGCTGCCCACACCAGCATGGGCAACATCAGGAACAGCACGGGGGCAGGAAGGCCCAGTTGGGCCGATGGCGCAAAGCTGAGATTGAGGCTCAGCATGAACAGCGCCAGAAAGAAAAACAGGTGAACCAGTTGTTGCGCACTGCGGCGCTGGCGGACCAGATCGGACCAGCCCAGCAGCAAAGGCGTCAGCACCAGCACGGCCGCCAGATCCCCCAGCCACCAGGTCAGCAGGAACTGCAGCGCAAACGCCACCCCTTGCCCCTGCCCCACCAGGGTCAGCACCGCGATCAGCGCCGCCAGCGCACAACCGGCCACGGCGGCACCGGCAAACACCAACACACCCCGCACCGATTCGAACGGGCGGGGCCCACCAAACCGCTGTATGAGCCAGCCCGCCACCAGCGCCTCGCTGGTATTGCCCAGCGCCACACCCAGGGAGGTCCCCGACGCCCAGAACAGATCTGTCACGCCGTTGATCCAGTAAGCCTGGTGGAAATTGATGGCAAAGGCACCCAGGAACACACCGGGCAACAGACGCCGGCCGTACAACAGCACTAGCGCCAGGGCTATGCCAGACGGCGGCCAAACCGGCGTGGCATTGCTGCCGGGCAGCGCCAGCAACAGGCCGATGCCTGCAAAGCCAAAATACAGGGCTGCCACCAGCAGGGTGACACCCCATCCTCTGATCCGGGCCATCGCCTGGCTCCTGCTCAATCCATCGAAAGCGATCGCAACTTCAAGCGAGTTTCCAACATTCCAGATTGAAGCATAGTTGACCGCCCGACGGTTGCCGCTGCGAAAGCTGCCATCCATCAAGCCAGTTCACGATATAATCGGTTTTTTATGCAGGGGAAACCGCATGCACATCATCCGCGCCCGCGATGCAGAACAAAAACAACAGCGCCGGCAAACCCTGATCGATGCCGGCTGGGCAATCTATCTGGAAAACGACGGCCAGCTGCCCTCGGTAGCCCAGATCTCGGCCCGCGCCGGTCTGGCCAAGGGCACGTTCTATATCTATTTCAAAACCAAGGAAGAACTGTTCGTGGAACTGGTGGCCGGCGCCATGGACGAGCTGTTTCTCAAGCTCAACAGCTACCTGGGCCAGCCGGATGCGACGCTCCACGGCTGCATCGAGGTGTTCATCAACGCCGTGGGCCGCGAAGACCCCATCATCCAGCTCGGCCCCATGCTCACCGGCGTGCTGGAGCGCAATACCGAGCCCGCCATCATCATCGGCTTCAAGCGACGTCTGGTGGCCAACCTGCTGCATTGCGGCCAGAACCTGGCGCGGCGCTTCCCGGGCCTGGACGCCCACATCGCCGCCCGCACCCTGATGCGCAGCTATGCCATCGTGCTGGGCGTGGCCCAGATCCTGCCGTCATCCCACGACGTCAACAGCGTCCTGCAGCAGGCCGAATTTGCTCCCATCCGGCTGAGTCTGGCGGAAGACGCCACCGCCATCATCGCCATGCTCTGGAAAGATACCCTCCACTCCTGACACCAAGGCAACAGTAGATCGTCATGCGCCAACCCGTCATCCTGCTCCTGATCCTGCTGGCCACTGGCTGTGCCAGCCTCGTTATCAACGATTTCGACCAGCGCTTCGGCGCCGCCGACCCGGCCCGTTTCGACCAGCCCCTTGCCACCGGTGACACCGACTACTGGCGTGACATCAAACCGGTACTGGAACAGCGCTGTGTGGTGTGTCATGCGTGTTACGACGCCCCCTGCCAGCTCAAGCTGGGCTCCTTTGAAGGCATCGCCCGTGGCGCCCACACCGACAAGGTGTACGACGGTGAACGGCTGCTCGCCGCCCGCACCACCCGCCTGTTCGAAGACGCCCACAGCACAGCCCAATGGCGCGAGCTGGACTTCTTCCCGATCCTGAACGAACGTCGCAACGACCCAGAGGCGAACATCACCGGCAGCACCCTGGCCCAGATGCTGCTGCTGAAAGAAGACCACCCCCTGCCAAACGGCCCCACCCTGCCAGACAGCTTCGATCTCGGCCTGGACCGCGACCAGCAATGCGTGAAGGTGGAACAGTTCGATGATTTCCGCCGCGACTATCCGCTGTGGGGCATGCCCTACGGCCTGCCGGCCCTGCCCAAGAAGGAACGCCAGTTGCTGCTGCAATGGGTGCAGGAAGGCGCCCCCTATAGCGCACCGGCACCGATCGCTCCCGTGCTGCAAAAACACATCGACGCCTGGGAACGCTTCCTGAATCAGGATGCTCCCAAGGCGCAACTGACAAGCCGCTACCTGTACGAGCACCTCTACCTGGCCCACCTGTATTTCGAGGACGGCACGCCCCCGCGCTATTTCGAACTGGTGCGATCTGCCACCGCGCCGGGCCAGCCCGTGCAGCGCATATCCACCCGCCGGCCCTACGATGACCCCGGCGTTGCCCGCGTCTATTACCGCATGCTGCCGGTGCGCGAAGCCATCGTCGCCAAGACCCACATGCCCTACAAGCTCAGCCCGGCGCGCCTGCAACGCTGGCAGGACCTGTTCCTGAAACCGGCCTACCGCGTCGAGAAACAGCCGTCCTACGATGTGGAAACTGCCTCCAACCCCTTCATCACCTTCCGTCAGTTGCCGGCCGGGGCGCGCTACCGCTTTCTGCTGGAGGAAGCCCAGTTCAGCGTAATGAACTTCATCAAGGGGCCGGTATGCCGGGGCCAGATGGCGCTCAACGTCATCAACGATCACTCCTGGGTGCTGTTTGTCGATCCCGATCTTGCCTCCCTCGACCTGAACGCGGACTTCATGGCCAAGCAGCTGACCCGCATCTCGTTGCCGGGTGAGGCCGACAGCAACGTCACGCCACTGCGCTGGCTGCTGTACGCCGATGAAGAGAAAAACTTCCTGAAAGCGAAATCGGATTTTCTCAACCAGCACGTCAAGGACCGGATTCCGCTGGACCTCAACCTGCTCTGGCACGGCGACGGCAACAACCAGAATGCCGCCCTCACCATCTTCCGCCACTCCGACAGCGCCAGCGTGGTGAAAGGACTGCAGGGCGACCAGCCCCAGACCGCCTGGCTGCTCTCCTACCCGTTGCTGGAGCGCATCCACTACCTGCTGGTGGCCGGCTACGACGTCTACGGCAATGTGGGGCACCAGCTCAACAGCCGCATCTACATGGATTTCCTGCGCATGGAGGCGGAATTCAATTTCCTGGCCCTGTTGCCGCGGGACCAGCGCGAAAAGGTCCGCGGCCAGTGGTATCGCGGCTCGGTGAATGAAGTGAAGGAATATGTGTACCAGCACGGCAACAAGTTCGACGGCGAAACCGGCATTCAATACAAGACCGATCAGCCCCTGCCGGAACTGTACCAGCGCATCAAACAAACGCTGGGCCCGGTGCACGACAAGCAATATGCGTTGGAAAACGGCATCACCGATCCGGCCACCCTGCAGTCACTGCAACAGATCCAGCAGATCCGTGGCGGCAGCGCGGCCGTGCTGCCGCAAACCCTGGTCATCGCCATCGCCAGCAACCAGCAGGCAAAGACCCACTACTACACGCTGATGCATCACAACGCCTACAGCAACATCTCGAACATCTTCGGTGAAGAAGACCGCCGCCTGCCACAAGAAGACCAGGTGTGGCTGGCGCACGGATTTATCGGTGCCTATCCCAGCGTCTTTCTGCAACTGGATCAGGACGAAGTGCCGGAACTGGTGCAACGCCTGCAGACGCTGGCCAGCGAGAGCGACTATCGCGCATTGCTGGATGAATTCGGCGTGCGCCGCACTGATCCACGCTTCTGGGATTTCAGCGACGATTTGCACCGGGCGTACCGGAAACACGCATCGATCGAGGCAGGCTGGCTCGATTACAACCGGCTGGAAAACCGCTAGTTTGCCAGTCGGCCCCTGATGCTGCTTCTCATACCGCACAAACAGCGGGCCACACCAGCCCGCTGCCATGCATCAGCAGTTCACCATGCCTTGTAGGGCAGAAACTTCCCGTTCAGCGTCAGCACCACCCGATCCCCTTTCGGATTTTCCTCCTTGTCCACATGCATGGTGAAATCAATGGCACTCATGATGCCATCGCCAAATTTTTCCTGGATCACCGCCTTCAGCGTGTCCCCGTAAACCCCCACCACTTCATACAGCCGGTAAATCAGCGGATCGGTGGGCACCGACTTGTCCCAGGTTTTGGTCGGATACTTCTGCAGTTCGGCCGCAATATCGGCGTCCAGGCCCAGCACATCGCACAACGCCACGGCCTTGTCCTGCGGCATGCTGTTCATGCCCATGCAGGCAGAACAGGTCCACACCGGCGACATGCCGATGGCCTCCGCCAGCGCGTCCCAAGTCATTCCCTTGGCTTCCTTGGCGGCGAGGATGGTGGCTGCAAATTCACTCATGAAGATTCTCCTGTCGGTGGGCTCACGTGCCGAAGGGGGCTGCTGCACAGGCTTGGCTCAGGCCTGCAGATTCATGCTCCCGATTCCGGTGCAGATCCTGCGTCTGCCTGAGCGGACTGCCCCACAATCAGCACGCATCAAATGTTCCCTCCAGAAAAGGCATGCATCGTGCCAGTCCCAGCTCGGGCGGATTGAATCTTGCCGCACCGGTTTGCTACGCTCACCGCACCATCACTGACAACCCGAAAAATACCCCTATGCCATTTCGCCTGATCTTCCTCGCTGCCCTGCTGGCCATCTGCGCTTTCAGCCGTCCGCTAATTGCTGCCCCTCTCCCCGCGCCGGCCGACATCGAAGCCGGCGCCCGCCAGTTTTATGAAACCCGGGGCGAATGGGCCGGCAAATTCGTGATCCAGAAATTCATGCGTAGCCGCATCGAAACCCTGAACGACAACGCCTTCATCGCCCATCTGGAATACCAGTGGGCCTTCGGCCAGGACACCCGCCAGAACGGTACGGATGAGCGGACATTTGAATTTCACTTCCAGGATGGCAAATGGCAGGTGATCAGGATGGGCGGCAATCATTCCGGCCGGCTGTAAACGATGGTCCGGTGTAAATAGCAGGCAGGCGGAAAAGAGGATTGCAATTGCGAAGGGGGTAAAAAAGAACGCAAAAAAAACGGGGCATCGCAGCCCCGTTTTTTTATCAATGATTAGCGACGCACTTATTGCTGCGCTTTCAATTACTGCACTTTCTATTACTGCACTGTCATCGCCATACCGTTGTTCACCGGTTCCTTGATGAAGGCAAACTTGGCACCCTCATAACGACCCAGCGCGGTAGTGTGCAGATTCTGCATGGTCTTGAACGGCATTTCATAGGTGAACATTTCCAGCACCCAACCCTGGACATTGCCGCCAGGATTGAAATCCACCGTGTAGCTCACTTCCACCAGACCATTGCTCTTGGGCACCAGCTTCCACTCACCCTCAAAGAACGGCATGCGGATCATGTCGGCGTTTTCACTGACGTATTGCGGCTCGGACAGAATTTTCTTGGTCACCACCAGCGTCTGCGGATCCTGCTCCCACTTCGAATAAATCACGTTATCGCGATCCCGCTCCGGCCAGGGCGAGTCGATGACGGTGTAAGTGATGGTTTCCTGCGGACTGATGTCCTTGATCTTTTCAGCTTTCGCCACCTTGTCCATCCAGGCGGGGAACTGATTATGATCGGATAGGAATGAAACCAGGCTGGAAAGACTGGCCTTGACCTGTGATACCACCCTCACCGTCTTCATCGGGCTGGTGGTGGATTCCATTGAATAGAGCTGAACGCCTTCTTCATCCATTTCCAGTTGCCAGTCGCTGGCAACTGCAAGGGAAGACAACAGCAGGGCCGATGAAGCGACGATGGCGCGAGTGATTCGTCCTTTGAGCAACGACATATCCGTGATCCCTCCACTTTGTTCTTGTTTTGCTGGTACAAAATCTTTTTGTTATAGCACGCCCGGGTTGAATAACGGCGGGATTGCTGGTCAGGTGATGACCCAAGAGTACGCAATGCCCTTCACAAACACAACCGGTAAAAAGTTACGGCTTTGTAATAAAAAAGGGAGCATTTGCTCCCTTTTTTAATATGGTCAACCAGTTAGACGCTTACTCGTCGTTACCCGGCTGGGTGGCGCCACCCGCCAGATCCGACAGCGCTTCCTTGATGGACAGTTTGATGCGGCCACGGTTGTCCACATCCAGCACCTTCACCTTCACCATCTGGCCTTCTTTCAGATAATCCGCCACGTTGCTGACGCGCTCCTCGGCGATCTGGGAGATGTGAACCAGACCATCAGTACCCGGCAGGATGTTCACGAACGCGCCGAAATCGACGATTTTCGCTACCTTGCCATCGTAGATGCGGCCCACTTCAGCTTCGGCCACGATGCCTTCGATCTTGGTCTTGGCTTTCTGGGACGCTTCAGCGTTCTGGCCGTAGATGCGGATGGTGCCGTCATCGTTGATGTCGATTTCCGCGCCGGATTCCTCGCAGATCTGACGGATCACAGCGCCACCCTTGCCGATGACATCGCGGATCTTCTCGGGGTCGATCTTGATGGTCATGTAGACAGGTGCGTCTTCCGAGATGGTGCCACGGGATGCGCCCAGCACCTTGTTCATCTCGCCCAGAATGTGCAGGCGGCCTTCGCGCGCCTGGATCAGCGCAGCTTCCATGATCTCCTCGGTGATGCCGGTGATCTTGATGTCCATCTGCAGCGCAGTGATACCGTTGACGGTACCGGCCACCTTGAAATCCATATCGCCCAGGTGATCTTCGTCACCCAGGATGTCGGACAGCACAGCGAAGCGGCTACCTTCCTTCACCAGGCCCATGGCGATACCGGCCACCGGTGCCTTCATCGGCACACCGGCGTCCATCAGCGCCAGGCTGGAACCGCACACGGACGCCATGGAAGACGAGCCGTTGGATTCAGTGATTTCCGACACCACGCGAATCGCGTAGGGGAAATCAGCCTGCGGCGGCAACATGGCCTGTACTCCGCGACGGGCCAGACGGCCGTGACCGATTTCGCGACGCTTGGGTGCCAGCTGGTTGCTGATTTCGCCCACGCTGAACGGGGGGAAGTTGTAGTGCAGCATGAAGGGATCGGATTTCATGCCTTCCAGGTAATCCATGTTCTGTGCGTCGCGCAGGCTGCCCAGCGTCGCGGTGACGATGGCCTGGGTTTCACCCCGGGTGAACAGCGCGGAACCGTGGGTACGGGGCAGTACGCCCACTTCCACCGCGATCGGGCGCACGGTTTTCAGATCGCGGCCGTCGATGCGGGGTTTATGCTCCAGCACGTTTTCGCGCACGATGCGGTATTCCAGATCGCCAAACGCGTTCTTCACTACCTGCTCCGGCAGGGCAGCCGGATTTTCCTTGTTGCACAGCGCGGCGATGGCGGCCGACTTGATTTCGCCGATGCGGGTGTAACGGGCCTGCTTGTCGCGGATCAGGTAGGCTTCAGTGACCTGACCAGCGTAGGCGTTCAGGGCGGCTTTCAGCTCAGTGTTTTCCACCGGCTGTTTCCAGGCCATCGGCGGCTTGCCCGCTTCCTTGGCGAATTCCTTGATCGCATTGATCGCTACCTGCATTTCCAGGTGGCCGAACAGCACCGCACCCAGCATCTGGTCTTCAGTCAGTTCCTGCGCTTCCGATTCCACCATCAGCACGGCTTCATCAGTACCGGCAACCACCAGTTCCAGCTGCGAGGTTTCCAGATCCTTGTAATTCGGGTTCAGGATGTACATGCCGTCACGGTAACCCACGCGGGCACCGGCGATGGGGCCCATGAAAGGGATACCGGAAATGGCCAGCGCGGCGGAAGCACCCAGCATCGCAGCAATATCCGGATCAGTCTTCTTATCGGTGGACATGACCGTGGCGATCACCTGCACTTCGTTGACGAAGCCTTCGGGAAACAGCGGGCGGATCGGGCGGTCGATCAGACGCGAGGTGAGGGTCTCCTTCTCGGAAGGACGGCCTTCACGCTTGTGGAAGCTGCCGGGGATACGGCCGGCGGCGTAGAATTTTTCCTGATAGTTGACAGTCAGCGGGAAGAAATCCTTGGCCGGGTCCGCATCTTTCTTGGCGACCACAGTGACCAGCACCGAGCAGGAGCCGGACGTCACCATCACTGCACCAGTGGCCTGACGGGCAACTTTGCCGGTTTCCAGCACGAATTTTTCATTACCGAATTGAAACTCTTTTTTAACGACCTTAAACATTTTTATTTACCTTCCAGTTCAAAGTCCCGGCCATTCTGCCTTGGCTCATCAGGGGTCAGCCGCCATGACAACCGGGACGCTATTTGTGTTCGTTGTTGGGTACATCCAGCAGCCGGCTGGAATTTGCGCCCTTGCGGCAACCGGCTGTTAGATGCACCCGACCCTTTTTTCCAACAACAGAAAAAAACACGGCACCTGTTCCGGAGAACAAGTGCCGTATTCCAGTTTGATTCAGTAGCCAGCCCCGCTGCATGCCCGGGGACATGCGGCAGTACTGGCCAGCAGAATCAGGTTTAGCCAATCGATCATCAACGACGCAGGCCAAGCTTGCCGATCAGGGCGGTGTAACGGTCCTGATCCTTGCGCTTCAGGTAGTCGAGCAACTTGCGGCGCGAGTTAACCATGCGAATCAGGCCACGACGGGAATGGTGATCCTTTTCGTGGGCCTTGAAATGTCCTTGCAGCTGGTTGATCTGGGCGGTCAGCAGTGCGATTTGCACTTCCGGTGAACCGGTGTCGCCCTGGGCACGCTGGTGTTCGGAAACGATCTTTGCTTTTTCTTGCACGGTAATTGGCATTGTCTTGCTCCAATATGCTTTTAGGGAAAACCGCTGCAACCACGCATATTTACAGTTGTTGCGGTCATGCTTGGCGCCCTGGCTTCTAGTCAGGGCGATTTATCAGGCGGCGCGGAGCTACTTTCCCATCGTCCAGTATCTCGCCCACTCCGATAAATTCTTCCGCCGGGCCTGTCAGTTTGACCCAGCCTTCCAACGGCGATCCAGGCACTTGCACGGGATGGCCGTTGCGTAAATAAAATGCAGTATTCTCAGACAGTTGCAGCGTTGGCCAGTGGTCGGCGCTGGTGCCCAGAGGCAGCAGCAGCTCGTCCAGGGCCTTGTGGCCGCCGCTTTCCAGCGCTGCCACCAGGGCTTCCACGGTGACCGCCTGCTCCAACAGATAGGGCCCCGCCTGAGTGCGGCGCAATTCTACCACATGAGACAGATTTCCCATCGCCTGGGCAATGTCTTCCACCAGATTGCGGATGTAGGTGCCCTTGCTGCAGCGCACGAACAGGCTGAAATGCTGCGCGTCACAGTCTAGCAGGTCCAACTGGTGGATGGTGACCTTGCGGGCCTGGCGCTCGATTTCCACCCCTTGCCGCGCCAGTTTGTACAGCGGCTGTCCATTATGTTTGAGGGCGGAAAACATGGACGGTACCTGTTCGATCTCGCCCATGAACTGCGGCAAAATCGCAAGCAGACGCTCGCGGCTGACATTGTCGGTGGCACAGGTCTCGATGACCTCACCATCGGCATCGGCAGTGTTGGTTTTCTCGCCCCACTTGGCCTTCACCACATAGGCCTTGTCCGCATCCAGCAGGTACTGGGAGAACTTGGTGGCCTCGCCAAAACACAGCGGCAGCACACCGGTGGCCAGCGGGTCCAGGCTGCCGGTGTGGCCAGCCTTGTCAGCGCCAAACATGCGCTTGACCCGTTGCAGGATTTCATTGGAAGTGCAGCCTTGCGGCTTGTCCAGCACCAGCACGCCATCCACCGGACGGCCGCGTTTTCCGCGACGTTTTGCCACTGGGTTACTCTCCGTCGGGACTGGTCTGGTCAGTGCCATCATCGTGATGGCGGGCCTTGTCTTCCGCCACAGCGGCGTTGATCAGGGCCGAGATGCGGGGGCCATCGACAATGGTCTGGTCATAGTGAAACCGCAGGCGGGGCATGACACGCAGCTTGATGCTTTTCGACAACAGCGAACGCAGCAGGCCGCTGGCGTTGTTGAGCACGCTCAGTGCCTGTTTGACCTTGTCCGGATCGTCGATGGCCATGAAGGTGATGTACACGTCGGCATACGCCAGATCGCGACTCACCTTCACGCTGCTGATGGTCGGCAGGCCGACCCGCGGATCCTTGATCTCCCGATGCAACAGGAGGGCAAGGTCACGCTGGATCTGGTCGGCTATCCGGTCCGTGCGGCTGAATCCACGGGAATGATGACGCAAGTCGGCTTACCTCAGATGGTCCGGGCCACTTTCTTGACGTCGAACACTTCGATCTTGTCGCCGGGTTTGACATCGTTGTAGCTCTTCACCGCGATACCGCATTCGATACCGGCGTTGACTTCGTTGACGTCATCCTTGAAGCGACGCAGGGATTCCAGTTCGCCCTGGAACACCACCACGTTGTCGCGTAGTACCCGGATCGGCTTGTTGCGGAACACGGTGCCTTCCATGACCTTGCAGCCGGCGACCGCACCGAACTTCGAGGAACGGAACACGTCGCGCACTTCCGCCACACCGACGATTTCCTCGCGCAGCTCGGGTTCGAGCAGGCCGGACATCGCCTTCTTCACGTCTTCGATGATGTCGTAGATGACGCTGTAGTAGCGCAGATCCACACCTTCTTCCTGACACAGCTTGCGGGCGGACGCATCGGCACGGACGTTGAAGCCGATGATGACCGCGCGGGAAGTCAGCGCCAGATTGACGTCAGATTCGTTGATGCCACCCACGCCGGAAGACACGATGCTGACCTTGACTTCGGGAGTCGACAGATCCTGCAAGGCTACCTGCAGTGCTTCAAGCGAGCCGCGCACGTCGGTCTTCAACACGATGTTGACCGAGGCGGTGTCGCCTGCGCCCATGGTTTCGAAAATGTTTTCCAGCTTGGTCGCCTGCTGGCGGGACAGCCGGTTGTGACGCAGCTTCTTCTGGCGGAAATCTGCCACTTCGCGCGCCTTGCGCTCGTCAGGTACCACCAGGAATTCTTCACCGGCATCGGGCGCACCGGCCAGACCCAGGATTTCCACCGGCATGGAGGGGCCCGCGCTTTCGATCGGACGACCGTTTTCATCCAGCATGGCGCGGACGCGGCCGTAATACTCTCCCGCAAGCACCATATCGCCACGGTTCAGGGTACCGGACTGCACCAGCAGACTGGCCACTACGCCACGGCCCTTGTCGACGGACGATTCGATTACCACACCTTTCGCGGGACCCGTCGCAACAGCATTCAGTTCGAGTACTTCGGCCTGCAGCAGGATTGCATCCAGCAACTGGTCGATGCCCTGGCCAGTCAGCGCGGACACATGCACGAACTGGGTATCACCGCCCCACTCTTCGGAAATAACTTCCTTCTGGGAGAGCTCGGAGCGGACCCGTTCCGGATCAGCACCGTGCTTGTCGATCTTGTTGACTGCCACCACCAGCGGCACCTTGGCGGCGCGGGCGTGGTCAATCGCTTCGGCGGTCTGCGGCATCATGCCGTCGTCCGCTGCTACTACCAGCACCACGATGTCGGTGCACTGGGCACCACGGGCACGCATGGCGGTAAACGCCGCGTGACCCGGGGTATCCAGGAAGGTGATCATGCCGCGATCGGTTTCCACATGGTAGGCACCGATATGCTGGGTAATGCCGCCCGCTTCGCCAGCGGCTACGCGGGTGCGACGGATATAGTCGAGTAGCGAGGTCTTGCCGTGGTCAACGTGGCCCATGATGGTCACCACTGGCGCCCGGTGTGCAGCTTCGCCTTCCTGACGGGTATCACCAAGGGATTCGATCAGGGATTCCTCGACCGCATGCGCGCTGACCAGTTTCACCTTGTGACCCAATTCCTCAACAATCAGCTGGGCCGTTTCACGATCGAGAACCTGGTTGATGGTGGCCATGATGCCAAGGCCGAACAGGGCCTTGACCACAGCGGCGCCCTTGACGGACATCTGCTGAGCCAAGTCGGAAACGGTAATACTTTCACCCAGTTGGACTTCTCGCACGATGGGACCTGTCGGGCTCTGGAACCCGTGTTTGTTGTGGCGGGGCGAAAACTGGCGCTCCGGCTGCTTTTCCTTTTCCTTAATCTTACTCTTTTTGGAGGTCTTGCGGGCGCGCTTGGCCTGACGGGCTTCGCTGTCGAGGCTATCCTCGAACGCGCGTTTGACGATGGCGTCTTTTTCTTCTTCCAGCAATTCTTCCTTGAAGTCGTCTACGCGACCACCGCGGTATTCCAGCTCCATCGCCATGCGACGGGCTTCTTCCAGGGTGCGTTTGGCGGCTTCCTCTTCCTTGACCTTGCGCTGGGCTTCGCGGATGCGGGCTTCTTCAGCCTTGCGGGCCAGCTCGACGGGATCCTCAACCTGCGGACGCTCCGGCGCTTTCTTCGCCTGCTTTTTCGGCTCGTCGCCGTCGGCCTTCTCGCCTTTCTTGCCGGACGCGCGCGCCTCGCCTGCAGCGGCCCGACGGGCAGCATCCTCGGCCGCCTTTTTCTCGGCAGCAGCGCGGGCTTCATCAGCTCTACGAGCCGCTTCAATGGCCGCCAGACGATCTTCTTCCGCCTTGCGGGCAGCTTCTTCCTCGGCCTGGCGGGCGGCCTCTTCCATTTCCACCGCCGAACGCTTCACGTAGGTACGCTGCTTGCGGACTTCCACGCTCACCGTCTTGCTACGGCCCTGAGACCCACTGACTTTCAGCTGGCTGACGCTCTTGCGCTTCAGGGTAATTTTTTTGGGCTCGGAATCACTGTCACCGTGGGACCGCTTAAGGTGCGCCAACAGTTGTTCCTTTTCGGTGTCCGATACAGACTGCGCTGCATCTTCGTGGGCCAGCCCCGCATCCTTCATCTGCTGCAACAAGGTTTCCACAGGAATCCCCACTACATCTGCAAGTTGTGCGACTGTAACCTCTGCCATATTCAGCGTCTCTCACTCCTGGTTCACGTGCCTGATTGAATTTACCGGTTCATAACATCACTGGTTTTCAAACCAGGGGGCACGTGCAGTCATAATCAGTTTGGCGGCGCGGTCCGCGTCGATGCCTTCAACATCGATGATATCGTCAACGGCCTGCTCCGCCAGATCGTCCATGGTGACGATACCTTTTTTCGCGAGCGCATACGCGGTGATCTTGTCCATGCCGTCCATGTTCAGCAGGTCTTCCGCCGGCGCCTGATCGCTTTCCAGTTTTTCTTCCGACACCAGCGCGCGGGTCAACAGGGCGTCTTTCGCACGGCGGCGCAACTCATCGACGATGTCTTCGTCGAAACCGTCGATATTCAGCATTTCTTCCTTGGGAACGTAAGCCACTTCCTCGATACTGGTGAAACCTTCATCCACCAGCACGCCCGCCACATCCTCATCAATATCCAGTTCTTTCATGAACACTTCAATAAAGGCGCCCGATTCTTCCTGCTGCTTGTTCTGGGCCTGGGACACGGTCATCACGTTCAGATCCCAGCCGGACAACTCGCTGGCCAGACGAATGTTCTGACCGCCCTTGCCGATTGCCTGCGCCAGTTGTTCCTCTTCCACGGCGATATCCATGGAATGCTTGTCTTCGTCCACCACGATGGACACTACGTCCGCCGGGGACATCGCGTTGATCACGAACTGGGCCGGGTTGTCATCCCACAGCACGATGTCGATACGCTCGCCACCCAGTTCGTTGGACACTGCCTGCACCCGGGCGCCGCGCATACCTACGCACGCACCCACCGGATCAATGCGCTGGTCATGGGTTTTCACCGCAATTTTCGCGCGAGCACCCGGATCGCGGGCAGCGCCCTTGATCTCGATCAGGTCTTCGCCAATTTCCGGCACTTCGATCTTGAACAGTTCGATCAGCATCTGCGGCCGGGTGCGGCTGACGAACAGCTGCGGACCACGGTTTTCCTTGTTCACACCCCAGAGCACGGCGCGCACCCGCTCGCCTACACGGACGGTCTCGCGGGGAATCATTTCCTCGCGGGACAGCAGCGCCTCGGCGTTGTTGCCCAGATCCAGAATAATGCTGTCACGCGTCACTTTTTTAACAGTGCCGCTGATCAGTTCGCCAATACGGTCCAGGAAAGCTTCGATGACCTGCTGGCGCTCAGCCTCGCGCACCTTCTGCACGATGACCTGCTTGGCGGTCTGCGCAGCGATACGGCCAAAATCAATGGATTCGATCGGTTCTTCAAAAATGTCGCCGATGTTCAGCTTGGGATCGAAGTCATGGGCTTCGTCCAAAGTAAGGTGACGACCCGGGAACTCGAAATTTTCATCGGCCACCACCAGCCAGCGACGGTAAGTGTCGTAGGCGCCGGTCTGACGATTGATGCTGACGCGGATTTCCACGTCATCATTGGGAAAACGTTTCTTGGTGGCAGTAGCCAGGGCCAGTTCGACGGCCTGAAAGATGACGTCTTTGTCGACGCCCTTTTCGTTGGAGACGGTATCAGCTACCAGAAGTATTTCTTTGCTCATTTCACTGCCTCACCCAGAGACCTTGCAATCGGAACATGCGTCAGTCGAATGTTGGAACCAGGTTTGCCTTGTCTATTTGATTGAACTGAACCGTTACCGGTTGGCCTTCCACCTGAAACGTCAGCGTATTGTCCTTGGCTTCGGTCAGCGTGCCGGTGAAATTGCGACGACCACCAATGGCCATCTGCAAGCGCACCTTCACGTTTTCTCCCACGTAACGGACGATCTGTTCGAAACTGAAAAACGGCCGGTCCATGCCAGGCGAGGAAACTTCCAGAAGGTATTCACTCTTGATTGGATCCTCCACATCCAGCACGCCACTGACCTGATGCGAGACTGCTTCACAATCTTCGATGGAGACGCCATTCTCGGAATCGATGTACAAACGCAGAATGGAATGTTTGCCCTGCGCCAGGAATTCGATGCCCCAGAGCTGCATACCCACCGCATGCACGGCAGGCTCCAGCAATTCTTTCAGCACTTCAATCCGCTTGGATGACGACACTCGGACTCACCTTTAACCGGTCTGGACTGTACAAACAACAGAAACAAAAAGTGGGCACGAGGCCCACCACTACGCTGACAGATCCACGGTGTGTCCAGAGGATATAACGCTATCATCCGCCGAACACCTGTCGCCTGCCAGTACTGCTGTTAACAAAAAGCCCCTTGGAAGGGGCTCTTGTTTTGATTGGTAGCGGGGGCTGGATTTGAACCAACGACCTTCGGGTTATGAGCCCGACGAGCTACCAGGCTGCTCCACCCCGCATCGGCAAGACGCGCACTATATTGAAGTTGCCATTTGATGTCAACACATAGTGCCAATAATAAATTTCGCTAAGTATCGATGGCCATTGAAAAAATCCGGCCAGGGCCGAAACCCGCGCAAATAAAAAAGCCCGGACGGTGCCGGGCTTCAAATGTTGGTGCCGAAGGCCGGACTTGAACCGGCACGGCTTGCGCCACTACCCCCTCAAGATAGCGTGTCTACCAATTTCACCACTTCGGCGGGGAGCGATAATGTACCCAAACTCATCCCCGGGTTCCAGCAAATTATCAACAATTTACGCCAGAGCGAGACGGCAGAAATCAGTTGGGCGCAGGGGCCTGCGGTGTTTCCGCAGCAGGTGTTGCAGGTACCGCCGCTTCCGGTGCCACCGGCACAACAGAATCCGACGCGGGCATCTCAGGCACGTCCGATGCAGCATTCGGCGCAACCTGCTCGACCGGGGTTTCACTGAAATCAATACGGCCGGCATTTACCGCGTTCTGGCGCGCGATATAGCCCAACGCCAGGCAGCAGGCGAAAAACACAATGCCCAGCGACCAGGAAGATTTGGTGAGGAAGTTGCCGGAGCCGGCGCTGCCAAATACGGTCTGCGACGCACCTGAACCGAAGGAAGCACCGGCGTCAGCGCCTTTACCTTGCTGAATCAGCACCAGCCCAATCAGCGCCAGGGCCACACACACCAGCACAACAAGCAATATCGTTTCGATCATAGGGTTTTCCTGATTATCCTGCCGCTCGGCAGATCGCCAAAAATTCTTGCGCATCCAGGGATGCGCCACCGATCAGACCACCGTCAATGTCGGGGCTCGCGAACAACTCCGCCGCATTGGACGCCTTCACACTGCCGCCGTACAAAATGGGCAATCGGGCGGCAATTTCGGGATGCAATACAGCAATACGCTCGCGCAGCGACGCATGCACCTCTTGCGCCTGCTCCGGCGTGGCCGTCAGCCCGGTTCCGATTGCCCAGACCGGTTCATAGGCCAGCATCGCGTGCCGGAATGCATCCACGCCGGCAACATCGGCCACAGCTCGCAACTGCTCCCGCACCGTATCCAGGGTCAGCCCCTGCTGCCGCTGCTCCAGGGTTTCACCAACGCAAAGTATGGGTGTCAGACCCGCCTCCTGCGCCCGCAGAAACTTGGCAGCCACTTGCTGGCTGGTTTCTCCAAACAGGGCCCGTCGCTCGGAATGGCCGATGATGACATACCGGCATCCCGCATCCGCGAGCATCTCGCCTGAAACTTCGCCAGTATAGGCACCTGCCCTGAACTCGGACAGATTCTGGGCACCGACCGCAATCGCCGAATCCTGTAACAGACGGGAGATTAGATCCAGATAAGGGAAGGAGCCGCACACCAGAAACCGAGATTCCCATTCACGACTGAAACCAGCCCTGATGGACTCCAGTAACGCCTGGATCGACGCCCGGTTTCCATTCATTTTCCAGTTGCCGGCTACCACAGGGACGCGCATGAAAATCAGCCTCTGTTTCTGCGAGGCGGCAATGGTAACGAAGACGCTGCCAACATACAAGGGAAGCCCGGCGCGCCGCGCTCCCGCCCGGCCGGTGCGAAAACGGGGCCGCCGAATTTAAGTTTCCATCAGGATTGATGGCTGATATCAGGCGCTGATCACCGCTTCCACGGACTTGGCCAGGTGCTGGCACAGAAGCGCCACCTCATCTGCATCGTCGCCCTCCACCATCACCCGGATCAGCGGCTCGGTGCCAGACGGACGCAGCAGCACCCGCCCCCGGCCGGACAGCCTGCTTTCCACATCCTTCACCGCTCCCTGTACGCTGGGATGCCCCATGATGTCGCGCTTGTCGGGCAGGCGAACATTGATCATTTTCTGCGGCATTTTGGTCATGCCGTGGCGAAGATCGGACAGGCCCTTTTCCTGCTCCACCATCACTGCCAGCACCTGCAGCGCCGAGACGATGCCGTCACCGGTGGTGGTCTTGTCGAGACAGACGATATGGCCGGAGGACTCACCACCCAGCAGCCAGCCTCTTGCATCCAGCTGCTCCATCACATAGCGGTCACCCACTTTGGCGCGAGTGAAATCGACGCCCATCTGTTGCAGCGCCAGTTCCAGGCCGAAATTACTCATCAGCGTGCCCACCACACCGCCGGCCAGGCCACCGGCCTGATGACGACCCCGTGCGATGATGTAGAGCAGTTCGTCGCCGTCCACCACATCGCCATCGTGATCCACCATGACCACGCGATCACCGTCACCATCGAAGGCGATGCCCAGATCGGCCCGCACTTCCCGCACCCGTTTCTGCAGGGCCTCCGGGTGCGTGGAGCCGCAATTCAGGTTGATGTTCAGGCCGTCCGGCTGCACGCCGATAGTCACCACCTCGGCGCCCAGCTCCTCGAATACGGAGGGGGCAGTGCTGTAGGTGGCACCGTTGGCGCAGTCCAGCACGACGCGCAGGCCACGCAGGGACAGATGGCGGGGAAAAGTCCCCTTGCAGAATTCGATATAGCGGCCGCGGGAGTCTTCCAGCTTGCGCGTCTTGCCGATGCGGTCGGACGGCACGGTGTCCATCGGCTGCGCCAGATAGTGCTCGATGGAGTGCTCGATATCGTCCGGCAGTTTTTTGCCTTCGGTGGAGAAGAACTTGATGCCGTTGTCCTGATACGGATTGTGCGAGGCGCTGATGACAATACCAGCGCAGGCCCGGAAGGTCCGGGTCAGATAGGCGATGCCCGGCGTGGGCATGGGGCCCAACAGCACCACATCGACCCCGGCGGCGGAAAGGCCTGCTTCCAGGGCCGACTCGAACATGTAGCCGGAAATACGCGTGTCCTTGCCGATCAGGATTTTCTGCCGACCACCCTCGCCGGCAAACACCTTGCCTGCCGCCCAGCCCAGCTGGAGCATGAAAGCCGGGGTAATTTCGCCTTTGCCAACCGTGCCGCGAATACCATCGGTGCCGAAATATTTTTTGCTCATAGTGTCTTTGCTTCCTGATCGAGAGAAACCTGCATGACCGCCCACGCCATTTTGAGAGCATCCACTGTCGGACCGACGTCGTGGACGCGAATGATACGAGCCCCTTTTTGCACCGCCATGACAGCCAGGGCGAGACTGCCGAAAAGCCGCTGCTCCACTGGCTTGTCGAGCACCATGCCCACCATTGATTTGCGCGACATTCCGACCAGAATCGGCACCGCCAGCACCTGCAGTGAATCCAGTTTCTGCAGTAACAGCAGATTATGGTGGAGCGTTTTGCCAAAACCGAAACCAGGATCGACCAGCAGCTGCGACCGGGAAATGCCGGCGGCGACACAGGCCTCCACTCGCTGATGGAGGAAAGCGACAACGTCCTGGACCAAGTCAGTATAGCGGGGAGCATTCTGCATGCGGGTGGGCTCGCCCTGCATGTGCATCAGGCACACCGCAAGTCCGGAATTTTTCGCAACTTCGAGGGCGCCAGGACGGGTGAGCGCACGGACATCGTTGATCAGCCCGGCACCGGCGGCAGCGGCCTCAGCCATGACTCGTGGAGTACTGGTATCAACTGACAGCACCAGATCCAGTTCGGAGTGCAGCGCTTCAATGACGGGAATGACGCGATCCAGCTCTTCCTGCTCGGACACCGGCAACGCACCAGGCCGGGTGGATTCGCCGCCGATGTCGATGATGCTGGCACCCTGCTCCGCCATGGCTCGGGCCTGTTGCAAAGCGGCGTCGCGCAAAACAAAGCGACCCCCGTCCGAGAAGGAATCGGGGGTCACATTGAGGATGCCCATCACCTGGGGCGTGGACAGATCCAGTGTGCGGCCGGTGCACCGCAGGGGTGACTGCTGCTGCATCCCTGCCGCCTGGATCAGTGGGTATTGGCCGGACCGCCGATGGAGCTCTTGGCGGAACCTTCCTCTTTCTCTACCGGAGCCTTTTCCACCACCGGGCTGCCGCCGCTGGTACCGCTGGTGCCATCATCATTCCAGCCTTTCGGCTGGCGCACCTTGCGACCACACATAATGTCATCGATCTGTTCCGCATCAATGGTTTCATAGGTCATCAGTGCGTCGGCCATCAGATGCAGCTTGTCCAGATTGTCTTTCAGGATCTGCTCGGCACGCGAGTAGCAGCGATCAATTATCAGGCGCACTTCAGCGTCGATTTCTTTCGCAGTCTGGCCGGAAACATTACGGCGCTGGTTATATTGACGCCCCAGGAACACTTCGCCTTCGTCTTCTTCGTAACTCAGCGGACCCAGTTTTTCCGACAGACCCCACTTGGTCACCATATTGCGGGCAATTTCGGTGGCACGCAGGATGTCGTTGGAGGCGCCAGTGGTGACACCATCTTTACCCAGGGTCATTTCCTCAGCGATACGACCACCAAACAGGGAGCAGATGCTGCTTTCAAGAAACAGCTTGCTATGGCTGTGCATGTCGGCTTCGGGCAGGAACATGGTGACACCCAGGGCACGGCCACGCGGAATGACGCTTACCTTATAGACAGGGTGGTGTTCCGGCACTATCCGACCAACGATGGCATGACCGGCTTCATGATAGGCGGTGTTCCGCTTCTCTTTTTCCGACATGACCATGGTTTTGCGTTCAGTGCCCATGATGATCTTGTCCTTGGCTTTCTCGAACTCGGCCATGCTCACTACTCGCTTGCCGGAGCGTGCCGCAAACAAAGCGGCTTCATTGACCAGGTTGGCCAGATCGGCGCCGGAGAAACCGGGTGTGCCGCGGGCAATGGTTTTAGGCTCGACATCGTCACCCAGCGGAACCTTGCGCATGTGAACCTTGAGGATCTGCTCGCGGCCACGAATGTCGGGGGCAGACACCACCACCTGACGGTCGAAACGGCCGGGACGCAGCAGTGCGGAATCCAGTACGTCAGGACGGTTGGTGGCAGCAATGACGATGACACCGTCATTGGGCTCGAAGCCGTCCATTTCCACCAGCAATTGATTCAGGGTCTGTTCGCGCTCGTCATGACCGCCACCCAGACCGGCACCACGGGACCGGCCCACGGCGTCGATCTCGTCGATGAACACGATACAGGGCGCCTGCTTCTTGGCTTGCTCAAACATGTCGCGCACGCGGGATGCGCCCACGCCGACGAACATTTCCACGAAATCTGAGCCGGAGATGGTGAAGAACGGCACCTTGGCTTCGCCGGCAATCGCTTTCGCCAGCAGGGTTTTACCGGTACCCGGCGGGCCCACCATCAATACACCACGGGGAATCTTGCCGCCCAGGCGCTGGAATTTGCCCGGGTCGCGCAGGAATTCAACCAGTTCCTGCACTTCATCCTTGGCCTCGTCACAACCGGCGACGTCGGCAAAGGTGGTTTTGATCTGGTCTTCGCTGAGCAGACGGGCGCGGCTCTTGCCGAAGGTCATGGGGCCGCCACGACCGCCACCGCCACCCTGCATCTGGCGCATGAAGAACATGAAAATCGCGACGATCAGCAGAATCGGGAAGCAGGCCACCAGCAGTTGGGCCCACAGGCTTTGTTTTTCAGGCTGGCGACCTTCGATGGCGACGTTGTTTTTCAGCAGCATCGGCATCAGGTCGACATCAAACAGATTGGGGAGAACGGTTTCGAATTTCTCGCTGGCCACCGTCTTGCCGGTGACGATTGAGCCATCAATGATGACTTGATCCACCTGACCGCCTTCTACCTGTTCCACGAACTTGGAATAGGGAATGCGCTGGGTGCTGCCCTGGGAACTGAAGTTGTTGAAAACCGACAGCAAGACAATCGCTATCACGACCCAGAGAATTAAATTTTTTGCCATATCGTTCAAGGGGTTACCCTCTCTCTCGCCCAACCGGCAGACGCGGCGCGACTGCGTTCTGAAACCATGTTTTTGCTACATTACTACACAATAGACGCTGGCACCATCTTTCGCCGGACCCGCTTCACGCCCCGCGAAAACCCTTGGCCAACAGGTAGGTTTCCTTGGAACGGGCACGGGATGCCTCGGGCTTGCGGGTGGTCAGGGTGGCGAATTTCTGCTGCAATTCCTTGCGGTATTCCGGCAGACCGCCCCCCTGAAACACCTTGACCAGAAAGGCACCGTCTTTCTTCAGCACCTGGCCGGCCATTTCGAGCGCCAGCTCCGCCAGGTACATGGCGCGGGGCTGATCGACGGCATCCATTCCACTCATATTGGGGGCCATGTCGGAAATTACAAGGTCCACCGGACGGTCGCCAATGATTTCAAGCAGTTGCTTGTAGACGGTCTCTTCGCGGAAGTCGCCCTGCAGGAATTGCACACCGGCAACGTTGTCCATTTCGAGGATGTCGGAGGCGATCACCAGGCCATTGTGGCCCACCAGCTGCGCCGCCACCTGGGACCAGCCGCCGGGCGCAGCACCCAGGTCCACGACTGTCATGCCGGGTTTGATGATGCGGTCTTTTTCCTGCAATTCCAGCAGCTTGTAGGCCGCGCGGGAACGATAGCCGTCCTGCTGGGCCTTCTTGACGTACACATCGTCGAAATGCTCGCGCAGCCAGCTTTTGCTGGTTTTGGAACGGGACACGCCACTACCTCGGTCAAAGTTGCGAATTACGGACCCGGTATTTTGCCTGAATATCCGCCGTCGCGGGTAACAATTCCGCGCCGGCAGGTTTAGAATACGCGCCCTCGAATCCCGTCCGCACAGGTAGAACCGATGAGCCTTTCTTCCGACCAGAAAAAACGTTTCCGCACGATTGCCCATCATCTGAAGCCGGTGGTGATCATCGCGGAGAAAGGTATTTCCGAGGGTGTGATGGCGGAACTGGAGCGGGCGCTGGAGGATCATGAGCTGATCAAGCTGAAGATCAATGTGGCGGAGCGCGAGGACAAGCAGCTGATCATCGGCGAAGTAGTGGAAAAGACCCGCGCCGAGCTGGTGCAGACCATCGGCAAGGTGGCGGTGCTGTACCGGGCGGCGAAAAAGCAGAATCCGAAACTGTCGAACCTGATGCGCTTCCAGGCGCTCTGATTTTCACCCGTCCCCAACCCCCGAATTTTTTGCACAATTCCTTTCTATACTGGCCTTAGGTTGCTATCACCCAAGGCCGTTATGTTTTCCCTGCGCAATAAACTGTTTCTGGCATTTCTGTTGTCGAGCGCACTGCTGGCAGTGAGCATGCTGGCGCTGTTTCAGTGGAGTTTCGATCGCGGCTTTCTGAATTACATCCAGCGGGTAGACCAGAAGCGGCTGGAGGTTATCGGCTCAGCACTGGAGCAGAAGCTGGCACAAACGCCGGACTGGCAAGCGCTGCTGCAGCCGGGCGCGGCGGAGCAGCTGATGGATGGCGTGCGGGATTTTCCGCGTCACGGTCCCGGCCTGCCAGAGTTCAATGGCCCGCTCCCACCACCACCGCCCGATCACTTTCACGCGCCCCCGCCCCGCCGCGATCCGCGCTTCCGCTTTTTTATCCTGGATGCCAACCGGCAACCGCTGGCGGGTTTTTACCGCAAGCGCACCGACAACCGGCTGCGCCCACTGATGCGCGGCGAGACGCTGGTGGGATATGTCGGCATCGAGCCGAAAAAAGTGCCGCAGGAATTGATTGACCAGGAATTTGCCGAGTCGCAATCGCAGAATTTTATTTTCATGGCATTGATCGCGCTGGCGGTGTCGCTGTTGATGGCGTTTCCGCTGGCGTCATTGCTGGTGAAACGCATCAACCGGCTGGTGGAGCAGGTGCGGCAGTTGAGCGCCGGCAACTACGAGCATCGAATCGCACCCGGCGGCAACGACGAGCTGAATCAACTGGCGCTGCACCTGAACGATCTGGGGCGGACGCTGCAGGAAACGGCGCATGCACGCCGGCGCATGGTGGCGGATATTTCCCACGAACTGCGCACGCCGATTGCCACGTTGCGGGCACAGCTGGAGGCGATAGAAGATGGTGTGCGGCCGCTGAATGCCAGCGCAGTCCAGCGCCTGCATGAACAGGTGATGCGGCTGTCGAATCTGGTGCACGATCTGTATGAACTGTCGCTGGCGGATATCGGCGCGCTGTCGTACCGCAAGCAACCGCTGGATCTGCGCGAACTGGTGACGACGCTGGCGAATTCCATGCAACCGCAGTTTGCACAGGCGGGCCTGGCGTTATCGGTGCGGGATGAGCCGAATGCAGAGCTGAGGGTGTTTGGCGACAACCAGCGACTGACCCAGCTGTTCGCCAATCTGCTGCAGAACAGCCTGCAATACACCACCTCGCCCGGACAGGTGCAGGTTAGCATCCGCACCGAAAATCAGATTGCAGCGATCAGCGTGGAGGACTCGGCGCCGGGCGTGGAAAAGTCGGTGCAACCCCGACTGTTCGAACGGCTGTTCCGCGCCGAATCATCACGCAATCGCAATACCGGCGGCGCCGGGCTGGGTCTGAGCCTGTGCCAGACCATTGTCGAAGCTCACAACGGCAGCATCGTGGCAGCGGACAGCGCCCTGGGCGGACTGGCCGTCACCGTTCGTATCCCACTGACACAGGTGGCACCATGAATAGCAGCACCCAACAACCGAAAATCCTGATCGTCGAAGATGAAGAGGCATTGGCGGAAGTATTGGATGATTACTTGCGCCATCATCATTTCGTCACCCGCGTCGTTGGCGATGGCGCACTGGTGCAGGATGCGGTTGCCGCATTTCAGCCGGACCTGATCCTGCTGGACCTGATGCTGCCGAACAAGGACGGCCTGACTATCTGCCGCGAAATTCGCGCACGCAGTACAGTGCCCATCATCATGACCACTGCCAGAGTGGAGGAAATTGATCGTCTGCTGGGACTGGAGCTGGGCGCGGATGATTACATCTGCAAACCCTACAGTCCGCGCGAAGTGATTGCGCGGGTGAAGGCAGTATTGCGACGCGCCGGTGTGCAGGACGCGTCGCCGGCAAATAAGGCGCTGGTGCTGCGGGCTGAATCCATGAGTGCCACCCTGCTGGGTGTTGCGCTGGAACTGACGGCAGTGGAATTCCGTCTGCTGGAAACCATGGCCAATGAACCGCGCCGCATTTTCACTCGCGATCAATTGATGGACCGCATCTACACCGACCAGCGCATCGTCAGCGACCGCACCATCGATTCCCACATCACAAAACTGCGCAAGAAGCTGGCAACTGCCAATGCTGGCGCCGATGTAATCCGCTCCGTGTACGGCGTCGGTTACAAGTACGAAGAACCAGAACAGAACTGATCCGCGCTTACGCCCGCATCACAGCTTTCACATTCGTTGCACAATGAATGCGAATTTGCTGCGCGATGCACTCGCATACTGCTTCCCATGAAAATCAAGCAAGGGGAAGCAGACATGAAATACGCACTGGCATTTCTGATGATCGGATTGTTTTCGTTATCGGCTCTGGCGCGTATGCCAGGGCCGGATAACATGCTGGCCCACCTGACCAGCACTCTGAACCTGACTGCCGGGCAGGCAGAACAGGTAGAGACTATCATCACGGGCAAGCAGGAAAAGATGCAGAAGCTGATGCAGCAGATGGCGGCATTGCGGGCGGAAACCGATACGGCCATCAAGGCCGTGCTCAACGAGGAGCAGCTGAAAAAATTCGAAACCCTGCAGCGCAATCGCCCACAGCGGGGTCAGCGGCCACAGGAATTCTGATTCACATCAGGCAAATTCCTTCCCGATGCCGATTTGCGCCACGGCTCCCAACCGCGGCGCTTTTTTAGGGCGGACGGCGCACAAGAAAACAGGCGAGCGCCAGTATGCCCTGCAATGCTGCCGGGTAAGTCAGGCCATCCAGCGCAAGTGCGTCCGGACGCGTCACCCACACCACCATTGTCACACCACAGACGGCAATGCCCAGCAGCAGACTGGTTTCGCGCCAGATCGTCGTACCCGCCGCCATGCGCAATCCGATGAGCACCAGACTGACCAGCGCGCTCACCACCCCTTCCACCTTGAATAGCAGCGGCGCGATGGCGCCCAGTTCGGGCGCAGCATTTTCCGCCAGCAGTAACGGCAGCCAGATCAGCACAAACCACCAGATTCCACCCAGCAGCAAGGTCTGCAATACGTCTGGCAGATAGCCAGGCTGCGCCGGGGGCGTTGGGGATTCCTGTTGTTGGACCGGGATTTTGTTCATGGCAGCCGGATCATCGAATCAATGCCAGCGGGATGGGAAAAGCGGCGAGCCGGAAACGCGCGCTGCGCTTCCGGCCCATGCTTCAGATGTGCTTCACTTTGAGGATTTCGTAAACGACGGTGCCTCCCGGCGTGTCGACGCTGACTTCATCGCCCTCGAATTTGCCGATCAGGCCACGGGCAATCGGCGAGTTCACCGAGATTTTGGCGTGCTTGATGTCGGCTTCGTCGTCACCCACGATCTGGTAGGTTTTCTCTTCGTCCTTGTCCACATCCAACAGATCCAGTGTAACGCCGAAAATCACCTTGCCCTTGTTGTCGATCTTGGAGATGTCGATGATCTGGGCATTGCTGAGCTTGGCTTCGATCTCGGCGATGCGGCCTTCGATGAAACCCTGCTCCTCGCGCGCGGCGTGGTACTCGGCGTTTTCCTTCAGGTCACCGTGGGCACGGGCCTCGGCGATCGAATTGATCACGCGGGGACGGTCCACCTTTTTCAGGCGATCCAGTTCTTCCTGCAGACGGGTTGCGCCGCCGACGGTCATGGGTACTCGAATCATTTCGCTAACTCCGCATGCAGATCCTGCAGCCTTCTGACATTTTTCTCGATTTTTACGCTCAGTGCCGCACAGATGGCGGACGCACCGGCAATGGTAGTGGTGTACGAGATTTTGCTCTGCAACGCCTCACGCCGGATTTCATAGGAATCCGCCACCGCCTGTGTACCTTCGGTGGTATTGATGATCAGGTCAAGCTCACGATTCTTGATGGCGTCCACCACATGGGGGCGGCCTTCCTTCACCTTGTTGATAATTTCCACCGGCAGGCCGTTATCGCGGATCAGACGGGCGGTACCGCTGGTGGCCACCAGTTTGAAGCCCAGATCATGCAACTGCTGCGCAACTTTCACGGCGGCCGGTTTGTCGCCCTCACGTACGCTGATGAATGCCTTGCCCTTGGTGGGGTAGCGCTCGCCAGCACCCAGCGCGGCCTTGCCAAACGCTTCGCCGAACGTATCGCCGGAACCCATGACTTCGCCGGTGGATTTCATTTCCGGGCCCAGGATCGGATCGACACCCTGGAATTTCGCGAACGGGAATACGGCTTCCTTCACAAAGAAATGTTTCGGCACGATTTCCTTGGTGAAGTTTTGGGATTCCAGCGTCTGGCCCGCCATGCAGCGCGCCGCCACTTTCGCCAGGGACTGGCCGATACACTTGGACACGAACGGCACGGTACGCGACGCGCGCGGATTCACTTCCAGCACATAGACTTCATTGTTCTTCACCGCGAACTGCACGTTCATCAGACCAATGACGCCCAGCTCCATCGCCATCTTGCGCGCCTGTTCCCGCATAAGATCCTGGATTTCCTGGCCCAGACTGTAGGGCGGCAGCGAGCAGGCGGAATCACCGGAGTGCACGCCGGCCTGTTCGATATGCTGCATCAGACCGCCGATCACCACCTGCTGGCCGTCGCTCACTGCGTCCAGGTCCACTTCGATGGCGTCGTCCAGGAAACGGTCGAGCAATACCGGCGCATCGTTCGACACCTGCACGGCTTCGCGCATGTAGCGGCGCAATTCCGATTCCTTGTACACGATTTCCATCGCGCGACCACCCAGTACATAGGACGGACGCACCACCAGCGGATAACCGATGTCCTCGGCGAAACGCACGGCGTCTTCGGTGCTGCGGGCGGTGCGGTTGGGCGGCTGCTTCAGGCCCAGGCGCTCGATCATCTGCTGGAAACGCTCGCGGTCTTCGGCGCGGTCGATGGCGTCGGGGCTGGTGCCGATGATGGGCACGCCGGCCGCTTCCAGATCACGGGCCAGTTTCAGCGGCGTCTGGCCGCCGTACTGCACGATCACGCCTTTCGGTTTTTCAATCTCGACGATGGCAAGCACGTCTTCCAGTGTTACCGGTTCGAAATAGAGACGGTCGGAGGTGTCGTAATCGGTGGACACGGTTTCCGGGTTGCAGTTGACCATGATGGTCTCGTAACCGTCTTCGCGCATCGCCAGTGCCGCGTGCACGCAGCAGTAGTCGAATTCGATGCCCTGGCCAATACGGTTGGGACCACCACCCAGCACCATGATTTTGTCACGGGTGCTGGGTGCTGCCTCGCACTCTTCCTCGTAAGTGGAGTACATGTAGGCGGTGGTGGTCGCAAACTCGGCGGCGCAGGTGTCGACGCGCTTGTAGGCGGGCTTCACGCCCAGTTCCTGGCGACGCTTGCGCACCTGCTTTTCTTTCACGCCCAGCAGCTTGGCCAGGCGCACGTCGGAGAAACCCTTGCGCTTCAGACGCCACAGGCGGTCTTTGGTCAGATCGCCCAGCGCCGATTTCTGCAGCGTGGCTTCGTCACTGATCAGGTCGCGGATCTGCACCAGATACCAGGGATCGATATTGGTGTACTCGTGAATTTCCTCGATGGTCAGTCCGGCGCGGAACGCATCGCCCAGCACCCAGATCCGGTTCGGACCGGGGGTCTTCAGATGATGAATCAACTGGTCCTGGAAATCTTCCGCCGTCGGGTCCAGGAAAGGATCGAAACCGGAGGTGCCCACTTCCAGCCCGCGCAGGGCTTTCTGTATCGATTCCTGGAACGTACGGCCAATCGCCATGACTTCACCCACGGATTTCATCTGGGTGGTGAGCACCGGCTTGGCCTTGGGGAATTTCTCGAAATTGAAACGCGGAATCTTGGTGACCACGTAATCGATGGACGGCTCAAACGAAGCCGGGGTTCTGCCACCGGTGATATCGTTCTGCAATTCGTCGAGGGTGTAGCCAATCGCCAGCTTCGCCGCCACTTTTGCAATCGGGAAGCCGGTCGCTTTCGATGCCAGCGCGGAGGAACGCGATACGCGCGGGTTCATCTCGATCACCACCAGGCGACCGGTTTCCGGGCACATGCCGAACTGCACATTGGAGCCGCCGGTTTCCACGCCGATTTCCCGCAGCACTGCCAGCGAGGCATCGCGCAGGATCTGGTATTCCTTGTCGGTCAGGGTTTGCGCCGGGGCCACGGTGATGGAGTCGCCAGTGTGCACGCCCATCGGATCGAAGTTTTCAATCGCGCAGACGATGATGCAGTTGTCTTTCTTGTCCCGCACCACTTCCATTTCATATTCTTTCCAGCCGATCAGCGACTCGTCGATCAGCAGCTCATTGGTGGGCGACAGGTCCAGGCCGCGCTCGCAGATTTCCATGAACTCTTCGCGGTTGTAGGCGATGCCGCCGCCGGAACCGCCCAGCGTGAACGAGGGCCGGATGATGCAGGGGAAGCCCAGCATGTCGCACACCTGCAACGCTTCTTCCATGCTGTGGGCGATGGAGGATTTCGGGCACGCAAGGCCGATGGATTTCATCGCCTTGTCGAAACGCTCGCGGTCTTCGGCCTTGTCGATGGCATCCTGGGTGGCGCCGATCAGTTCCACGCCGAATTCTTCCAGCACGCCGTGCCGGGCCAGATCGAGGGCGCAGTTCAGCGCAGTCTGGCCGCCCATGGTGGGCAGCAGTGCGTCGGGGCGTTCTTTCTCGATCACCTTGGCGACGGTTTTCCACTCCACCGGTTCGATGTAGGTGGCGTCCGCCATGGCGGGGTCGGTCATGATGGTGGCGGGGTTGGAGTTCACCAGGATCACCCGGTAACCCTCTTCCCGCAGGGCCTTGCAGGCCTGTGCGCCGGAGTAGTCGAATTCGCACGCCTGGCCGATCACGATCGGACCCGCGCCCAGAATGAGAATGCTTTTGATGTCGGTACGTTTTGGCATGTGTGCTCCGGTGGTCACGCTGGGCGCCGATCCGGCGCCGCACGTTTCAAACTCTTAAACCTTGTTGCTGTCCCGCGTGCCGTATCAGCGCTTGCGGGCTGTCATCAGTTCGATGAAATGATCGAATAGCTGACTGGCGTCGCGGGGGCCGGGGCTGGCTTCCGGGTGCCCCTGGAAACTGAAGGCCGGCTTGTCGGTGCGGTGAATACCCTGCAGCGACCCGTCGAACAGCGACCGGTGCGTGGCGCGCAGATTCGCCGGCAGGGTGGTTTCCTCCACCGCAAAACCGTGGTTCTGGCTGGTGATCAGCACGGTCTGGTCATCCATGTTCTGCACGGGATGGTTAGCGCCGTGGTGGCCGAATTTCATCTTCACGGTGCGGGCACCGCTGGCCAGCGCCAGCAACTGATGCCCCAGGCAGATGCCGAATACGGGAATGTCAGTTTCCAGAAACGATCTGATCGCACTGATGGCGTAGTCGCAGGGCGCCGGATCGCCGGGTCCGTTGGACAGGAAGATGCCATCCGGATTCATCGCCAGCACGTCCTTGGCCGGGGTCTGCGCGGGCACCACGGTGAGATCGCAGCCACGGTCCACCAGCATGCGCAGGATGTTGCGCTTGACGCCGTAATCGTACGCCACCACTTTGAACGGGCGCTCTTTTGGCGCGGCCTTGTGGCCCACGCCCCATTGCCAGGAACCTTCATCCCAGCGGTAGGCTTTCTGTACTGTCACTTCCTTCGCCAGGTCCATGCCGTTCAGTCCGGCAAAGCCTTTGGCAGCGGCGACGGCAACCGCTTCGTCGATATTGTCACCGGCCATCAGGCAGCCGTTCTGGGCGCCCTTTTCCCGCAGGATCCGGGTGAGACGGCGGGTGTCAATGTCGGCGATGCCAAGTATATTGTTCTCGCGCAGGTACTGGTCGAGGGTCTTCTGCGCCCGCCAGCTGCTCATCAGCAGCGGCAGATCGCGGATGATGAGTCCCGCCGCCCAGATATGGGGGGACTCTTCGTCTTCATCGTTGACGCCGGTGTTGCCGATGTGGGGATAGGTCAGCGTCACCATCTGGCGCGCATAGGAAGGGTCAGTCAGGATTTCCTGATAGCCGGTCATGGCGGTATTGAATACCACTTCGCCAACGGATTGCCCGTCGGCGCCGATGGACACACCCCGGAAAAGGGTGCCGTCTTCGAGGGCGAGGATGGCGGGTTTGCTCAAGACAACCTCCAGTGATCGTGATTTATTTCTGCGGGCGCCAGTTGCAAAAAAGCGGAACGGCCCCTTTAGCTCCATCCCGCTTTTTTGTGATGGCTGCTAACCGGTGGCAGCGACCACCCGGACGACAACAGCCAACATGTACGTGCGATTCTTTGCGACTTTCCGACGCTTTTTCCAACGCCCTGATTTTGGTACGGTTTTGGCCGGCAACCTTGGCGCTCTCTTGGCACCCGGGCGACAAAATCTCCGGGCCGAACAGAAGCGGGCTTTATACAGTTGGACTGCCAAGCCGTGAGTACTGTCTGTCAGAGGATTTGCGGGTAGGTTGAATCCGGCCCCGACCGGGGCGCTGATCGGGGCGTATTCTATAAGATTGACCCGGGCAGGTCCACGCCTTTGTGGACCCGGGTTGGATCAGCGAAAACCCAGCACGTCCTGCATGTCGAACAGGCCGGCTTCGCGATCGTTCAACCAGCGGCAGGCGCGCACGGCGCCACGGGCGAAATTCATGCGGCTGGTGGCCTTGTGGGTGATTTCCACCCTCTCGCCGTCGGCGGCGAACATGACGGTGTGCTCGCCCACGATATCGCCGGCACGGACGGTGGCGAAGCCGATGGTTTCGCGTTTGCGGGGGCCGTCCTGGCCTTCACGGCCGTACACGGCGACTTCCTTCAGGTTGCGGCCGAGGGCGTCGGCCACCACTTCACCCATGCGCAGGGCGGTGCCGGAGGGGGAGTCCACCTTGTGGCGGTGGTGGGATTCAAGCACTTCGATGTCCACTTCGTCACCCAGCACTTTGGCGGCGATTTCCAGCAACTTGAAGCAGAGGTTGACGCCGACGCTCATGTTGGGGGCGAACATGATGGCGGTTTTTTTCGCGCATATTTTCAGTTCGGCTTTTTGTTCGTCGTTCAGGCCGGTGGTGCCGATGGCCATTTTCTTGCCGTGGGAAGCGCAGAAATGGGCATTGGCGACGGTGGCGGCCGGAGCGGTGAAGTCGATGAGAACGTCGAAGTCGTTTTTGACGGCGTCGAGGGAGTCGGCGATTTTCACACCCAGCTTGCCGATGCCGGCCAGTTCACCGGCGTCGGCGCCGATCAGGGAGTTGCCGGGGCGGTCGATGGCGGCGGTGAGGGCCACGCCCTCGGCTTCGGTGACGGCCTGGATGAGTGCGCGGCCCATGCGGCCGGCGGCGCCGATAACGGCAACACGTACGTTGGTGGTCACGGGGTTTCCTTCGTTATTCCGGAATGGTTTTGGAGTGATCCTGGCGTCCATAGCGCTGGACTTCAATCACAACATATCGTCAAAAAACGACTTCACGCCATCAAACCAGCCATTCCGCTTCGGTGACTGGCGCGAGCCTTCCTTCTCCAGGCTTTCCTGGAACTGGCGCAGCAGCTCCTTCTGTTCCTTGTTCAGGTTCACCGGGGTTTCGATCACCACACGGCAAAGCAGATCACCCGGATTGCCACCGCGCACCGGCGTCACGCCCTTGCCGCGCAGGCGGAACAGCTTGCCGGTCTGGGTTTCCACCGGGATTTTCAGTTTGACACGGCCGTCCAGCGTGGGCACTTCCAGCTCGCCACCCAACGCAGCATCAGCAAAGCTGATCGGCACTTCGGTATACAGATCCTTGCCTTCGCGGCGGAAGATCGCGTGATCACGCACGGCGACCTGCACATACAGGTCGCCGGCAGGACCTCCGCTGACACCCGCCTCGCCTTCACCGGCCAGACGGATACGGTCGCCGGTATCGACGCCGGGGGGAATCTTCACCGACAGGGTTTTGCGTTTTTCCTTGCGGCCCTGGCCATGGCAGTCGGGGCACGGGTCCTTGATGATCTTGCCCTGGCCACGGCAGGCCGGACAGGTTTGCTGCACCGAGAAAAAGCCCTGCTGCATGCGGATCTGGCCGACGCCGTTGCAGGTGGTACAGGTGACCGGACTGGTGCCTTTTTTCGCGCCGCTGCCATCGCAGGTTTCGCAGTTCACCAGGGTAGGCACGCGGATTTCGACGCTGGTGCCTTTTACGGCTTCTTCCAGATCCAGTTCCAGGGTGTAACGCAGATCGCTGCCGCGATTGTTGCGACCGCCACCGGGGCGCCCACCGCCACCACCAAAAATATCGCCGAAGACGTCACCGAAAATATCGCTGAAGCTGGGGCCGCCAGCGCCACCACCGTGGAAACCGCCGCCGCCCGCACTGGGATCGACGCCGGCATGACCGAAGCGGTCGTAAGCAGCTTTTTTCTGCTCGTCGGAAAGCACTTCGTAGGCCTCGTTCACTTCCTTGAACTTGGCTTCGGCAGACTGGTCGTCAGGATTGCGGTCGGGGTGGAACTTCATCGCCATCTTGCGGAAGGCTTTCTTGATTTCCGCTGCGTCGGCGCCCTTGGGCACCCCGAGTACTTCGTAATAATCTCTTTTCGACATGCGTGCAGACCATTGTGCTGACGTAGTTCAGTATTGGATGGGTTGGGTGGCGTCAGGTCCGGGCATTCCATCCAAGACACGCCACAAGTACGTCCCTGTAGGCTCGTCCGCGGCCATCCATGGCCGCAAACGGTCTTGGATGGAATGCCCGGACCTGACTTCAATTCAACCCTTGTACCACTTGCCCAAAATTCTCGCTGCCCTTTAAACAGCTGCGCGGAGCATGAACTCCGCGGCGGTGTTGCCGCCTGCCCGGACCTTGCAGCCCGGGCAGGCCAATCAGGCCAGAGGCCGGATTATTTCTTCTCGTCCACTTCCTCGAACTCGGCATCCACCACGTCGTCGCCGGACTTGGCTTTGGCACCGGCATCGGTTGCCTGCGCACCATCGGCACCGGGCTGGGCCTGCTGTTCCGCGTACAACCGCTGGGCCAAGCCGGAAGACGCTTCAGTCAACGCCTTGGTCTTGGCTTCGATGGCATCCTTGTCGTCGGATTTCAGTGCCGCCTCCAGCGCGACGATGGCCGCTTCAATGCTGGTTTTCTCTTCCGGCTGCACCTTATCGGCGGCGTCGGCCATGGTTTTCTTCGTCGCGTGAATCAGACCATCGGCCTGGTTGCGCGCGCCGACCAGTTCCTCGAACTTGCGATCTTCTTCCGCATGGGATTCGGCATCGCGCACCATTTTCTGGATCTCTTCCTCGCTCAAGCCGGAAGACGCCTTGATCACGATGGACTGCTGCTTGCCAGTGGCCTTGTCCTTCGCGCTCACGTTCAGGATACCGTTGGCGTCGATGTCGAAACCGACCTCGATCTGCGGCATCCCACGCGGTGCGGCGGGAATGTCGGCCAGGTCGAAACGGCCCAGCGACTTGTTCTGGCTCGCCTGTTTGCGCTCGCCCTGCAGTACATGCACGGTCACGGCAGTCTGGTTGTCATCAGCGGTCGAGAAAATCTGCGATTTCTTGGTCGGAATCGTGGTGTTCTTCTCGATCAGCGGAGTCATCACGCCGCCCATGGTTTCGATACCCAGGGTGAGCGGGGTGACGTCCAGCAGCAGCACGTCTTTCACGTCGCCAGACAGAACGGCGGCCTGAATTGCAGCGCCGACGGCCACGGCTTCGTCCGGGTTCACGTCTTTACGCGGTTCCTTGCCGAAGAATTCTTTTACCTTGGACTGCACCATCGGCATGCGGGTCTGACCGCCCACCAGGATGATCTCGTCGATTTCCGACTTGCTCTTGCCGGAGTCCTTCAGCGCGGTTTCGCAGGGCTTCAGCGAGTTGACGATCATGTCTTCCACCAGCGACTCCAGCTTGGCGCGGGTCAGCTTGATGTTCATGTGCTTGGGACCGGAAGCATCGGCCGTGATGTACGGCAGGTTCACCTCGGTCTGCTGGCTGGAGGACAGCTCGATCTTGGCTTTCTCGGACGCTTCCTTCAGACGCTGCAGGGCCAGCGGGTCCTTGTGCAGGTCGATGCCGGTGTCTTTCTTGAATTCGCCGGCCAGATACTCGATCAGGCGCAGGTCGAAGTCTTCACCACCCAGGTGAGTGTCACCGTTGGTGGCCAGTACTTCAAACTGGTGTTCGCCATCCACTTCGGCGATTTCGATGATGGAAATATCGAAGGTACCGCCGCCCAGGTCGTATACGGCGATGATGGAATCACCGCGCTTCTTGTCCATGCCGTAGGCCAGGGCCGCAGCGGTGGGCTCGTTGATGATGCGCTTGACGTCCAGACCGGCGATGCGGCCGGCATCCTTGGTGGCCTGACGCTGGCTGTCGTTGAAATACGCCGGCACCGTGATGACCGCTTCAGTAACGGCTTCACCCAGGTAGTCCTCGGCGGTCTTCTTCATTTTCTTCAGCACTTCAGCGGAAATCTGCGGCGGAGCCATTTTCTTGCCGCGCACTTCCACCCAGGCGTCACCGTTGTCAGCTTTCGCGATTTTGAAAGGCACGCGGGAAATATCTTTCTGTACTTCATTGTCGGTGAACTTGCGACCGATCAGGCGCTTCACCGCGTACAGGGTGTTGTGCGGGTTGGTAACCGCCTGGCGTTTGGCGGACTGGCCCACCAGCACTTCGCCATCTTCGTTAAAGGCGATGATGGACGGCGTGGTGCGGTCGCCTTCGCTGTTTTCGATGACCTTGGGTTTGTCTCCTTCCATGATGGCCACGCAGGAGTTGGTTGTGCCCAGGTCGATACCGATAATCTTGCCCATGTTGATCTCCACCTTGTTCAGCCTGCAGGAGGCTTACTCACTCAATTTAAATCTGTTGAACGTCTGGTTCGTACTACGGGTTTTAAAACCCCGTTCCGCTTGAAACCCTTAATGGGGGCCGGGACTTCATTTTCAAGACCCGTGTTTTCAAGAGGCGGCCATTTCAAGAAGCTATGTTCAAGAAGCTGCCTTGCTCACCACCACCATCGCCGGACGCACCAGGCGGCCGCTCAGGGTGTAGCCCTTCTGCAGCACCGCCATGACGGAGTTGGGCGCCAGGTCGGGGTTAGGCACCATGCTCATGGCCTGATGGAATTCGGGGTTGAACGGCTGGCCCAGCGGATTCACCTGCTGCACGCCGTGTTTGGCCAGGGTGTCGAGGAACATTTTCAGGGTCAGCTCGATGCCGTCCTTCATGCCTTTCACCGCCTCGCTGTCGATCTGGCCGGCGGCTTCCAGGGCACGCTCCAGGCTGTCCACCACCGCCAGCAGGTCTTCCGAGAACTTGCCCAGCGCAAATTTGTGGGCATTTTCCACGTCACGCTCGGCGCGGCGGCGCACGTTCTGCATTTCCGCCTGAGCCCGCAGCACGCCTTCCTGCTGCTCGTTGACCCGGGCCATCAGCTGCGCGATTTCCTGCTCCAGGGCGGGGATGGAAGGAGCATCCAGCATTTCGGTTTCGTGGTCCGCCTGCTGGGCTGCTGACTGGTCTGCGCCGGACGCCTGTTCGGCTTCGGTGCGGGCGCGGGCCGCGTCTTCGTTCGCCATGATAAAACTCCAGAATTAACAAATGGTTGGATCTAAAAATGAAAAAGGCTGCACCCAGAGACTGGGCAAACTGTGGGGGCTATATGGGGCCTATTTGAAGGGCTTCAAGGCGGCACTGAGAATTTTTGCCGTCAAATCAACCATCGGGATCACTTTCTGGTAGGGAATGCGGGTGGGCCCGATCACCGCCAGCACCCCCAGCACCTCGTCGCCATTGCCGTAGGGCGACGAAATCACGCTACATTCATCCAACATCTTGTAGCCGGACTCCTGGCCGATGAAGATCTGCACCCCCTGGGCGCTGACGCAGCTGTCCATCAGGTGCAGCAGGTCGCGCTTGTGCTGGAAGGCCTCGAACAGATCCTTGAGCCGGTCCACCCCCCCCTGGTCCGCCATGCCCAGCAGATGGGACTGGCCCGACACCACGCATTCCGGCTGATCCTGCTGGCTGAAGCTGGCGGACGCCACTTCTATCACGGTCTGCATCAGGGAATCCATGTGGGTCTTGTCGTCTTTCATCGCGGACACGATGCGGTCGCGGATGGCCACCAGCTCGGCACCCATGTAATGACGGTTGAGGTAATTGGCGGCCTGTTGCAGCTCGGATTCGGAATAGCGACGCTCGGTGGTGATGATGCGGTTCTGCACCTCGCGGTCGTTCAGCACCAGGATTACCAGCACCCGGGTGCCTTCCAGGGGCAGGAACTCCACCTGGCGCAGACTGGCGCGGTCCTGCTTGGGCACCATGACGATGCCGGCCATGGAGGTCAGGTCCGACAGCACCTGCGAGGCGGCTTCCACCAGTTCCTGCGGGGTCTTGTCCGGTACCAGGCGGCGACGCACCTGGTCCACATTGGCGGCCTCCGGCGGTGCCACGGTGAGCATGGTATCCACGAACAGGCGGTAGCCCAGCGCGGTGGGCACCCGGCCGGCGGAGGTATGGGGGGAACGGATCAGGCCACGGTTTTCCAGCTCCGCCATCACATTGCGGATGGTGGCCGGACTGGCGGAACCGGACATGACATCGGCGATGACCCTGGAGCCGACCGGCTCGCCATCTTCAATGTAGCGCTCCACCAGCGCCTTCAATACTTCTTCCGCCCGATTCCGCTTGTGTCGCATCTGCTGCCGCTGCTCTCCGGTAATGTCCGGTAAAGAATGAAAGTGGATGGGAAAGCCCGAAATCCGGACGTCAGCCTGACGATTGGCCTGGCCATTCCCGAATCAGGTTCGGCTGAAAATTAAACCGTTCCGGATAATAGCACCCGGTGCCCGGCGCAACGCAAGCACCGACGGACAGATGTGCACCTGCCCCGCCCGTTTCCACTTGGCGAGCCGCCCCCAACTTCCTTAAGATGGCGGCTCGTCTTCACAGCGGCGCCACTCCTTCATGCTTACCCATATCAAAATCAGCAATTTCGCCATCGTTGAAGAGCTCGACCTGGACATCCCGGGCAAGCTCACCGTGATCACCGGGGAAACCGGCGCCGGCAAGTCGATCATGATCGACGCCCTGGGCCTGGCCCTGGGGGACCGGTCCGATTCCGGCTCAGTGCGCCATGGTGCCGACAAGGCGGAAATCCTCGCCACGTTTGACGTGTCCGGCAACAAGGAAGCACAGCGCTGGTTGCAGGAGCGCGACCTGGAAGCCGACCAGGAATGCATCCTGCGCCGGGTGATCACCAGCGACGGCCGCTCCCGCGCCTATGTCAACGGCACGCCGTCACCGGTGCAGGCACTGAAGGAGCTGGGGGAAATGCTGGTGAGTATCCACGGCCAGCACGAGCATCAGGCCCTGCTGAAGAAAGACACTCACCGCGAGCTGCTGGATGAATACGCCGGCCTCAACAATCAGGCCCGCACCGTGGCGGAACGCTACCGCACCTGGCAGCAGAAACTGGCCGACTTCCACCACTTCCGCGATCACGCCAAGGAACTGCAGGACCGCGCCGACCTGCTGCGCTTCCAGCTCAATGAACTGGACGAACTGAAACCGGTGGCCGGTGAACTGGCGGAACTGGAGCAGGAACACAAGCGCCTGTCGAACGTGGACGGATTGCTGAGCCAGGGCCAGCAGGCACTGGCAGGCCTGAGCGAGGGCGACAGCAATCTGCTGGATCAGGCCCGTACCGTGAGCCATCTGCTAAGAGACATGGCGGCCGACGATGCCAGCCTGAAAGAGGTGCTGGATCTGGTGGAATCCGCCGGCATTCAACTGGAGGAAGCCTCCTCCAGCCTGCGCCGCTACCTGGACGCGCTGGAAATGAATCCCGAGCGCTACCAGGACGTGGACCAGCGCCTGTCCGCCTACTTCCACCTCGCCCGCAAGCACCGCGAAGACCCGCATCAACTGGCTCAGCTGTGGGAAACCCTGCAATCCGAACTGGACGCCATCGACGGTGGCGACGACAGGCTGGCACAACTGGAACAGCAGGCGGAAGCGGCGAAAAAGGATTTCATCAGCGCCGCCGAAACACTGTCCAAAGGCCGCACCAAGGAAGCGAAAAAACTCGGCAAACTGATCAGCGAACAGATCAAGCCACTGGGCATGCCCGGTGCCGAATTCAGCGTGGAATTGCAGCCGCTGGAAAAAGGCCAGTACAGCGCTCATGGCCTGGAGCAGGTGGAATTCATCGTCTGCACCAACCCCGGCCAGCCGGCCAAGCCGCTGGGCAAGGTGGCGTCCGGTGGCGAGCTGTCGCGGATCAGTCTGGCAATCCAGGTGGCCTGCGCGGCGAAAACCAATGTCGCCACGCTGGTGTTCGACGAAGTGGACGTGGGCATCGGCGGCGCCGTGGCGCAGATCGTCGGCAAGCTGCTGCGGGAACTGGGCCGCAGCAACCAGGTATTGTGCGTGACCCACCTGCCTCAGGTAGCCGCGCAGGGTCACACCCACCTGCACGTGAACAAGCAGACCAAGCGCAACCAGACCCACACCGACATTGCCGCGCTTGCACAAGATGAAAAAGTCAGCGAGATCGCCCGCATGCTGGGGGGCCTGAAAATCACCGAGCAGACCCTGGCCCACGCGCGGGAACTGATTGCGGACAGCCAGGGCTGACGGTTCAGAAAGCGCATGCAGGCTGCAGACAGATAACGCCGGCCGCCTGATCGGCCAGCCGTTTGATGACTCGCCATTTTATGAAAAGGGAATTCACATCAGCAACAGAGAGGGGGCACCATGAAAGTCAAAGTCGCGCAAGCCAGCACCATCGTCGAAGGCAAGAACAGCTGCGTCAAACTGCAGGACCGCAAGATTCTGCTGATCCGCCATAAAGGCAAGATCCATGCCCTGGAAAACCGCTGCCCCCACGTGGGCCTGCCGCTGGAAAAAGGCAAAGTGGAAGACGGCGTGATCACCTGTCCCTGGCACGGTTCCAGTTTCGATGTTGCCACCGGCGCAAACAAGGATTGGGTTAATTCACTGCTGGGGATGTCGGTACCGAAATGGACCGCGAAGATGATCACACTGGGAAAATCGCCCCAACCGGTCCGCACTTATGCGGTGGAAATCCAGGGCGATGACGTGATGGTGGAACTGGACTGACAGGACCTGCAAGCGGCCCGGGGACCCAACCTATTTCTTCTTCGGCTTCACATACAAAACCAGGTTGTGGTCCACCAGTTCATAGCCATGCTTTTTGGCGATGGCGTGCTGGATCTTCTCGATATCCTCATCGATGAACTCGATGACCTTGCCGGTCTCCAGACACACCATATGGTCATGATGGTCGCCTTTCGCCAGCTCGAACACGGAATGGCCACTGTCGAAATGCAGGCGGCTCACCAGCCCGGCGCTTTCAAACTGGGTCAGCACCCGGTATACGGTGGCCAGACCGACGTCCTCGCCCGCTTCCAGCAGCGCCTTGTAGACGTCTTCCGCACTCAGGTGATGGGTGTGGGACGCTTCCAGTATCTGCAGGATCTTCACCCGTGGCAGGGTTACTTTCAAACCGGCTTTACGCAGTTCCTGATTTTCCATAGTCATCGGGGATCTTTCTTCGCTTTCGGATTTCTAACGCTGACAGGTTACATGTATCATGAGCGTCATTTTTGGCGAAGATAGTGGAAAACACCACCAGATGCAAAAATTGTTGAGAATTTTACTCATCTTTTCCCTGATTCCCACCACGCTTGTCACCAGCGCCTGCAGTTCGCTGCGTTTTCCCGGCGTATTCCGGATCGACGTGGGTCAGGGCAACCTCATCACCAAGGACATGGTGGACAAACTGCGGGTGGGCATGACGCCACGCCAGGTGCGCTATGTGATGGGGTCGCCCATGATTGCCGACACCTTCCACCCGGATCGCTGGGATTACATGTATAACCTCGAAACCGGCAAGGGCATTTTCATCGAGAACCATCTGGTGCTGTATTTCGAGGGCGAGCGACTGGCCCGCATCG
>JABLXQ010000032.1 GCA_013178375.1 Gammaproteobacteria bacterium
AGCTGGGATCGGAATTCATGCCGCCGCTGGATGAAGGTTCCCTGCTGGTGATGCCGACGACCTTTCCCGGTATTTCCATCGAGGAAGCCAGGCGTGCGCTCAATGCACAGGATCGCATCATCAAAAGCTTTGCCGAAGTGGAATCGGTGCATGGCAAAACCGGACGTGCGGAAACAGCAACCGATCCGGCCCAGCTGGACATGAATGAAATCGTGGTCACGCTGAAACCCCGTGACGAATGGCCATTGTTTGAAAAGCCGCGCTGGTACAGCAGCTGGTCACCCGAATGGCTGAAAAGCGCATTGCAACCCGTGTGGCCGGAGGCGCAGCCGCGCACCCAGCAGGAACTGGTGCGCGCGCTGGATGCCGCCCTGAAAATGCCGGGTTACCAGATGGCCATTGCACCGCCGATCCGTACCCGCATCGACATGCTGACCACCGGCGTGCGCACGCCCGTCGGCATCAAGGTTTTTGGCGCTGACCTGGCTGAAATCGAGCGGCTGTCGATCGAGCTTGAAGGTTTGCTGCGTGAAGTTCCCGGTACGCGCAGCACATTTGCCGAACGGCAGACGGGGAGGGAATATGTCGACATCATTCCGGATCGCGAAGCCATCGCCCGCTACGGCCTCACGGTGCGCGACACGCTGGATGTAGTGGAAGCTGCGGTAGGCGGGATGCCGGTGTCGACCGTCATTGATGGCCGCGCCCGCTATTCGGTGAGCCTGCGTTATGCAGCGGATTTTCGTGCCGATCCGGAAGCTTTGCGGGCGTTGCCGGTGCAGGTTCCCGGTATGACTGCCATCGCTGAACCGGAGATTGGCGGTTCTGGTCGCGGTAGCAGCGCCGCTCCTGCGATGAGTGGCGGTGGTAGTGGTGGCATGGCAATGGGTGCCGGTGGTGCACGCCGTTCTGCTGGTGCGGCTTCGATGCCAGCTTCATCTGCGCCCATGGGAGCAGTGACAGACCCGGATGTGGCTGAGCGTTTTCGCCAAGCCGGCACCGCCGTTCCGCTCGGTGTTCTGGCCGATGTGCGTGTCGTTACCGGGCCGCCCATGATCAAGGATGAAAATGGTGTGCTGGTGGGATATGTATTCGCCGACATTGATGATACGCAGCGCGATCTGGGTGGCTGGGTTGACGACGCGAAACAACTGGTCAGCCAACGTTTCGCTCTGCCGCCCGGATATTCCCTGCAATGGACCGGGCAGTATGAGTTCATGGCCGACATGCAGGCGCGCATGCGCATAGTGTTGCCGCTCACGTTCGTCCTGATCGTCGCGTTGCTGTATTTGTCCATGCGTGGCGTGCAGCAGACCCTGCTGGTTCTGCTGAGTCTGCCGTTTGCCATCGCCGGCAGTATCTGGCTGCTGGCATTGCTCGGCTACAACCTGTCCACGGCAGTTTGGGTGGGGCTCATCGCGGTGGGTGGTGTGGCCGCGCAAACCGGCATCGTGGTGGTGGTTTATCTGGATCAGGCGTTTCAGGCGCGCGTAGATAGCGGCAACCTGCGCCAGCCCGGTGATGTGGATGACGCCGTGATAGAAGGCGCCGCCAAATGTCTGCGCCCGATGTTGATGACGGTGGCAACCACTGTGCTGGGGTTGATGCCGCTGTTGTGGGAAGCGGGCGTTGGAGCGGATCTTTCCGCACGCACGGCTGCCCCGGTTGTGGGTGGATTGTGGGCCTGCATGTTCCTGTCGTTACTGGTGCTGCCAGCGGCCTATACCTTCTGGCGCCGTTACCAGTTTGGCAGGGGGGATTTTGATCCCGGGATCTGAATCACGATCACCGGATACTATCTGAGCTTTCGACCTTTAAGACGCAAAGCATTCCCTATTACGGATGCAGAGCTGAAGCTCATCGCCAATGCCGCAATCATGGGTGATAGCAGCCACCCTGTCAGTGGGTACAGCGCACCTGCCGCGATCGGTATGCCCAGCGCGTTGTAGAGAAATGCAAACGCCAGGTTCTGTTTCATATTTCCCACCGTGGCCTCAGACAACGTGCGTGCCACAGCAATGCCCCGTAAATCGCCTTTTATCAGGGTGACCTGCGCGCTATTCATGGCCACGTCGGTGCCTGTGCCCATGGCCACTCCGACGTCGGCCTTGGCCAGTGCAGGCGCATCGTTAATGCCGTCACCCGCCATGGCAACGATGCGTCCTTCGCGCTGCAGTTTTTCGACCAGCTGTAATTTATCCGCAGGCTTGACCTCACCATGCACCTCATCGATGCCCAGGCGCGCGCCGACCGCTTTGGCTGTGGTCAGGCCGTCCCCTGTTGCCATAATGATTCGCAAACCTGCTGCTTTCAGTGCAGACAGCGCTTCCGGTGTGCTGGCCTTGATCGGGTCTGATACCGCAAGCAAGCCCGCCAATTTTCCATCCACGGCGAGGTGCATCACGCTGGCGCCCTCTGCTCGCAGGTTTTCAGCCTGTGGCAGCAATACATCGATCGATACATTCTGTTGCAGCATCAACGTGGTATTTCCCAGTACAAGGGAGCGCCCTGCGACAATGCCGCGTACGCCGATACCTGAACCTGATTCGAACTGGTCCGGTTTGTCCAGGGCCAAACCCCGTTCACGCGCCGCCTGAACGATCGCATCAGCCAGCGGGTGTTCGCTACCCTGATCCAGGCTTGCGGCCAGACGCAAGACCTCCGATTCGGTGAACCCCGGCGCAGCCACCGTACGGTCAAAGGCAGGGCGTCCTTCCGTCAGTGTGCCGGTTTTGTCGATGATGAGTGTGTCGATCTTGCGCATGTGTTCGATGGCGGCCGCATCGCGGAAGAGCACACCTTGCGTGGCACCCCGTCCGGTAGCGACCATGATGGACATGGGTGTGGCCAGGCCCAGTGCGCAGGGGCAGGCAATGATCAGCACGGCCACCGCATTAATTAGCCCGAATACCCAGCGCGGCTCCGGTCCGAAAAAGCCCCAGGAAAAAAATGTCAGAACGGCAATGCAAACCACCGCAATGACGAAATAACCTGCCACCACATCGGCCATGCGCTGCATGGGTGCCTTGGAACGTTGCGCCTGCGCCACCATCTGCACAATTTGCGATAGCATGGTTTCCGATCCCACGCGTTCGGATCGCATCACGAGCGCACCATAAATGTTCAGTGTCGCACCAATCACTTTGTCGCCCACTCGTTTGGTCACAGGCACTGGCTCGCCCGTCAGCATGGATTCATCCACCGCGCTGCTGCCTTCGGTTACCGTACCATCCACTGGAACTTTTTCTCCGGGCCGGACGCGCAACTGGTCACCGACATGGACATGTGTGAGCGGTACATCCTCCTCTGTGCCATCGTCCCGAATGCGGCGGGCGGTTTTGGGGGCCAGGCCGAGCAGTGACTTGATGGCAGCGGACGTTTGCGAGCGGGCCTTGAGTTCAAGCAGCTGGCCCAGCAAGGTCAACGAAATGATGACGGCTGCTGCCTCGAAGTACACCGCGACCCGTCCCATCGAGACGAAAGAATCCGGGAACACCTGTGGCGTCAAGGTTGCTACCAGGCTGTAGATGAATGCAGCGCCTGTACCCAGGCTGATCAGCGTCCACATGTTAGGGCTGCGGTGGACGACCGACTGCCAGCCGCGCAGAAAAAATGGCCATCCGGCCCAGAGGACAATGGGCAACGTCAGAGCGAGTTCAATCCAGGTCTGGGTGCGGGCATCGAACCAGTGCAGTTTGTGCCCGAACATTGCGAGTATTGTGACTGCGATGGTCAGCGGAAGGGTCCACCAGAACCGGTGCTGAAAGTCGCGCAGTTCCGGATTCCCGTCCTCTTCGAGCTCTGGCAGCAAGGGTTCCAGCGTCATGCCGCACTTTGGGCAATTGCCGGGATGATCTTGCCGGATCTCGGGATGCATGGGACAGGTATAAATCGTGTCACCACCGCTTTTCAGCACCGTTGCCGATTGGGTTTCTGGCGCCACGACGGCCGCGTGATGATGGTGCCCGGCTTTCGCGGTATGCGCTGTGTGGTCGTGACTGGTATTCATGTGTTACCCCGTGTCTCATCACCCAGTTTACTAACCAGGCCGGGTATGAACCTGGGAGTCTTTTGAGCGTAGGTTTCATACATTGCGCCGAACAATTTGCGCATTTCGTTTTCTTCGGTAACGGCCAGCCGCCCATACATCATGAGCAATATCGGGAACATGAGCAGTGTCAGCAGCGTTGGCCACTGTAGCAGGAAGCCTAACAGGATCATCGCGAAGGCAATATACTGCGGATGACGAACGTATGCATAGGGTCCCGTTGTTGCGAGTGAATGATGGCGTTGCGCGTGGTACAGCACGTTCCAGGCGTTGGACAGAAGATAAAACCCCATGCCGAGGAATGCGTAGCTCGCGATGTGCAGGACTCCGAAGTGGGGATCGCCCTTTTCCCCCAGCAGGGTAGACCACAGGTGTCCCGAGTTGTGAGAGAGCAGATCAAGATTGGGAAACCGGGTCTGCAACCAGCCCGACAGCAGGTATATCGTCAGCGGAAAGCCGTACATCTCCACGAACAGGGCCACAATGAACGAAGCAAAGGCCCCAAACGTCCGCCAATCGCGTGCAGTCGCCGGTTTGAAAAAACTGAAAGCGAACAGGATGAATATCGCTGAATTGAGAATAACCAGCGACCACAAACCATATGCAGTTTCGCCGTGATTCATGATGGATCTCCTGGTTTGCGTGTGTCGGCGTTGGCTGAATCGGCGTGTCCTTTTGCGTCATGGTTGCCGTGCCCCCCATGACCACCGTGCATGAAAACATGCATCAGTGGACAGGCGAGCAATAGCAGATAGGGCAGCACTGCGACCACATGCGCCAGATGCTCGGTCAGCAGAAAATAGGCGGCTGCCCCACCTATAACCACCAAGCCAGCGGCATAACGAGTCGACCAGAAACGTGGGGGCAATTCATGTTCTCGATGCGGATGATTCATCATGATTTCCTCAGAACTCGATATGTGATCAGGCCAGGTGGTACCTGCGCTCCATCCTGGGGCAATATCATTTCTCTACTGAGCAGGCCGGATGTCGGTAACAATCATCTTGCCGCCTTCATCAACAACCATGAACCTGATTTTGTCTCCGGCTTTAACGTTCTGGAGCATATCCTTTTTCTTGGCAGTGAATACCATGGTCATGCCCGGCATATCGAGGTGCGCAATATCGCCATGTTTGATCGTGACTTTACCTGTGGACTGATCGACCTTTTTGACTTCACCATCGGTCATTGAAGCCTGCTGCGACGTATCCATTTTACGGTCCATCGCCGATTCAGCAAAACTGCTCACGGGCAAAGCGACACTCAATGCCAGCGTGGAAATAGCGAGTATCTGTTTGATTGCGTTCATGGTTGCCTCACGTCTATGAATTATGAAATTGTACGAACTTACTTTTTTTCCACAGTGACTGTGCCGCGCATTCCTGCCTCGTAGTGCCCAGGCATCAGGCACGCAAAGTTCACGGTCCCGGCTTTGGTGAATTGCCAGATGATTTCACCTTGCTGGCCTTTGGTCAGCGTGATTTTGTTCGGTTCGTCATGCACCATGTCCGGATATTTTTTCATTACTTCAAGATGTTCCAGCAGTTCCTGCTCCGTGCCAAGGCTCAGCTCGTGTTTTAGCTGACCGCTATTTCTTACCACGAAACGAACGGTCTCACCTTTGGAGACCTGAATGTCAGATGGCGTGTATCGCATGCTGTCGTTCATTTCAACGGTTATAGTGCGAGTCACTCCGGCCGCCACACCTGGCTTGCCAATGGCAGTTTCCCCATCGTCCTGTTGGTGTTCGTGCGAGTGCTTGTTGTTTCCACTGGCGAGGGTGGCTCCTGGTAGCGCCAGTGCGGTGATTGCCAATAAAATTATATGCATGATGTTAGGTGTGGATTTCATGAAGGGACCTCCCGGGTTCAATCTGAATATTCAATGATCACTGTGTGAGACAGGTTTACGTACCTGCACTTCGACTGGCGTGCTGGATTCATGAACGCGCTGCATCGACTGTCCTCCCTCCGATTTGAAGCGTGCGGGTTCTGCCAGCGCACCCGTGTATTCGTGGGCGATAGTGCCTTTCGGGTGTTGATACCATCCTGGGTCCTGGTAGTTGCCGGGTTTCTGGTCGCGACGCACCTTGAGCACGCTGAACATTCCGCCCATCTCGACCGAGCCAAAAGGGCCATCTCCGGTCATCATGGGAGCGGTATTATCCGGGATGGGCATTTCCATCTCGGTCATGTCGGCCATGCCTCGCTCACCCATCACCATGTAGTCCGGTATCAGGCTGTTGATCTTCCCGGCGAGGCCCCGGTGATCCACGCCAATCAGCGTGGGTACGTTGTGGCCCATCGCATTCATGGTGTGGTGGCTCTTGTGGCAGTGAAAGGCCCAGTCACCTTCTTCATCGGCAACAAATTCAATTTGACGCATTTGCCCAACCGCGATGTCGGTCGTCACTTCATGCCAGCGCGAATTGTTGGGCGTTGGTCCGCCGTCAGTACCCGTGACAAGGAACTCATGGCCGTGCAAATGAATGGGGTGGTTGGTCATGGTCAGGTTGCCGATGCGGATGCGCACCTTGTCATTCAGGCGCACGTTGAGACTGTCGATGCCCGGGAATATCCGGCTGTTCCAGGACCAGAGATTGAAGTCCAGCATCGTCATCGTTTTGGGCGTATAGCTGCCCGGATCGATGTCATAGGCGTTGAGCAGGAAGCAGAAGTCACGCTGAACCTCGTCGATCAACGGGTGTTTTTCTTTCGGGTGAGTCACCCAGAATCCCATCATGCCCATGGCCATCTGGGTCATTTCATCTGCGTGCGGGTGGTACATGAAGGTGCCCGGCCGCCGTGCGATGAATTCATAGACGAAAGTCTTGCCGGGCTTGATGGCGGGCTGGGTCAAACCTGACACACCATCCATACCGTTCGGCAAACGCTGCCCGTGCCAGTGAATACTGGTATGTTCCGGTAGTTGGTTGGTGGCGAAAATGCGAACGCGGTCGCCTTCGACCACTTCAATCGTCGGGCCAGGGCTCTGACCGTTATAGCCCCACAGATGAGCCTTGAAGCCAGGTGCCATTTCTCGCACGACAGGTTCGGCTACCAGGTGGAATTCCTTGACACCTTTGTTCATGCGCCATGGCAGGGTCCAGCCATTGAGTGTGACCACCGGGTTGTAAGTTTGCCCACTATCGGGAACCAGTGGAGCCATGGTGTCGGGTGATGTCTGAATCACCGGCTCGGGCAGGGTGGCCATTACTGTGCGAGCTACGGTACTCGCTGCCACGGCCCCACCGGCAATGCCGGCCAATTTGAAAAATTCACGCCTGGAAGACATCGGATTTCCTTGTTCAGTGGCCGTCGCCAGAAGCACTGGACGCGCCGGTCGTTGCGGTAAGAGTGGTGCTGGTCGGGCGGCCAATCAACGTAGCTTGCAGCGCGGCATCCGCCAGCCAGAACTGCTGTTCTGCATCGATGGCAGCCATGACCACTGTGATCTGTTCACGGGCATCGGCCAGCAGCTCAAACACACCAATAATCATTCCGTTGTAACGCAGCAGGTTTTCATCAGCGATGATCCTGCGCAGCGGTATCACCTCGTCGCGGTAGTGTCGCGCGATGTCGAAGGCGGTGCGATAGGTCGAATAACCTTCGCGCAGACTGGAGCCGGCAATGCGCATCGTTGCCTCCAGCTGGTTTGCGGCTGCCAGCGTGCGTGCATTCATGGCATTGCGCTGCATGTCACCCCAGTCGAATATTGGCAGTCGTACATCGACCTCATAACCGCGCGGGTTGGATCGGGTTCCTTCGACATTATCGAAAACAGTGTCGCGGCGTACTGCCAGCTCAATGTCGGTTAAGCTGGTGATTGAATTCAATCCTTGTGCTTTCGCGGCTGCATCGAGTTCCGTTTGCGCCAGACGAATATCCAGCCGGCCACGCGTTGCCTGCGAACCAATGGTTTCGGGAGTCAGGGGTTCCCTGGGCAGATCGGGCAGGCGTTCAGGCAACTGGAGCGTCCGTGTCTGTGCTTCGTCGAGCCCCAGCAAGCGCGCCAGTGCTTCCCGTGCCGCGGTGGCGCGATGAGTTGCCGACGCGAGACTGGTTGCAGCGTCGGCATAGAAGGCCTGCTCCCGTGCGCGGCTGATGCGATTGAAGTTGCCGGCGGCCTGCATGCGGCGAGCAAGGTCGGCGCTGGCCTCGGCGCTTGCATAGACCTGTTGCGCATAAGTGAGGCTTTGTTGTGCGGCGACGGCGCGGACCCAGGCCTGGCGGATCTGAGTGACTTGATCCACAACGACGCCAGTCAGGCGTAACTGCGACTGCTCGATCAGTCGACTGGCAATGCCCTGGCGTTTGGGCAACGTCAGCAGGTCGAGCAGTCCGAAAGATAGCGCGCGGGACAATTCAAGTTCGTCACCCGTGGCCACATGCTCAAAACTGAAGACGGGATTTGAAATCCTGCCTGCTTGAGCTGCATTGGCCGATTCAGCCCAACCTTGCGCCAACAGCGCTTGCATGGAAGGACTGTTCACCATAGCCAGCTGCACCGCATCAGTCTGACTCAATGGACGTTCCAAAAGCGTCAAAGCGGTTTTGATACGCCTGGACCGCTCTTCGTCGGTCAGCGCAAGCGCCAACTGTCCTCCGGTGAAGGCAGCGGCTTCGTCATTGATCCGGCTGGAGTTTTGTTCCGGGCTGACGCTGGCGCAAGCTGACAACAGGATCAGGGTCAGGATCGTCGCTGGCCAGGCTAGAATGGTGCGTGTAGGCACCATCACCCTGGTCATGGGTTAGCTCCTTCATCATTGGCGGAATCGCAGGGGGATTTCCCGGTCCTGATCTCCCGGGCATAGGCACGCCAGCCCCCTATGCAACCAACCAGATCATTGGCCTCGCGCCAGGGCTGGACGGGTTCGTCGATGTAGACTTGGTATCCGCTCAGCGCTGAGGTGTAGGACAATTGAGTGGGTAGTGCCGGATTGGCCGAGTCTTCTGCTGGTTGCGCCGTGGCCATTCCGGCAAACATTGTCAGCAGGCAGGGCAGCAGAGCGCGGAAGGAACAGCGATGGCTTTGTTTCAGCATGGGCTCCTCGCGGCGAGTCGCAGGTTTTTGTGGAACTATTCTGAAGCACCGATACAGTCGCCAAGCTGTCACGTGGATTACATTTTTGTTATCTGGCCAATGGCGCCCATAACTTCGTCAAACTACTCTGGTATGGGTCAGATGGAGAGCAGGCGTGAAAATCCTAATCGTTGAGGATGAACCCAAAACGGGCGAGTACCTTCGCCAGGGGTTGAGCGAGGCTGGTTTCGTTATCGAACTGGTGCAGAATGGCAACGACGGACTGCATCGTGCACTGCAGAATGAATACGACCTGGTGATCCTGGATGTGATGCTCCCCGGTCTGAATGGCTGGGAAGTACTTCAATCCATTCGCAAGCACGGCTTGGAGATGCCGGTTCTGTTCCTGACAGCTCGTGATCAGGTGGACGATCGTGTCAAAGGTCTGGAGATGGGTGCTGACGATTATCTGGTGAAGCCATTCTCCTTCGCGGAATTGCTGGCAAGGGTGCGTACCATCTTGCGACGCGGCCGAGGCGGTATCGACGCAAAAACACTGAGCGTGGCCGATCTGGAACTCGATTTGCTTCGGCGTCGCGCCACACGCGGTGGTCGGCGGATAGATTTGACAGCCAAGGAATTTGGCTTGCTTGAATTGCTGATGCGACGGCATGGCGAGGTCCTGCCTCGCTCGCTGATCGCCTCGCAGGTGTGGGATATGAATTTCGACAGCGACACCAATGTGGTGGAAGTTGCGATGCGCCGTTTGCGATCCAAGATGGATGATGAATTTGACCAAAAGCTCATTCACACTGTGCGCGGTATGGGGTATGTGCTGGAAGAAAAAAACACATGATGCTACGTTCCCGCTCCATTACCCGACGCATCAGCTTGTGGCTGGGTGGGTCTACGCTGGTGGTGCTGCTGGCAATGGGTTATTTGATCGTTGCTTCGGTGCGTAATCATTTTGACGAACAGGACCGGGTGGCGGTGCAGGGAAAACTGGAGTTGATCCAGAATATTCTGGCGATGGAAGGCCAAAGCAGTCACGAGAGTATCACCCTCAAATTGAAAGATTCTTTGGTGGGACATCATGAATTGGTTGTGCTGGTGGCCGCAGGCAATACAGTAATTTTCCGCACAGAGCACGCCAAATTTCTTGCCCGATATCTTCAGAATCCAGAGAAGTACAGTGCCCTGGAATCCTTGAATCTCCGCTCTTGGCAGGATGATGGACGCACGTATCGTGGAATTGTGGTTTTTCTGCCTGAATCGCCTGGCGAAATGACGCGCTTCACGGTAGCAATCGCTGTGGATGCGCAACAGCACATCGCGTTTATGGATATGTTTAAATTGCAACTCACGCTGGTTGGCCTGGCGGGTCTTGTCCTGATGGGCTGCCTCGGCTGGATTGTTACTCACCGCGGCTTGATGCCGGTGAGTAACATGGCGCGTGTCGCCGAGGGAATTTCGGCACAACGCCTTGATGATCGTTTACAGCTTGACTTGTTGCCGAGCGAGTTGCACTCGCTGGCGGTATCCTTCAATGACATGCTCGACCGGCTGGAAGGTTCGCTGCATCGTCTGTCCGATTATGCGTCGGACATTGCCCATGAACTGCGCACGCCGGTCAACACCCTGATGACGCAGACCCAGGTGTCACTATCCCAGTCCCGCACGGCAGATCAATACCGCGAAATTCTCTATTCCAACCTTGAGGAATACGAGCGATTGGCACGGATCATATCTGACATGTTGTTTCTGGCCAAGGCTGACAACGGTCTGATGATTCCAAGTCGCCAACTGTTCAATGTTCGCAATGAGGTTGACGCTCTGTTTGAATTTTATGATGCCGTCGCGGCGGAAAAGCGTGTCCGGTTGCAGACAACCGGGGCAGCGGAACTGCAAGGCGATCCGCTGATGATCCGGCGCGCGCTGAGCAACCTGATTTCCAACGCCATTCGGCACAGCGATGCGGGATCTGCGATCGAAGTGAATATCGCGCCTGAGTCTGGTGCGGTGCGTATCAGTATCACCAATGAAGGCGACACTATAACTCCCTCACAGCTTGAGCGGGTCTTCGACCGTTTTTATCGTGCCGACGCATCACGCTCGCGCGGTGACGATGGAGCGGGGTTGGGGCTAGGACTGGCCATCACACGATCAATCATTGAAGCTCACCATGGCAGAGTCAGCGCAACGTCGGCGCATGGCCGCACGTGCTTTGTCGTGGTCATACCTGTTAACTCCTAGTCAAGCCATCCGGTTTAGGTGGGGTTGTCAAATTGCGCTGATTGGGGAATCTGGCATTTTGATTATTCTACGATTACATCTTTGTAATCTTTGCGCATTGTAGTCGACCGCATGAAACCTTCGTGACATTCTGCTGATGATTAATAAAATCCAGAATTCGAGGCGTTGCGTCATGAAAAGGATTGTTCGCATTATGATGAGTGCGATAGTGGTTTCGATGCTTGCTACGACGGCTCACGCGCAGCATGTGAACGTCGTTATTGTGCAAAATGAAAACCAGAATTGGTTGTTTCGCCGTGTGCTGGCTTTTGATGATCAAGGTGCACTTAATGTATCGGGACGGATTGTTGCTCGCGGGTTGAAATCGCGACTGTCAGGGCATATCGATGTCGCCCTCTATGATTCCAGCGGCGCCCTTATAGCGGAAAAACCGGTAAATTATTATCCAGCGTTGCTTACCCAACGAGTAAAACACAAAGGTGGATTACGTTTTTCGGCCAGGTTTGCAGGGGGCGTGGAGGCGGGGAGCGTCATCAAAGTGGCTTTTCACCCCGATCCACCGTTTGCTGTTGCGGAGGTGACGCATACGACTACATTCGCGCGTTAATTACGGAGTCATTACATGTCCATATTTCTGACGCAGGTCAATTTTACGCAATCCACCTGCCAGATTACATATTTGTAATGTGATTTACATATTGAACGTGCGTAGATTTGATCAGGCAACTTCCTGCGCAATCCTACGTAAAGGAGTACGACCCATGAAAAGAGCTCTCGTCGCTTTGTGTCTTTCTACTGTTCTGGCATTCCCTGTTGTGGCAAGTGCCGAACAAAAAACAAACGATCCTGCTGCAATTCAGAAGCAATTGGAAGAAATACACCATCATCTAATGAGCATGGAGGCCACCATCAACAAAATGGAAAGTGCCACTAGCGAAGCAGAGCGCAAGGAACTTTTAGCGGAACACAGCGCCCTGATGGACAAGGGAATGGCGTTATTGGGCGAGGTGCATGTGATGGATCAGGTGCAGCGCCGGGGCTGTACTTTTCATCAGAAACAGAATCCAACCATGACGTGCAAAGTGCCACAAACCACACAGGGTGCCGAAATAGATCTTATGCAAATGCTGATGCGGATGATGTACCAGCAGCGGGCGTATGACATCACCGTCAGCAAAGGGCTTGAACATTAACGCAGAAACAATGCCGCTACGTTTTTGTTCCGGGCGTGCGTGTACCGCGCGCCTTGCGTAGCGGCTCCGGCTTCCTGGTCTGCAGCAGCCGGTCAAAGGCCTGCCCGGCAACCCGGGCTGCGCGCTGCCACGCCTCGTCCGAGCCGGACTGCGCTCCCAGCAGCGTAGCTCCGACGAAAGTGGCGTGAAACAGTTCGATGTCTGACTCGTTCACGTCAAAACCCAGATTGCGGTAAACCTCCAGCCACTGGCCGATGGTTTCGCGATGGAATTCGTCGTTCCACTGATGCAACGATGGTTCTTCCTCGGCCACCACCATCAATGACAGCAGCAATCGCGCCTTCCCCAGATCGCACACTTCTTTCATGCAGAAATTGCGCAGTTCCAGCACCGGGTCGATATCCAGGCCAGTGGCGCTCAAGGCGGCCTTGGTGCCTTCCAGCATCTGGTCACTGATGGCATGGACCGTGGCCTTGATCAGATCCGCGCGAGTGGGGAAGTAGTAGGTCAGATGGCTTTGGCGCACGCCAGCGGCAGCGGCAACGCGGGCCTGACTCATTCCCTGCACGCCAACGGTCTGTGCCAGTTCCAGTGCAGCGTCAACAATGCGCTGCCGCACGGATCTGGTGCCCGGATTTTCGCCGGCCGGCGCGAGGTCTTCAGTGCTGGAGCTGCGCTTCATGCCTTTTCCCCCTGAACGTCAGCCATTGTTGCAGGCGAGATATGTACACAAACACTACGGGCACAACCAGCAGACTCAGCACAGTGGACGTCACCAGTCCACCGATCACTGCGGCCGCCATCGGCGTGCGGAACGAGGAATCCCCGCCGATGCCCATGGCCAGCGGCAGCAGACCCGCGATCATCGCCACGGTGGTCATCAGGATCGGCCGTGCGCGTTTGCGGCAGGCATCGATCAGGGCATCGTGCATGTTCATGCCCAGATCACGCTGGGCAATTACCGCAAAATCCACCAGCAGGATCGAGTTTTTGGTCACGATGCCCATCAACATGATCAGCCCGATGAAGGCGGGCAGACTCAGGCCATAGTTGCCCACCAGCAAGGCAACGAAGGCGCCGCCAATGGACAGGGGCAACGCCGACAGAATGGTGATGGGCTGGAACCAGTCCTTGAACAGCAGCACCAGCACGGCATAAATCAGCAGCACGCCGGAGATCAGCGCGGTGCCGAAACTTTCCACCATTTCAGCCAGAAACTCGGCATCGCCGGCATCCACCAGTTTCACACTGGGCGGCATGGTTTTTACGGCTTCCAGTGAATCGCGGGCTTTGGCGGCCGCACCCAGTGGATAACCACCCAGGTCGATGGTGATGGCGATCTGGCGCTGCCGGTTGAAGCGGTTGATCTGGGAGGGTCCGCTTTCCACTGAAAGATCGGCGATGCTGGACAAAGGCACCAAACCATTGCGACCGGGCACGCGCAGATTGCCGATAGCCTCCAGATTCTGGCGCAATTCCACCGGCACCTGAACCCGGATATCCACCTGGCGATTGTCCAGATTCAGCTTGGACAGGGCGATATCGAAATCACCGGCCAGGGCGATCCGCACGGTGTCGGCAATCGCCTGGGTGCTGACGCCGCGCTCGGCGGCCAGAGTGGCGTTCGGGCGAATAGTGACTTCGGCCTGTTCCAGGGCTGCCGTGGACTGGACGCCGCTGAAAAAGGGCAGCGAGCGCAGTTCGCGTTCGACATCGTGGGCGGTGTTTTTCAGCGCGGCGATATTCTGGCTGACCAGCAGGATCTCCATTTTTTCACCGGTGAATCCCGCGCCGATGGAAAGGCGGGCGCCGGCAATGTTTTGCAGACGCGGGCGGATCAGGTGTTCGATTTCCTGCTGGGACGGACGCTTTTCCGAGGTCAGTATCAGGCTGATGGAGCCTTTGCGCGGCTCACCGGGGCCACTGAGCACGTTGGGCAGCACCGGTTTGTTGCCAATGCTGGTGAACACCGTTTCGATGCCGGGAATGCCATCCAGTGCACGGGTAATTTCGTCGGCGGTGGCGAGGCTCGCCTCCAGATTGCTGCCGGGCGGCAATTCCATGTTGATGACGACGAAGCCGTTGTCTTCGGCCGGGATGAACGAGGTGGGCATAAGTGGAATCAGCGACAGCGAGCCCGCGAAAAACAGGATGGCACCGAGCATGGTGGTCTTGCGATGCCGCAGGCACCATTGCAGGCAGCGCAGGTAGGTGCGCATCAGCCAGCCTTCCGGCGGTTCCTTGTGACCGGGCTTGAGAATCCAGATCGCCATCATGGGTGTGACCAGACGCGCCACCAGCAGAGAGGCGATTACCGCTGTCACAACCGTCCAGCCGAACTGCTTGAACACCAGGCCGGCGATACCACTCATGACCGCCGTCGGCAGGAACACCGCCACCAGCGTGAACGTCGTGGCAATGACCGCCAGCGCAATTTCGTTGACGGCGGAAACGGTGGCATCGTGCACCGATTTGCCTTCCCGCAGATGGCGCGCGATGTTTTCCACTTCCACCACCGCATCGTCGACTAGTATGCCGACCACCACGGCAAGGCCCAGCAAGGTAATGGTGTTGAGCGAGAAATCCGCCAGATACATCACCCCGAAGGCGGGAATGATGGACAGGGGCAGGGCGGCAGCGCCCAGCACGGTGGCACGCCAGTCGCGCAGGAACCAAAAGATCACCACCACCGCCAGAATGGCACCTTCGATCAGCATGTGCATCGAGCCGGTATACTGCTTCATGGTGGTTTTCACCACCGAGCGCACCAGCTTGGTTTCCAGGCCGGGATGCGCTTTCTCCAGTTCCACCATCACCTGATCCATCTGCGCATTGATGGTCTTTTCGTCGTAGCCTTTGACGCGTGAAATCTGGAAGCCGACTGCCGGTGTGCCGTTGATGAGCACGGCCTGTTTGCGCTCGGCGACGGTGTCGTGCACCTTGGCGACCTGATCGAGGCGCAGGGAGCGGCCGTCGGTGAGCGTGATGGGCAGTGCCGCCAGATCCTGCGCGCGTTTTACGGTCGCGATCGTGCGCACGCCCTGTTCGGCGCCGCCCAGTTCTCCGCGTCCGCCGGATGCGTCCTGCTGCACCTGCTTGAGCGCGCGCGACAGGTCGGAAGCGGTGACGCCCAGCGCGTTCATCTGCACCGGGTCCACCGTGACCTGTACTTCCCGCGTGACACCACCAATGCGGTAGAAATTGGTCACACCCTGCACCGACATCACGGCGTGGGCCACGACGTCGTCGGTAAACCAGGACAGGGCTTCTTCATCCAGATTCGGATTCCAGATCGCGTAGGTCAGAATGGGGCCACCGGGCCCTTCGTTGATTTTTGTGACCTGCGGTTCTTCCACGTCGGCGGGCAACTGGCTGCGGATCTTGTCGACGGCGTCTTTCACATCCAGCTGGGCTTCCGACAGCGATTTGGTGAGCACGAACTCGGCGGTAACGGCAACCCGGCCATCGGTAATGTTGGTGCGCAAATGGCGCAGGCCCGGCAGCGAGGACATGGAGTCCTCCATCTTGCGAGCCACTTCCGTTTCCAGCTGGGCGGGGGCCGCGCCGGGTTGTTCAACCACGGCCAGAACCGCCGGATAATCCATATCGGGAAAGTTCTGGATGTTGAGCTTGTTGAATCCCCAGATGCCTGCCAGCGTCAGGAAGAAAAACAGCAGGATGTTGGGAATGGGGTTGTGGATGGACCAGGTTGCCAGATTCATTGCACTGCCTCGGTGTCAGGCAGATTGGACGCTTGCACACCCAGTTCCTTGCCCGGCGCCTGTGTCACATGGTCGCCATCGGCCAGAAAACCTGCACCGCGCACAGCCACCAGATCGCCCGCTGCCAGTCCCTGGGTGATTTCGATCATATTGCCGTCGCGGCGACCGGTTTCCACCGGGGTCTGGGTAACCTTGCCGTCGTTGCCCATGAGGAACACCGAACTGCGACCATCACGCAGCACCACGGCTTCGGCGGGCACCGCCAGGGATTCCCTCTGGTCCAGATTGATGTGGCCGCTGGCGTACATGCCGGCCCGCGCGCTGCTGCCCGGTTCCAGATCCACATAGGCCAGGCCCAGCCGCGAATTGGTGTTGAGGGACGGGGCCAGCTGGCGAATCGTGCCGTTGATGCGGGTGCCGTCGTGCAAGATCACGATCACCGACAGCCCCGGCTTTACCCGCGTCATTTGCTGGGAGTTGAGTTCGGCCTGCCATTCCAGCCGTTCCTGGCGGATCAGCCGGAACAGTTCGGTGCCGGCCTGGGCCACCTGGCCGAGGGTGGCGTTGCGGGCCGAGATCACGCCATCGTCCACTGCGCGTACTTCGCAATCCTGCAGGCGGATTTCCTGGGTGGTCACCTGCGCGGCGGCCATCTGGCGCTGGGCTTCCGCCATTTCCGCCTGGGTCTGGGCCAGTTGCTGTTCCTGCTCGCTGACGGCGCCGCGGCCCTGCATGCGCACGGTACGGTCGCGGTTGGCGGCCGCCTGCACGGCATTGGCGGTGGCCTGGGCCAGGTTGGCCCTGGCGTGGGTGAGTTCGGCATTGACGCTGCGCGCATCGAAGCGGGCCAGCAACTGCCCGCGCTTCACCCGGTCGCCCACCTGGACCTGCAAGTCTGTCAGTGTCAGCCCGCTCACCCGGGCGCTGATGATGGCTTCCTGCCAGGGTGCGATCTGGCCCTGGGCTTCCGCCGCTTGCGGCAGCGTCTGTAGCTGCACCTGGGCGGTGGTCACTGTCATGCTGGATTTGGTCGTGGAGGCGGCCTGTTCCGATGGCTGACCGCAACCGGCAAGTACGGCGCAGAAAAGCAGGCTGCTGAGGCGGGAGGCGTTCATTCAGTCAGTACTCCGGATTCACATCTGGGAAAGGGGCAGGAATTGCCTGATTTTGGTTATTTAACCAAATACTACCCCGTTTTGGTTAAATAACCAAATAGTGTCTGGGCGGGTGCTGGTGCTGGCAGCCAGCCGGACATTGCGTTATACCTGCACGCATTTCCCCAACTGGACCATTCCATGAGCAATCGCACGGCTGCACGGCTGATCTTCCCGTTCATACTGACCGTCTTCCTGGGCCCCATCACTGCCTGCGCCGCCTTCACCAGCGCAGCCCCCGACGCCTGCGCGGTCAACCTGAATTCCCCGATCCAGAATTTCTGCGAATCGACTCAGGGTACGCTCTGGCGCGGCGCCAAGCCGGACACGGCGGAAGCGGCCTGGCTGATCCGCAATGGCGTCCGCACTATCGTCAACCTGGAATTGCTGAATGACGACCGCGACACGCTGACCAGCGTGCATCTGGAGGAACAGGTGGATGATCGCGCCACGCTGGTAGAAACCCGGCTGCCGACGCAGGAGGAGCATGAAATCCACTATTACCGTGTGCGTGACTGGGAACCGCTGGTGATAGTGGCGCCCTGGCTGACCGACGAACGCGTGGCCCTGTTTCTGGCAGTGGCAGCGCAGGCGCCCAAACCGTTGTATGTGCATTGCCGCTCCGGCCAGAACCGCACCGGAGTGATGGTGGCGGCGTACCGGGTGATCCTGGAAAGTGAGGGTGACAAGGCGGCTATTGAAAAGGCAGTTGCCGAGATGGAACGCTATCGCGGTTTCTGGTTCGATTCGGATGCAGCCTATATTCGTGGCCTGACGCCCGAGCGGCAGCAGGCGATCCGCGACCGGATGCAGGAATTGACGCCCACCGTGGCCAGCAAACGAGAGGCGCTGATCCGCTGCCGGGAAGGTAAATGCACTGCAGTGGATTAGGGAGCCTGTAACGGTTGACTCTGGTCCTTGCTCCAGGGTTTATACTGCTTTCACTGATTACAGGGCGTCATTCGAGGTGCACATGAAAATCGGTGAAATCGCCAAGGCCAGCGGGGTGGGCATCGACACGCTGCGCTATTACGAGAAAGAAGGCTTGCTGCGGCCCGCCGGACGTTCGGATTCCGGTTACCGGCATTACGATCAGCAGGCGGTGCAGCAGATGCAGTTCATCCTGAAAGCCAAGGCGCTGGGTTTCAGTTTGCAGGAAATCCGCGAACTGCTGTCATTGCGGATTGATCGCGAGCATCAGCCCTGCTCCAGCGTTAAAGATCTGGCGCAGGCCAAGCTGAAAAACATCGAAACGAAAATTGCGGAATTGCAGCGCATGCACAAGGCGCTGCAGCGGGTTACCGACCAGTGTTGCGGCGGACCAGAATCGGCGATTCACTGCTCCATTCTGGATGCGCTGGAGCAGTAACGTTTTTGCCTGGCGTTATTTCGGGTAACCGGTAATGCGACGAATCGCGCGGTACAGCGGGCTCAGGTTGTCATACATTTTCTGGTACACCTCGTGGTACAGCTGGTTGTACAGGCGACGGTTCGCTTCGATCGGATGAAATACGTCGCCCTTGTGCGTCATGTTGCGGATGGCCGTGATGTGATCCGGATACAGGCCTGCACCCACCGCCGCATTGATTGCCGCACCCAGTCCTGAGGTTTCATAGGTATGCGGACGTTCCGCCGCCATGCCGAAAATGTCCGCCGTGATCTGCATCGCTTCATCGCTCTGGGAACCACCGCCGGACACCCGCAGTGTCGTCACCTTCACCTTGCTGCGCTGCTCCACTTTTTCCCTGCCTTCCCGCAGTGCGTAAGCCAGTCCTTCAATAATGGCGCGGTAAATATGGGCGCGGGTGTGCACGTCGCCGAAGCCGATGATGGCGCCTTTCGCTTCCGGTGGCTGTTTCACGCCGGGGGACCAGTAAGGTTGCAACATCAATCCCATTGATCCGGCCGGCACTTCCTTCAGCAATTCATCAAATAACTGTTCCGGTTCAATGCCGCGTTCCTTCGCCTGCAGTTCCTCGCGCTGGCCGAATTCGCGGCGGAACCAGTTCACCATCCAGTAGCCGCGCTGCACGATGATTTCCGTGCTGTAGGCGTTGGGAATGGCGGCGGGATAGGGCGGCACCATGGGAATGGTTTCGATGTATTTCGGATTGGTGGTGTTGAACGTGGCGGTGGTGCCGTAGCTCAGGCTGCCCATGTCCGGTGTCAGGCAGCCGGAGCCGATCACCTCGCAGGCCTTGTCGGCGCCGGCGGAAATCAGCGGCAGACCGGCAGGAATGCCGGTGACCAGTGCAGCGTCTGCGGTGATGTGGCCAATCAGCTTGCCGGGTGGTACCAGTTCTGGCAGTTGCTGGCGCCGCACGGCCAGTGCCTGCCATTTCCAGTCGGTGCTGCCGGCCCAGGCAAAGCGCTTGAAATCGTAGGGCAGATATCCCACTTGCGCGGCGGTGGAATCGGCATAACGTCCAGTGAGTTTGTGAATGTGGTAGCCGGACAGCAGCAGATATTTGTGCGTGTTGTTCCAGATCTCCGGTTGCTGTTGCGCGATCCAGTTGCATTCGGCCTGGGCCCGAAAATAATTCAGCGTGTCGCCGTTGCCGCTCAGCTTGATCAGCTTGTCCCAGGCGCCGCTCATGGCCGGCAGGTTTTCCGCGCGGCGCTGGTCCAGCCAGATGATCGCGGGGCGCAGTGGCTCACCGTTTTTATCCAGATTCACTACAGTGGCGCGCTGGGTGGTGATCGCCACTGCCTTGATGGCGCTGCGGGGAAAATCGATCAGATCCCACAATTGCTGGCAGGCGCGGCACAGGTTGTCCCAGAAGTAGTGCGGATACTGTTCCGCCCAGCCGGGATTGACGGAAAAATACGGTTCCAGCGGCACCTTGCTTTTGGCAATCAGCTGGCCGTCCAGATCGAATATCAGCGCACGCACGCTCTGGGTGCCGTTGTCGATGGCGAGCACGTAGCTTTTTTCGGAAAGGTTTTTCCCTGTCGATTTTGTCATGCAGGCGCACCCGGCAGAAAATAATAGTGTCGCCACAGGGACAGGTAGCGTTGTTCCTCGCTGTGCCAGTGATCCTGGTTCCAGTTCAGTTCCTGCTGGCAGATGTCCCGCACCTGCGGCAGGATTTCCGCGCCGCCATTACGCAACAATAGCCCCAGCCGTGTGCGCCGCAGCAGCAGATCATCCAGATGCACGATCTGTTCATTGCGGCACGACCAGCGCAGTTCCGCCAGACAGAATTCGGTGCCGGCGATTTTGCTGCGCTCGCATTCCGGTGCGTCCTGCAACATGCGGTTCACCTGATCCCCGTAGCGGCCGATCATCCGTTGCGCCCAGACTTTGTCCTGCAGGCCCAATGCATGCGGGGTAGTGATGGGATAATCGAACAGCTGCTCATCCTGATTGCGAAATTCCACGCTCTGCAAAAACGGTTTTGCCGCCTGCAACGTGTCACGCGCAATCAGCCGGAAAGTGGTGAGCTTGCCGCCGCTGACACTCACCAGTCCTTTATCCACCCACACCTGATGATCGCGTTTTTCCTTCGAGGGATCTTTGCTGCGATTCTTGCTGATCACCGGACGCACGCCGGCATAACTGGAAATCACATCGGAGGCGGTGACATGGGCGCCGGGAAATGCCTGCTGCGACAGTTGCAGCAGATAATCCAGTTCCTGCTGCGTGATACCGGGTTCAGTATTCAGCGGCAGATCGTGATCCAGATCGGTGGTGCCGATTACGGTGGTGCCTTCCCAGGGAAAAATGAAGACTGCGCGTTTGTCCTGCGGGTGGAACAGGGTGAGCGCATCCTGCACAGTAATTTTACTGGCCGGAATGATGATGTGACTGCCACGCAGCGGACGGATGGTGCGCTCGTGAGCCACGCTTTCACGCAACTGGTCTACCCAGGCGCCAGTGGCGTTGATCACCACATTGGCTGGCAGTTCCAGGGTTTCGCCACTGACGATATCGCGCAGCTTCACGCCGTTTACCTGGCCGTGTTCGTCCTGCAGCAAACCTTCGGCAGCAACATAATTGATTGCCTGCCCCTGTTCAGTACAGGCTTGCTGCAACACCCGCAATACCAGACGGGAATCGTCGGTAACCGCATCGGTGTAGTAGCTTGCACCTTTCAACCCGGCAGGATTCAGCCCCGGCGCGCGCTGCAACACGGCTGCGCTTTCATGCCAGCCGTGGGTCTTGATGCCGGCCAGCTTGTCGTACACCGCCAGCAGCGTGTTGAACAGGAATTTGCCGGGAATCTGGCCCTTGCGGATCGGGAACAGATAACCCATGCGTTCCACCAGCCCGGGCGCTTCGCGGATCAGACGTTCCCGTTCCAGTGCGGAATGCTGTGTCAGCTTGATATCACCCTGCGCGATATAACGCAGCCCGCCGTGCACCATTTTCGAAGACCGGCTCGACGTGCCACAGGCCAAATCCCGTTGCTCCACCAGCAGCGCTTTCAATCCCTGCCGGGTAGCTTCCCGCAAAATGCCGGCGCCGGTGATGCCGCCACCGATAATGATGATGTCGTGGCGTGTGCTGCTGCGTTTCAGTGCTTCCCAGATCTCGCTGCGCTTACCCAGAGAGCTTGTGCCCAGTGTGTTTGTCATGCCGGGATCAATCCTGAATCAGCTTGCCGGGGTTCATGATGCCGGCGGGGTCGAACTGCGTGCACAGTGCTTTGATCGCGCCTATGCCCAGCTCGCCCTTTTCTGCCGCCAGATAGGGCGCATGATCAACACCCACACCGTGCTGGTGGCTGATGGTGCCACCGTGTTTCACGATCTGTTCCGACGCAGCCGCTTTCAGTTTCTTCCAGCGTGCGAAGGTTTCGGTGTAGCTGTCGCCGCAGCGGAATACATAGGTGGTGTAGATGCTGGAACCCTGTGGGTACAGGTGCGACAGGTGGGTGAACACATGCACTTTTTCGTGATGGTCCTTCAGCCCATGGGTCAGCACCTGTTCAACCGCATGCATGGTGGGTGTGACGCGGGCCCAGTCCACCGCCGTTTCCAGCGTGTCCACCGCGTAGCCGTTGTCCCACAAACCGTGGCGTAAATAGGGCGAGCGAAAGCGGTTCTCTTCCCATTTCTTGCCGAGGAAGGTGCCGGTGTTGATGCCGTCGTATTCCTTGATGATGGGTTTGGCCAGTTCGTGCGCCGCGTTGCAGAATGCCTTGTTGCCGGTGAGCCCGAAAGTGAACATGCACTTGTCGGATTTTACGCCGCGCAGGCCCAGGTATTTTTCCAGAAAACCGATGGCGGTGGGGTGCCCGGCCAGTTGCAGCTGGGTCCAGGTTTCGCGGGCGTTGCTCACCCGCATCATCGACAGCGGAATTTTTTTCTGCACGATTTCGCGCACGGCACTGGTGGCGCTTTCCCAGTTGGGGAAAAAAACCACGTGGAAATGTTCCTGTTCCGGCAGCGGCGTCACCCGCACTTTCACTTCGGTGATGATGCCCATGCGGCCTTCCGACCCCAGCAGCATTTCGCGCACATCCGGCCCGGCGGACGAGGCGGGAATGGTGGGAATATCCAGCGTGCCCTCGGTGGTTTCCATACTGCCGCCGGCAAACAGCTGCTCGATGCGACCGTAACGCAACGACTGCTGCCCGCTGGAGCGACTCGCCACCCAGCCACCCACGGTGGACAACTCCCAGGATTGCGGAAAATGGCCCAGGGTGAAGCCCATGGGTTTCAGTTGCGATTCCACCAGCGGCCCCGGCGTGCCTGCGCCAAAGGTAGCGATCTGGCTCATGCGATCCAGTTGCAGCAGCCGGTTCAGATTGGCCAGGCTGATGGTGAGTACCGGTGCCGCGCCCGCCAGCGGATTGATATGGCCCACCACCGACGAACCGCCGCCATAGGGAATCACATGCACGCTGTGCTGTTTCGCAAACTGCAGCAGTTCGCGCACCTGCGCGGTGGTTTCGGGAAACGCCACGCCATCCGGAAACACGCCGATCTCGCCGCTGCGCACTGCCAGCCAGTCCGCCAGGCTCTGGCCACGGGCATGGCGCACCCGGGTTTCGGCATCGGTTGCAATCAGCGGGTGTTGCGGCAGACGAGATGCCGGCACTTTCGCCATCACATCGGCCAGGGTCGCATCTGGCAGCCGTTTGCCAGCGCCGACCAGATCCTGCAAAAACTGCCGTGCCGAGGGCTTCAGCGGAAAATCGTTGTGTTCATCACCCCAGCCATTCCAGCGTCGCATGCGGTTGCTCCCGTTTTATCCAAGCGATTGATTCGATTGATCCCTATAATATAGTTCTATTTCATCCGCGCACTGTCGGGACGAGACAGGGCGCCTCTCGAAACGGGACAAAGTACTCAACTCCATGACCCAAACCGTACCCGACAGCGGCTACGCCTCCGTACCAGCCCTGTGGCAATACCTGCGCATGGCGGAATCCCGCGGTGTCGATACAACCGCCTGCCTGGCCCGGGCAGGTATCGATCCCTCCGTGCTGCAGGACGCCCGCCAGCGCGTTCCCGGCCAGCAGCTGGAGCAACTGCTGGCCTGCCTGATTCCCCTGTCCGGCGACCCCTGCTTCGGCCTGCACACGTCGGCATTCATCCAGCCCGCGTCTTACAGCGTGCTGGGGTATATCGCCATGAACTGCGCCACCGTGGGCGAGGCGCTGTCGCGGATTCCCGTGTATGAAAAAATCGTGGGCGACATGGGCTTTACCGTCACCCGCGCCCTGGGCGAGAACGTCTGCGTGCAGTGGAACTGCAATTTCACCAATCCCCTGGTGCGGCGTCATGTGATCGAGAACGTGCTGGCGTCCTGGACCCGCTATACGCGCTGGATGACCGGCGAGGAAACTGAAAATCCGCTGGAAGTCTGGTTTGAACACAGGCCGCCGGAAGATGCGGCGGCGCTGGCGGAATACCAGTCCGTGTTCCGCGCACCGGTGCGTTTCAACCAATCCTGCAGCACGCTGATCGTGGCGCCACGCCAGTTGCAACATGCGCTAAGGCAGGCCGATCCCCAGTTGTTGGCCACGTTGCTGGAACATGCCACCCAGGTACTGGCTACCCTCGACCGCGACGAGTCGGTTTCCCGCCAGGTGAAAAACCTGCTGCGCCTGCAGTTGAAAGACGAACTGCCGCGCAAGGAGCTGATCGCCCGGCAGCTGGGCATGAACGCGCGCACCCTGCAGCGGCGCCTGAGCGAGGAGGGGACCAGTTACCAGCAGGTGCTGAACGAGTTGCGGCTGGAGCTGGCGCAGCATTATCTGCGCCATTCCACTTTAACTATCGACGAAATTGGCGTGCGGCTGGGCTTTGCGGAGCCGCGCTCGTTTCACCGCAGTTTCAAACAGTGGACGGGAATGACGCCGGGGGAGTTCCGGCTGTCGGGTTAGCGGCGCCTGTGGACCGCGGTCATTCCAGCTCTGCACTACGGCTCAGTGCACTACCGCACAGATGACGGCGGGTCGTTTCGCTCATTCTTGGGTGTGCGACGCACTTTTAAAGCCGTTACTTTTTACTGCCGTTAAGGGAGATTGTCATGAGCGTGGGAACCATCTTGTTGGTCATATTGATTCTGTTGCTGGTCGGTGCCATTCCGGCTTGGCCTCATAGCCGCAGTTGGGGCTACGGACCCAGTGGTGGCCTGGGCGTAGTGGTGCTTATTCTTATTGTATTGCTGTTGCTGGGCCGGATTTGATCAGCCGGCCGCAGACTTTTCAACTTCAGGCCCCACGTTGAGGTCCTTGTATTCACCCACGGCGGCATTGATGACCTCGCGGGCGATGGCGGTTTGTTCCGGCGTACGGGTTTCGGCCACCAAAACCACATCGCCGCTCTTGATCGCATCGAGAATCAGGTCGGCGAAGCGCCCATCGTTTTCTCCTGCGTTGGATGAGGCCCCGACAGCGGCGCCAATGAAACCGCCGAGACTGGCGCCCCAGCCCAGCATGATCAGCGGCGCTACCAACGGGCTGGCAATGAACAGGCTGACATTTGCAGCCACCAGCCCAAGCGTCGCCAGCCCACCGACTCCGGTACCGACTGCAGTGCCGATGGCACCGTCAACCATCACGTCTTTCAACACCTCATTGCTGTGTGTCTGGGGTGTGGGGGCGGGTGGTATGTCGGCGTTTCCGGCAAAGATCTCCAGCTGCGCTGCGGGCAATCCCCGTTCGATCAGCTGGGCAAGGGTTCTGTCGGCTTTGTCGCGGTGAGGAAAAAAGCCTGATACGTGATGACGATAGTCGTCCATATGGATTCTCCATGGCGGGCCCGTGCGAGACGAATGAGGCTTGAGTCTGGGCGCAGCCCAATACCGCGTCTGTGCGCAATGGAACACAACCCGACAATCCGGACGTAACGCTCTTATTTCAACCGGTTCAGATGGAAGGAACGCCCCAGCACAAAATCCCGCAGCGGGATTGGCACCCAGTTGGCCACCAGTGGCATGGCCCGACTGCCATTGCCGATACGTGCCACTGACGGTGAATGCTTCTTCTCAATAACCCCGATCAGTTCTTCCACAAATTCGGCGGTAGGTGTGGGATTGTTTTGTGATGCCCGTGCCCGTTTCAGCACGCCATCCTTCACTTCACTGTACAGCGACCCGGAACCAAACGTGCGCGCCAGCGACGCTTCCGCATTGCTGCCGAATTCCGATTCAATGGCGCCGGGCTGGATTACCACCACGTCGATGCCAAACGGCGCCAGCTCCATCCGCAACGCATCCGATGCGGCATGTAACGCTGCCTTGGTGGCACAGTAAATGCCGGAAAATGGCGTCACCAGAATGCCGGACACCGAACCGATATTGATGATCTTGCCGCCGCCGTTTTCTTTCATGGAAGGAACCAGCGCACGCACCAGTGCCAGCGGTCCGTACAGGTTGGTGGCGAACTGGCGCTCGATCTCCGCTTGCGGCATTTCCGCCAGCGGCCCCATGGCGCCGTAACCGGCATTGTTGATCAGCCACTCGATGCGGTCGCCATTGGCGGCAACGGTCTGCAGCGCCTGTTCAATGCTCGCGGCAGACGTCACGTCCAGCGTCAGCGGCACAATCCCCAGCTCGCCCAGCGTAACGATCTTGTCCAGCGAGCGGGCGCTGGCGTATACCCGGTGACCGCGCTCTTTCAGCCGCACAGCCAACTGGCGGCCGATGCCGCTGGAACAACCGGTGATCAGTATGGTTTTTGACATTGATACAATCTCCCTCGTCTGGCCTTGCGCGTTTTCAGGCGCCTTGCGTTTGTATTCGATGCGGGTACAGTAGATCATCATCGGCACCCGATCCAGCGTCCGCAGGAGCCCGCCATGTTCAAACGCTACATCGATCCCCACAAAATGGAATTGCCCGTGCCCGAACAGGCCTTGCCTGGCCGCACCCAGGCCATGCAGATCCACAACCGGCACCATGTGAATGGCCATCCGCTGCAACCGCCTTTTCCCGCCCAGCTGGAAAAAATCCAGTTCGGCCTGGGCTGCTTCTGGGGCGCCGAGCGCAAGTTCTGGCAGGTGCCTGGCGTCTACACGACGGCAGTCGGTTATGCCGGCGGATTCACACCCAATCCCACCTACGAAGAAGTCTGTTCCGGCCGCACCGGACACAACGAAGTGGTGCTGGTGGTGTTCGATCCGGCGGTGATCGAACTGCGCGATCTGCTGCGGGTATTCTGGGAATCCCACGATCCCACCCAAGGCATGCGACAGGGCAATGACGTCGGCACCCAGTACCGCTCTGGTGTGTATTGTGATTCGGACGAGCAGATGGCAGTGGTGGAGGAAACACTGAGCCAGTTCCAGGAAAAGCTGCGCGCCGCCGGATTCGACAGCATCACTACCGAGGTCAAGCTCGCCGGTCCTTTCTACTACGCCGAGGATTATCACCAGCAATATCTGGCGAAAAATCCAGGAGGTTATTGCGGGTTGGGTGGAACAGGAGTCTGTCTCTAACCGACTATTCTGGCAAAAGAAGCCTGTCATCCCGCTGTCATCGAATTGCTATAAAAACGTTGCTTTCTCACCACCGGGAGCACGGCTGTTGGCGATGATGCGTTCTGATCGCGTATTGAAAGGGTTGCCTGAACTGTATCAGATGGATCGCTGGCTGGAGCAGGACGACTTGCCCTGCCGCGTGCACACTCTCACCGCCATTGAAATGGGTAACGACTGCCTGCCGGTCTACTGCTTTGAAATGGGTAGCACCCAACCCACGGCTCCTGTCATTATTTTTTCCGGCGGGGTGCACGGTGTCGAACGCATTGGCACTCAGGTGCTGCTCGCGTTCATGCACACCTTGTTTGCACGGCTGGAGTGGGACGAAAGCCTCGACGATCTGCTGCAGCATGTGCGCCTGGTGTTTGTGCCGCTGGTCAATCCCGGTGGCATGCTGGTCCGTCATCGCGCCAATCCCAACGGCGTTGATCTCATGCGCAACGCCCCCATCGATGCCCAGGGCAATGTGCCTTTCATGCTGGGTGGTCATCGTGTAAGCCGCTATCTGCCCTGGTATCGCGGCCGCCGCAATGCCGACATGGAGCCGGAAGCACAGGCCCTGCTGAATCTGGTGGAAAGCTGTGTGCTGAAATCGGATTTCGTCATTTCGCTGGACTGCCATTCCGGCTTCGGCCATCAGGATCAGGTCTGGTTTCCCTACGCCTTCACGCCCGATCCCTTCGACGACATCGGTGAAATGTTCGCGCTGCGGCTGCTGTTCCGCCGCACCCATCCCAACTTCAGTTTCTACAAGATCGAACCGCAATCACGTAATTACACCACTCACGGCGATCTATGGGATCACGTTTACCGCAAGACGCTGCACCGGCGCAAAGGTGTCTACCTGCCGCTGACGCTGGAGATGGGCAGCTGGTTGTGGGTGAAGAAAAACCCGCTGCAGATTTTCAATTCGATGGGGATTTTTAATCCGGTGCTGCCGCATCGGCATGAACGCGTATTGCGGCGGCACCAGTGTCTGATGGAATTTCTGATCCGGGCGGCACGCAGTTTCAGAAACTGGCTGCCTCATCCCGCTGACCGGCGTGACTGGATGCATCAGGCAATCGAGCACTGGTATTGATAACGTTGGCGAGATGTTGCCGGGCGTTGAAATTTTGCACCTGCGCCAGAATGTCCTGCCGGATCGCGGTTACGTCCTGCTCCAGCGTTGCCAGATTGAGTGTGCGGGGCGGCAGCACAGCCACTTTCACCTTCACCCGCGAAAACGCCAGCAGTTGCCAGATATGCTGCGTGAATTCATCGTCGCCGATAAAGGCCACCGGATTGCGCGCAACAGCAGAGTGATCCAGACCTTCCACTTCGTAATGGATCGCCAGCGGCAATACCTGCGTCGGCACATGCTCGCAGGTGCGGAACAGTTTGCGGTGAAAACGATTCACACTGCGACCGTCGCTGGTGGTGCCTTCAGGAAAAAACAACACGGAGCGGCCCTGGGCCAGATAATCCGCCATCTGCCGGGCCACGGAATCCGTATCGCCCTTGCCGCGCTGGATAAACAGCGTGCCGGTGGTCTGGGCCAGCCGTCCCACCAAAGGCCATTTCTTCACTTCGGCTTTCGACAGAAAATTGATTTGCCGCAGGCTGCCGATGACCGGAATATCGGTCCAGGACACATGATTGCTCACCAGCAGAAAACCGACATCTCCCTGCAGTTGCGGAAATTCACCAATGACCTCGATCTCCATCCCCAGCAACCGCGTCGTGCGGCCCAGCCACCACTGCTTGGTGCTTTTGAGCAGGCGCGTGCCGTTGTTCCAGAACGCACCTGTCAACACCAGCAGCACCAGACCCAGCAGGATGTGATTGAACAGCCGGACCGCCTTGATGGAACGTACGATCATGCCGCTTCCTGAGTCTTCAGAAAATGCTTGGCATAACGCGCGGCCACATTGCTGATATCCAGCAGCACGAACACGTCCGCCACATTGAAGTCCGGGTCCCAGCAGGCTTCGCCGCAGATGCGTGCGCCCATGCGGGTGTAGGCTTTCAACAGCGGCGGAAAGCTGGCCTTGCCTTCCACGCTCACATCTTTCATTTGCAGCGGCAGCAGCGGTTCCACGCGGAATTCCTCATCCGCCATGAACTGGTCGCGCACCACCTGCATGATATTCGCATACGCAGTGCCACCATCGTTCAGCGAAATGCTGGCGCAGCCAAACAGGTACTGGTAATCGTGTTCCTGCATGTATTTCGCCAGAAATGCCCACAGCACGGCGATGGTGCCGCCGTTGCGGTAATCCGGATGAATGCAGGTGCGGCCGATTTCCAGAAAACGCCCCGGACGGTTCACGATGCGATCGATATGAAATTCATGGCTGGAATAGAAGTGGCCCAGCACGGCGGCCTGTGCGCTGGTCAGCACACGGGTGTAGCCGATGGGCTCGCCGGTATTGGTATCGCGCACCACCAGATGCAGGCAGTGATCGTCCAGTTCATCGGCGTCGATGGGCAAACCGTTCCACGTCCGGTTCACCGGCAGGGTGACATTGTACTCTTCACAAAACAGCTCGTAACGCAGGCGCTGAATCCTGCGGATCTCGTCTTCAGTGGTGATGAAGTCCGCGACGATGCGGGGACGGCTGGCGGGAAGAGTGTGAGTGTTGCCGGAATAAGCCTGGTCGTTCTGAAGCATCGTTGCCTCCGCGAGATTGTGAAAGCTCGATGCTGACTTTATGGAAATGCTGTTGCGGAGAAGTTAAAGAACGATGAAACCTTTATGACACTGTCACAAAAGTGTTGTCGGCATTGACGGGCTGGCGGGAACAGTGCAATTGAGGCGGGACTATTGTTGCAGGGAAGGGAAGCCGGGCAGGGCCGGCTCCCCTGAAACTCGCGAAACGCGGTTCAGATGAAAGAGTTCAGCTCTTCTTACCCAGCATCTCTTCTTTCAGGCTCTTCTGGGCCGGCTCGTCCGACAGCCAGATACCAAACAGGGCCTGCTTGAATTCCTGGCCCACCACTGTGTTCTTCAGCTCCTTGTTCTTGAAAATCTTCACGCCTTCGTTGGGCACATACACCATTTCAAACACATCACCTTCCTTGATGGGTTCCTTGAAGGTAGCCAGAAAGGCCTCGATTTCCTTCTGGATTGGCGCCGTGTTGCCGTGGGTGGCGTGCTCGAAGCCTTCCATGGTGGAGCTGGTCATGCGCTCGCTGGTAATCATGCCGGACACGATCTGCAGGCGGATTGCCATGGCATCTTCAGTCTTGATGATTTTCACCGCGTCCGATTCCTGCTGCTTCAGGTACAGCGCGCCCACATACAGATCCATCATCCATTTTTCCCGCACCCCGGCGCCGTTCAGTTTCAGCGGCTGGGATTCCACGGTCTTGAGTTCATCCGGAATGCTGACACCGGCAACATCGGCAGCCTGAGCGGTCAGGGCCAGAAGCGAAGCGGAAAGAAATACACCCAATTTTTTCATGTTATTGTCCTCGACTTGTCAAAGCGGTCTTCAAGGCAGAGCCGAATCCTGTTAGGAGGCTCGCTGCCGGCATCCTCTGCCGGCCTGGGGATAATACCCTATAAAACAGGCCTGCCGTGGGCGCAAAAGGGGCATTTTATGAACGGCTGTCCTGGGGAATCCTGTGAGAGCCTCGAGCCCGGGTGTTGGATCGCCGGCATCCAGGCGAAAACAGTTCCGAAATGGCGGCTCCATCCCCATTGGAATGGCCGGAAGTGCCGGATTCTGCCCAGGAAGTGCTATTGACCTGTATGTCATAAAACGGCAAGATACCGAGCGCTTTGCAGGGGCGATCCACTCGCCTGCCATGTTCCGATGAAAGTCGCCGTGGTGCAGGGGATTCCGGCCGAACATTCTTTCGGTGCCTCTCACCGTTAATCCACATCCACCTAATTTAAGCCGAGGATTCCATGAAGGTTCTTGTTGCTGTCAAACGAGTTGTTGACGCCAACGTGAAGGTTCGCGTTGCTGCAAACAACAGCGGCGTTGACCTCACTAACGTTAAGATGGCTATGAACCCCTTCTGCGAAATCGCTGTAGAAGAAGCCGTTCGTTTGAAAGAGAAGGGGGTTGCTACCGAAATCATCGTGGTTGCGGTAGGTCCGAAGGAAGCTCAAGAGCAGATTCGCACTGCGCTGGCACTGGGCGCCGACCGTGGCATCCTGGTAGAAGCAGCCGATGCGCAACCGCTGGCCATCGCCAAGATCCTGAAAGCAATCGTCGACCAGGAAAAACCCGGTCTGGTCATCATGGGCAAGCAGACCATCGACGGCGACAACAACCAGACTGGCCAGATGCTGGCCGCGCTGACCGGCATGGGCCAGGGCACTTTCGCCTCTGCCGTGAATGTTGCCGACGGCAAGGTCAAGGTCACCCGTGAAATCGACGGCGGCCTGCAGACCGTGGAACTGGGCCTGCCGGCTCTGGTCACTACCGACCTGCGCCTGAACGAACCCCGCTATGCTTCCCTGCCCAACATCATGAAAGCCAAGAAAAAGCCGCTGGACATCAAAACCCCGGCTGATTTCGGCGTCGATGTGACCCCGCGCGTGAAGACCCTGAAGGTTGAAGCGCCTGCTGCCCGCAAGGCCGGCATCAAGGTGAAGACAGTTGAAGAACTGGTAGCGAAACTGAAAAACGAAGCGAAGGTGATCCAATGAGCGTTCTAGTATATGCAGAACACGACAACGCCAATCTGAAGGCCGCTACCCTCAACGTGGTTGCCGCCGCCCAGAAAATTGGTGGTGAAATCACAATCCTGGTGGCCGGTGCCGGTTGCGGCGCCGTTGCCCAGCAAGCGGCCAAGGTTGCTGGCATCGCCAAGGTGCTGGTTGCAGACAACGCTGCCTACGCTCACCAGCTGGCAGAAAACGTATCCGCCCTGGTTGCGGAAGTGGGCAAGGGTTACAAGCACATCCTGGCTGCTGCCACCACTACTGGCAAAAACTTCCTGCCCCGCACTGCGGCCCTGCTGGATGTTCAGATGATTTCTGAAATCTCCGGTGTGGTGAATGCCACCACTTTCCAGCGCCCGATCTATGCCGGTAACGCCATCGCCACCGTTGAGTCCACTCAGGCCATCAACGTGCTGACTGTGCGTGGCACTGCATTCGATCCGGCTGCTGCAGAAGGCGGTTCCGCTGCCATTGAAAACCTGTCCGTGGCGAAAGACGCTGGCCTTTCTTCCTTCGTGGGTGAAGAAATTGCCAAGAACGACCGTCCCGAACTGACTGCTGCCAAGATCGTCATCTCCGGCGGCCGTGGCATGCAGAACGGTGACAACTTCTCGCTGCTGTACAAAGTGGCCGACAAGCTGGGCGCTGCCGTGGGTGCATCCCGCGCCGCCGTTGACGCCGGCTTCGTGCCGAACGACATGCAGGTCGGTCAGACCGGCAAGATCGTTGCTCCGGAACTGTATGTCGCCGTCGGTATCTCCGGCGCCATCCAGCATCTGGCGGGCATGAAAGACAGCAAGGTCATCGTGGCCATCAATAAGGACGAAGAAGCCCCCATCTTCCAGGTGGCAGACTACGGCCTGGTGGCAGACCTGTTCCAGGCGGTTCCCGAGCTGGAAAAGCTGATCTGATCAGTCGTCCATCCGCAAAAAGCCCGGTTCTGCCGGGCTTTTTGTTATGGAGCTCGGGGCGGAGGCATCCAGCCTTGATCTGGCCAAGATTGACCGTATACAATCGAAAATCCTTTGGTGTTTCCCTCGGGATGGGTATCCACCTCCCGGCCCCAAAATATCAAAAATGATAATAAAGGTAGTTCTATGAAAAGTTATTCTTGGGGGCGCGGTCTTGCCGCCGCACTGTTCTTCGCTGTTCCCGCCGCACATGCAGACGTGTCCTTCTATGCAGAAGGCGCTGTCGGATTCGCTTCTACCGCCGATTTCGAAGATACCATCAACTCCGGTTACCCATTCGCCGATTCCAGCATGCCCGTTGATATCGGGGGCAGCACGTTCAATCTGGCGGCACCGCCTCTGGAAGCAGACGATTACAACGTAGGTGGGAACCTGTTCGTCGGCATGCGATTCAATGACTATATGGCTGTTGAATTGATGTACCTCACCTACAGTGAATTTTCCTCCGAGTATCGAAAGACGCTGGTGGAAGTGGATGAGGACAATATTCCGGTCGATACGCTGCCGGTCAACCTGTCCGGCAACATGGATGTATCAGGGTTTGGTCTGGGTGGCCGCCTGGATTTTCCGCTGACGGATACCTTCGGCGTTTTCGGCCGCGTGGGCATGTATGAGTGGCAGCAGGAAGTAACCTATTCCGGCAATGTGATCGGGCTGTTGACCGCATCCACTTCCAATCCGACAAATACGCTGAGAACTGGCAACGAAAGTGGTTTCGACATGTATGCTGCCGTCGGCGCCAAGATGAGGGTGCACCGCCAGACCTCTATTTATGTCGAACTGAACATGGCGGATTTTGGCGAAGATGAGTTTGCCACCTCAGCCATGGGTATGTTCTTCGGTGTCCACTACGATTTTTCCGGCACCGGCTTTGGCCCCGATCAAACCACCAACACCAAACGTGCGACCGAGAACGATACCCGTGCAATGACCGCCTGCGATCCCAAATACAAGGATATCAACGGCATCGCCTGCGAGTGAACGTGTCGCTGGTCCCATGGCCGCCACGCAAATGAAAACACGCAAATGAAAAAGAGGAGCTTCGGCTCCTCTTTTCGTTTTGATGCGGGTTCTGTCCGACAGAAGGGGAATCCTATTTGCCGAATGCCATGATCATGCCGTAAAGCTCGTCTTTCAGTTTCAGACGTTCCTTTTTCTTTTTCTCCAGGTATTCGTCACTGGTGGTCTCTACGCCGGTTTCAATGCGGCGCACCTCGTGGGCCACGTCGTCATACTGTTCAAACAGTCGTGAAAAGTGCTGATTGCCGGTTTTCAGCGCGTGAATGGCATCCTTGCTTTCAGGAAATTCCAGTACCAGATTGTGTTTTTCAATGCTCATCGATGAGATCCCGTGTGGTTGCAGTTAATGAGACAACCTTATCCCATTGGGGGATAGACAGGATTGATCCGCATCAACCCTGCCACGAACGGGGTTGCTGGGGATTGGCTGGTTCCGGCGTGTATACTGCAAGGGCAAGCCACCTGGAGCAGCCTTTCCGTGCTGGATCTGATCGACACCCATTGCCACCTGGACATAGCCGAATTCGATGCCACCCGCGCCGATCTGGTGGGTCGCTGCGCGGCCGGTGGCATGCGCGCGATCCTGGTGCCTGGCGTCGGTGAAGCCGGCTGGACGCGACTGCGGCAGGTTTGCGATCAGTATGCGCTGTTGCTGCCCGCCTTTGGCCTGCATCCCTGCTACACAGCCGAGCATCGTGACGAACATGTGGCGGCGCTGGAATCCTGGATTACGCCTGATGTCATTGCCGTCGGGGAAATCGGCCTCGATACTTTTCATGGTGACCAGGATTTCGAGCGTCAGCTGGAACTGTTTTCCGCCCAGGTGGCCACTGCCCGCAACCACCATCTGCCGCTGATCCTGCATGCGCGCAAGACCCACGACCAGATCCTGAAGGTACTGCGGCAGCAGAAGTTCAGTTACGGCGGTGTGGTGCACGCGTTCTCCGGTAGTTTGCAGCAGGCCCAGCATTTCAATGAACTGGGTTTCGCTGTGGGTTTTGGCGGCGGTGCCACCTATGACCGCGCGCAGAAACTGCGGTCCATTCTGAAAACCCTGTCCCTGGATTACGTTGTGCTGGAAACCGATGCGCCGGACATTCCCCCCAGCTTTGCGCGGGGAGAGGACAATACGCCCTTCAACCTGTTCCGCATTACTGAAATCCTGGCCGATGTCCTGCAGATGGCGCCGGCGGACCTGGCGGCGCACACGACCCGCACCGCCCAGCGTATATTCGGTTTGTAACCGGCACGGCTGCACTTCAAATGCCGCAGCATGCGGTTCCTGGCCCCCATGCCCACCAGAATTGCCTCTGGCCGCCCCGGTCAATCATGATAAAATCCGACTTCCTGGCTGATCCGCATTTTTGCGCGGGCCGAGCCGGTTTCGAATCAACTGAAAGGGTGTTTCCATGTCACGTTCTGTCACCGGGCAATTGCCGGAGCCGGCCGAGGTCATCGTCGAAAAACTGAAAAAACTGGCCGTCAAACATGACATTGAATTCGCTGGTGATGTGGTGCGCGGCTATGCCCGTGGCAAGGGCTTTCATATCGAATACCGGGTGGAAGGCGTGAGTTGCACGCTCACCGTCACCAAAAAGCCGCTGCTGATACCCTGGGCGATGGTGGAATCCCAGCTGCACAAGCTGTTCAGTTGAGTTTTTTTTGTTTTTTATCATCCGCTTTTTTTGACACCGAGGGAGTTGCAATAACATGAAACTGGTAGCGAAAGAAAAATTGCTGGAAGCCGTTGGAACCGAAATGGGCGCGTCCGAGTGGTTCCTCATCGATCAGGCCCGCATCAACGCCTTTGCCGATGCCACCCTGGATCATCAATTCATTCACGTTAATCCGGAGCAGGCGAAACATACACCGTTTGGCGGCACCATCGCGCACGGCTTTCTAACTTTGTCGTTGTTGCCTTACCTGCAGGCCACCATGCCCGATCTGCTGGTGCCGGCGGGGCTGAAAATGGGCATGAATTACGGCTTCGACAAGATCCGTTTTCTGGCGCCGGTAAAAGTGAACTCGAAGGTGCGTGCGGTGGCGAAACTGAAAGATGCCGTGGAAAAAAATCCGGGCCAGTTCCTGCTGACAGCGGAATACACAGTGGAAATAGAAGGCCAGCCCAAGCCGGCGCTGATTGCCGACTGGATGGTGATGTACTTCGTCTAAAGCTGTTGTCATCGCTTGATGGCGTGTCTGGAAGCGACAATTCAAACGACAGTGCACATGAAAACAGGGCACATAAAAAAAGGGAGCCACGACAGGCTCCCTTTTTCTTTTCAGGCTTTTCTTTCAGTGCTTACAGCACCACTTCACTACCATTCGACAACTTGATCAGCAGGCTGCCGTTGAGCGGCGACACGCTGCCAAATGCGGTGCCGTTCAGTAGGATGCGACCAGCGTTAACACCATCTTCCACCGACAGGTCCAGATCCATGATGATGCCGTCCTGATTGGTGATGCGAATGCCGTGGCTGCTGAAATAGTTTTCAATGTCATATTGTTTGCCAGCCCAGCGGATGCGGATGGTGTCGATCAGGCCGGCAGCCATGTTGTCCGGGCTGGAGGTCATGGTCACCACCGCACGATCCGAAAAATCCGGCAGATCGGTTTCGAACTGCACCTGCACGTTGCTGTCCAGGCCGCCGCTGATGCTGAGGGAGCCGGCGAAGCTGTCGCCGTACACCGAGCTGAATTCGCCGGCTGCGGTCATCTGGATGCCGATCTGGTCCAGGCCTGAGTAGGCGGTTTCGGCGGAATCGTCGTTCTCACGCACGTTGCTCAGATCCAGTTGCAGGCTCACCTGTCCGGCGAAGCTCATGCTGTCCGGATGGTCGTCGGTGGCGAACTGCTGGTAATTCACCGCGATGCTACCGTTGGCACTTTCCGGCAGTTTCAGGTTCTTGATGTCCAGTCCGCCGGCGAACAGCATCTCTACGTTGCCGCTGGTGATTTCCAGCAGGCCCTGCGCGCTTTCCACGGTGCCGCTGACTGCGAATCCGTAGCGGGTGCTGCTGCGGCTGGCGCGGGTGAAGGTGAGGTCCACTTCGGTGTTCTGCACGTCGCCGTAGATGCGCACCACACCGTCATACAGGGCGAAGTGGCCATACACGCCGGCGCCCAGAGGCAGGGTCAGATCGTTCAGGATGTCGCACAGGGAGCGATTGAAGATCACCAGATTCAGCGTGCCTTCGCAGATATCTTCCAGGGATTTGCCGGCAATCAGCAGACGGCAGGTCATGCGGGCGAAGTAGTTGCCCAGGCTGTCGCAGGCGGCGCCAAGCGCCAGATCCGGCAGTGCCACGATGGGTCCGTACTGGCCGGCAATGGCCATGGCCTGCAGCATGTTGCTCAGGTCGGCGCCGGTGGAAACACCCATTGCGCTCACCACCTGGGCGAAAGAGGCCTGTTGCGGATTCAGGCTCAGGTAACCCTCCCACAGGGCCAGGTCTGCCACGAAGGCATCGATCTTGGCTGCGGTGGCTCCGCCAGCGGTGGGCGAGGGCTGGGAATCGGTCAGGCTGCCGGATTCGGCGTTCTGCAATGTGGTTTGCAACTGCTGCAGTTCGGTAACAAAGCTGCCCAGGTTCAGATGCTGGGCGGTAGCCAGTGCCTGCTCCACCAGATCCAGGTAGGAGGTTGTACCAGCACCACCATCCTGCTGCACCAACTGACCCTGGTTGATGATGAAATCTTCGGTAAAGGCAGCCAGCGTTTCGCCGAAGGCCACGTCATTGGTCAGGCCCATCAGCGCACCGGACAGCAGGGCATAGCGCAACTCATCAGAAGTGGCGCCGCTGATAGCCGTAGGATTGGTCAGGTCGATCAGACGGGTGCCGGTCAGGCTGCCATCCAGGCCGAACAGGTTCTGCACCTGCGACAGCGCAGCCGCGATGCTGACTTCATTGATACCCTGGGGAAACTGGGCGGCCAGCTGGGCTGCCAGATGGGTCAGTGTGGAAATCGAGGTGGAAGCAGACTGCTGGATCGAGGGCAGAGCGCTGCTCAGCATGAAATTGCCCGACACTGCGAAACGCTCGCCGAAATCGATGCTGCCATTGTTGTTGCTGTCGTAATTGCTGCTGCCGCTGAAATCGCCGCAGCCGGCAGCGCTGTCACAGGTCATCAGGGTAGGTTCGCCGCTGGAGGCTGCAGTCACTTCGATATAAACCGCGCCCTGGTAGCCGGTCACACTCAGGCTGAAATGGCCGCTCTGATCCGTGTGGGTTGAACCGAGCAGGCGTGCCGTTGCGCCATCTTCCAGCGCGTACACAGACACCAGCCCGTTGCTGATCACACCTTTGGTGACCGTGCCGCTGACGGTGGATACCTGAACAACAGGCGCCGGGGCTGCGGAGGACGATCCACTGCTGCCGCTACCACCACCGCCACAGGCAGTCAGCAGTGCGATTGCGGAGGAAGCCACGAGACGGGGCAGAACGGTGCGGAAAATGGGACTGGGAAAATGCATGCCGGAGCTCTCTCACTGGGACAAGCGAATACCCGGCAGATCGGCTGCGCGATGGGCTGCAAAGGTAATTCACCGGTCGGTATCCTTGACTCATCGTACTAGTACGATCGTGACACTCTAAAAGTAGCCAACAAAAAACGGCCTGCCGGGGGATTTTGCGGCGGCAATCACAAATCTTGGTGAATTTATAAGTTTGTATAAAAGGTGAGCGATAATCGCTGGAAACGGCTAAAAAACAGGCGGCGGGAAACTGACGAAGCCAGGAATGTCCTGGCTTCGTGGTAGGTGGGGTGTCAATTAATCCGGCGTCGGCGGCGTACTGCCAGGACCAGCAGTGGCAACAGCCCCAGCCAGCCCAGGGCACCTGCGGAAGAGGATTTGTGACTGTCGTTGCCGGCGCCATTGGCGGAGCGGCTGGAATCGGTAGGTTGCACTACCGGGTCGTCAAACGTTCCAGCCTGGCTCACTACCGGCAGTTCCAGCGATGCCGGGTACTCGGGGCTGATCACCAGGGTGTTTTGTTCCGGGGTTGTGTCATAGCGCCAGTAATCCGGATCGTTGCCATCGATCACCAGCAACACCTGGCTGCCGGCAGGCAGATCCACGGCCGTCCAGTAGAAATCCAGGGTAATCTGTTCCGGCTGATCCGGATTCAGTCCGCATCCTTCGGAGTTGTGGCACGAGAAGGGCGCGTGACCCACCCAGTTCGCCTTGCCGGTTTCCGGGTTCAGATAAAACAGGTAGGCAAAGTACTGTGCCTTGTCCTGCATATGGGCCCACAGTTTGACCTTGGCTTCACCCCGCAGACGGACCGGACTGGTCAGAGTCTGGGAATTGAAGAGCAAGCCATGACGGTCATCCACGCCAGCCAGATCCAGGATGCGCCCGGTATGTTCCAGCGCACCGGTGACCCAGCCGGTGTAGGTGATGAAGTCCGTGGTGTCGAAGCTCAGCACTTGCTCGCTGTCGGTGGTGGACACCGTATCCAGGCTGCCACGTTGGGTTCCCGCCTGGGGGTTCAGCTGGTAAACCAGTGTTTCATCATGCGCCGGCAGGTCGGGATAGCTTTCCCATTTGCGCGTGTTCAGCACAACGGTATTGACCCGCTTGCGTCCGTCGATGCCGTTGTCCTCGCCTTTCAGATAATGGTCGAGCCATTGCGTGGCATGCACCCAGATCCGGTGATCCTCATTGCCTAGCAAGCCACCGGCCTCGCCAGAGGCATGGGTGCCGCGGTTCAGTTCCAGACGCCAGGGCCCCTGGTACTGCGACAGCATGCGCACGGCAGAATCCGGCTGGAACAGGTAATCATGCATGTTGTTGGACATGAATAGCGCTGGCGGGTTGGCCCGTGCCTGGGCCTGTTCGATGTAGGAAATCGGTGAGCGGATCATGCCCCAGGCTTTGGTTTCCGCAATGTCCTGATGCACCTTCATGTTGCCGTAATAATGCTCGATGACGGGATCGGGGCGGTTTTTTAGCACGTAGGGAATCGGCTTGCTGGTGCCCACCAGAATTTCCAGCCAGGCGTAGTTGGGCGTGTTGCCAGCCCACAGGGATTCGATCAGATCGCCCCAGCCGCTCATGGCGGTCACGGCCTTGACGCGCTCGTCCTGCAGGGCCGCCAGCAGCGAAATGCCGGCGCCGTAGGACACACCGCCCATTGCGATACGATCCGGATCTACCGGCAGATGATTGTTGGCATCCAGCAGATAGTCGATGGCAGAACGCGCGTCGTTCACATCCGCTTCACCTGCGGTATTGATCAGACCGGGCGAAGCGTGGAAACCGCGGGCAGTGTAGCTAAGCACCACATAGCCTTTGTCCGCCAGCAATTGCGCCTGATCCAGGTACTCGTGCTCGTACAGCGCCCAGCTGCTGATATAGACGATGGCGGGAAACGTCGCGTTGGCATCGGCGCTGGAGGGTACGAAAATATTGGCGGGGAGCTGGATGATTTCAGAGCCGGGATCGAAGGGGTCGAGCAGTGTGGGAACCGTGATGTGATCGTCGAAAGCCCATTTGCCGTCCGGGCTGACCCGTTCGACGGCCTGAGCCGTACCAAAAAACAGACACGCGAATACAAACGCTAACGCAAGACGCAGCTGCATATGATGTTACCCCTGTAGCGAACAACAAAGTTGCCTTTATAAATCACCCGCCAGACGTATTTGCATTGTGTTTATGTCTGGCGGGCGTTTGCACGGCGAACATGGCCCGTGCAAATTTTCTTAATGTTGTATTAGAACTTCTTGTCGTATGACAGCGTGAACAAATAGGCAGTCGTGGTGTTCTCAAATGGAACTGAGTAGTACGGGTTGTACACCACGTCACCCTGTCTGCAGCCGTTGGCATTATTGGATTCGCAGGCTGCAATATCGGTTTCCGAGATCAGGTAACCGAACGCGCCTTCCACCCGCGAGGTGCGGTCAAGCTGCAGGCCGAAGCCGACGGTGTAGAGGTCTGCCGGGCCGATGGGGAACAGCAGGTCGGTGCGGTCTTCGGGAATGGCGCTTTCGCGGGGCTCGTAGCCGGCGCGCAGAACCAGATTGTCGTTGAGCTGGTATTCACCGCCAATGGCCCAGGACCAGACATCCTCGTAATAACGGGGAATCCGCATCTCATCGGAGTCGGCATTGTCAAAGCCGGCGAAGTTGTTGACTATGCTGGCGAGGGTCAGGTAGTCCACGGGGCCGTCGAACCTGAATTCCAGCTCATCCCAAACGCTGTATTCGATCCATTTGACGTCGACGTTGATTTTCAGGTCCGGCAATACGCGCACGGATGTACCGAAGGCGAAGTTCTGCGGCATGATGTAATCCAGTTCTACATCGCCTTCTTCAACTTTCTGGCCATTGAAGCCACTGTCGCCGGAGAGCGCAGCCAGAATGAGATCCAGGCCATCGGCCTTGAGCGACGTTACCGTATTGTAGAATTCATCAGAGTTGACGACCTTGTAGTCGCCTTTCATATGAGCGGTGGATTCGCTCTGGTAGGCAAAGCCGAACGCCAGCCAGTCATACGGTTCCCACAGGATGCCGAAGTTGAAGCCCACGGACAGGAAGTCTTCCAGCTCCAGGGACAGGTCACTGACCCAGTCGTAGGGGCCGATTACCGACAGATCCAGAATGTCCGATATGACAGGGGCGCCTTCAAGATCGCCAAGAAACTGTGTAGTGGTCATCGGCGCACGGAACAGGGTGTTGATGGCCAGGCCGTGATAGGAAAAGTTGATGCCGGCGCCGATGGAAAGCTCTTCGTTCACTTTAATGGCAACGGTGGGAGAGAAATAGGTCAGGCGGGTCACACCCATTTCGTAGCCCTGGTAGGAGCCGGCTTCATTGGGGTCGGAGTCGCGGGAGTAACCCACGCCTTCCGGGCTGTATACGGCGGTACCGAAGGTCCAGCCACGACTGGAATCCTCAAATGCGATGCCACCGGTGGGTACCGCCAGAATCGGCAGTTGGACCAAACCAGCGAAGGGCAGCATCAGCATCGGGTCGCCCGAGGTGACGGTATCACCAGCGACGGGGTCTTCGCCCCAGCAGGTGTCGGGAGTTGCGCCCGGGCCAGTACAGCCTTCATCGTCCAGGTTGTCCTGGCGGATACCAAAGTAGGCGTTCTTGGTCGCTTCGTCCGGCAGCGTCGGCTGACCAAACTTCGATTCCAGCTGCATGTCCGCCACCAGCAGTTTGAGCTGGTATTGACGCCCCTGGATTTTGGTGAGTCCGGCCGGGTTGAAGTGGATCGAGTCGATGCCAGGTGGGTCAGCGGTTACCGCGTTGGCCAGACCCATGGCCTTGGGGTTGCCGATTGTCAGGTTGTGCAGCAGCTGAGCATTGGCATGGCTGGCCATGAACACCGCGGAGGCGATGGCACTGTAGGCAGCAGTTTTGCCAATGCGGGAGAAGTTGACCAGCAGACGGTTAGTATTTTCCATGCTTAATAATTCCAGCCCTTCAGCGGTCCCGGCGAATGCTGCCGGCACCGAACTTCGAGCGGGAACCCCCTTCATTTATTGTTAATGTATTTTTCTTTTTTGCCTGCGTTTATCCATGGGTGCAGACACGGGGTTTACCCCCGAATACTTTTTATGGCTTTGCCGACCTGAGCTGTCGTCGCTTGGGCGAATATCACGAAGTTCGTGCCAGTTTCGCGCAGTTATCAGCCACGATTTCTGAATTTCAAGAAAGCCGAACAATACGCGTACTTCGTATCGAACACAAGGATCGTGGCCTCACCCAAAGTGGTTAGTTCGCTTTTTCCTGCCGCCATGCTTTATAGGCGTCGTACAGGCTCTTCTGCGACTTCACTCCGGTATCTTTTTTCTCGTCATCGAATGTTTTCACTTCTTCTTCGAATTTGATGTCGTCCACTTCCTTCAGGAACGCATCGCTTTCGTCATCGAAGCTGCTCACGGTATCCGAGGAGGGCGCTTCCAGCCAGGAGTTCAGGGTCTTGAGGTCTTCCGGGGTCAGTACGCCGGCGGATTTTTTGAGTTTCAGTGTGTCGAGAATGTAGTCGTAGCGGGCATTGGAGTGTTCCTTGCGCGCCTGGAATACCTTGCGCTGGGCGCCCAACAGATCGGTGAGGGAGCGGATGCCGGAGTTCCAGCCTTTCTTGATGGCGCGGTACGAACTGTTGTTGGAGCGGATTGCGCGCTGGCGGGCCTCGACACTGGCGACGTCGGCCATGACTTTGGTGTAGTACTGGCGTGTTTCGCGAATGGCATTGCGGCGGGCAAGTTCGACATCGTCCTTAGCGCTTTCGCTGCGATAGCGGACTTCACGGGTCTGGGAGCTGGTGATACCGCCGGAGTAAATCGGCACAGTCAGCTTGACGCCGATGGTGGTGGTGTCGGATGAGGGGGTAAAACCACCGCCTGAATCATTGTGCCGATAATCAAGAAACAGGTCGGCGGTTGGAGCGTGACCGGATTTTTTCTCGGTGACTTCCTTCTCTGCGGCTGTCGACACGTATTGCGCGGCAATCAGCTGGTAGTTGCTTTTCTTGGCAAACTCTTCCCATTCGCGCAGCTCGACCGGCTGGGGTGGGTCCACCGGAATATCCTTTGGCAGGGGGCTGACCATTTCGATTTCCTGACCGGTGAGCATCACCAGGTTTTCCTTCAGGCCATCAACCTGGGCCTGCGCAACGATGACGGCGGCGGCGGCGATGTCATATTGGCCCTGGGTTTCAAACACGTCAGTGTCCCGCATCAGGCCGAGCTTGTAGCGGTTCTTGACCTCGGTAAGCTGGGTGCGCAGCACCTTTTCCTCTACCTTGATCAGGCGCAATTCCTCCTGCGCCTTTAGAATGCTGAAATAAGCTTCGGATGAACGGATCATGAGTTCCTGCTGGGCGTAGGCCAGATCGGCCTTGCCGGCGTTGTCCAGTATCTGGGCGCGGCTGTATCGGTGCCAGCGATCCATTCGGATCAGGGGTTGGACCACAGTGACGCCATACTGGGTGACGTCATATTCTTCGCTGACATCGACGGTGCCGACCTGGTCGTTCAAGCAGTCTTCCAGGGCCTGGTCGTTGCCGGTGAAGATGTTCGCAAGACAACCCCCTGCATTATTGATGTCAAAGCCGATGGTGCCGCCGTCATACTGTTGTTTCGCTTTGGTGGCAGTGGCTTCGGCCGTTGGCATCAGTGTGCCAAACGCCTGCTCCATCTTTTCCCGCTCGGCCAGGTATTTCTGCTTCTTGGAGGCCCACTGCGCATCGTTCTTGCGCGCAAGGGAAAAGATTTCAATCAGGTTTTCGGCAGAAGCGGACAGTGGGGCTAACAGGAATACGACGATAATGAGGCTGCAATGCTTGAGCGATTTCTTCATGGCGTCATGTACTTTATTGTTATACCTGGCTTTTTGTTATGGCACTGTACGCGAACTGTGCGCCTTGGGAAAGCGGGAATTCGTCGTTATCAAGACAGTCGTTTGGCAATTATGACATCGTTGGCAGAATAACAAATGCGTTTTTTGCATCATATAAGAATTGAACGTTGCATGATGACGGTTCTTGTATACCTTTGTTCTTGAGCTGTAATTCATTGTAATTATACGTAGTAAATCCCTGGTCCGGTGTGCGCATTACGTGTCGCGGGGTTATATCCTGTTGATTATCAAGTGAATATGCGGTATATCGTCAGCCCCTCGCTGTATACGAGGGTTCTACTTTTCAGGCCTCCTCATTTTGAATACAGTAGTCGCTTTCGTCTGCGTGATATGTCCGGCCATTGACGCCGGATGCGTTTCGGGCCTTCCGGATATGAAGGTCATCGCCAGCCCAGGGAGAAATGGGGAGCGCCGCGCCATCTGTTTGGTGGCGGTAAAAAATAAGAAGAACTTGGCAGGAAAACACTTTTTATGTCAGTAGATGTTCGCTCTGATTCGTTCAATCCCTCCCGTTGTTCCACTCTGATCGAGTTGCTTGAAGCCCGCGCCGCGCTCCATCCGGACAAGGTCGCCTTTACCTTTCTGCCTGATGGCGAGGAAGCGGGCATTGCAGTGACCTACGGGCAGTTGTCCACCCGGGCCCGGGCCATCGCCAACCGGTTCCGCGAGTTCACCCAGGTGGGCGACCGGGCGCTGATGCTGTTCCCGTCCGGTCTGGAATTCATCTTTGCTTTTTTTGGCTGCCAGTATGCCGGCGTGATTGCGGTTCCCGCGTATCCGCCGCGCCGTAACCAGAATCTGGGCCGTCTGAAGTCCATCATCGATGACTGCGATCCTTCGCTGGTGCTGACCACTTCGAAAGTACTCACGGTGGCGGAGCCCCTTTTTGCCGAAACGCCGGGGCTGCAGGCCCTGCTGTGGCAGACCGTGGATCTGGACGAAAGTGCGTCGCCGGATGGTTGGGAATATCCCGCGGTGGATCGCAACTCGCTGGCATTTCTGCAGTACACCTCTGGCTCCACCGGCAACCCGAAAGGGGTGATGGTCAGCCACGGCAATCTGATCTACAACGAGGCCATGATCACAGCCGCGTTCCGCAGCACGGAGGCGGATGTATCCGTCAGCTGGCTGCCGATGTTCCATGATATGGGGCTGATCGGTACTACGTTGCAGCCCCTGTTTATCGGCGCTACGTCCATCTTCATGTCGCCTGCCTCTTTCCTGCAGAAGCCGATGCGCTGGCTGAAGGCGATCAGCGATTACAAGGGCACCGCGATTTGCGCGCCCAACTTTGCCTATGAATTGTGCGCGCGCCAGATTACGGACGAGCAGAAGGTGGAGCTGGATCTGTCGACTCTGCGTATCGCGCTGTCCGGCGCCGAGCCGGTGCGGCCGGAAACGCTGGAAATGTTCATCGAGGCGTTCGAATCCTGCGGTTTCCGCCGGGGTGCTTTCACGCCGACGTTTGGTCTGGCGGAAGCAACTCTGATGGTGAGCTGCGCCCGCGCTGAGAACCGCCCCCTGTATACCGAGGTGGATGCTGCCGCGCTGGCGGAACACAAGGTGATCCGGGCCCAGGCTGCGCAGGGTGTGAAGACGACCCGGCTGGTGTCCAACGGCGTGACCTTGCTGGATGCGGAGCTGGCCATCGTCGATCCGCAGACGAAACAGGTGTTGCCGGAAGGTCAGGTGGGCGAGATCTGGTCCAAGGGCGATCATATTGCGCAGGGTTACTGGCGCAAGGACGAGGCCACTACCGAAACCTTCCGCGCCTACACCACCGATGGCCGTGGTCCCTTCATGCGTACCGGCGACCTGGGTTGCCAGATCGACGGCGAACTTTATATTACCGGCCGCCAGAAGGATGTGATCATCATTCGTGGTCGTAACCACTATCCGCAGGATCTGGAACTCACGGTGCAGCAGAGCCACGTGGCGCTGAAGGCCGATGCTGGCGCGGCGTTCGTGGTGGAGATCGATGGCGAAGATCGTCTGGTGGTGGTGCAGGAAGTCGAACGCAAATACCGCATGCGTCTGGTGACGGAAGTGGTGGCGGCGGCGATTCGTGAGGCGGTAGCCGAAAACCACGAATTGCAGGTGCACACAATCGTGTTCCTGAAGCCCGGCGCGATTCTGAAAACTTCCAGCGGCAAGATCCAGCGCGGGTCCAACCGGCAGGCGTTTATCGAGGGCACGCTGGACCAGATTGATGTCAGCTCGCTGCAGCAGAAAGAGCTGGGTGAGGCTGGCAAGAAAGCGATTGAATCTGCGCTGTCGCTGACCAAGGAAGAATGGCTGACGCTGCCGCCGGAGCAGAAAGAACCGCGTCTGGTTCTGTACCTGAAAGCGGCCATCGCCAATGTAATTGGCGAGCAGCTGGATCGCATTCGCGACGATATCAGCCTGATGGGGCTGGGCATCGATTCGCTGCAGATCACGCAGCTGTTCACCCGTCTGCGCGACCGTTTTGAAATCGATCTGGATCTGCCGTCATTGTTCGATGCGGCGGATTTCAATGCGCTGGCGGCGACCATTGCCAACGCCATGCAGGGGGCGAAAACGTCCAAGCTGCCGCCGCTGACGCCGGTGGAGCGGGTCGAGCTGATGCCCATGTCGTTCTCGCAGAAACGCATGTGGTTCCTCGACAAGCTGCGTGAAGGCAATGTGGCGTACAACCTGCCGTTCGCGCTGAAAATCCAGGGCGGCCTGGATATAGGTGCGGCGCAGAAAGCGTTTGAAAGCATGGTGCGCCGCCACGAGGTGCTGCGGACTGTGTATGTTGAGCAGGAAGGGCGGGCGTACCAGAAGGTGCTGCCGTCGAAGCCCTGGCTGTTCGATATTGAAGACCTGACCTATCTGAAAGAACCGGCGTTGTCGAAAGCGGTGAATGACCGTATCGACCGGGAAGCGCGCAAGCCGTTCAGCCTGGAACTCGGCCCGGTGATTCGTACCCATTTGCTGAAATTGCCGGATCTGGAATCCGATACTGTAAAGGGGCGGGCGGCGGAACAGTATCTGCTGCTGATCACCATGCACCACATCGCGGCGGATGGCTTCTCGCTGAAAGTCATCACCGATGAAATTTCCCGCGCCTATGAGGCAGAAATTCACGAAGCCAAACCGGTGTTGCCGGAACTGCCGATCCAGTATGCGGATTTTGCACACTGGCAAAAAGATCTGTTCGACAGCGGTCTGCTGAATCATCAGCTGGATTACTGGACCGGGCATCTGCGCGGCGTGCCGGTGCTGGATTTGCCCACGGACCATCCGCGTCCGCCGGAGCAGACGTTCCAGGGTTCCAATTTCTATTTCTCCATCGAGAAAGAAAAGGTGCAGGCGCTGAAGCAGCTGAGCCGGTCCCAGGGCGTCACCTTCTACATGACGTTGCTGGCGTCGTTCAAGGTGCTGCTGCATCACTACACCAACAGCGATGACATCTGCGTCGGTACGCCGATTGCGAACCGCACCACGCCGGAGCTGGAGAAGCTGATCGGCTTCTTCGTCAACACGCTGGCGCTGCGCTCGGATCTGACGGGCAATCCGTCGTTTGTGGAATTCCTGCAGCGGGTGCGCAAAACCACGCAGGGTGCTTTCGCCAATCAGGAAATGCCGTTCGAGCGTGTGGTGGAAGCGCTGGGCATTCCCCGCGACATGAGCTATTCGCCGATATTTCAGGTGATGTTTGTATTGCAGAACAGCACCATCGACGAGGCATTCAACCTGGCGGGCGTGAACGTTGAAAGCCTGCACACCGCGCCGGGTACGTCCAAGTTCGACATGACGCTGGAATTCAGCGAGGAATCCGGTGTTCTGCACGGCGATCTGGAGTTCTCGACGGATCTGTTCGAACGTTCCACCATTGAAAAACTGGTGGAGCATTACCGCCAGCTGATCGACAGCCTGCTGGCCGCGCCGCAGACGCCGATTGGCCTGCTGAACATTCTGACCGGCGACGAACGCACCACGCTGCTGCAGACGTTCAACGCCACTGACCGCAATTTCCCGACCAGCGACACGATGCATGGTCTGTTCGAGGCGCAGGTGGAACGCACGCCGGACGCGATTGCGCTGGTGTTCGACAAAGAGCGCCTGAGCTTCCGCGAGATGAACCGCCGGGTGAACCGTCTGGCGCGGCATCTGCAGACGCTGGGTGTGGGCAATGAAACGCTGGTGGGCGTCTGCATGGAGCGGCAGACCAATCTGGTGATTGCGCTGATGGCGATTCTGAAGGCCGGTGGCGCCTATGTGCCGATCGACCCGAATTATCCGGCCGACCGTGTGGCGTACATGCTGAAGGATGCCAGCGCGCCGGTGGTGATTTCGCAGTCGTCGCTGGGGCATATGCTGCCGGCGGCGGGTGCGGGGCTGCATGTCGTCAATATTGATCAGGTGAAACTGGATGCGCTGGATGACAGCAATCTGAATTTGCCCATCGATAACCAGCAGCTGGGTTATGTGATTTACACATCCGGTTCCACTGGCTTGCCGAAAGGGGTGATGATTACCCACGCCAACGCGGCGGCGCTGGTGCACTGGGCGCATACGGTGTTCAGTGCGCAGGATCTGTCTGCGACACTGGCGGCTACTTCAATCTGCTTCGATTTGTCGGTGTTCGAGATTTTCGTGACGCTGGCCATCGGCGGCAAGGTGATCGTGGCGGAGAACGTGCTGGCACTGCCCACGATTCCGGCACGCAGTGAAGTGGTGCTGGTGAACACGGTGCCGTCCGCCATTGCTGCGTTGCAGCGGGCGAAAAATATTCCCGACAACGTGCGCGTGATCAACCTGGCAGGCGAAGCGCTGCCGGCCAGTCTGGTGGATCTGCTGTATGAAACCCCCAAGGTCGAGCGCGTGTATGACCTGTACGGTCCGTCGGAAGACACCACCTATTCCACTTTCACGCTGCGCGAGCAGGGCAAACCGGCCACCATCGGTCGCCCGATCAGCAACACCCATGCTTACATTCTGAACCAGCATGGTCAGCTGGTGCCGCCAGGTCTGGCGGGCGAGCTGTATCTGGCCGGTACCGGCGTGACGCGCGGTTATCGCAACCGTGAAGAACTGACGGCGGAAAAATACCTGCCCAACCCGTTTGAAGGCGGCATTTACGCCCGCATGTACCGCACCGGCGATCTGGTGCGGTACCGCGCGAACGGCAATATGGAATACCTGGGCCGGATCGACCATCAGGTGAAGGTGCGCGGTTTCCGCATCGAGCTGGGCGAAATTCAGAACACCATCAATCGCGCGCCTGGCGTGCAGGAATCGCTGGTGGTGACCAGCGAAGATGCGGCCGGTGGCAAGTCGCTGGTGACTTACCTGGTGAGCAAGCTGGAGGCGGCCGACGTCATCCAGTCGGTACGGGGTGTGATCCGCGCGAATCTACCGGATTACATGATGCCGGCGGCGTTTGTGGTGCTGGAAAAATTCCCGCTGACGCCCAACGGCAAGATCGACCGCAGCGCGTTGCCCGCGCCGAAGCTGGACGATCTGCTGGGCGCCGATTTCATCGCGCCGCGCAATGAAGCTGAAACGAAAATGGCGGGGATCTGGTGCGAAGTGCTGGGTCTGGAACGGGTGGGTGTCACCAGCAACTTCTTCGAGCTGGGCGGTCATTCACTGCTGGCAACCCAGTGTATTTCGCGCATCCGCGAGGCGTTCAAGGTGGATCTGCCGGTGAAGGCTTTGTTCACCACGCCGACGATTGAAGAATTGTGTCATGAGCTGGAGCACGCCGGCGCGCTGTCGCCGCTGACCCCGCCGCCGGTGCACCGTATTTCCCGCGACGGCGACATGCCGCTGTCGTTCGCGCAGATGCGCTTGTGGTTCCTCAACCAGCTGGAAACCGGCAAATCCGAATACAATATTTCCACGTCCTACAACATGCCAGCGGCGCTGCGCCTGAAAGGCGACCTGAACGTGAGCGCGCTGCGCAAGTCGTTCCATGCGCTGGTGGAGCGGCACGAGTCGCTGCGCACGTCGTTCCTGATCGATGATGGCAGGGCAATACAGGTGATCCGCGAGCCGTCCGACTGGTTCATGGACGTGCGTGACCTGCGTCATCTGGATCAGGAGGAGCGTGAAGCGGAAGTGATGCGGCTGGCGGAAGACGAGGCCACCCGTTCATTCGACCTGGTGCTGGGTTCGCTGGACAAGGCGCGCCGGATTCGTCTGATGCGGACCCGTCTGCTGCAGACCGGCGAGCGCGAGCACGTGCTGCTACTGACCATGCACCACATCATTTCCGATGGCTGGTCGCTGGGTATTCTGATTGACGAAGTGGGCGAACTTTACCGCTCGCTGGTGCAGGGCGAAGCGCCCGATCTGAAGCCGATTCATATTCACTACGTGGATTACGCCAGCTGGCAGCGAAAATGGATGGATGGCCCGGTATTCGAACACCAGTTGAATTACTGGCGTCAGGCACTGGCCGGCGTGCCGGTGCTGGAATTGCCGACCGACCGTCAGCGCCCGCCCATGATGACCTTCAACGGTTATTACGAGCCGGTGAAGCTGGATCATGTGCTGACCCAGAAACTGAATGCGCTGAGCCGCAGCCAGGGCACCACGTTGTTCATGACGCTGCTGTCGGCATTTTATGGCCTGCTGTATCGCTACACCGGCCAGACTGACATCTGCGTCGGCACGCCGGTGGCCAACCGCGCGCGGCCGGAGTTCGAGAAACTGATCGGCTGCTTCGTCAACAGTCTGGCGTTGCGGGTGAATCTGGATGGCGATCCGCGTTTCGTGGATCTGCTGTCGCAGGTGCAGGATGTGACGCTGTCCGGTTACGAGCATCAGGATCTGCCGTTCGAGCGTCTGGTGGATGCGCTGGGCGTGGCCCGTGATCGCAGCCATACGCCGCTGTTCCAGGTGATGTTCACCCTGCAGAACGCGTCGAGCACGCTGGATATGTCGATGCCCGGTGTCGAAGTGGACATGCTGCCGTCGGTGGTGCGCACCGCCAAGTTCGACATAACCCTGAACCTGGAAGAGGGCAAGGATGGTCTGGTGGGCATGTTCGAATACAACACCGACCTGTTCGACCGCGACACCATCCACCGCATGGTGAATCATTTCGAGCGTCTGCTGGAAACCATCGTCGAGCATCCGCACCTGCGTATTTCCGAGCTGCCGCTGCTGAGTGAAGGCGAGCATCGCCTGATCCTGCAGGACTGGAACCATCGCGGCGAAACCTACGACTACAACGACACCATTCACCACCGCGTCGAGCAGCAGGTAGAGCGCAGCCCGCATCGTGTGGCGATTTCCATGGGTGCCGAAGCGCTGACCTACCGCGAACTGAACGAGCGCGCCAACCATCTGGCCCATTACCTGCGGGCCCAGGGCGTGGTGGCCGATCAGCTGGTGGGCATCAGCCTGGAGCGGTCGCTGGAAATGGTGATTGCGATCCTTGCGGTGCTGAAGGCGGGCGGTGCCTATGTGCCGATCGATCCGGCCAATCCGGAAGAGCGCATCCGTTTCATTCTGGAAGACGCGGGCGTGGCACTGCTGCTGACCCAAAGCAGTGTGGCGGGGCAGATTCCGGCCGGCCGACACAAGGCCCTGCTGCTGGACCAGATGCAGGCGGAACTGGCGGTGCAACCGGGCCACAACCCCGAGCCGCTGGCGGACGGCGACAGCCGCGCCTACGTGATCTACACGTCAGGCACCACCGGCAAGCCGAAGGGCGTGCTGATTCCGCACTCCAACGTGATCCGTCTGTTTACTGCCACCGAGCAGTGGTACAGCTTTGACGAACACGATGTGTGGACGATCTTCCACTCCTTCGCCTTCGACTTCTCGGTATGGGAAATGTGGGGCGCGCTGTTCTACGGTGGCCGTGCCATCGTGGTGCCGTCGCGCATCGCCAAATCCACCGAGGATTTCTTCGAGCTGGTGTGCAACGAAGGTGTCACCGTACTGAACCAGACGCCGTCGGCCTTCACCCAGTTCATCCGCTTCGACGAATACACCCGCGAGGAAAAACCGGATCTGGCGGCGCGGCTGAAACTGCGTTACGTGATCTTCGGCGGCGAGGCACTGGATTTCTCGGCGCTGCAGAAGTGGGCGGCGTACCACGGCGTTGAGCACCCGATGCTGATCAACATGTACGGCATCACCGAAACCACCGTGCACGTGACCTATCACCGCATCCTGGAAGATGACCTGGACCGTCGCCAGTCGCTGATTGGTCGCCCGATTCCGGATCTGGACCTGTACATCCTGGACCAGCATCTGAATCCGGTGCCCATCGGCGTGCCCGGCGAGCTGCATGTGGGCGGCCAGGGCCTGGCCCATGGCTACCTGAACCGAACCGACCTGACCGACCAGCGTTTCATTCCCAGCCCCTTCGGCTTCGGCGTGGAGCGTGACAAGGGCCTGTACAAGCGCCTCTACAAGACCGGCGACGTGGGCCGCTACCTGCCCAACGGCGTGGTGGAGTACATGGGCCGGATCGACCATCAGGTGAAGATCCGCGGCTACCGCATCGAGCTGGGTGAGATCGAGTCCACCATCAGCCAGTGTGCCGGCGTGCGCGAATCTGTCGTGCTGGCGCGGGAAGACGTGCCCGGCGACAAGCGTCTGGTGGCCTATGTGGCGGCGGACGAGGGCATGCTGGACCTGGCAGACCTGAAGGCCGAGATCCGCAAGCTGCTGCCGGAATACATGGTGCCCAGCGCCTACGTGGTGCTGGCTGCCTTCCCGCTGACGGTGAACGGCAAGATCGACAAACGTGCCCTGCCGGTGCCCGACGATGCGGCCGTGCCGAAAAACGAATACGTGGCACCCCGCAACGAGACCGAGGAAGTGCTGGCAGAGATCTGGCAGGAAGTGCTGAATCTGGAGAAAGTGGGCGTACGCGACAACTTCTTCGATATCGGCGGCCATTCCCTGCTGGCGACCCAGGTGGTGTCTCGCGTGCGGGAGCGCTTCAGCGTCGAGCTGGCCCTGAGCGCCATATTCGAGGAACCCACCATCGAAAACATCGCCCTGCACCTGCTGCAGACGGAGATGGCGGGGGCCGATGATCTGGAAATGGCGGAATTGCTCGCCGAAATCGAGGGATTGTCCGAAGAAGACCTGAAAAATCTGTGACGAAGACGGGGGAGTCGGAAGCGAGCGCTGGGCGCAACCTTCCGATTTCATTAAAATGGACGCATTTAATTGATGCGATCGCGAGGCGGACAGTGATGTTCCGCCTAAAGTTGTTTATAACGAACTAAAATAGCAGAATCCCCCAACCAACATAACAATCATAAGAATCGACACGGGCCCATCGATTAATGACAGACAAGAAGTTACTGAACCGTTTGGCGAGCCTTTCCCCGGAACAGCGCGAGGCACTGCTCAAGCAGCTCCAGAAGAAGAAGAGTCAGGGAGCCGAGCCGCGCAAAGACGCCATCCAGGTCTACCCTCGCGACAACAATCGGCTGTCCATGTCCTATGCGCAGCAGCGGCTGTGGTTTATCGATCAGCTGCAGTCGGGCAGCGCCAGCTACAACATCTCCGCCGCCCTGCGCCTGAAAGGCAGCCTCGACGTCGAGGCCCTGCGCATGAGCTTCGACGAAATCGTGCGCCGCCATGAAGTGCTGCGTACCACCTTTATCACCGAGGACGGCCAGGGCCGGCAGGTGATCAACGTTCACCAGCGCTGGGAACTGGCCACAATCAGCCTGGAGCCTCTCAGCCGCGACGAGCAGGAAGAGGTGATCCGCGCCCGCTTCAAGGGTGATGCCCATACATCGTTCGACCTGATCAACGGCCCGCTGCTGCGCACCCGCCTGATCCGGTTAAGCAGTACCGAACACGTCATGATTGTTTCGATGCACCACATCATCGCAGATGGCTGGTCGATGGGCGTGTTCATCCGCGAGATGGCGTTGCTTTACGATGCCTTTACCCAGGATCGTCCGACGCCGCTGCAGGATCTGAAAATCCAGTACGCTGATTATTCGCTGTGGCAGCGCGAATGGCTGGCGGGGGAACGGCTGGAGCGCCAGCTGAGTTACTGGAAAACCCGTCTTGACGGTGTGCCGGTGCTGGAGCTGCCGACAGATTATCCGCGCCCCCCCATGCACACCTATCAGGGCGCCAATCTGCATTTCAAGCTGGATGTGGAAACCTCGCGCGCGCTGAACGACGTGGCCAAGAAACAGGGCGCGACCCTGTTCATGACCCTGTTCGCCGCACTGCAGGTATTGCTGCACCGTTACAGCGGGCAGGATGATGTTTGTGTTGGCACGCCGATCGCGGGACGGGTGCGTCCGGAGCTGGAACAGCTGATCGGCTGCTTTGTGAATACGCTGGCGATCCGCAGCGATCTGTCGGGCAATCCCACGTTCACTTCACTGCTGAAACAGGTGCAGCAGAATCTCACCGGCGCCTATGATCACCAGGACATTCCGTTCGAACGGCTGGTGGACGAACTGGGCGTGGCGCGGGAAATGAGCCATACGCCGTTGTTCCAGGTGATGTTCGTGTTGCAGAACGCGACGACCACCAGCGCGCTGGCGCTGCCGGGCCTGAATATCGAGCTGCTGCCGGAAGAATCGGAAACCTCGAAATTCGACATCACCATCAACATGCGGGAAGAGAAGGGCTGCCTGCTGGGGGATTGGGAATTCCGCACCGATCTGTTCGAGGCGCGCACCATCCAGCGCATGATCACCCATTTCCAGAATGTGCTGAAGTTCGTGGCGGCCAATCCGTCCGGCGCCATCGACGATTTCGATTATCTGACCGCGCAGGAACGCCAGCAGATTCTGGTGGACTGGAACAACACCCGCAGCGAGTACGAACGCGATGCCGACGTGGTGGAGGTGTTCAACCGCCAGGTGCAGCAGTTTTCCGACCGCGTTGCAGTGCAGCTGGGCAGCGACAAACTTACCTACGCGCAACTGGACCGGCAGGCCAATCATGTGGCGCTGTGGCTGATCGAAAAAGGCGTGCAGCCGGGCCAGCGCGTGGGCCTGTGTGCCGAGCGCAGCCTGGAAACCATTGCTGCGGTGCTGGGAATTCTGAAGGCCGGTGCGGCGTATGTGCCGCTCGATCCGGCTTATCCGCAGGACCGTCTGCACTACATGCTGGACGATACCGCTGCGCAGATCGTCATCGCCCATCCGCACCTGACCGCGAATCTGCCGGTGGTGGCGGACAACATCATCGACCTGAACCTGCTGCGGCACCAGACCGCGCCGTGCCCCGATCCGGGTGTGCGGGTGGGGCCGCTGGCGCCGGCGTACGTGATGTACACCTCCGGTTCCACCGGCAAGCCCAAAGGCATTGAAGTAACGCACCGCAATATCGTGCGGCTGGTGCGCAATACGAATTTCATGAAGCTGGACGATTCCGTTGCGTTTCTGCAGTACGCGCCCATTTCGTTCGACGCGGCGACACTGGAAATCTGGGGTCCGTTACTGAACGGTGGCCGCATCGTGGTGGCGCAGCCGGGCCAGCTGTCGGCGGAGGATCTGGGTGCTGTCATTGCCCAGGGTGATGTGAATGCCGCCTGGCTGACCGCCGCACTGTTCCATTTGTTTGCGGAATACCATGTTGAACAGCTGAAGCCGATTCGCCAGTTGCTGGCGGGTGGCGACGTGCTGTCGCCGAAGATGGTGCGCAAGGTGCTGGACCTGAATCCGGGCACCACACTGATCAACGGTTACGGCCCCACGGAGAATACCACCTTCACCTGCTGCTACCCGATGCGGACGGCGCAGGACGTGCGGCATACGGTGCCGATCGGCAAACCCATCGCCAACACCCGCGTTTACGTGCTCGACAGCAAACTGAAGCCGGTGCCAGTCGGTGTTCCGGGCGAGCTGTACACGTCCGGTGACGGCGTGGCGAACGGTTACCTGAACCGCGAGGAACTGACGGCGGAAGTGTTCGTCGACAATCCGTTCCGTTCCGGTGATGACGCGCGCCTGTACAAGACTGGCGATCTGGTGCGGTACTACCCGGACGGCAACATCGAATACCTGGGCCGTATCGACCAGCAAGTGAAAATTCGCGGCTTCCGCATCGAGCTGAGCGAAATTGAAGACGCTATCAGCCGCATCAACACCATCCGCGAAGTGGCGGTGATTGCGCGGGAGGATGTGCCCCGGGTGAAACGCTTGGTGGCCTATTACGTACCGGTGGAAGGTGCGTTGCCCACGGCCACCGAATTGCGTTCTGAATTGAAACAGACCTTGCCGGATTACATGGTGCCGTCCGCGTTCGTGGCGATGGAGCATCTGCCGGTTACTGCCAACGGCAAGCTGGACCGCCGCGCGCTGCCGAAGCCGGAAACCGACAACGAAGCTGCGTTGCAGCGCATTCCGCCGCGCACCGAGAAAGAAAAAATCCTGGCGCAGATCTGGTGTCAGGTACTGAATCTGGAAGAAGTGGGCATCCGCGACAATTTCTTCGAACTGGGCGGCGATTCCATTCTCAGTATCCAGATCATCAGCCGCGCCAAGCTGGGCGGACTGCATCTGACCACCAAACAGATTTTTGAAAACCAGACCATCGAAGAACTGGCGGAAGTGGCCAGCGAAGTGGAAACGCCTATTCTGGCGGAGCAGGGGCTGGTAGTGGGCGAAGTGCCGCTGTCGCCGATCCAGCACTGGTTTTTCAATCATGAATTTGTACAGGAACAGCACTGGAACCAGTCGGTGCTGCTGGACATCAAGCCCAGTGCGAAACTGACCGAGCAACAGATCGGCCGCGCGCTGGCTTCGGTGGTGCTGCAGCATGACGCTCTGCGCCTGCGGTTCGTCCGTAGTGGCGACAGCGTGCGCCAGTTCCATTTCGAGAATGCCGATGGCAACAGTCATTTCGCCATGCATCCGATCGATTTGGTCAACGCGCAGGAAACGGATCTGGCGGCGGTGATTACCGCGCGCTGCACCGATATCCAGGCCAGTCTGGATCTGGAAAAAGGCCCGCTTCTGGCGGCCGGTTATTTCAAACTGCCGGAAGGCCGGCGCAAGTTGCTGCTGGTGGTGCATCACCTGGTGGTGGACGGCGTGTCCTGGCGGATTCTGCTGGATGATTTCACTCAGGCGCTGAACCGGATTGTGCAGCACGAAGACGTGAAGCTGGGTCTGAAAACCACGTCGTACCAGCAGTGGGTCAACGCGCTGTCGGATTACGTCAAGAACGGTTCGCTGATGGGCGAGATGCGGCATTGGGAGCGTGCCGTAAGCGGCGAAAAGCCGGTGTTGCCGCTGGATGACCCCGAGGGCCGCTACACCGTTGCCGATACCCGTGTGCATTCGCTCATCCTCGACGAAGAGCATACGCTGTCCCTGCTGCGCGACGTGAACCGCGCCTACCGCACCGAGATCAACGACGTTCTGATGACCGCGCTGGCACGCACTTTTTCCGACTGGAGTGGCAATGTCGAAACGCTGATCGATCTGGAAGGTCACGGCCGCGAAATATTTTCCGATAAAATCGATCTGAGCCGCACCGTGGGCTGGTTCACCTCGGTTTACCCGGTGCGTCTGCGCTATGAAAACGGCCAGTCGCTGCAGGACAACCTGAAATCCATCAAGGAACAGTTGCGCCAGATTCCCAGTCGCGGTTTCGGTTTCGGCGCACTGCGCTACCTGGGCAGCCGCGATCAGCGCGAACTGCTGAAGCAGGCACCGCGGGCGGATGTGGTTTTCAACTATCTGGGTCAGTTCGATTCCATCATCGACAACAATCCCTGGTTCAATGTGGCGACGGAAGAGCGCGGGCTGGAACACAGTCTGGACAGCCACGATCCGCATCGCCTCAGCATCAACAGCCATATTGTCGAAGGCAAGTTGCAGGTGGACTGGATTTACAGTCACCAGGTGTTCAAACCGCACACCATCGAGCGGCTGGCGGCGCAGTACATGCGTGCGCTGGAACAGATCATCCTGCATTGCACCCAGCCTGACGTATTTGGTTACACCCCGGCGGATTTCCCGCTGGCGAAACTGGACCAGCAGCAGATTGACCGTCTGGTGGGCAAGCAGCGTGGCATCGTATCGGTGTATCCGCTGTCACCGATGCAGGAAGGCATGCTGTTCCACAGCCTGTTCGACAACGACGCCGGTGTTTATTTCGAACAGCTGAGTGTGGAAGTGATCGGCAGTGTGGATCGCGATCTGCTGAAACATGCGTGGCAGTTTGTAGTGAATCGTCACCCCGCGCTGCGCAGTGCATTCGTGTGGCAGGATCTGGACCGTCCGCTGCAGATCGTGCACAACCGCATCGATATGGAAGTGAACGAATTCGATTGGCGCAACACCGATCCGGTGCAGGAACAGCATCGTCTGAATGTGTGGCTGGAGAAGGACCGTCAGCGTGGTTTCGATTTCGACAAGCCCGGCCTGATGCGGCTGGCGTGGCTGGATTTGCCGGGGCATCGCTCGCGGCTGATCTGGAGTTTCCACCACATCGTGCTGGATGGCTGGTCGTTGCCGCTGGTGATGGGGGAGGTGTTCCAGACCTACGGTGCACTGGTCAAGGGTGTGCAGCCGCAGTTCCACCAGCCCGGTTCCTATGAGGATTTCATCGCCTATCTGGACCGCTCCGACAAGGGCGATGCGCTGCAGTTCTGGAAACTGTATCTGGCCGGCTTCGAGGCGGCGACACCGCTGCCCAACAAAAAGCCCCGTGGCAACAGTCATGAGAAAGTATTCGACGAATCCTATCTGACGCTGGACGAAACGCTGACCGCACGCCTGCAGAATTTTGCCCGCGAACAGCACGTAACGCTGAACACGGTGATTCAGGCGGCCTGGGGTGTGCTACTGGCCCGCTACAGCGGCGAGAAAGATGTGGTGTTCGGTACCACGGTGTCGGGGCGTCCGGCGGAACTGGCCAACGTGGAAAATATCGTCGGCCTGTTCATCAATACGCTGCCGCTGCGCATCACTATCGACGACGACACCACCATCGCGCCGTTGCTGCGCCGCATGCAGGAAGACCAGCTCGATCTGCGCCGCTTTGAATTCACGCCGCTGGTGGACATTCACCGCCATTCGGAAGTGCCCGGCGACCAGTCGCTGTTCGACAGCATTCTGGTATTTGAAAACTATCCGGTGGGCGAGGCCGTGCATAGCGCGGACGAGCTGCTGGATATCGGCCATATCACCACCATCGAACACACCAACTTCCCGCTGACGCTGATTGTGGAGCCGTCGGACAAATTGGCGATCCGCCTGTCCTACGATGCCACCCTGTTTGAAAGCGTCGCGATCCAGCGCACGCTGCAGCATTTGCAGCGCGTGATTCACGGCGTACTGTCGCAGCCGGATGTGCCGCTGTCGCGCCTGCCGATCCTGGGAGAGCAGGAGCGCAACCAGATACTGCACGAGTGGAATCCGGCGCCGGCGAACTATCCGCGCAATCTGTGTCTGCACCAGATTTTCGAGCGTCAGGTGAAAGCGCATCCGAATCGGGTGGCAGTCATCGCGGGCGACGAGGAAATCAGTTACGACGAACTCAACCGGCGCGCCAACAAACTGGCCCGGGTGCTGATCGACGCCGGTGTGAAGGATCAGGATTTTGTCACCGTGGCGCTGGACCGTTCCGTCAACATGATCGTCAGCGTGCTGGCGATTCTGAAGGCGGGCGGTGCCTATGTGCCGGTGGACCCCGAATATCCTGCCGAGCGCATCACCTTCATGCTGGAGGATACGAAAGCGCCGGTGATGATTGCCACCAGCCCGCAGCTGGAACGCATCCAGCCAATTATCGACGCCACTGGCACCCACGCCAAGCTGGTGCTGCTGGACCGTGACGCCGAGATCATTGCTGCAAAAGCAGCGGACAACGTGCGCACAGCCATGTTGGAACATCCGACGCGGCACGCCTATGTGGTGTACACGTCCGGTTCCACCGGCAAGCCCAAAGGTGTGCTGGTGAACCAGCTGGCGGTGATCCGTCTGGTGCTGGATGCCAATTACTTCCAGCTGGACGAGGATGATCGCGTTGCGCATCTGTCCAACGTGTCGTTCGACGCCTCGACCTTTGAAATGTGGGCGCCGCTGCTGAACGGTATCGCCATGGTGCTGTTCAACAAGGAACAGGTGCTGACGCCGGATGCGTTCTACAACGAAGTGAAGCGTACCCGCGCCAATGTGGTGTTCATCACCACGGCGCTGTTCAATGTGTTCGCCATGACCCGGCCGGAAATTTTCCCGCGTCTGAAATATCTGATGTTCGGTGGCGAAGCCTGCGATCCGAACCAGGTGCGCCGCATTCTGAAAGGCTACAAGCCGAAACATCTGCTGCACGTGTATGGCCCGTCGGAAAACACCACATTTTCCACTTGGTATCCCATCGAGCATGTCAGCGACTGGGCGACCACCATTGCTATCGGCCGCAGCATTTCCGGTTCCACTTCGTACATCCTGGATCATCACCAGCAGCCGGTGCCGATTGGTGTCATTGGCGAAATCTATGTGGGTGGTGAAGGTCTGGCGGATTGTTACCTGAATGACCCGGAAAAAACCGCGGGCAGTTTTGTCGCGAATCCGTTCTCCAGCAACAGCAAGGATCGCCTGTACCGTACCGGCGACCTGGCGCGTTATACCGAGGATGGCCAGATCGAAATTCTGGGCCGTGCCGATGATCAGGTGAAAATCCGTGGCTTCCGTATTGAACTGGGTGAAGTGGAAACCAGCCTGACCCGTCTGGAGCAGGTGGCCGAAGCCGTTGTGGTGGTGAAGAAGGACAAGAACCAGCAGAAGCGTCTGGTGGCCTATGTGCGCACCCACGGCGGTGCCGATGCGGCGCTGATCCGGCGCGAGGCGGCGAAAGTACTGCCCAAGCACATGATGCCGACGGCGTTCATGGTGCTGAAAGAATTTCCGCTCACGCAGAACGGCAAGATCAACAAGCGTGCACTGCCAGAGCCTGAACTGGACATGGGTTCTGGCTATCGTTACGTGCCGCCGCGTACGGAAAAGGAAAAAACCCTGGTCCATATCTGGGAGCAGGTGCTCAAGGCCGACACCGTCGGCGTGCACGACAACTTCTTCGAGCTGGGTGGCGATTCCATCCTCAGTATCCAGATCATCAGCCGTGCCAAACGTGCCGGCCTGCATCTGACGGCGAAGCAGATTTTCGATCACCAGAGCATCGCCGAACTGGCAGAAGCTGCGATGGAATTGCAGGACATCATTCTGGCGGAGCAGGGCCTGGTGGAAGGGGAAGCGCCGCTGACGCCGGTGCAGCAGTGGTTCTTCGAGCAGGATGTGGCTGACGCTCACCATTTCAACCAGTCGGTGATGCTGAAGCTGGATCGCAGTGTGACGCCGGATCTGTTGCGCAGTGCCTGGGAAGCGGTGTTGTGGCAGCACGATGCGTTGCGGATGCGTTACGCGCGGCTGGAAAGCGGGCGCTGGCTGCAGACGTTCCGTCCGTCCGAACATGCCGAGACCTTGTTGTCTGAAGTCTTCGAAGTGGTGAATCTGAGCGGATTGCCGGTGGCACTGCGCGGCGAACAGATCACCCAGCTGGCGGGGCAGGTGCAGGCGGAATTGAGCTTGGCAAAAGGCCCGCTGGTGCGGGCACTGTATTTCGATGTGGGCCGCGATCAGCCGGCGCGCATGCTGGTGGTGATCCATCACCTGGTGGTGGATGTGTTCTCCTGGCGCATTCTGATGGAAGACCTGCAGACCGCGCTGCAACAGCTGCAGAAAGGCGAGCGCGTCGATCTTGGCAGCAAGACCACGTCGTTCCGCCAGTGGGGCGAAGCACTGACTGCGCTGGCCAACAGTGCCGAACTGGATGCGGATTACGAATTCTGGCGTGGCCAGTTGCGGCACAAGCCGCTGCGGTTGCCGCAGGATTCGCAAGGCAAAAATCAGGTGTCCAGTGTGAAAACAGTGGAACGCCGGCTGGATGTGCCGACTACCAAACGCCTGCTGACAGAAACCAGCCGTTGCTACCGCACTGAAATCAACGATCTGCTGTTGACTGCACTGGCACGCAGCGTATCTGCCTGGACCGGTGCCGACAGTGTCAGTTTCGATCTGGAAGGCCACGGCCGCGAATATGTGGCGGATGCCATCGATGTGTCGCGCACAGTGGGCTGGTTCACGTCGATTTATCCGGTGGTGTTGCAGCTGGACGCGCAGGCGGATCTGGGCACGCATATCCGCGCGGTGAAAGAACAGCTGCGGGCCATTCCGCGCAAGGGCATGAGCTTCGGCGTGCTGCGGTTCCTGTCGGAACAGCCGGAGCGGCGCCAGCTGCTGAATTCGCTGGCGCAGAGTCAGATCAGCTTCAACTATCTGGGTCAGCTGGATCAGGTACTGGCAGACGACGCGTTGCTGCAACAGGCGGCCGAAAGCACCGGTGATGAACTGGCGCCTGCCGGCCAGCGCAAATACCTGCTCGACATCAGCGGCCGGGTGCAGAACGGCGAACTGATCCTGGTGTTCCGCTACAGCCATTCAGTCCACCAGTCTGCCACGATCGAGAAGTTGGCCAGCGGTCTGGTGAAGGAGCTGACCGGCATCATCGATCATTGTGGTGATCTGTCACATGCGGCTTATACGCCGTCGGATTTCCCGCTGGCGCGGCTGGATCAGCAGCTGCTGGATACGCTGTTGCCGCACAGTGGTGTGGAAAACGTGTATCCGCTGTCGCCGGTGCAGGAAGGCATGCTGTTCCACAGCTTGTACGAACCGGGTTCCTGGGTTTACTTCGATCAGTTGATCGTGCCCATCAATGGCGCGGTCAATGAAACGGCGCTGTTCGACGCCTGGCGTCTGGTCGTAGCGCGGCACCAGATTCTGCGCACCGGTTTTATCTGGGATGGTCTGGCGCAGCCGCTGCAGATCGTGATGGAAAAGATCGATCTGGATATTCATCGCTACGACTGGCGCAAGCTGGATGTGACGTCGGCGCAGGAAAAATTCGAACGCTACCTGATTGATGACCGTAACCTGGGCTTCAATTTCAAACGCCCCGGCGTGCTGCGATTAAGCTGGATCGCAATGCCGGGCGATGAACATCGCCTGCTGTGGAGTTTCCACCATATCCTGCTGGACGGCTGGTCGATGCCGCTGGTGTTCGGTGAACTGTTCACGGCGTACGAAGCATTGGCCCACGGTCGCACACCGGAATGGCCCGCGGCGCCGCGTTACCAGGATTTCATCGGCTGGATGCTGGTGCAGGATCGCGCCAAGGCACAGGCGTTCTGGCGCGAATATCTGAAAGGATTTACCGCTGCCACGCCGATTCCGGTGAAGAATTCGGCTGCCATAGCCGCACATCGTGCCCGCTCCGGCGACGCCGCGTCCCGTTACCGCGAGCAGGAAATCCGTATCTCGGGCACCTTGCTGGACGGTTTGCAGCAGCTGGCCAAGCAGCATCGCCTGACCCTGAACCATGTCATGCAGGGCGTTTGGGCTGTGTTGCTGCAGCGCTACAGCGGCGAGAACGATGTGTTGTTTGGCACTACCGTGTCTGGCCGCCCGGCGGAACTGCCCGGCATTGAAAACATGGTGGGGATGTTCATCAACACGTTGCCGCTGCGCATGCGGGTGGATCGCCATGCGCCCTTCATCGACTGGCTGCAGTCGGTGCAGGAACTCCAGTCAGAAATGAAACATTTCGAATACAGTTCGCTGGTGGATGTACAGAAGGCGAGTGAACTGCCCGCCAAACTGCCGATGTTCGAATCCATTCTGGTTTTCGAAAATTATCCCATCGACGAAACCCTGGAGCAGACACAGCAGTCGCTGCAGATTGGCAATCCCGATGCGTTCCAGCAGACCAACTTCCCGCTGACGCTGGTGGCGATTCCCGGCCGCGAACTGCTGGTGCGTTTTTCCTACGACAGCCATCTGTTCGATGCGGACACCATCGAGCGCATGCTGGTGCATATCGAAACCCTGCTCACCGCGGTGCATGCGAATCCGGCGTGCCTGATCGAGCAGCTGCCGCTGATTACCGAGCGGGAACTCGAACATCTGGTGTATGAACTGAATGACACCGTTCGTCCGTTCCCCGCCGGGTCCACCCTGGCGGAACTGTTCGAGCAGAAGGCCGCGCAGTACGCCCGCCAGGTGGTGTGCGAACACGGCGACCAGTTGATTACTTATGAGCGCCTGAACAGCAAGGCCAACCAGCTGGCGCGTCTGCTGGTTGCCAATGGTGTCAAGCCCGCAGATCCGGTGCTGCTGTGTTTCGACCGCTCGCTGTCGATGGTGGAATGCATGCTGGCGGTGTTGAAGGCCGGCGGTGCGTATGTGCCGGTCGATCCAGCGTACCCTGAGGATCGCATTCGCCACATGGCCGAGGACACGCGTCCGCCGGTGGTGGTGACATTGAAACAGCACAGCGACCGTTTTGCATTTTTGCACGGCAGCGGTACCAAAGTGCTGGAGCTGGAAACGCTGGCACCGGCACTGCAAGGGCAACCCGATTCCAATCTGAACATCCGGCCGCCGCAGGGCAGCCATGCACTGGCCTGCGTGATTTTCACCTCGGGTTCCACCGGCCGGCCGAAAGGCGTGTGCATTCCGCAGATCGGCGTGGCGCGCATGGTGCAGAATCCGGATTACATGGAAATGGCGCCGGGTCATCGCCTGGGTCATGCATCCGCCATCGCGTTCGATGCAGCCACGTTCGAAATCTGGACGCCGCTGCTGAACGGCGGCACGCTGGTGGTGATCGAGCGCGACATCGCACTTGATCCCGAGCGGTTTGCGCGTTTCATCAAGCAGAAAAAAATCACCATCCAGTTCCTGACCACGGCGCTGTTCAACGTGATTTCGAAACAGGTGCCCGATGTATTCAGCGACGTGGACTACTGCCTGTTCGGCGGTGAAGCCTGCGATCCGCTGCAGGTGCGCGCGGTGCTGAATCATCCCAGCCGGCCCAAACATATGCTGCACATGTACGGCCCGGCGGAAAACACCACCTATGCCACCTGGTATGAAGTGCGTGACGTGTTGCCGGGCGCCACCACGGTGCCGGTGGGCTATCCCGTTTCGAACAGCCGGTTGTATCTGCTGGATACGCAACTGCGGCCGGTTCCCATCGGCGTGCCCGGTGAAATTTTTGTGGCGGGGGATGGCCTGGCCCATGGCTATCTGAACCGGCCCGAACTTACCCGCGATGTATTCCTGCCGGACCCGTTCGATGACGGCAAGCTGATGTACAAGACCGGCGATCTCGGCCGCATGCAGCCGGACGGTGCGGTGGAAATTCTCGGCCGTATCGACGATCAGGTGAAGATCCGTGGTTTCCGTATCGAACTGGGTGAGGTGGAAAACGCCGTCAACCAGTTGCCGGGTATTCGCGAATCCGTGGTCGCCGTGCGTCTCGACGCCAACGGCAACAAACAGCTGGTGGCTTATTGCCGGCGGCCGCAGGGCAGTCTGATTCTGGCGGTGGCGGATCTGAAAGCCCGCCTCAAGCAGCATCTGCCGGATTTCATGGTGCCCAGCGCCATCGTCATGCTCGACGAGCTGCCGATCACGCCTAACGGCAAGGTGGA
>JABLXQ010000033.1 GCA_013178375.1 Gammaproteobacteria bacterium
TCCTGATTCTTCTGGGTTTTGTGGCGGCCGTGCTGACGGACTTTCAGCCGGTTAATCGTCTGATGACACCGACAATCCGCCGGGAGGCATTGGAGCAGACCCGGAACCCGCTACCTGTTTGAGCGCCCAGGTGCCCAGCAGACTCCGGTTGTTGTTTTGCCAGTACAGGGAGCCGTCCGGCACTCTCGTGTACGGGCCATTGATATGCCAGAGATTACCGGACAATCCCGCGCCCGGCGTCAGATCCTTCAGCGCTATCCAGGGCGGACCAAAATCGAAGGCATCTGCATCCGGGTAAAGAAGATCAGGCGGTTCGGCTACAAATATCGTCGGCTGCCCTCCGGGACTTACCCGCACCTGTCCGGCAAGGGAAAGCCAGAGCTGCGCCAGCGGCAAGTCGATGGAAAACTCCTCGCGTCTTCCACCAGGTTTAACCGGCACTTTCGCTGAGGAATAAACCGGCGGCGCATGACTGGGATTTTTCCAGTCATTCGTTGCACTGTTGTAGAGATAGAAATTGATGTGCGCACCGTCGGTTTGTACTCCGGCAGACGGGGCAAAATAATTGATGAACAAGCGTAGTGTTGTCACTGCATCCTCCTTGAATACGGCTGTCATGTAGCTCTTTGACGGATAATGTTGTCATCAGAAACACATCTGCCGTACACAATTCATCCGACAGGACGACATCATTTCCTTCTGCAGATTAATCCGTCGCGTCGAGATGTCCAGCCTTATTCTCCACTGCCGTGCTGCTGATCAAACTCCACCCAAGGTAGATTCAGCGTTGCGTGCGAATCAATGCGCGGGCACAGGCGCAGCCTCGTGCGCCGCAGGCGCCGGACCAAGGCTGACAAGCGCAATCGCGCTCATCGCCATCAACACAATGGCCAGTACCAGGAAGGGTTCATAGCTGCCGTAGTGATCAAACACAGTGCCCGCAGTCAGTGGCCCGAATGCGGTGCCCAGTGACAGCGCCATCACCAGCGCGCCGTACAGAGCGCCGAAATTCTTGAGCCCGAAATGTTTCGCAGCGAGAAAGGCGATGACATCTACCTCGGATCCGACGGTAAGGCCGAGCGCAGCGGCGGCTATGGCCTGACTGATGGGATCGCTGCCGGCAAACAACAGCAGCACCGCCGACACGATGGGCAGCATGAACGCCGCAGCACCGATCAGATGACCGGGAAATTTGTCCAGCAGCAGGCCAGTACCCAGCCTGCCGATAATGGAAAAGATGCCGATGAGTGAAGCGACGCCCGCCGCCGCGAGCGGTGCAGCGCCGCTGTCGGTCAGGATCGGCACAAAATGAACGAGAGCGCCAATCGCCGTGAACGAGAACAGGCCGCTGGCCAGCAACAGTTTGTAGAGCTTTGGCGAACGCAACCCTTCGGACAGCGTGAGGCCGCCGAGAATTCTCACTGCACCCGGCGCCGCAGGACCCTGCTTGCGCAGCACATCCTGGGCACCGCGAAAACACAGAAACAGCACGGGGAACACCATGGCCGCCCAGATTCCCCCCATCGCGGTGAACGCTGTCCGCCAGCCGTAGGCGCCGATCAGCCAGGTCACCAGCAGCGGGAACACCGTGGCACTCAACGACGCGCCCGACAGCGTGATCGCAAACGCAATGCCGCGCGATGCTTCAAAGCGACTGGCGACTGCACTGGTCCACACGGTTGCCTGCACCCAAAGTGTCGCGAAGGCGACGATGATCCACAACAGCACCCAGTTTGCGATTCCACCTGTCGTCGTGCCGAGCAACGCAAAAGCAGACAGCATCAGCAGCACACCGATCAGCCCGACCCGGCGCGGCCCCACCCGGTCGACCAGCATGCCGATCGGAATACAGAAAATCGCGCTGATCAAAGAGGAAATGCTGATACCCAGTGACGCCTGCGCGCGCGACCAGCCGAATGCCTGCTGCAACGGCTCGATAAACGGGCCGAGCGAGTAGACATGGATGACCGACGTCGAATAGCCGAGTGCGGCGGCAAAGGGCAGGAACCAGAAGCTGCGCCACTCTGCAATCGCATTTTTGGATATAGCCATTAAATTCCCTTCTGCGAATTTTCTTTCCGATAACTTTCTTTCCGATAACTCGGCAGGATCAGATGATCGTACCGACGTCGTTCTGCACGATCCGATCCAGCGCACGCTCGACCACGGCCGCAATCGTCATTGACGGATTGCAGGCGCAGGTGGTTCCCGGCATCAGCGCGCCATCAAGGACGTAAAGCCCCTGCTGCCCTTTCACCCGCCCTTCCAGATCGCAAACCACATCGATACAGGCACCGCCCAGCGGGTGCCAGGTAGTGTTGACGAGTTTGTTCGTATTGATCAGCGAACTTTCCGGGCCTGCCACCGCGGCAATCCGTTCGTGAATCCGGGCGGCAAGCGCGGCGTCGCCGTCTTTCGGCCAATGCAGTTCCACTTTGTCTCTTTCCGCGTTGTAGATGAACTGACCGCGATCGGGACTGATGCCAAAGCCCACCAGCATCGTTGCATACCAGTCCGCCGCCTTGCGGGGCAGTTTGGCCGCGCCGGGAATCATTACGCTGGCCAACCCCACGGCGCTTTTATCTTTTTTGTAAATCGGCGGCAGCGATGCCTGGATGATGGTATTGGGAAGCTGGTTGGGATCATTCCACTCGCGGCTGCCGTAAATGACGGGGCCACCCTGAGGCGCGCCCGGATTTTCCGGCATCCGGTCCCAGACATAAATCTGGTCGCCGTTGGTGCCATAACCTTGGCCGAGTCCTTCAGGCAGATCGGTGATGTCGCCGCGCCCGGCCGCTGCCAGAAGCAGCTTGTTGGTGTTGGATGTTCCGGCTGCAAGGATCAGCGTTTTCGCTTTAATGATCTTGTGCTCAAGCACTGTGCCGGCCGAGCTGGTTCTGTCCGCGTACACCGTCCAGGAACCATCGGCATCACGCGCGATTCTGCGTACGTTATGCTGTGCCGCGACCGTGACATTGCCGGTGGCAATTGCTTCCTTGAGGTAGGTGACGTCGACCGACTGCTTGCCGCCGTTTCTGACACCCAGCGCGCAATCACCGTTGGTGTAAGACGGCGCCATCAATCCTTTCAATTCATCCAGCGCAAACTGCCAGTCGATTGGCATCGGAATTTTGGTGAGGTCGTAGCCCGCTGCCTGCACTCTGCTCGCAAAAATGCGCGCGGCCAGATAGGTGGGGCTGTTGATCAATTCATCCGGCGCAGGCTGCGTCTTCAGCATCTGCGCTACCCGTGGGTAGAAGACGGCATCCATTTCGGCATAGTCGACCGCCGCAGGAAACCACGCACTGAAATTCTCCTCGGTGGGCTGCAGTGTCATGCCCTGATAGACCAACGATCCGCCACCGACACCGGCTGCGGCTATCGCCGTGTGATTGGTTCCCACTGTTGCTTCGAGCAAACCCACGTAGGGATTGATGCCGATGCGCACACCCATGAACTCGGGCCAAGCGGTGTAGAAAAGATCGCGCTTGCTGGGAACCATGGCGCGCGGAAAAGTAGTCGAGTTGGGCCCGGTATTCCACCAGCGCCCACGCTCCAGCACCAGCACCTTAACCCCGGCCTGGGCCAGCCGCAGCGCGGAAACACCACCGCCAAAACCCGATCCGATCACCACGACACGCTCTTCTGAACGCGTCACCCGAATGCGCCCGAACGCCATCGCCGAATCCGGAACTGCGGCACCGGCAGCTGCAACGGCAGCGCCACCCAAAAAATTACGTCGATTGATTTTTTTCATCGGATCTACCCCTGCTTATTATTGTGCTTGTTCTGATGCTTGTTGTTGTGACAGTCGCAAGATTGGCCGTCAGGGCCACTCCCCATTAATTGTCAGATCGTCGTCGCCTTGCCCAGTTGCGCAACGACCGGTGGCAAATCCGTAGAGCTACGGATGCCGGGTTCCGCCGCGCAGACATAGGGCACCGCATTCACGGCCCGATGCGCGGTGTATCCCGCCATTCTTTCGGCAAAGGGCTCAGCGGTTTCCGGCAACCGGATGCTGATATCAAATGGCGCATCACTGTCAACCTGGATGCGCCACCCGGAATCCTGCAGCTGCCAGTCTTCTTCAATATCCAACGTGCAGTACCAATTGGCGCGAAATTGTATTAGTGGGCGATTATTTTTCTTTGCCGTCACCGTAATCCGCAGCGCACCAATGGTGCCCGGTTCGATCACACCGCCATTCGGCGTCTGCACTCGGCTGCGTGCCGCCGCCGTTTCCCCCAGGCTTTCGATGCTGTCGATGGGCAGACCCAGCGCACTGGCTGTCAGCGCAAGTGAGCTGCCAAAACCCTTGCAGGTATAATCCAGCATCATTTGATCCACCTTGCCGTCGTTGGGCTTCCCATAACCCATAAAGCCAAAAATCAGCTCATCGGAACAGGAATCGGTGATGTTCGCGTATTCATCAATGAGCAGGCCATTGAGCTGGCGGGAAACGGAGGTGATGGCGAGTGGAAAAGCCTCGGTAATGAATCCAGGACTGATGCCGGTACCGTGAATCGACGCTGCGCCCTCGCGGCAAGCGCCTTCCACCCGTTCATACAGTTCTAAATCCATCATGGCGGGGAAGAAAAAATCACTGCGGGTGGTGACAATATTGATGCCCGCCGCCAACAGACTGCAAACATCGTCGACGTCGGTGAATTGCGGCGTATACAAAACACAATCGGGCTTGAGGGCAATAATGTCTTCAATATTGCGCGTTGACAGCACACCCACTGGATCAAGGCCACATAGTTCGCCCGCATCCTTGCCCGCCTTTTCTTTGGAATAGACGTAAACGCCCACCAGTTCCATATTGGGGTGCCTGATGATCGCCCGCATGCTGCTCGACCCCACCTTGCCGGGCGCCCACTGCACGACTCTCAAGACTTTTTCGGGGCTTGATAACGACGGGGAGTTACGCGGATCACTCATCGGGATGACTCATTCTATATATTGAATTGTTGTTATTTTGTTTTTCTGCAGCTTTGTTTTTCTATGAATCAGTTACATCTGCTTTCAACGGATCACTGCGAGCGGATCAATGACAGGAACTCGTACCTGGTTGCCTGGCTGTCCCGGAATGTGCCCAGCATGGATGACGTTGTCATAACCGAATTTTGTTTTTCTACACCGCGCATCATCATGCACATATGCTTGGCTTCGATGACGACACCAACCCCCGCCGCTTTGACAACGCTCTGAATAGTCTCGGCAATTTGCGTGGTGAGCTGCTCCTGGATTTGTAACCGGCGGGCATACATATCCACAATGCGGGCGATTTTCGACAACCCCAGCACCTGGCCGGTGGGAATGTAGGCCACATGAGCGCGACCGATGAACGGCAGCAGATGGTGTTCGCACATGGAATACAGCTCGATGTCTTTGACGATGATCATTTCGCTGGAATCAGACGGGAACAACGCGTCGTTGATTACCTCGTCGAGATCCTGGTGGTAACCCCGCGTAAGATATTCAAAAGCCTTGGCGGCGCGTTCCGGCGTTTTTTGCAATCCGGGGCGATTCAGGTCTTCGCCAACGGCTTTGATGATTGCGGCAAAATGTTCTTTCATATTCTTACATCTCTGCATTCAGCATGGAAAAATCGGGCGTTGGCTTGAAACTATACCACAGTACGCACGAATGGAGACCAGGCGGCATCCCGGCCTGCCTTGCCGAACATTTCCCTTTTCAACTTCACGCAATCCTCAGATAGAACTCCGAGCATACTCAACGTATTCCTCGTTTTTTTCCTCGCCAGTCAATTCATTGGTTAACGGCAGACAAAAATATCTGTTGTAATTGTTCAATATATCGAATAGAAAACTGCGCTCACCTTACTCTTCGCGCTGGTATTGCTTCTATCCAGGGCAATATTCATGGACAATTTGTTCGGGCGAGCTTGAGGAAAAAATCGCAATGGTTAAAGCGGGCTTTATCGGCTTGGGGAATCAGGGCGGCCCCATAGCCCGGCGCATGATCAATGCCGGATACGAGGTGGCGTTGTGGGCACGACGACCACAAACTCTAGGTCTGCGACGAACTGATTCCGGCGATGGCAGCGGGAGGGCATATCGCAATCCACTCCACCGTTCTTATGGCCGCCAACCTTGCACTCGTGCATGGCGCCAGGTTGCTGGAAAAGGACGTGCGCTTGTTGGGTGATGTGCTGGGTGAAGTGACGGGAGACAACCTGCATTATCGGTCGATGCGCAATACTGCAGCCGGGTTCCTGGATCTGGCCTTGACCCAATAGCGCGTATTCCACTTACTCAAATTCTCCAACCCACTATCCCTGGCGACTATGAATTTCGATCTTGAACAACTGTTGCAACACCTGAGAGTAAACAAAATCGGCGACGCGCATTATCGTGGCGAAAATCTTCCCGGCAAGCGCAAGGCGGTATTTGGCGGACAAGTGATTGCGCAGGCATTGAGTGCAACCATTCAGCATATTGCCAGCGACCGGCAACCCAACTCATTGCACTGCCACTTTTTGCGCCCGGGTAATACATCGGTGCCAATTGATTACCAGGTGGTGGTTGTGCGTGATGGCGGGAGTTTTTCGCTACGGCAGGTAACGGCCTTGCAGCATGGCAAAGCCATTTTTCTGGCCACGATTTCGTTCCAGAAACCAGAGAGCGGATTGCAGCATCAGCAACCGGCGCCGTCGATGCTGCCACGGGATGAAATGATCAGTGAGTGGGAGTTCTGGCAGCAGGTGCAACAGGAGCGGCCGGAGATAACCTATTTGCGGCCGCCCAATTTCACCGCGCTGGATATCTTCAGCCGTTTCCGACCCGGTGTTAATGCGCCAGAGCCACAGACAGATCCGACCCAGGCCATCTGGTTCAGAGCCAACGGCAAAATGGATGATCCCAGCGATCATTTTCTCATCGTGGCGTTTCAATCGGATTTGCTGTTTCTGAACACCGCGTTTCACGCACACCCCTACACTTTGATTGATCCCAATGTGCAGGCTGCCAGCCTTGATCATTGTTTATGGTTTTACGCCGATATCGATGCCAGCGAATGGCTCTATTACGATATGCGCAGCCCGGTCAGCGGCGGTGGTCGCGGCTTGAACCATGGATTTATCTATACAGAGACTGGCAAGCTGGTCGCCAGTACGGCCCAGGAAGGGTTGATGCGCGTCAGGGAATGAACCGCCCTGACTGGCATTTTTGCGGTAAATAGCGAGTATATCCTTACTGTTTCATGCAAACATGCAGGTTATGCTGTTCGTACTTTCCACCTATCCACAGCGAGCAATCCTCATGGAACTGCAAACGGTTTCAATCGCACCCCGTTTCCGTGGCCCTGCACGCTCCGGTAACGGCGGCTATGTCTGTGGCCTTATCGGCGGAAAGGTGGATGGCACCGCCAGTGTGCGGCTGTTTGCGCCGCCACCACTGGAAGCTGAACTGGCGCTGCTATCGGACGCTGACAGTGTGAAGCTGCTGCACGGGGAGGTGCTTATTGGCGAAGCGCGTGGCGCAACGCTGGATCTGACGCCGCCCGCAGCGCCAACGCTCCAACAGGCCACCGCCGCAGCTGCGAAATACACCGGTTTTCAGCATCATCCATTCCCTGGCTGTTTTGTTTGTGGCCCTCAACGCGACGATGGCGACGGCCTGCATATTTTTGCCGGCCCGCTTTTTACCAATCCGCTGGATGATGCTGGCATTGTGGCATCGCCCTGGCACGTGCATGCGTCACTGGCAGTGGATGGCAAAATTCCCGATGAGATACTCTGGTCCGCGCTCGATTGTCCCGGCGCCTTTGCGGTCATGCCGGACATGCGCGAGCGGGCCATCGTGCTGGGTCAGCTCACGGCGCGCATAGACAAGCCCGTAAGCGTCGGCCAGCACTGCATTGTCATCGGCTGGCCGCTGGCCCGCGATGGCCGCAAGCACTTTGCCGGTTCAGCGGTTTTTTCCGAACAGGGGGAATTGATCGCGCTGGCAAAGGCCGCATGGTTCGAAGTGGAAAAAGGGCGGTTTGAATAGATACGCGGACGCGCCCGCGGGATGCAGTGTACCCACACAACCCGTTATACTGAGCGAAATCCAATCAGGCTTGACCCAGACGTGCTCGTCGTACCTTCGCCCATACATCCCCCGAACGGGAAATCGCCGATTTTCATGGTTTCCGCGACCCGACTGCGGTTCACCACCGCCTTCGTGCTGGCGTTGTGCTACCTGCTCGGCGATATCGCCCTGGCACGGGGCGAGGTTCTGACGCTAGCCGACCTGTCCCGGCCGGCGTCCCTGTCCCGCCAGCTGCTGGTGATCGACGATCCGGCCCGCACGCTGCGCTACGAGAACGCGCTGGCACTGTTCAGCGCCAACCAGGCTGACCCCAACTCGGCCAACCCCCCGCTGCGCAATGACAACGACATCCTGTTCCGCGCGGATACCTCCCGCCGCTACTGGTTCAAAACCGAAGTGCAACTGTCCGGCACGGCGGCAACGCAACAGCCCATGCTGGTGTTTCCAATATTTGAATCCCAGATCTACGAACTGAATCTGTGGATCACCGACCGCCAGGGCAACACCCGGACAATCGAAACCGGCTATCTGCGCCCCTACTCGCCCCAGCACAGCCAGCACGGCTACTACGCTTTTGACCTGCCCGCGACGCCGGGCCCCATCACCATCATCGGTTATGCCGACCACCACCACCTGGGTCTGCCCGTCAGCCTGCCCGTCAGCATCATGTCCGGCGCGCAGGTGGACCTGTTGCAGCAACACAAATTTGGCGTGATGACCGCGTTCTATTCCGTCATGGCCATGATCCTGCTGTACAACCTGTTTTTGTGGGCGTCGATCCGGCAATCCCTGTACGGTCGCTATGTGGTGTTTCTGATTCTGGGCACCGGCGTCAACAGCATGCTGGATGGCAGCTTTCAGCGCTGGTTCTTCATCGACAGCGTCAGCGCCGATCTGGTGGCAGGCCAGACGCTGCTGGTGCTGATGGGCATGGCCTATCTCGCATTTGTGAAACGGGCGCTGGATGAATTCCGTTTTTCCCACACAGCGCTGCTGCTGTATCGTGTCATAACCGGAGTGGGCGCGCTGCTGTGCGTCTATTTCCTGGTGGGCGGGCTGACACCCTACCTCAGCGCGCTATCGAACGCCTATGTGCTGGTGGGCATGGTGTATCTGCTGGTGGTGATCATCCATGCCCTGCGACGCCGGATTCCACTGGCAGGCTATTTTCTGCTGTCAGAACTGATGCCGATCCTGGGCGGCCTGATATTTCTGCTGCTGGTGCATGGCGTGATTCCGCTGCAGCAGTGGCTGCTGTGGTCCACCCACGCGGGATTTGTGGTGGAGTCCCTGCTGCTGTCGCTGGCGGTGGCGGCGCAAACCAAATTGGCGTACCAGGAACGGGAGCGGGAACAACTGCAGAATCGCGCCAAGACCCAGTTCTTCGCCACCATGAGCCATGAATTCCGCACACCGCTGACCGCTGTGCTGGGCTACACCGAATTGGCCCTGGCTGCGGACACCAGCCCGGAAAAGCGGATCGAATACCTGCGCACCATCGCCACCAGCGCCGACTACATGCTGCACCTGATCAACGACACGCTGGACATGTCGAAGATCGAGGCGCAGAAAATGGATTTTGAAAAAACGGCATTTGCGCTGCAGGGATTCTGCGAGGAAATCCACGACTACGCCTCGATCCTGGCGTCGAAAAAACACCTGCGCTTCAACATCGATTATGTCTTCCCGCTGCCCGCGCAACTGGTGAGCGACCGCACCCGGCTGAAGCAGGTGCTCATCAATCTCTGCTCCAACGCGATCAAGTTCACCGACACTGGCAGCGTGCACATCCGGATCTCTGCCGATCGCGCCACCAACCAGATCCACTTTGCGGTGATCGATACCGGCATCGGCATCAAGCCTGAACACATCACGAAACTGTTTGGCGTGTTTGAGCAAACCCACGACGCGGCAATGCACAACGTGACGGGGTCAGGGTTGGGGCTGTATCTGTCACGGCTGATCGCGCAGAATCTGGGGGGCGACATTGCAGTGGCCAGCGCATTTGGCCAGGGCAGCACTTTCACCGCAAATGTCGCCATCGGCCAGGCTGAACAGAATCACTGGGTGACGGCGTTTTCATCGGTACCGGCAACGGCCAGTGGCAGCGGCGTGAACGGAGAATTGGCACCGTCACCGGATCTGCTGGTGCTGATCGTGGACGACAACAGCGTGAACGTGAAACTGCTGTCGGCCATGGTGACGCGCTGGGGGGCGCGGGTGATCACCGCTGCGGACGGGCTGGCAGCCATTGCTTGCGCCATCCAGCACCGGCCCGGATTGCTGTTGATGGACATCGACATGCCCACGATGGACGGCCTGACCGCCATCCGGCATATCCGCAATCTGGGTTTCACTATTCCCGCCTACGCCATCACCGGCAGCGTGACCGACGACATGATCCAGCACTGCCATATCCACGGCTTCGACGGCCATCTGGCCAAACCCTTCCAGCGCCATCTGCTTGAAGCCATTGTACGGCGGCAGATGGTTTAAATCCTTCTGCGACACTCAAGCAGCACACAGCAGGCAACACGTTTCAAACGACGCATTCAAATCAGCATTTCGTTCAACCTGTCGAACAACAACTCCCCACACCCAATTAATATTTACTCCATTTTCATAATTCTTTAGATTGACCTCTCACCCCAATCCTTCTCATCCAATTTTCAGAAGTGCGAACGACATGAAAGAAATGGTAAAACCCGGGGAAGAGCGCTGCCCCTTCGAGTTCAATTTTGACGAAAAAACCTTTAAGCCCGGCGACATGATCAGCTACCGGATAACTGGCAGCCTTTCCGAAATGCCGTTTCTGGGTATCTTGCTGGAAGTGCATGATGACCATGTCATTCTGGCCCATGACGATGGCAACCGGCCGCCCCGGGGACCGAAAATGCGCGGCACTCGTGAGCGCCGGCCTTTGGTGCAAGAGAAAGACGCACTTCAATAAAGCGCTTTCGGCCAAAGTGCTATTGACCACAGGAATCGAACATGGCAGCAACGACATTGGACCTGACCAGGCTACCGCGTGGCCCCAAAGAATCCCCGCTGAAACAGGGGCTCGCTTTAAGCAAAGGTCCATTCGAGTACCTGACCAAAAACCTGAACGAAATCGGTGATGCCTTCACCATCACCACGCCCGCCTCTCCGCCCATGGTATTTCTGAATACGCCGGCTGCCGTGAAAGAAGTCATGGCCATTCCAGACGAATCCATTGATCAATCCCGGATGCCTTTTCCCATCGATATCGGCGAAAAGCAAACCGGTTTTTTGCGCGGCGTGGAGCACAAGGATGCCCGCAAAATCCTGATCCCCAATGTGAACTCGGAACGGCTGAAAGACCGCGCCGTCGACATGTATGAAATTATTCAGCGCAGAATTGAGCAGCTGAAAGATGGCCAGTCCATTGACATGACCCGCTTCGTCGGCGACGTCACTCTTGATATCGCCTGCTTCTCGCTGACTGGCCACAAGTCCGGGCCGGTGAAAGATCGCTACAAAAACCTGATGGCCAAATGGCTGCATCTTTCCACCAACAATACCATGTTCATGCTGGGCATGATGATGGGCGCCACCCGCTGGCGCCATCGCATGCACCGGCTTTACCAGGACAAAATAGCCAAAGGTAATTTTGGCAAGGAAAAACGATTTTATTTAACGCCCTGGGGCAGGGCCGTTGAATTGAAAGCACAGCTGGATCAGCTGCTGCGTAACGACATCAGGCAAGCGCGCGCGAATCGGGACGACAGTAGAAACGATATTCTTTATTACCTCAGCATCGCCACTGACAGCACCGGCGAGCTGCTATCCGAGGATCGAGTGATTGCCGAGTCACTGGCAGTATTGTTTGGCGGTCACGAAACCTCTGCAGGCACCGGTGGTTTTTTCGCGCTCTGGCTGATGAAAAATCCGTCCGTGTGCGAAAAAATTATTGAAGAAGTGAAGGCGTCCATCGCGGAGGTTGGCGGCTTCAATGCCCATGCCGTCAGCCAGTTGCGGTATCTGAATGCAGCCTTCATGGAATCCCAGCGCTTGACCCCGACCATCATGGCCACCATGCGCTGCCTGATCAAGGATACCCACATCGCAGGTTACGACCTGCCAGCCGGCGTCAGCGTGGTAACGTCGCCTTATCTGATCGGGCGGCGCAAGGATGTGTGGGGGGATGATGCAGAAATCTATCGACCGGAACGATGGCTGGAAAACAAGGGGCCAAAGCCCTATGAATTTTTCCCGTTTGGCGGCGGCCAGCGCACCTGTGTTGGCTTGAATCAGGCCCGGCAGCAACTGAAAATTTTGTTTGCGGTGCTGTTACTCAAAACCGGGTGGGAATCGAAATACAAAGGCAACGACATCTGGCCCAGCCAAACCAATATTGCCGGTACCACGCAGCCGGCAGGTGGGGTGCCGATTACAATCCGCCTCAAGTGAGGGTCGACCTGCTGCTTGCAGCTCCTTCTGGGCCTGACATGCCATTCATTCACCACAGACCATGTTCGGCTGGAACATACTATCTAGATATGCGTTAGTTATTTCATGACAACAGCAAAGAAACCAGTTTCACACCAGAAAAAGTGGTTCGCCGCAGTGACAGTACACAGTGACGCTGTTTGATTTGAAAGACCGGACATTCAAAGGAGCGTCTAAACAAATTGCCCAAAAAATATCATATCTCATCCTTTATAACATCATCTGAATTTACCAGCATCTTTAAAACCAAAACAATCTATCGATTTTTGAAACCAAAGCTTCTTCTGATTGTTTGTTAATGAGTGCATTACGATCTTTTGACACGCATGAAACAAAACGTAAGGAGAACGACATGAAATCCTCAAATCATCTGAAAGACTGCAAAGAATTATGCTGGATCTGCCGCACGCAATGCCAGGAAACGTTGGTTCAACATTGCCTGCAAATGGGTGGCGCTCACGTGGAAAAGGAGCACGTGAAATTGATGTTGGATTGCATCGAAATGTGCCAGACCGCCGCAGACTTCCTGGATCGCGACTCTGCACTTCACGCCCAAATCTGCGAAGCCTGTGCAAAGGTCTGCGAAGCCTGCGCCGAATCCTGCCAGAAGATTGATAGTGAACAGATGAAGAAATGCGCAGAAATCTGCCGAAAATGCGCCGAGAGCTGCGGGAAGATGAGCCGAGCCAAAAAGGCAGCCTGAGCAGGGCGCCAATCAGAGCATCATCGAGAGCTGAAAGTTTCAATCTGGCGCCGGCGCCGGTAGCCTGACCATGCGCCGCGTGCCAACCGATTCTGCCGAATGCAGGATCGTCAGCGCCAATTGAAAAAATTGCCAAACCCGCCGCACCCTTTCGATGCAATCCAGCTCCCCGCCCCCGTCAAATGGCACAAATCAAATCCAACCAATGCGTGGCATAGGGATTGCTCGATCCTTTGCGAAGCCGCCCGGCATCCAGTCGGTCGCAGTTTATTTCCGCTGGTTCAGTACAGTGAGGAGAGCGCCATGGAAGCAATAAAAGTCAGAGTCAAAGATATTTTTAAGGAATTAAACAGCCTTATCGAGCTTGATTTCGATGCTATCGCCGCCTATGAAAGTGCAATTAGCCGCCTGCAAAGCGGTGTATACAAGCGAAAGCTTGACGAATTTATGCAAGATCACCGGAAACATGTAACGGCTCTTTCAGCAGTCGTCCGCGAACTGGGCGGTGATCCTGCGAAAGGCACAGACGTAAAACGAATTCTTACTCAGGGCAAAGTGGTGATTGCCAATATCGTCGGAGACGACATCACCATACTCAAGGCCATGAAAAGCAACGAGGATCAGACCAATATGAAATACGAACAGGCAACCAGAAAACTCCGTGCGTCAGCACGCTTAGGCCCACTGCTGGCCAGCCATCTGGAAGATGAACGGCGCCATCGAAAATGGATCCTGGCCACGCTGGAGAGCGGATAAAACTCTTGAAAGCAATGGCTATACGAAGAGGATGTGGCAAATGGAAGGGGCGGTGGCAACCATGATCGACAACGATCATAGTACGAGCCAGACGTGGCAGCGCTGGGGAAAACGTTTCTTGCTGGTGACATTTTGCGTACTGGTGTCCTGGCTGCTGCTCCGGCTGAGCAAAAATCTGGACTGGGCCGACGTCACCCATACACTCACATCCTTCAGCAATACTACGCTATTGCTCGGTGTCGCCACTGCCCTGGCCAGCTATTTCGTTTATTCCGGTTTCGATGTGCTGGGACGTCATTACACCGGCCATCATCTACCGGTAGGGCAGGTAATACCCGTTGCGTTCGTCTGTTACGCCTTCAATCTCAATCTGGGGGCATGGGTCGGTGGCATCGCATTACGCTACCGGCTCTATTCGCGATTGGGGCTGGATATCGCGACGATCACCAAGGTATTGACCTTCAGCATAATCACGAACTGGCTGGGTTATGTTCTTCTCGCCGGTATCCTGTTCTCATTGCGACTGGTGCAGTTACCGAACTCATGGACGCTCAGCGCCACCGGCCTGCAATGGCTGGGCTTCGGGCTGACTGCAGTCGGTGTTGGCTATCTGCTGGCCTGTCGCTTTTCACGCCGCCGGGAATGGTGCATACGGGCGCACGAAATTACTTTGCCGGCCTGGCGCATCGCCTTGGTACAGGCCGGTCTGGGTGCGCTGAACTGGTTGCTGATGGCAACCGTGCTATATCTGCTGCTACCGGATAATGCCACTTACCCATTGGTCTCGAGCGTTTTGCTGATCGGCTGCATTGCGGGCGCCATCAGTCATATTCCTGCCGGGCTCGGCGTGCTCGAAATGGTGTTCATTGCCTTGCTGCATCACCAGTTTTTGCCGGGAACACTGATGGCCGCGCTGATCGGCTACCGCGCGCTGTATTTTCTTCTGCCGTTGGCCATTGCGCTGGTTATCTATCTGCTACTGGAAAAAAGCGCGAAGAAGCTTGCGCGGCAGAACGGGACTATTCTGCTGCAACACGCCAAATAGTGTTGCCCACATCATCAGCTACCAACAGTGCACCCTGCCTGTCTATCGCTACGCCTACGGGTCGCCCGTTCGCGTTGCCCTCTTCATCAAGGAAACCGGTCAACACCTTCTGTGGTAATCCTTGTGGGCGGCCCTCCTTGAATGGAACGAAAACCACCTCATAACCGCTGTGAGGCTTGCGGTTCCAAGAGCCATGCTGCCCAACAAACATGCCGTTACTGAAAGCAGCGGTTAACTTGCTGCCTTGCGCATTGCACAAACCCAGTGATGCTGTGTGAGGGCCTAATGCGTAGTCTGGTATCAGCGCCTTTTCAACCAGCGCTGGGTTCTGTGGCTCCACCCGCGCATCCACATGCTGTCCAAAATAGCTGTACGGCCAGCCGTAAAAGCCGCCGTCATGCACCACGGTCATGTAATCCGGAACCAGATCGCTACCCAGTTCGTCGCGCTCATTAACAGCCGCCCATAGCTGTCCCGTTGCGGGTTCCCAGGCCATGCCAACAGGATTGCGCAGGCCGGATGCGAAAATCCGGTGTTTGCCCAACGCGGGCTCTATTTCCCATATGGCGGCTCTGCCGATTTCCTTATCCAACCCGTTGTCACCCACATTGCTGTTCGACCCAATGCTGACAAAAAGCTTCGATCCATCGGCGTTAGCGACAAGATTTTTGGTCCAGTGATGGTTGATTGGTCCTGCCGGCAAATCCACTATCTTTGTGCCACTGCTTTCGATATGGGTCTGCCCGGTACGATAGGGAAAGGCCATCACGGCATCGGTATTTGCAACATAGAAGGTGTCTGCCACCAGCGCCATACCGAACGGAGAGTTCAAATTCTCCAGAAAAGTGGAGCGCACATCGGCAATGCCGTTCCCATCACTGTCCCGCAACAGGGTAATACGATTTGCGCTGACCGTGACCGCACCGGCTCTTTTCATGACCCACTGCGCGGCCCAACCCTTGAGTCCTTTTTTGACTTCGGGATGAGCAGGCGCATTGGTTTCGGCTACCAGAACATCGCCGTTCGGCAATACGTAAATCCACCTGGGATGTTCAAGCCGGTCGGCATATGCCCGCACCGTCAATCCCGTAGCAGCCGTTGGCGTGCCACCCGACGCCCAGCCTTTTGCGGGTGCGATATTCACGGTGGGCAAAAGCGTTTCGACCGGTGGGGGTAAAACAGGCGTTGGCCCCATGCCTGCAGTAACGGGGAGGGTGGCATGCTCAACGCAGCCGCTAATAAATATACTTCCTGTGATCACGATATATGTGCGCATCGGCTACGGCCCTGTAGTTGAATGCCAGCACAGGTTAGTCCTGTGCACGATACGGCGAGCGGCGCTCCAGCATTCGATTCACCAGTGGTGCAAACAGTTTCAGCAACCGCCGTTTAAAACCTGCGCTTGCTTTGAGGTCGGCAACGATATCGTCGATGCTATGAAGCTGAAACCCCAGCAGTCGCTGGCTTTCCGCAGTGTCGAGCCAGTCACCGTAAAAATACGGCGGCCCGGGACGAAATGCGGTTGGTCTAAGCGGCCCCAATCCGGTTGCGCCCAGCACGCGATTGTAAAAGTCGAGCGTGTAGGTGCGACAGCTTTCGCCCCCGCCGACAAACAAAACCTTGCCAGTCGCGGCATCACAACTCACCGCATTGGCGAAGGCAAGCGCGGCATCATCATTGTGTACAACTTCGATACGGCCATTGGGGCTCGTCTCGAATATCACATCAATCGAGCCGGCGCCGCCGCTGAACGACATTTCGGTCGGCGGGCAGGCGGCGACACGCAGGATCGTCCAGCGCAACGAACTCGCACGAATGCGCCGTTCACATTCGGCTTTGGTTTCTCCGTACAGATCCGTCGGCTGCATTTCGTCTTCCACCTTAAGTGGTGGTGTACGCCGGTCCTGCTCATGTCCCGCCACGGTCATGCTCGATGCAAACACCAGACGTTTTGCGGTGGTCGACATCTCCATGCTTTTCAGCAATTCCAGTGTCGCGGTTTGATTCACGGCAAGCGTGAGTTCCCTATTGCGATCCGCGGCGGGTGGAATGATGGCCGCCATATGCACGACAACATCTATGCCCATCAACGCTCGCGGCCAAAGGGTTGGGTCGCAAATGTTGCCCCAGACGAGTTCTATGGCGTCACCAAACGTAGCCGCAAGCTCTTCCGTTTTCGGCGTTTTCAAATCCACCGCCACTACGCGATGGCCTGCGGCCAGCAAATGACGAACCACACGGCTGCCGATATTTCCGAACGCGCCGGTCACCAGAACAGAATGCGACATACAACTCTCAATAGTTGGCAGTTAGATAAACCCGATGCGGGTCAGAAAGGCCTGCTTCACCAGATTGGTCTGGTATTGCTGGCGGGGCAGTGCGTGCGCGCCGGCGTACCAGTGCAGATCGCAGTTACCCCAATGCTGTTGCAGCGCTTCGGAATGGCGGGGTGACGCCAGACAATCGCCCTTGCCCGCGATAATCAGCAAGCGGTCCGGCGGCAATAATGCCGGCCTGGCCAGCGGGCTGTGAAACGCCATGGTATTGCGCAGATCCCGGATATCGACGTCATAACGGCGCATGAAGTTCTTTGCGATCCGGTCCAGCGGCTTCCACTCCATGATGGCATCGGGAATGCTGATCAACGGTACCAGCGGCATCACAAAATCAAAGCGGTCATCCAGCCCGGCCATCAGCGCGGTGGTATACCCCCCCAGACTGACGCCACTCAATCCGATCTTGTCAACGCCACTCCGCTGCAGCACATCCACCAGCGTGCGAATATCGTAAGTACTCTGCACCACCGCATGATTCAGGGAATCCACGCCACGGGAGAAATAACCCATCCCGCTGACCCGGTTCGTCGAGCGGGCGCGCGGGCCGTGATGCGGCAGCGTCTTGAGCACCACATCACAACCCAGGTCGTAGAGAAAACGGAGGCCCAGATAGAATTCGTTGATTTCCCACCAGGGCGCCAGGAAGCCGTGCACCAGCACGATCGTAGGACGGGGCTTGTCGCCGTGCCGCCAGTACCAGGCCACCACCCTGTCGTTATTGCTTGCAGCCGATGCGACATCCGGTTGATACAGCGACTGCCACTGCAACTGTTCGAAGATACCGCCGTCGACGCCTTTTGGCCGGCGCGCCTCAAGCACCTCCAGTTCGGGCAGGGGACGGGGCTGGTGAAACAGCTCGGCGTCACTGCGACCGCTCATCAGGCTGCCCTGGCGCAGCACCGACGCCAACTTTGCTCCGCTGACATCCGAGGGAATACTGAAACCCGCCATCGCTAGCGACAACCCGGTGCGCACCACCAGATCAACCCCCACCGTGAATGCCATGGCTGGATTGAAACCGCGACGAACCCTAGGGGTTTGGCGGTAAAAATCGGCAGGCAACTGGTTGACCCAGTGTGGATGACCAAATGCGGTATCGGCGGTAGCTGATGTCATACAAGTCCCTGCGTTGGCGCTGGATCAGATCATCGGGCTCAGATCATGGGGTTCAGCTTATGGGTTCCAGTATAGCCACGTCGGACCCGTGCGGCGCTGCGGATGTTTTCGGCTCTTCAACGGGCAGAACGGGCAGCGGCTCGTCAGTGCGCAGCTGCAACGCGTCTTCCAGCTCCTGCAGAGCATCTTCCAGATATTTCAGCAGCCGCTGCATGCTGGGTACGGTTCTGCTGCAGGCGATCAAACCAAAATCCACCGAGTCGTTGCGGCTGACGATCGTAATGTTCAGCGCCACTGTATCGACGATCAATGATACAGGATACAAACCGCAGAGTTTTGCGCCCTGCCAGTACATGGTGGAACGTGGCCCGGGCACGTGCGAAATAACCAGATTACCCAGGACCTTGTCGGGCGCGTAGCCGAGCAAAGTATTGGTGGCGCCGGGCAACAGCATCATGGCTGCGTAGGTTGTTAATTCACCAGGCGACAGGTTTTTGATGCGCTGCTTGTTGTAATCCATACAACTTTTGATGGCCCTGAGTCGCTCCACCGGGTCGGCCACATTGCTGGCCAGGTGTGCAATGGTGAACGCTACTTCATTGGCCGCATCGCTCTGATGCCCCTTGCGGCGAACGGATACCGGTACCGCTGCCAGCAAAGGCTGTTCGGGCAGTTCGTTTCGATCAGCCAGATAACGCCGCAGCGCGCCGCTGCACATGGCCAGAATCACGTCGTTGGTGGTGGCATCGATCGCTTTGGCCACGGCTTTGATACGCGGCAGGGAATAGGATTGCGCGGCAAAACGTCGCGACGCACTGACCTTGGTGTTGAATATGGAACGTGGCGCCTGCCCGCCAAGCGCGAAATCGGGATTGTGCGAGCGAAAATCCTGGAACGATTTATACAGTTCCCGGCCCACCGCCCTGATGGAGCTGAAGCTGGATTTAATGCCACCCCGGGCCATTGAACGCAGCGCCGAAAGGCTGCCCATGTGCGGTGTCGGCACCGGCAACGGTTGCCCGAATTTCGATTTCTGAATGCCGGTAGCCCAGGGCGGTGGCATGGTTTTCGATGTCTCCATGTCCTTCGACAAGGCAGACGCCAGCATCTGGATGCCGGAAACACCATCGGTCATGGAGTGATGGATTTTGATATACAAAGCGATACGGCCATCTTCTATACCTTCGATAAGATAGGCCCGCCAAAGCGGAAAGGCCCGATCCAGATGGCTGCTGTGAACGCGAGACACCATGGCCAGCAGTTCCCGAATCCGGCCAGGCTCCGGCAACGACAGATGAACAAAATGATGATCGAGATCCAGCTCTGAATCTTCTGTCCAGTAATGAATGCCGTTGCGACGCACCAGACGCTGATTGAAAGGCGGCGTAATAGTGGCGCATTCCCGCAAGCGCTCGGCGATTTTCTTCGCAAAATCCCTGCCCGCCCCTTCCGGCGGCTCGAACAACATCAACACCCCGATGTGCAGGGGTTGCCTGCGGCTCTCCAGCCGTAAAAAAGTATCGTCGATCAGTGCCAGGCGTTTCATATATTGAACAACTCCTTTTCAACCATGCGCTGCACATGTATTGCGCACAGCCGTATCCGTTTTTCTGACAGATTTTTGTGTTCTGCTCCAAGAGAAACATGTTCGGTCTTTCATGGTGTTATGTCCAGCGGCATGCATCCCCCGCCCTACAATCAAAGCCAAGATTGCATTTGTCTGAATGAGCAAGAAGATTATTCCTGGCGAGCAGGTTTGTTGCGTAAACACTGAGTTTCAGATAACTATGATCGATGCGAAGTTACCGGCCATTTGATTTTCCAGCCCAAAAATAAAAAACAGGCCAACACAATAAAAACAAAAGGAATGCTCAATGTACGCAGCCAATACCGCACGCGCTTTTAGCCGCATGTCGGCTCCCAGCACCATAAGCCTCTTCTTCTTCCTGCTGCTGTTCCCCGTTTTCGCGACGGCTGTCGTGCCTGATCCTGTAGTCAAACCCATTGCTTACACCGCCGGAGCAAAGCAACACCCCTTCGTGGCGTCGATGCTGGACCTGTCCGCGTTGGGCTATGTCGAAAATGAATTCCAGTTTTCAGGCACCGCCAATACGTATGGCCGAGCAGGGAAATGGCGCAGCGATGGCAAATGGGACATCAAGGTGGTGCGGGCCAATGTGCCTTATGCCACGCGCATGCTGGTCCGTCGGCCAGCAGATCCGGCGAAGTTCAATGGCATCGTGGTCGTTGAATGGCTCAATAACACCGCAATCATGGATGTCGATGTGATCTGGGCGCAATCGCATGATGAGCTGATGCGGCAAGGTTACGCCTGGGTGGGTGTCAGTGCGCAAACACTGGGTGTGAGGGCACTGAGGGCCTGGGACCGGCAACGCTACAGTGAATTGCAGCTGAGAACCGATGGCGTGTCCTACGACGTTTTTTCACAAGCGGCGCAGGCAGTACGGCACCAGTCAGACGTGGTGCTGGGCGGGTTGCCGGTGGCAGGCGTGATTGGCGCGGGCGAATCGCAATCCGCCATTCGGCTCACCACGTACGTCAATGCTTTCCAGGCATCGGCAACGCAGGTTTACGATGCCATGCTGCTGTATTCACGATTTCCGCTTTCGGCACCGCTGAAAGATGGCATTACGGCGCTGTCGCCGTCCAAGGTTTATATCCGGGCGGACAATGCACTCAGGATTCTGCAGCTGGAAACCGAGCAGGATGTCTTCATGTTCCGCTACCGCGTGTCGCGGCAGGACGATACCGAACTTCTGCGAACCTGGGAACTGGCGGGAGCGTCCCACTATGATGATTATGGCGTCAGCCAGTTGCTGCCCCAGTATCAACGGGATCTGCCGCAGTTAGGTTCCGTGCAACTGATTTGCAGGAACTCACTCAACAAGATTCCATCGCATTACGTCGTCAATGCCGCGCTGTCCGGATTGACCAAATGGATTACGACAGGCCAGACACCGCCACCTTCACCGCGACTCGAATACGCCAATGGAAAAGTCGTCCGTGATGCCAACGGCAATGCTGTGGGTGGTATTCGCCTGCCGCATATGGAAGCGGCGACTGCAACCAATAACTACAACAATTACGGCAGCATTGGCGCTGGCGGCAACTTCTTTGTCAACGCATTCGCGTGTCCGTTTCTGGGCAATACCGTGCCGTTCAGCAAGGCCAAACTTCAGGCGCTGTATCCAACCCATCAGGATTATGTTGCGAAATTCACCGAGGCAGCAGATGCGGCGCTCAACGCCGGCTTCCTGGTGCAGGCGGACTACGATGAAGCCATGGCCCAGGCACAGGCCGCCGAGGTACCGTAGTCCGGCTAATCCCCGTGGATTTACTCCTGCGCCAAAGAAATCTTGTTGTCGTTCAAACCGGACTGCTTTGCCAAACGTTTTGCGAATACCGAACGAAGATTTTCAAAGGTCTTTTTAGGAATGTCCGTCACCACCAGATTTGCAACCCATACCGGAATGATGCCGCCCGGGTGGCCATGGCCAATAAATTCAACGTAGGTATGTTCTTTATCTACCGGTCTGACGGTCCATCTGCCATACACTTCGGGCACCCGGGTGAATTCATCTTTTACCGGTCTGAAATCTGCCACGGCATCAGTCAATATGGTGACCGTGTGCGTTGCCGGGTCCTGACTCATTTTGTTTTTGACGTAAACATCCCGATCTTTAAGAGGCCAGGGCGCCTCAACAATGTAGTAGCCAACATACTCGCCTTCTTTCATTGATCCTTCGAGAAGTTCATAGGATCTGCATAAGTGAAACCAATCGGGATAATGCTGCACGTCCTCCAACACGGACATGACCAGCTCAAATGGCGCATTGGCAATCATTTCCGCTCTGAACGATTTGATCTGTGCGCCTTCAATATGCTTGGTGTATACGTTGAGACCATCCTTGGAATGGCGCAGGTCCCAACCATCAGACTCCGCATTGGCGAATGAACTCAGCAGAAAAATCAGAACATTAACGATTAAGAAGCGGGATACCCACTTATTGATATTCATATGATTTGGTGAACCCCTATATTTTTGGATTGTGGCTTTTAACGTACGTTTATTAACCATTCTGGACCGTACAAGGCAGTGGTATTGATAGTCCACTGACATGTGGCGTCCCGGCTCACAGGTGATCGACAGACTTCCCGCCTGGACAATATATCACTGACCCGAAGCGACCATGACGATCTGCCAGAATTTCAGTTTGGCAAACAATTCTGCTGCCAATATTTGAAAATTTACGATGTGCGGTCTGTTAGCGCACAGATCAGCCCTCTCTACCTCTCTATGGTGTGGTCATCATACAAGGCTTAACGGCCGCTCACCCGTGGAGAAAATCAATGAACAAAATAGCGATGTTACTGAGTTTAACGTTTGCGGCCGGGTGCGCTAGCGCACTTGCCGCAGATCAATCATACGACGGGCCAGACCCACGCCCTGTAACCAAAGCACAAACAACACCCAACGCCGACAACACCGGCATGAACGAACGAGATAAAGAGGGAACCAATCCGACGCCCCAGACACAAAACAATACAGCCGAAGATCTCAAAGTACTGGCTGAAATTCGCCGCGCAGTGGTTGATGAAGAGTCATTCTCGGTGAAGGCGCAAAACGTAAAGATCATGGTCCAGGATGGAGTCGTGACCTTGCGCGGCCCAGTCGAGAGCGAAGCTGAAAAAGCAAAAATCGATTCACTCGCGCAAGGTGTTGCGGGTGTTGCCAGGGTTGATAACCAGTTGGATATCAAGTCGCAATAACACAACGCTAAACGGAGTCTCAAATGAAAAACGCTGTCTACTGTATTGCCACGAGCCGCGCTCAGGCAGAAACAATTGTTGAAGGTCTAAAGATCGCTGGCTTTCCCAGCAACGAAATTTCGGTACTGTTGCCCGACACATCCGGCACCCGCGATTTCGCTCACGAACAACATACCAAGATGCCCGAAGGTGCAACTACCGGCGCAGTCACCGGCATGGGAGCAGGCGCTATTCTTGGCTGGCTGGCTGGCATTGGCACTTTAGCCATTCCGGGTGTCGGTCCATTCATCGCAGCGGGCCCCATCCTGGCTGCGCTGAGTGGCGCGGCAGTCGGCGGTGCCACCGGCGGAATCATCGGTGCACTGGTTGGAATGGGCATCCCGGAATACGAAGCCAAGCATTACGATGGCAAGATTCGCAGCGGAAATACGCTCATTTCAGTGCACACCAATAATTCCGCGCAAAAGAAATCCGCTGTGGAAATTTACGAACGCGCTGGTGCCGAAGACATAAAATCGACATCTGAAAAGGCTGTTCCCACGACTTGAAATGGGCACGCCTCGCGAACGATCACTTGCGCCTGCCTCCCGAATGGCAGGCGCCATACGGAGAAACTGAATATGGACACCGCAACAAAGCAACGTAAAACATCTAAAACAGCCCCTCCCAAGGCTCAGGATGCAACAACGCTACTGCGAGCCGATCACAAGCTGGTCAGTGGATTGTTTGCTGAGTACGAGGCTACGAAATCCATCGCCAAGAAAAAATCTTTGGTCGCGCAGATATGCACCGAGCTTTCTGTACATGCTCAAGTGGAAGAGGAGGTTTTCTATCCTGCGGTTAAAACAGCGCTGAAAGATCATCTACTGATTCCTGAAGCAGTGGTGGAACATGCCACGCTAAAAGAATTGATCGCACAGGTCGAAGGGATCGAGCCCGATGGCGAGATGTTCGATGCCAAGATCAAAGTGTTATCAGAGTATGTAAAACATCACGTCAAGGAAGAACAGAATGAGATCTTTCCAAAGGCGAAATCCGCTGGATTGGATATGACAGAGCTGGGTGCTAAACTGGCGCAGCGTAAAACTGAGTTGTTGGCAAAGCGAAAGTAGCGTATCGACACGCGGGTATCTGTCAGATCAGGTCTGAACTGCTACAGTCATTGACCGGCGAGTGCAGTCCGATCCCGTTGCACCGCCAGCCGGAGTCCGCCATGCAGCCTATGTCTTTGTTTGTTGTCATGAATGCCGGCTCCGGCCACGGTGATACCCAGGCCGCCATCGACATCGTGCGCGAAAAGCTGGCGCAAAGCGGACGGCAGCACGAACTGTTTCTGGCGGAAGATCCACAGCAATTGCCGTTACTGGCCGAGCGCGCTGCCAAAAAGGCCCGCGCTGTCGATGGTGCGGTGATCGGTGCCGGTGGCGACGGCACTCTGAATGCTGTTGCGCGGGCCGCTTACGCTTTCGACACACCCTTCGGCGTATTGCCCATGGGAACCTTCAACTACTTCAGCCGCACCCATCACATTCCCGACGATCTGGCCGCTGCGCTGGATGCCGTGTTAAGCGGCGTGCCACAGCCCATCCAGGTTGGCCAGATCAACGGACAACTGGTTCTGGTCAATGCCAGCCTGGGCCTGTACCCCAAGCTGCTGGAAGACCGCGAAGCCTACAAAAAACAGTTCGGACGCCAACGCTTCGTGGCGCTGGCCGCCAGTGTGATCACATTCCTGCGCGACCATCGCGCCCTGTTGTTGCAGATCGAAAGCGACGGCGTGGCAAAGACCCTGTACACCTCGACACTTTTTGTCTGCAATAACGCCCTGCAGCTGGAGCAGATGGGTATCGCTGAAGCCGGGGCAGTGCCTGGCCAGCTGGCGGCCATCACTGTGCGGCCGTCCAGCAAGTCCGCCATGCTGACCCTGTTGCTGCGCGGCGCACTGGGCAACCTGGGCGCATCCGACCAGGTCGACAGCTTTCCCTTCACGCGACTGACGGTGGCGCCGCGTCTGCCCTACGGACGCCGGCGAATCAAGGTAGCGATCGATGGCGAGATTCATTGGTTCAAGGTGCCATTGACCTTCGAGGTTGCGCCGCGCCCACTGCAATTGCTGATACCGCCTGAACCGGCGCCCGCACCGACAGAGTCAGCTGAATGAGTGTGCTGCTACAGATTTCCGATACCCACTTTGGCACGGAACAGGCGCCGGTCATGCAGGCGCTGCAACGACTGCACGCGGAATTGCAGCCCGACGTGGTGGTGGTGTCCGGCGACATCACGCAGCGTGCAACGCGCGCGCAATTCCAATCCGCCCGACAGTTTTTCGACAGCCTGAATCCCAAGGCTCTGTTGGCCATTCCCGGCAATCACGATATTCCGTTGTTCAATCCCGTTCTGCGCCTGCTGGCGCCCTACGCCCATTTCCAGCAAGCTTTCGGCCGCGATCTGCAACCTGAATTCACGGCGGATGATCTGCTGATTGTCTGCGTCAATACCACGCGGCGCTGGCGGCACAAACATGGCGAGGTGTCACCGGCGCAAATCCAGTACGTTGCGCAAAGGCTGGCAACGGCAAACGCCGCGCAGTTGCGTGTCGTCGTCACGCATCAGCCGGTGCACATCATCACGGAAAAGGACAACGTCAATCTGCTGCGGGGATACCAGCCCGCACTGCAGGCCTGGGCCCAGGCGGGCGCTGATCTCATCCTTGGCGGCCACATTCATTTGCCCTATGTAAGCCCGCTTCGCCCCCTGCCGGAACAACCCCACCAGATCCTGTGGGCGGCACAGGCCGGCACCGCGCTGTCCACCCGAACCCGCAGCGGCCTGCCGAATTCGGTCAACGTTGTGCGCTACCAGAACGCTGATGGCAAGCGCAACTGCAGCGTTCAGCAATGGGATTTTGACCAGCACAGCAATGAATTCAAACCGGTGGCGATGACATCGCTACTACCCAGTCCTGACAGCTGCACGCCCCCTCATTCAGCGACGTGATTGCCGGGTGGCGATGCCGCGCTCGCTGCTGGCGGCAGGGCGGATCGACACATGGCAAATTTTTCAACAGCTATAGGCATTCCTGCATTTTGGCAGGCGCGAAGAGCATGCTGTCGTTTCGCATGCCCATAGGTTTTCGGTCCGATTCACCCAACCTTTTAAACGACCAGGCCGCACGCATGGCGCTGATTCCAATGGCAGATTTCAGGAATGTCGGACACCAACGTTTCAGAACATATTCGCGTGGCCTGGTCCTTGCTTGATAGAAATATTGGAGATGAAGTCAACAAGGAAATAAAGCATATGGCCATGTCACACTCACCCTCGCCTCACCAAAATCGTCTCCTGTCAGCAATGGCCGGCGATATTCAAAAGCGCATTTTTCCCTACATTGAGCTGACGCCACTGTCATGCGGAAAAGTCTTGTATGAAGCCGGAGACACAATGCGTGACGTCTATTTTCCAACGGATGCCACTGTGGCACTGCTGCATAAAATGGAGAGCGGAGCTTCGGCGGGTATTTTGATGGTAGGTAACGAAGGGCTTGTCGGCGCAGGGCAGGTCATGGGAGAAAATACCGCGTATTGCCGGGCCGTTGTACTGAGTGCCGGCAATGCTTACCGATTGTCAGGCCAATGCCTGAAGGAAGAATTCAATCGCCACGGCGACCTGCTGATGTTGGTTCTGCTTTATACGCAAACGTTGATCACACAAATGGGCCAGGTTGCGGTTTGCAACCGGCATCATACGATTGAGCAGCGGTTCTGCCGTTGGCTGCTGATGGCGCTGGACCGTCAGCAGGGCAATCTGTTGACAGCAACCCATCAGTTAATTGCCGACACACTGGGCGTACGCCGTGAAAGCGTCTCCGACGCCGCCGGAAAGTTACAGAAACGTGGCGCGATTACATACGGTCGCGGCCATATCAACGTATTGAGCCGGTCGAAGCTCGAGCACCTCAGTTGCGAGTGTTATGCAGTGGTTAAGAATGAAACCGATCGTCTTCTGCGTTCCGCTCCCGAAAAAGTATTTGATCCCTGCAGAGAAGTTAACTCCGATAGAGGGATAGGAGTAACACCAATCTATCAGAATGCGCGCATGGCATGAAAACTTCATCATGACGATTTCCCACCCGATCCGGATTTTGCCAGCGAACAATGACTGGCGATGAAGTCGATGCCGTGAAAGCGATAGCGCATGCCGGTTTCCTGCAGCACTTACAGAGCAAGGCCGCTGATTGATTCTTTCGCTCCAGCTATTCTGCTGCGACCGGCCTTCTAACGGATGTCAGCAGTTCCGGAATTGGCGGTGTGATTGCCATCATGATCCGGAAGTTACGGCCGCTATTGGTATCGGCCTTGGTCGATGTGATAAACGACGGGCGTATGCTCTGCAGATACAGGCGTGCTTCCACCACCCACGGGCCTGAGCCGTTATTCAATGGCACCGTATACCGCACGGTGTCTCTGCCACTACCGGCAATATTGAAGTCGGGATCACCGGTTACACCAATCACGGCAGTCGCATCATCATAGCGGACGTCGTTCTGGGAAAAACCAGAAGGTGGCAAGCGATTGTCTTTCAAATAAGCCTTAGCAAGCAGCAGGGTGTGTGTGAGCATTCCCTGTGTTGTGCCCAGTACCGCCTCATAAATCTGTACCTGCGCAGGATCAGTGATGATGTCGTGGTGAGGTACTATGCAGGATTCTGCCGGCGCCAGCGTTGCCGAGCATGCAGCGTTGGTCAGTGTTGCATCGACAGGCAGCAGGCCGTTGCTGTCTGCGATGCCCGATTCGAATACGGTATCGCCGTTGTTGTCCGTGACGGTAAAGGCAATCCACAGACGGCGGGATGGATAGCCGGTGGGAAGCTTATGACCGGTGCGATTGGTGACAGTCACCCGTGCGGTTAGCACCCCTTCATCGATGTGCGTGTCGTCAATCGTCAAATTGGCTGCGGTAGCCAGCAAGCTCCGTGTCTCACTGATTTTCTGGTCGAATCCTGTCGTTGTCGTCGTGCCAGTTATACCCAGCGCGCTGCGGTAGTCCCGGAGCACCCTGAGCATATGGGTGTTGCCGCCGACAAAGGTGTGGCGCGCATATGGACTGCGTTCGGGCCATCCGGTATTGACCGTGCCATTACCGCGCACCGCAATCGGCGTTGTCAGACCCGGTTCCGCTGGCATATGACATTCCTGACACTCGGTTGCGCTCACCTGCCCCCGTGCATAGTCACTGTTGCGCCATTCCCGATACGGCGTCTGCTCCGGAAAGTAATCGCCGGTCGGCAGCCGCGTCACGGCGTCCAGCACGGGCGTAAACAGATCATGGCAGGATGCGCAATGTTCGCTGCGCAGCATGTGATCGGAGTAAGCGGGCTGCTTGCCCAGCTGGTTCAGCATGGGTTGTGTGGGTGGTGCTGTGAAGGGGCCGAACAGCAGCGGTATGGGAGCGCTACTGTCCAGCGGATAGTCGCCGGAATGGCGATCTTCCGCTATCACCCGGCTGTCGATGCGGTGGCACAGGGTGCAGGAAATACCTTCGCGGGACATCGAATCCTGCAATGCATTGCTCATGCTCAGGCAGCCTTCTGGTTTGGTGCAGGTCGGATCGTCTTCAGCAGTCACCAGTCGTCCGGTTTCCTGCGCCAGCACATGGGCCATGGGGGCATGGCAGCCCAGGCACTTGTCCTCGATAAAACTGGCCAGATGCGGATTTTCGCTGGCTTCGGCCTTCACCTTTGCCGTATACCAGGGATCGTTCAGTGAATGCGCCATCAGGCTATGACGCCAGTCCGCAGCGGGACTGATGTCGGCACCGGCCGGGGCGGGTATTGTGTCTCCGGTTCGCATGGCAGCGGGAATGGCGCCGATGTTGCTCGCCTTGTGGCACTGGGTGCAATCACCGACCGGATGGAAAAGATCAATGGCGCTCCAGCTACCCGTACCGGATAGGGGCGCCAGAATATCGTCGTCGGTGATGGTGATCGTAGTGCTGGCCGGGATGCTGGTGGAGACATCATCGACCGACCAGTGAAGGATGAAGGCTTCTGCTGCTTCCGGAAGAAAATCATCATTGATTTCAATCGGGATTGTTGTTTCCGGTTTTGTGGTGTCCAGCTGGATCGTGCCGCTGGCGGCGACAAAATCGGATTCGCCGGCACTGCCGGTTGATGTCGTGTAAGTGATGGTTGCCTGGTTGCCTGCTGCAAGATGCAGTACAACATTCAGCGTTCCAGCCGCTTCATTTACCGAAGCAGTCGGGGACACCGCTATCGCAGCACTGGTCTGCTTCTCCTCAGTGCTGTCCTGCCTACCAGAGTTGCCGGAATCACAAGCCAGCAAAGAAGCTGCGATCACAACTGCATAGCCAAAGCGGAAAATGTGCATTTTTTTTCAACCCATCTCAAGTCATTCAATGCTTCTTTACATTCCTCGCCAGTACAGCGGTGCTGACGTTTATCAGGATAAAGGCCATACACCAGCAGCGCTCACTACAAACTTGTTCCGAGTCAATTCCTTCGCGAATAACCTTGCGATCCTCGGCGAAACTTGACGTTGATCAAACCTGCCGCCGGATGCCGGTGAGTATGCTAAACAAATAAGCAGTAAATTTTCATATTGCTCATAACTGCAATGGGTTGGGCATTCTAACTTCCACAGGAAAAATTCATGAAATTCAAGCTGATTCCCCTTATGGCTGCGACGGTGTCTGTTGCTGCATCCGCGAATGACATTGGGCCGTTAAAGGAAACGCGTGACTTTGGTGAAATGAGTATTGGTGCTGCCTACTATTACGCCGAAAGCGACTGGGGCACCAGCAGTTCAACCGGCGATAACCTGGCCGAAAATGTGATTCGCGATGGCATTGTGGGCAGGTTTACGTTTGGACTGCATCCTGATCTGGAGGTGTTTGTAAAAACCGGGCTGGACAGCATCCAGAAAGGATCGTCCAGCGGACTGTCCAGTGAAAACGATACGTTCTTCAGTCTGGGTGCCAAAGCGGTGCTGTATCAGCGTGATCGCCTGATGGTGGGGCCCTTCATCCAGTATTCGGAATATTCCGACTATCAGATCTCCAGTAACGCAGCAGCCAACGCATTGCAGGCCAGCATAAAAGCATTGTCCACCGTCGAGACGGGTGTAGCAGCGATGTATGCGCTCGACAGGATTGACCTGTATGGCGGCCTCTATTACTACCGTGCTGATGCGGATGTGTCTGCCAGCTATGGTGGCAACGAATACACGGCAGAAATTGAAGAAGACGCAGATTACGGCGTTTATGCTGGCGCCCGCTATGCGCTCGGCAAGCGCTGGCATGTGGCGGCTGAAATGCGCAGCACCAGCAATCTGGGCGGCGCTGTGAGTGTGAACTACGTATTTGGACAGAAGAAATCGCAGGCCGCTGAAATCCAGCGTGTGGTGGAGACGGTTTACGTCGAGCGCACTGCACCGGTGGGCCCGGCCCGCCTGGAAAGCGATGTGCATTTTGGCAGTGGCTCAACTGAAATCGATCCGGATCATCTGCCCAATGTGCGTGAGTTTGCGTACTTCCTCAAACAGTACCCCCAGGCGCGCGGCATCATCGAAGGCCATTGCGATTGTGACGGATCGGACACGTTCAACCTGGAGCTGTCGGCACGCCGCTCGCAAGCCATTGTTGACATGTTGGTGCGTGTCTTTGGTATCGAACCGGCACGGCTGACCATCGAAAATTTTGGTGAGCAACAACCGGTTGCCGATAACGAATCCGACACCGGCAAGGCCGCCAATCGCCGTGTGCGCATGGTCGGCATTGCAGACTGAATCTGAGCATTACACCTGAATCATGTGATTAGAGGTTTCACTTTTATGCGAATGTTAAACACGAATAAATTCCGCTATACCGCCATCGCGGCGGCAGTCGCCTGTGGTGCAGTTTATGCCGCCACGGTCATCACCATCCAGCCTTCCATCAATCTCAGTGCGGGTATTTCAGGTGACAAGCCCAAGATCCAGCGCATGGGGGACGGCCGTCTGGTGGTGGTTTATGGCGACAATACCTCTGGTGCTGGCAATGTGTACGATGTGAAGGCCGATGCAGAACGCTCGGCCCGTGATGTCTACGTTAAAACCTGTATGCCCGGCCCGACAGTGACCTGTAATAATCTGGTGGACTGGAGCGCGCCACAGAACCTGTCGAATTCTGCGCTGCAATCCAGCATCCAGGCAGCATGGCGCGCCGACAATGCCACCTTGTACGATTATCCTGGCGATATCGACAAGGCCAATATCAAGACCAGTGGCCCGGTGGTAGTGGTGACCTGGGTCAGCAAATATTGTCCCGATGGTAACACCAGTACTTTGGGCGTGATCGACGGTACCGTGCAGCAGCGTGCCATCCGATATCTGGAGCGTGAGGGCCGCACCATTCCCTACAGTTGCACCTGGCTGGCCCGTTCCACCAACAGCGGACAGAGTTGGTCTGCACCGGTGCAGTTGAGCACCGGATTGCGTGATGCAATTCAGGATTCCAGCTTTGGTGGTTTCAATAGCACAACGCGATTGGGTCAGATCGCGGTGTCCTGGCAGGAGGACCCGCAAGGTTTGAAGCTGGGTGAAGCAGACGGCCCTGGTGATGGCGCATCCGGTGCCAACGTCAATGGCGGCACCGATGTTTGGTACGCCTACGCCAGTGTGAACCTGGCTGTTCCCAGCACACCGGCGGACGATTTTGTCATTGCAGTTCCGGCACGCCTCACCGATAACTTCACCGGCCAGTACGGCATCAACGGATCGCTTAACCTGATCTATGGTGGCGATGGCAACACGGTCGATGAAAACACCGTTGAAAAAGGCCAGGCCGGTGCCGCGCGCCCCAACATCTCGATGGTCGGCAACACCGCCATCATCGCCTACGAAGAAACCAAAGGCTCTGAAGGGCTGGATGAAGGCAAGTTCATTCGCTATCACACCTTCACCTACAACGCACCGCCCACTGCAGCGGCGGGGTGCATTATCAGCAATCCGCTGAAAAATGCGCGTCGCGTGCGCTTCCTGACCCAGAGCCCGGCAGACGCAGGCCCCGGTGGCACCCAGATCGCCGTGTTCTGGAAAGAAGGCGCCTATGACAAGGGCGGCCCGTCTGACACTATCGTGCGTCGCGGTGTGGGCGGGCTGCAGCCTGCCAACATGGTGCCTGCAGTGGATGCCGGTAACTGTGCGACCTCGCTATACGAAGATGCGATTGCCCTGCTGAACACCCCCGGGGACAACATCAGCAGCAATACGACAGCGGCCACGGCACTCAACCTGACCGACGACACCGAAGCCAATTACACCGAAAACGCATTGGCCCATCGCGGTGTGCTGCGCGGCAACGACCTGTGGATCGGCTATAACTACACGTCGGACCTGGTGCGGTTGTGGGCGCAACTGGATAACTACAACTTCTGGGTGCGCTACATGGATACCAGCACCGGCACCTGGCAAGACCCCGCAAACCTGTCGCGCATCACCAACACTGACATCAACGTTCGTGAACCGCGCTTTATCGGCACACCCAAGAGCAGCACCAGTGCCTGCCCGAGCGATGATCCGGAAGCGGTGGACACAACCGACCCCACTCAGTGCCAGAACACCAGCCTGATCTGGGTAGCATGGGGCACACAAACCAACGTGTCGCCCTATGATCCGGAAGGTGGCCAGGATCTGGGTGAGTTCATCACCGCGAGCACCGACAGCGGCGCTAACTTCCAGTTGCCGGTGGCCTTGTCGGAAGCCCAGGGCGTGTACTGGGATGATGATGAATCCGCTTATGAAGCACAGCTGGTATTGCGCCCCGATGGCCGCCGCTTCTATGGCGTGTGGAACCAGCGGAATCTGATGACGGATGCGACTTATGCGCGTTACACCAGTGGCGATCTGAGCGGTGACAGTGAACCATTACCAGAGCCGCAACCTGCTCCCGCACCGGACATTCGCTACAACATGGACGGCAAAGGTGGATCAGTGCCAGGAGCGGTACTGTTTGCACTGGCCGCCATTGCCTGGCTGCGCCGCCGTCACACCTGATCTTCTGACCAGCGCTGAACAATGGCCGCTATCCTGACTCGATAGCGGCCATTTTTTTGAGTCAGCCATCCAAAAATGATTAGTGCAATTTATTGAGTTGGATCACTTTTTGATGTTCGCAAAGTGACCCTTATCGGGAAAAGATTTCCGATAAGCAAAGAAACTTATCCCACGAAACCACGTCTTATTTACGGGTATTTGATTTTCCGATGAATAGGAACGAGACATGATTATGAAAGCGAAACTCATGATTACTGGCACATTGTTTGGCTCCATACTGGCGTGCAGCCCTATGGTGCTCGCTGGAGGATCGGCAACCTTGAAGGGATCATCAAATCAAAATGTTGCATCAACTGATTTGTCCTCTGTTGAAGCTGACGATCTACGCTTCATGCGTGAAGAGGAAAAACTTGCCCGTGATGTATATCTGACAATGGATGAGTACTGGGGAAAGCAAACTCGGGTTTTTGCCAACATTGCTGAATCCGAGCAATCTCATACCAGCACTGTCAACTATATTCTCGACAAGTTTGACGTTGAAGATCCTGTTACAAATGACAGCATTGGAGTTTTCACAAACCAGGATTTGCAGACGCTTTACAACAATCTGACGGACAGTGGGAAGCAGTCGTTTATCAGTGCGCTTTATGTTGGCGCGCTGATTGAAGAAAAAGATATGAAGGACATCCTCGCAGCAATAAACAGGACCGACGAGCGCGCAATCATCATTGCCTACTCAAACTTGCTGGATGGATCCAAGAGTCACCTGAGAGCTTTCGTCAATGTGATTGAATCTGAGGGAATGGTCTATGAAGCTCAGATACTGGATGCTGAAGAAGTCGAGCTTATTCTCAACGATTAACGCGCAGCATATAAGTAACTTCAATTAACGGAGCCATTCAATCAAGAGGGGCGGCTAAAAAGCCGCCCCTCTGCATTCTTTTCAGAATTTATAGATCAGAGCTGCTGACAGCAGATCGACACTGCTCTCACCGCTATTGGCTTCAACCGCATCATTCCGTTCCCACTGCGCGCGAAACGCAATTGGATCTGTAACCGGTACTTCGAAGCCAAACCCGAAGTGAACGCCCGTCGAATCATCCGAAACTGAATAACGATAGGCTTCACCATTCAGGGAGCTATCGGCATCGACATTCAATTCGGTTTCAGCACTGTAGATCCCAATTTTTGCAAACAGAACAACAGGATCCACCGCGTAACTCAATTTGACATCCAACGTCATGACATCGACAGCCGCTGTCGCAGCCATGTTCAGGTCACCTTCGAGAGAGTTGTCCACTGCATCATAAAAAGTTCCGGATGCGTGGCTCTCGCCATCCACCTCACCCAGATCGGTGTATGAAAGTTCAACCGCTAGCATTGGGTTAATCGTGTAACCTGCAAACAAGCTGAACCCGATGTCATTATCATCCGAATATGCGCCCTGGGTACCATCGAAGTCATCGACGCCCAGCGTAGCGCCGTACATATCCATCAACTGCGCCATATCCGACTGTGATGCCCAATTGTTATATTTGGATTGTCCTGCGCCCACACCAACATACCACTGTCCGGAATCAGCGAATGCAGCATTGACCGACATTGCGATAACGGGAGCCAAACATAATTTTAATGCCTTCTTCATAGTGATATTCCTGCTCAGTTCTCTCTGGCGCCACGCGAAAGGCAGAGGTCAGGCAAGTTGCCTGACCTGCTTGCCAATTGCCGCTGTATTTACTTCAGGATTGTAAGACCGCCCGCATTCGCAGCCGTGTAAACACGGCCGTTGTTGATGGTGGTACCCACCGCCTCTCCTACCACTTCCTTGATGGCCAGCAAGTTCGGATTGGCTACATCGCTCCAATCCAGCTTAACAACACCAGCATCACCATAACCGACGTAGAAGAGCAGCCGGGACTCGAAGCGTGTGATCAGCGTGCCGGATGCATCGCGGTATTGAGTAGGGAAGTATTGCGGGGTCATGTACAGCGCACCACCCTCCAGGTCTTCATAACCTTCCAGCAGCTGCAGCTTGAAGCGACCGGCTGCCGTTGGCCGGCATTCACCCACGCCACCCTGTTTGGCACTCAGTTTGGTTACATCTGTGATAGTGGAACAAACGTCAGGCGCCTGATCTTCCGGTACCACCGCCGGCCTCTCTTCAGTGGCGGGTCGGATCAGATCGGCCATGTGGTAAGCCACCAGACCGAAACTGTCATAACTGAAGTACGCTATGTCGTTGATGATATGTACATCAACACTCTTGCCGTCTGCGGAGCCAAACAGATTGTCGTCGTCGGCTTTCAACGGTTCAAAGGTTTTGAGCAGTTTGTCGATTCCCAGATCGGCGGCCTGTCCGCTGACGAGAAAGGCAGTCATGTCCACTACCGAGATACCATAGGCACCGGCTGCAACCACCGCATAGGTTTTACCCGTAGCGCTGTCCGTCCAAAGTTTGACGGTTGCAGAACGCCCCAGCGGCGGCTTGCCGGAAGTGCCTTCTGAGTCGCCGATATTTGCCACCAGGTGCTCACCGGTTGCCGGATCGGCGGTTGTGTCGTACACGGTCAGGCCGTTGTCACCGTCGGCAACGATGGCGTACTTGCCCGAGAATGTCACACCATAGGCATGATCCTGGCCTGTGACCTCAAGCATGTCGATATCACTGCCTTCGATGCTGTGCTCGAATACATTGCCAAAGGCATTGAGCAAGGCAGGTGCACCCACTGTCGCGCTGCCATCAAGAATGGCAGACAGATCAAGGCGGCGCATGCCCAGACTCTGACTCATGACGTACGCCTGACCCGGATCACTGCCAAAGCCGACCTTGAAGGCGTGCGGTGTTGGTGTGACATCGACGCCGGATTCCGGATATTCACTCTGGAAGGTATTGGCCACCACCTGTGGCGCATCGATCGCAGTGCTGCCGCTGGCAATCTTCCAGACTGTCACCCCGTGTGGTCCATCGGACAGATACAGATAATCACCGGATACGGTTACACCTTCGGTGTGACCTATGGCGATCGGCTGCCCGGGGTTGCCACTGATATCGGCTCCCACTTCGTTGGTGCTGACAAGATTAACCGGTACAGCAAAACGGTTGGCGACAGGTACGTTCGAATTGATCAAATCAACGAAGTCAACATAACTGACACCGCCGGCACCGGAAGCCTGCAATGCATCGACCTGACCGGCTGCTGCCGAATTGCCTGAAGTGTTCAGTACCAACGCACCACCATGGCCATTGAGCTCTCCAGTGGCCAGCATTACCGGGGCGCTGTAGTTACCGCTACCATTGGCAACCAGAAAGGCGGGAACAGATTCGTCACCCACTACAACAGGCGTCATGTCGAAGGACGTGACGAACTCATAGTCGGGCCAGAAGACTTTCTGATTGGTGTCGTTATTGAAATTGCCAGCCCCGTTCCGCCAATTTGTCGCGGGGGATTCCGCTCCGCTGGCCACCACCAGGCCTGCAAAATGGTCGGTATAGTAAACCCGGTAACGGCTGGCATCGCCTGGCTCTGACACCACACGCACAGCCACAACACCGGCTTCCTTGAGCATGCCAGAACCCGAATGCGAAAGAATGCCACGTTTGTCCAGGTTTCTGGGCGGTTCATCCGGGCCGTGGGCAGGAACAGCAGGCACATAGCCTTCGTATGCCGGTGCTACCGGATCTGTTACATCCACGGCAACCAAGCCTCCCAGGGAGTAGGCAATGTACGCAACTGTACGCGCGGGTGTTGGGCCTGCCGACGGTAGATTTACCAATTCGATCGAGCGCGCATTGTAGTAATACTTGCCATATCGGTCGAATTCAGCCCACGGGTACCAGGTCAAATCATTTTTGTTGCCCAACTCGTATGCCGCCTGCACGTAGCTAGGCATTCCATCGGCATCCACTGCGCTTACACCATCGACAACGGGTGCCACCACCAAGTCAGAATTGGATGGATTCGGGCAGGAGATTTTGCGTTGCGGATACCCAAACCAATCCTCCTGTGCGTTGTTGGCGCAGTCGGCGTACAGATTGTAATCCCCCAACTTTGTCAGATCTGCAGGGTTATAAATGCCAATCCCCAAAAATCCAAGAGCCGCATACAGTTTACCGTCGTGCATTTTCAGGCTGAGCGGACCACCCCACGCGCTCTCTCCTGCGTACTTGAGCGTCCAGAGTTCACTCCCGTTGATCGGCACCACTCCGTCTGCCACAGCGTCCATCAAATTCGACAGGCTGGTTTTCTGGATGCCAAAGGCCGTGTTGGCAATGAACAACTGGTCATCGGTGGTGTCTGCGGGTGTTCCGCCATCATCCACCAGCAAATCATTCACAGGGCCTGAAATATGGGGTTCTGTCGATGCCGCCTCGGTAAATATCGTGCCGCCACCATCACTGTAGGTGTAGGCTGGCGTCATGTAGTTTACCGTCATGGTGCGTACATAAACCATCGCCGCAGGATTGGTAATGTCGACAATGCCAATACCTTTGCTTCCCATCGACAGCAGCGCATAGTTCCTGCCGCCATAGGATTCAAGCACCGTGATGCTCTCGATGTAGCCGGGAACTGATATTTCGGTTACAGCGCCCTTGCTCATGGCAACCGGTGTGGCCGCAAAACGATTCGCCATCGTATAAAGCGTCCAGTCGGTTGTGCCATCGCTATAGGATTCCACATCCTGGGTTGCACCACCGATTTGTGCTGCCAACGTATCGATATTGGCTTCTATCACCGTTGGTACCGAAGGTTCAGCGGGCTCCTGAAATGCGTCAACCCAGCTTCTGGAATCACTGCTATCACATCCTCCCAACAGCAGGGCAAGCGCAGACGACACCGCGATCCTGGAAAAACGCTTGCTCGCTGTCGACACTAACTGCCTGGATGAAAATTTCATATTCATAATTACCTCAGTAACTAGGCGTTCACGCTTACAACATCGGCTGCCTTTTAATTCTTTAAAATCGGAAGCAAGTTGAAGTGCGTACACACCCACTCGCTTTGCAAATTCAAAATCTACAAAGCACCCAGCTTAAAAATAACGCGCCACTAGAATTTATGCTTTGACAATTATCAAGACTGACCGCATTCATGCGCCTGTCGGCAGATCTGCAACACAATTGAACGAAGGGAATATCTTGAATCTGGATGCCACATCAATTTGGAAGGGGCGCCAACACTTCGGCACCTTTTGAATTCACTCTACCAGGAACAGCTGGCGAAGGCCCCCACTCCCCAATCTGGACTTGCATCTGAAAGCCCTCTCAACACATATCCCTGCAGCCGCCACTGCGAGGAAATGCGGTTCGATACAAGCAAACTGATTTCTGCTGCATCATCAGTTTCATCGAATAATCGCTGCCGCCAATCATAAGCCAATCCAAGGTTGGTATTGATGGTGACAGGATAGGAATATGCGATTCCAAAATTCAGCGGATCATCAGGATCATATGTCTCGGCCACGCCCTGGGTATCCAGCACCCGGATATCGCCCTTAAGCGTCCATCCAATCCGGACCATCGCAATTGCAGCACCCAAAAGGGTGTACACATTCGATTGAAGGGTATAGTCAGCATTTCCCGTAGTAAGCAGATCGTCGCCACTGTCTGCTGTCACCACCTTGGCCTTCACACCAACATCAACGCCAACATCGCCGCCACGCGGAAACAATTCGTAACTACCACCGACGACAATATCGCCAAGACCTGACTGATTATCCAAAACACCTGTTGCGCTACCTACATCCGCATTTACGAAACCTTCCACCTCGACGTAGGGAACGTAAAGCGTGAATGTCCATGGTGCCGACTCATACGCAACCATCACCGGCGTTTCTTTCGCCGTCGTCTCTTCATCGCCATCATATTTTCCTGACGAATAATCAACACCAGTCGTAACCCTGACATCAGCCTTCGCGTGAAAGACTGCCAAAAAAAGGAGCGAGGAAACTGAAAACAAAAATTGCTTGTTCATGACACGTGGAACCCCTCGCCTACAATGGCGGTGTGTTCGCTAGCGCAAAGCGGGCGTCAACCATGGCCGACCGCCCGCCCCTACGAATGAACTACCGATTTTTCACTCTGATTTGGCTGCGCGCTCCTGCATCTTTACCTGGTACTCATTGCGAATACGCTCACGATCCTGATCGGACTTTGCTTCATTCAGACGCAACTGGTATTGCTCGCGCTCCTGTGCGTTCATAAGTTCACTTCCCTTGAACTGATCACGCTCCTGAAGTTGATCCTGAGTCTGCAATTTATCCTGGGTCTGCAATTTATCCTGGGTTTGCAGTCGATCCTGAGTTTGCATCCGATCCTGAGTATGCAGCTGGTCTTGCGTCTGATCCTGAACACGATCTTGCGTCTGGTTTTGATCCTTGGCGTTCACACTACTAGCCAATAATCCACCCGCCAACACCAAAGCAACACAACTAATTTTAAATTTCATGGCTATCTCCTCTCTTCCTGGTAAAAGGTCTATTTGCTCTCTCCAGCAAGAGCAACCCCTCTACTTCTCATTATTTTCCTTTCTGCTGAAGCAGTATTGATCCTGGTCACTCATACACAAATTACGCAATATTCCCCGCAAGGCATGGATTCTGCTCTAAATGTACATTAAACGCCCGACAACGCCCCACCCCCTGAGACCCGCCGTTAAATGGACATTCCCAGCAGAACCCAAATCCGTCACACCGTAATCGACACCCGCCTGCGACAACAAGGCCGTCACCTGCGGCGATGATGGGTTTGATGATTGAAATAATGCAGCTGCCAAGAATGGAGCCGAAGAATGCGCCACGGGATTTGTTGCGTTCCTCCGGGCTCAGCGCGGCGACAGCTCGCTATCCCAGATCACTATCGCTGATTCTGTGTGCATTGTTTTTGAATATGCGCAGCCACCACCGGATCGGGCGCCGCCGAAGCCATAGAGTGTAATCATGGGGATCTCCAATATTTTTTCGACCCGTCTGCACCTACCTACCAGCCTTCCTAACCCATCCGACTTAAGAAAAAAATTGATTAATCCACGCCGAGAAAAACTATGCGTTTTGTCTCGGCGCTGCTACCCTGAAGTTCGTGGCCGGAATCCGCCCTGCAGTTGCAGTAATCAAAAATAAAGCATTACTCAACGGAAAAACAAAAAATGAAAATCAGGATTTCTCTCTTGCTGGCGCTATTCGCTGTCAGCACTTCTGCAATTTCCGACGACTACACGCAAACCCGCTACCCCATTGTCCTTGTCCACACCTTCCTGGGATTCGACAGGATTGGTCCGCTTGAGTACTGGTACGGCATTCCCGTCGCACTGCAAAAAGATGGAGCAGACGTCTTTACCACCCAGGTTTCCACCGTGAACTCTTCCGAATTGCGTGGCGAACAGCTGCTGGCACAGGTGGAAGAAATTCTCGCCTTAACCGGCGCAGAAAAAGTCAATCTGGTGGGCCACAGCCTGGGCGGACAAACAGCCCGCTACGTAGCCGCGATGATTCCCGACAAGGTCGCCTCGGTGACCAGCATCGGCAGCCCCGTAAAAGGCACACCTGCCGCGGATGTTGTACAACAGCTGGCGGATATCCCGGCATACAGCAGCCTGATCTTACGGCTGTTGAATGGATTGGCCGTGATTGTCGATAGTGCCTCCGGCGCCAATCTGCCGCAAGATGCCAAAGCTGGACTGGCTGGGCTCACCACACCCGGCAATCTGGCATTTAACGAACGCTTTCCAGCCGGCGTTCCTGCTACAGCATGCGGTGAAGGTGCTTACGAAGAAAACGGCGTGCAGTTCTTTTCCTGGGCGGGCAGCTACCCCCGAGTCACCAACCTGCTTGACCCCTCATCCTACGCATTGATGATCACCAAACTGTTTTTCAACGAACCCAGCAACGGGCTTGTCGGACGCTGCAGCTCCCACTTCGGCCAGGTCATTCGCGACGATTACGCAATGGATCATCTTGACGAAGTGAACCAGCTGTTTGGCCTGGCCAATCTCAGACACGCGAACCCGAAAACTATTTATCGGGAACATGCCAACCGGCTGCGCAACCTGGGGTTATAAAACATATGGCTCTGTCTATGACCCGGTCTGCGACCTGGCTTCTAAGCGCCACGATGTTGTTCGGCACGCTGTATGCTGTTAACGGATTACTCCACGCTCCGCGCGGCACGGATGCCGATCGGCAGCATACCTATGTGTCTCCATTGATGTTGACGTTGAAAGAAGAAGGCGCACTTTCTGCGCTTGCCTATAACGCAAAACCTGCACAATTTACTACCGGACTGGAAAACCTGCCGCCATCCTTTCGCGGCACCGATCCTGATGGCAAACTGCGAGCCGACAACCAGGGCAATCTGGTCATCCAGCACGAGATTCGCCTGCTGTTCGACTATTTCCTTGCCGGCATCGGCGAAGAACCGCAGGCAACAATAACCACCCGCATCCGGGCCTATATTGAGCATCAACTACCGGAACCTGCTGCCACTCAAGCCAATCAGTTACTGGATGCGTATCTGGCGCTGCTGGATGGTTCGTTGGCACTCGACAAACCTGACACTGCAAAAGACTTCGATACCGACACAATAGCCGGGCACCTGCAACGGGTCAGCGAACTGCGCCGAACCTATTTACCCCATGACGTAGCCGACGCTTTTTTTGGCGAAGACGAAGCCTATGATCGTTACACACTGGGCAAGTTATCTATCTTGAAGAACGCGCAATTGAGCACGGAAGAAAAAAACCAGCAAATAGCCAGCCTGGAATCGCAACTGCCTGAAGATCTGCAACGATTTTTACAGCACAGCCAACAGGCAGTGCAGTTGCACGAATTGACGGATGAATTACGGAACCAGGGTGGAACAAACGAGGAACTGTATCAACGGCGCTCCGAGCAGGTGGGCGCTGACGCTGCCGGGCGTCTGGCACAACTGGATATTGATCGCGCGCAGTGGAAAAACAGGATCGATAGCTGGCTGGCAGACCGTGAGAATTTCCTGCGCGACCCGCAATTGAGCCGCGCAGATAAACCCGAGTTACTTGCACAATGGCGCAATGAGCGCTTCAACGGAGCCGAAATCAATCGCGTGGAAGCACTGGAACGCATTCACGATGGCGATGGCACCTCACCGAAAAACGTAGGGCGCTAGATCGAACGTCAGCATCCCGCCGTAATCCCCGCGCGCACTGTTGTGCCGTAGCTGCACGCTCAACCCCTGCAACCCTGGCACCGGGATGTCCATCCCCGACACGAAATCCAGCACTCGAACCCGTGTTGGGCCATGCGAGAGCACCCCGGTCAGCGCGCCTCCACCCATCACAATCGCTTGCGTGACGACCAGCGCACCTTCGCCTGGCGTCGCCCGGTTCCAGCCGCGCTGGAATTGCCGCGAAGCATCATATGCGAGGCGCGTCGCAGCCTGCTGCACGAATGGCAGCCGCCACACGGCACCAAGCAAGTCTCCGATTTCCGCCGCGCGGGGTGTCGCCGGTCCAGCGCCACGTGGAAACGCCGGCGGTGGGGCTGGTGGCAAGGGTTGCCGCAGCATCCGATCGAGGTCGCTTGATTGAAACGAAGCCCAGTTGGGCTGAAGCATGCTCGCCTGCAATCGTCCGCGCTGGATAAGCGCGATCTCGGCCTCGATGTCGGGATCAAGGTGCAGTCGAAAATCGCCCAAACTGTATCGGGGGTCTCCCATGAAACATTCTCCTTTTGGCTTGCTACTCCGATCGTCAAGATCGACTGTAACAGGCTACAGGAAGAAGCCGAATAGAATCGTACCGGACACTGCTGAGATCTTATGCCATTTTTTTGGCCAATTTAGGCACAAAACCGGGAAAGGAATGTCTGCAACGGTCACGCGCTGCCGATTGCCGCGATGTGCGCCAACGCCATTTCCAGAACGTTGTCAATTCAACTTTCGTTGAATCCCTTTCCCAGCCATCCCGCTAGAATTCGGTTTCATCATAAAACCGGCGTGAATGGATTCTTTGGGGGATTTTCACTTTGACCAGGTCATATTTGTTTCAGGATGCTGTCATCCTGAGGCGCCTGCGTGCGCACATACCACTGTGGGCGTTTCTTTCCGCCATCCTGTTTTCCACCGGCGGGTGCAAGACTGAAACCGACATCCCTTTCTCCCAAGGCATCCACATTTATGACAAGGCGCAGCGGGTCAAAATCGATGTGCCCCCGGGTGCCACCCATCTTTACCTGACCACCGACAACAAAGCCCCCACCCCAAGTGCCAGCTGCAGCGTCAAGGTCGGTGAGGTGATCAAGGTGGCGCGTCCGGCGGCCCTGAGGCTCGACTACGAACTGGATGGCATCGCCTATCGTCAACAGGGCATCTACATCATCGAAAGCGCCATCGAACCTGCGCGCTTTGCCAACCGGGTGGCCATCGACATCTTCGAAACCTTCATTCGCAACCATGTCAATCCCGCGTTTGGCAACTACACGCCGTCCACCGATGAAACCAAGTCCATCACCGATGGCATGGGCGGCACCATCACCCGCATCACCGACATCAACGGCATTTTCAATATCACCGGCCGGCAGACCTTTATTTTTGACGATTACAAGTACAGCGATGCCGGCAGCGACACGCACCTGATTGTGAAATCCGGCCGCATTTTTGGCTTCCGCGACGAGGACGGTGGTTATTACAACAGCGATGCCGAAGGCGAAACCCTCGTGTTTGCCGGCACGTTCAACGGCAACGCCGACGGCAATTTCGGGCTGAGCAGCAGTGGCCAGACCAGTAGCGGATTTTACCGGGTGCAATGCCGCGACCGCTGGTGTGCGGACGGCGATGTTCTCTATGCCCTGAACTCCATGCTGGAGTTTGTCGAAATCTATCCCTCGACTTCTGCGGAGGTGCGGTCATGTCAGTGAACCTTGCAACGAAAATCGCACTCCTCATCGCCTCGTTGCTGATGCTGTCAGCCTGTGATGAGGACACGGGGCCCAACCCCTCGCGCACCCTGGCCGAATTGATTGGCCTGCAGGTGGTATCGGCGCCTATTGCAGGCAAGATCTGCCAGGTGCTGCCGTCGTCCACTACTTCACTGACGGCGTTTGAAGCGCGCCTTGACCAGGTGAGTGCTTGTGCGGTTCAAGGCGAAGGTTCCAGTTTCACGGATGCGGCCTATGCGACGCCCCGTGTGGAATATTTCGGCAAGGGCATGACCGCAGGAGTGCCCGACCTGGAAACGGACATTCAGGATCACTTCCAATCCTATTGCACGGTCGAGCGCAGCAAATATCTGCGCATGGTGTCGCCGGCGGGGCAATTCGCCTGCTGGGACGGGCCTTACAAAGACATTGTGAATCTGCTGACCAGTACCGAGAACCCGAACTCGACGCAACGCGACTGTGCCAACCTGTATGACCTGGGCGCGTCCCTGCGCCATGCCAATGACTGGGCCTGCCTGAATGGCAAGGTTTCCACCTACGATCAGGGCTATACGCCCATTACCCTCGATTTCGGCATCAATGGCTGTGCCGGCGGACAGCAGGCATTGCCGGCGGATATCTCTGGCCTGGGCAATCAGGAGCGCGCGGCTACACAGGCTGAAAAGGAACTGCTGTGGTATGGCCCCAAATCCAATTCCTGTTCCTCGACTGGCGCGAAGGAAGTCAATATTTTCATTCCCGACAGTTTGGGAATGATCGGTTTCGATTTCTACAAAAACTCTGCCGGCATACTGCGACCCTCGGCGGCCTGGGAGGGTGGTGGTTTTTCCGGTGACAAAGTCGTGACCTTCAGGTTACGTCAGAACGTCTCGCAATCGCAGGACCAGCAGACCTGCAATAACGGCTACCTGCAGTATGTCGTCAACATTATCCCGACAATGAAGGTGAAGATTGCCAATCCCACCCAGAACAGCGCCTTCTGCTATACCGGTCCGGAAGGTTTGCAATTCGAACTTCACACCTCGGATATCGGCCAGACCCAGTCTGACAAGGAATGCTACCGGCTGCAGAACAGCTCCCACTTCCTGTGCTACCCCAAGCAGGTTGTCCATTCTGCCACCGCGCAAATCGCCACGCGGGTACAGGTAACGGGAACCGCACTGAACAGCCAGTCCCGTTGCACCACCTTGCAGGGCAATGGCCTGCCGGCCAGCCTGGTGCAGCCGGTCTGCATCACCGAGACACTCATCAAACCGGCTGAGAACTGGGCCGTCGGTGAGCCCAGCGACCCCGCGCACGATTGCGTGGCCATGGGTGACGACGGCAAGTGGGATGATCGCCACTGCAGCGAGATCAAAGCATTCACCTGCCAGAATTCCCAGAATCCTGACGATTGGAAACAAACCCAATACCGCGGCACCTGGGAAGAGGGCTTTGAAGCCTGCAATGAACTGCCGGGCGGCCCGTACATCTTCGAAAAACCGGACACCGCCATCTCATTCAATACGCAGATGGCGCGAGCCCTGGCCATACCGCAGACTGCCGCCTTCGATGGCAAAACCTGGATCAACTATTACGCCGTGCAGGGGCAGGACCGATGGACCGAAGGTGACCACTTCCATAATTTGCCCACGCCAATCCATACCAGCGGCAGCCGGCAATGCGTGATTGTCGGGACCGATTCGCGCTGGCAGTTCGTACCCTGTGATTTCATCTATTCCACCGGCATATCCAACCTTTCGCCGGTCTTTGCCTGCCGCAAGCCGTACACCGGTGATCCCATGTCGCCGAATGTCCGCCTTACCCAGGCCACTGGGCCCTGGCAGAACGGGTTTGAAGAATGCAGGAAGCTGGATCAGGGCCAGTACCGTTTCAGCAAGCCCCAGAATTCCGAGGAAAACGGTGGTGTGGCGTTGCTGCTGGGGCAGACCCAATCCCCCTATCCGGTTGCGTGGGTGAACTTTGCCGACAACGGCAGCCTGCTGATGGTGCCCAGTGCGTACCGGAATTTTGCCGGCTACCCCGCCAATGCCGGCCGGCGGTGTGCTTTCAGAACCGATCAGGGCAATTGGCAGGACGCTGCCTGCACCGACATCAGGCCGTACGCCTGTCGCGACCGCCGCAATTCATCCCAGTGGATCGTGACGTCCGTGACCGGACCTTTTGAGCAAGGGTTCCGCACCTGCGCGGATTATGACAACGGCCACTTCGAATTTGCCGCGCCTCGGACAACGATGGAAGACGCGCAGCTGGCGGCCGCGATTCCGGCCAATGCGCAGCCCTGGATCAACTTTCATCTTTACCAGCACGATTTCCACGACGAGTGGGAGCCGGCCAGCCCATTCGATTTCCCTGCCAATGTGGTAACGCGTTCCGGGGTTGCGACCGTGCTGGAAGCATCCGGCTTCAATGCGGTGGCCAACCGGGCGGGCAACCCGGTGAATGTGCACTTCCTGGATGTCGCTGCGTCTGCCGAGCCCCACTATGCGTTTGAATATGCCGCCGATGGCAGCCTGATCGGAATCGCCATCACGGCCGCGTCTGACCAGAAATTACCGCTGCAGGACCTGTACTATGTGCTGGCACAAACGTTGGTCGATCGCTTGCTTGGAACATTGCCCAACAGCGTGGCCTGTACGACCAGCCAGAACCGTTATCCGCGAATGCTGGACGATACCTTCACCGGACAGCAGACCCCCAGTTGCCTTGACCGGGAAATGCTGGTGCAGGTTTATTTGTCCTATTTGATGCTGGGCGAGCCCGCCGTACCGGAACTGGCCCAGCGTTTCAGCAGCCGGTTTCCCATGGGGCCAGGGCGCAGGGAATTGTTGGCGACCCGGCTGGCAGCGCTGGACTTCACCCACGGCCAGGCCGGATTGCCGCCTGCTTTCATCTGGCATTACAACAATGATGCCATTCGCGCCCTGGTATCGGCGACGGGCAGCTTCGGCATCCTGCTGACCTCGCTGCAGGAAAGGGCGGAGCTCAACAGCCCCGTGATCAATGTCATCGATAACAGCAGTATCGCCAGTCCGCGCGCCACCTTTGTGCACAGCGGTTCGGCCCTTACGCAGGTGACGATCGAATCCAACGATCAGGCTGCGCGCTATCCCGCGCAGGAACTCTGGTATCTGTTTGGGCAAATTGTGATGGATTCGCTGCTGGGCGAGCTGCCGAATGAACTGAAATGCACCCTTGCCAACGGCCAGGTTCAGTTCCCGTTGCGCCTCACCGATACGCTGAATGCCTCGCAAAGCGATGCCTGCCTGTTGCGGGAAGCCTTCGCGCAAACCTTCATTGCCATGGCTATGACCGATCATCTGCAGCCAGAAGCGCTGGCCTATCAGTTCAAGGACTGGACGCCGGTCGGACATGGCCGGAATCTGGGGTTGGCTGATTTCTTCAGCGTGTTTTTCCGCCCCAGCGCTGTCGAGTTCGAGCACGAGAAACTATTCACGCAGCCTTTGCACATGACGGTCTCGGTATCAGAGCAATGCGATGCAGAAAATACCTGTTCCAAATCCCATGTTGTTGAAACGCTCGAAGATGAATACATGGCGGCGAATGCCGAGTGTGAATATTTCCAGCAGGAAGTGGATGAAAGCTGGCACAGTCACCGCAGCCGGCAGGCATGTGGTTTCTCGGCGAAGGTTCTGTGTCAGAAAGTGGAGGTCAACACCAACCCTGTGACACACCAGGACGAAGTCAGCTATCTGGAATTCGACGGGTATGTGGCCGATTTCTACGGGCAGGACGCGCTCAAAATCACCAGCAATTCCTACCGGCTGCGGGATGCCGACATCGGCTGTGTCCTCGAGCATGGCGAACACTACACGGGCTATCATGGTTCCCTGACCCACATCACGCTCCCGAACAACGTGTCCGACCTGGGCACAGGCACCATTCATATTGCCGCATCCGGTACAAGCGGCGGCACCCCGACACGCAAGCGGGCGCGCGACGACAGTGGCGTGATCAAGGGCGTGCGGGAATCGGCGCGCGTCAGAACCGCGTCCGGGTCGAGTGGCATTGATCGGCGCAACTACAATTACCTTCAGGTGCATACCCTGAACGTTGGCACCGGATCCTGTCACCTCGTGCAGTGCGTACCGACCGACGATGCCGGTAATGTTGATTTTCCCAACATCGAATCCGTCGTCGTGGATTGTGGGTCGTCCAATTACCGTGGCTACGCACTGGACCGCCCGGGAACGGTCGCCGCCTTCCGCGCTGCCAATTTCTACTCCGGCCGCCCGCCGGTGGTGTCCCTGAGCCATCCTGACCGCGATCACTTCAATTTCATTCCGGACCTGTTGAATCCCTGGAACGTGGTCAGCAACCTGTACTTGGGGGGGCCGGTCCGCGACTATCTGGACGGACCAACGCGGCTGCCGTTCAGGCAACTGGTGAGCAACAAGTACGAAAACAGGAAACCGGTCAATGGTGTCACCGGCACTATTGCCAATATTCCTGCGTGGACGCTGCTGGGCGCAGGGCCACACGGCGAGCAGGTAGGGCCTTCTGCGATCAAGCAGTTTGCCCATTGCGGCAATGCAACGCTGGCCGCGTTGGTGGTGAACACTCCACCCGCAGCGGCGGGGCAAAATGCGGGAGTGGTACGCAATGCTGCCAGCGCGATACTGCAGTTGCGCTATGCCGGAAACGGCACGCGACCGTTCTACTCAGCCATTCTGCCCGGTGATGCGCTGCAGATATCGGAAGAAAGGGCGCGTGTCGTACTGGAGGGCAATCTGGGCACGCCGGCGCAGGAAAATTTCGAAGTCAGTCTGCTGCTGGCATCCCACCACGGTTCCGTCAAGAATGGTTCCAATAGCGAGGAATGGGCGGACGCCATTTATCCTACTCATGTGCTGTATTCATCCGGCCTTAGCCACGGCCATCCCGCCGAATTCATCGTCCAGCGGTACGAACAGGAGCTGGAGCCCCGCACGGTGGTCACCGAGCATGACATCAGTTACGGGTTGCACAACGCCACCACCCTGTTCAAGTCGCATCGGCATCATTACAGCACCTATTCCTCGGGCAGCATCATCTCGACGGTGTTCATTCCCAAGGAGGATAAAACAGACGAGGAAGGCGAACCGTTGGAACCATTCCACCAGATCCACACCGAGTGAAGCAGGAACGCATTCACGATGACGATAGCGCCGCGCGCTGAATCGCGGCGCTTCAATCCAGATCCGGCACCAGCACCACCAGATCCGTCACACCGTAATCGACGCCCGCCTGCGACAGCAACGCCGTCACCTGCCCGCGATGATGGGTTTGATGATTGAAATAATGCAGCAGGATCAACGACAGCTTCTTGTGCATCCGGTCGCCCTTCATATTTCTGTATTGCAGCGCGCTGTCCAGCATGTCATCGGTGACCTCGGCGATGAACTGCACGATCACCTGATCCAGCGCCACCCGAGCCCTGGCGAGATCATCAAAATCCTCAAAGAGAATCTGATTCAACGCACCGGGAACCGGAAAGGTCGCCAGCGCTTGCAGCGCCTCGACCGCGTGATACTGGGTACGAATGCGGTTCAGCCAGGTGATGTCCGCCACCAGAATATGGTTGAGCGTGCCAAGAATGGAGCCGAAGAATGCGCCACGGGATTTGTTGCGTTCCTCGGGGCCCAGCGTGGCGACAGCGCGGTAGAGGCTGGCGTTCATCCACTGGTTGTACTGCGCGAGCAGTTCGAAGTGCTGTTTTGCCGACATACTGTTACTCCGCATGGTGCTGCCGCCAACGGGTGCGGCGGCAGCTCGCTATCTCTGATCAATATCTCTGATTCTGTGTGTATTGTTTTTGAATATGCGCAGCCACCACCGGATCGGGCGCGGCACCTTCCAGACTTTTGCCATTCACATTCAGGCCACAGATCGACGCAAACGCCGCCGGCTGCGCCTGACTCAGCCCGACAACCCGGTAAACCAAATCAGTCCAGTCCTTGAAGGGCCGCTTGTTGCGCTCCGCGATGACCTGCGCAGCCGTATTGGGGCTGATCGAGATAACCGCAGCAATTTCTTCCTCGGTTGCCGTATTCACATCGACACTGGGCAGAACGATCAGGGGAAGTTCCTCCGGCTGCTGGTTTGCAGCGGCCTCCGCTTCCCGCAGTTCCCTCTCGGCCCTGTCACGTTCCCGCTGCGCAGCGAATTCTGTTTCGCGCTTTGCTTTGGTTTCAGGCGTGTTGGCGGCTTCCCATTGGGCTTTCTGTTCTTCCACTGTGGCAAAAGACGCTTTATCTATGCAATCGAACTGACGGTTGATGGTATAGCTGTCTTCCTGGGCCTGATTGCGTTTTTCCGGCGTGCGCAGCGGGGCGCCATGGCAGGCGGCCTGGTAGGCGGGGGTTTCTTCGATGGACGGGGAGCAAGCGGAAAGCAGGAGTGCCGTCAGGATGGGTAAAACGGCTCTTTCAATGTCCACAGACAATATCAACGTAAATGGGGCGGTCAGGAAACACCAACTGCTTTTGCACGGCAACCGGCAGTTCAATGGAAGCCTTCCCGATGGTAGTGAAATTGCCGGAAACAAGTTTGTTGGTTTGCTGATTCTGTTCCTGATAGGCGGAATAGGTGAATAGCGCCGACTTGCAGGGGCAATCCGCTGCCTGCTGTGCCGCTTCTACCGCAGCGCCGACCCACAGGGACTCGCCGCGAGCATCCAGGTGATTCTTTGACAGTGCGAAGCAGCCCTCGACGCGGTTGTTGATCACCACGCTGTCGGCCTGCGTTGGAAGTGAACATGCGCATAAAAACAAAGCGAGGAAAATACTATTTCTTGGTGCCGCCATTTGTTGACCTTCCGGGTACGTACTTGACCTGTAGAAGAATAACCTGCTTTTTTGTCTTCGTATAATGCTGCCGTAGATGATCGAACAGAGTCGTTTCGACCTCGATACAACCGTGGCTGTACCCTTTGACAGAATCATGCAGGTAGAACCCGCCACGACTTATGGGCGCACATTGCTTTTTAGTCGCCCCGTCTGCGGGTTCCATTCTGGCCCGATTTACACCCCAGTTCGCCCAATAGCTTTCACATGGCCCTGCCTTCGCTCCCCTGGGAATCTCTTGAATACCCCACGCAGGAGATAGCGCGCAAATTCCTCTGCCGTCATCCTTTGCCGTGCCTTGATTGACGATGAATACTTTGTAATTTCCCTCGGGCACCGGACCTGCGTCTGGCAAACATTGTTCTCCCGGCATTTGATGGGACGGCATGCCCGACGTTGCCTTGAATACCAGGCCTTTATCTTTCCACTTCAAAAATTGCCCGTCGTAGAACAATTCACTTTTCATGTTCGTTTCTTGAATTTGTGCTGTATTAACTTAACCGCATCAGAAAACCATGGTGGTTCGGCTTGATGCGAACTTCTGTTTTGGGCGAGGAGCGGAAACTCAAAGCAATCAGCACTCTGATGACTCATCTCTACATCTAAGTATTGGCATCACTCAGATCGGAATTTGTTGTTTTGGCTCCTTCTAAGTTCGCCTGATTTAAATTGGCATTTTTTAGGCTGGCCGATATGAGGTTTGCACGCACAAGACTGGCACCAAATAAGTTGCATCGCCGCAGATTTGCGGAAGCAAGATTTGCGCCGACTAGCAAGGCCATTTTCATCTCGGATTCGCGCAAATTAGCATTGCACAAAGAGGCATAGCAGAGAGAGGCACCGCTCAAATCTGCTTGTGCAAGCTGAGCATTGTCTAGGTTAGCATTTTCAAAATTAGAGTTACGAAGAATTGCACCTTTCAAATTGGCACTGCTCAGGTTGGCCCCTTTGAAGGACGCGTTCTCAATTAGGCAATTCTCCATGTTTGCCAAACGAAGGTTTATGTTTTCTAACATTGATTCTGATAGGTTCGATCCAGCCATGTTGGCTTCGCCTAGACCGGTGTCCACAAACTTGGCGCCCCTATAACTCTTGCCCTTCAATGCCTGAAGCGCATCTTTTTCAAAGGTAACACCAATAATCTCTGCGTTCTCAAAATTGCCGCGAATAATATGTTCTTTTCCAATCCTTGTTTTAACAAGCAATATGCCTCCTCGATCATTATAAAAGCCGAAAAAAGGTCGATTGCTTATTCTGCAATGGAGAAATTTAACAATTTTATCCGTAGAGAGAAGTCGAGAGCCATCTTTTATTAGCGCTTTATTGGCGCCGTAAACCAGAAGAAACTCTTTTAGGCTGGTGTGAGAAAAACGAAAGTCTCCATTGGAGTTTCGGTTCAATAAAGAATCGGTCCCTATATCTATCCCTTCAAGGCTAAGCACCAGATTTTCGGGCTTTTCACGCAAAGCAATAACTGTACTCTGCGATTTAAACAGATTAAAAAGCTCACTGGGTTTTATAGTGTGACGCCCATTTTTGTGTATAGACTCAGCAATCCATACGCATGCAGTAAGCAAATCACTTTCTTTGACATTGATTTGCTTTTTTTCTCTGAGGCGTCGCACTTCCCTGCGAATCCAGCATTGAACCAATCCTTCGTATAGATCATATTCGGTTGATCCCTGTTGATAGCTAGCGACTATGTCTTGTATGTGTGCTAGCAGGAAAGGCCGGAATTGCAGAGAACCTATTTGTTCCACAACGGTGCGAGCGGTTTCGAATTTCAGATTTTCCTTCAAACCCATTTTATGAATGAGACTGCCAGGGAATCTTTTTTTTAAATACAACTTCACTTGTTGTTCGTCAAACAGCGAAATGTAGGTTAATGGACATGAATAACCACTGAAATTGATTTTCCCCAATTTGTTAGCGTTAGATTCGTTGACGTCTGGGAAGAACTGAGTCCTGCATGTGATTATTACCCGGTGAAAAACTACAGTTGAGGACAAAATCGCCTCCAGCCTTTCGGACATCATACCATCTCTGCAGCTTGGATCTTCATCGAGCGAGTCCAGAAGCAGAACAGTATTTGTCTTATTTTGTATTTGCTGGATGCGCCTCAACGTATCTTGGTCTAGTTTCAACAGCTCACAATGATAATTTTTAGGCCAAAACGAAGTTAGATGTCCAAGTTTTAACATCATCAGCAATGATGTCTTTCCCATACCGGCGTCAGCAAGAACTATCATTTGACTGGCGCCATCCCGAACCACGATGTCTCGATTTAAGAAATCATTTATAGTCCTAAAAATGCCAGAGCGTACAGAAAGTATCGAACCGTCTTCCAATTCATCGGCAGGGTTAACGTTCTGGCCGTTGGGTTCAATATAATAGCGCGCTAGCGCTTCGCAGTTGCCAAAAATATCGTTTATCCGCGTCAGCTCATCTTTTCTCTCATCATGCTTGCTCTTCAAAATTTTAACGAGGGATTTTACGATTGCGACAATGCTTTCGGATGACGTGAAAATCAAGGGCTCGCCCATAAAGACCCCTAGTAAAGAGTAACTAGAAATAGGAACACAATTTAGCAGTTAACATGTGCATACTGCTCGCAAACTCACATCCTACCTTCTCCGTTCTGCAATCGCGCGGAGTGGTACCTTCGGTATTGATTCCAACTCGTTTTGCTCCAACCAATCCACAAAAGGCGCCTGATTGGCCGCCAGATATGATTTTTTCAGGCCTGTGCATAGGCTCAACTATCTCTAGAAGTACAAAGTTTAACTTAAGTGAAAGTTGATTACCGTTCAAGCGAAAGGCTATTGGTAAACGATCAACTGAGTTTACTGCTTTGGACTAAATTGTTTGATTTGTTCGACGACGAAGACGAGGTTACGTGCGGCTGATCTGGACCCTCGTAGATCTTCAACACGTCGATTCAAAAAAGTCGTTAGAGTGAAAATTGTGAGCATTTTTTGATCAGAATGACAGTTTCTTGGTGTCGCCATTTGTTGACCTTCCGGGTACACACTTGATCGTTGCCATGCCTTGATCGACGATGGATACTTTGTAATTTCCCTCAGGCACCGGGCCTGCGTCTGGCGAGCATTGCTCTTCCGGAATTTGATTGGACTGCGTGCCAGACGTTATCTTGAACACCAGACCTTTATCTTTCCACTTCAAAAATTGTCCGTCATAGAACAATTCATTTTTCATATTCGTTCCTTGAATCTCTACCGCATTAAACTGATCGCGCCAGCAAACTATGGCAGTGTCGTAGCGGGTGAAATTCTGTTTTCGACGAAGAGCGGCTATTGGTGCAATACGTTCACTTTATAATCCACGCTCATGTTGTTTAATTAAATGTATCCTCAAACTACGATCCTTGAATTTTAACTAACACACTGGCAATCTCCTTCGGGACAATCCCAATAACCTCATATTTCCTAATCAAGTAGTCCAAACTCCAAGTTGCATTAAATCGTTTTCTGACCTGATCAAAAAGATTTTTTTTTGCATCGCAATTAATTATCCATTCAGGCACAAAAACAATTGCACCGCCTATGTATTCTATAGCAACCGTTTTTCTCGATGTTTCGGGCGAAAGATCTTGATATATGCTAGACATGCGATCAGTTATCATCTGAAGTTTTTCACTGTCGAGCTCCAGCAACTTCCTCGAATATCGAAAATCTATCCCGTCAATTAGCTCCGGAATACTGGGGCTGTTATCCTCCAAAAGCAACGCGAATATAAAAAGAGGATCTAAAAGATAGGACTCAAGATGCCGCCTACCGCCAACATAAACGCGACCAACGGGAGCCCCGTCATCGTCTCTATCAACGATGCCCGCCACCTGCGATGACTCAATATCATTCACCCATCTAATTACCATCTGCTTTCCGCCACCCTGTCGCCCTATACTCGACGGGATAAACTTAAGGAGTCTAGCATCATCAAACCCGAGCGCGTTGATTGAATCAAAAGCCAAGAAACTTTGTAACCGGTTATAGAAACTCACATCCCGCTCATCCTCCACAAACACTACTTTTGTTTCTGTGCCAACAGTAACCAACCCGGACGTGAGACAAGCAACTGCATCCCACTTGTTAACTACGGGCCGAATGCGTGGTTCCTCCTGAGCCATAACAAACAGGTTTTCTTCGCCAGCTAGCGCCACGCTTGACGGAGAGTGCGTTGTCATAATTACTCTTATCCCTCTCCGCCCTATTAGCTCTTCCCTTATAACTCTCAGAAATTTTTTTGTTAGTGCTGGATGCAGGTGCGCATCTGGTTCATCTAGCAGCAGCAAAGCAGTTTCGCTACCTAACATTTCCTGATTGAAAAAATACGACCAAATAGCCGTCATAAATATAACTCTCTCTCCTGAAGAGAGAGAACTAACAGGAATTGCAGAACCACTCACGGTACTCTCTAGTTCTAGCCGGTATGATATGTTGAATTTTTTTGCCCAAGAAGAGGCAGGAATTTCCGGCTGCTGAACCTTATAGCTCAAACCTGCTATTTGTAGCGCATGGTTTACAGTATCCCAAGGCAAGGGGGCCAGTTTTTCTCTAGCGCTTTCTTCTCCGCATCCACTCCGCTGCAGATCGAATAGCTTTGCAGCATAACCAACAAATAACAGTGGTATCAAATTGTGCATCGCCGGCGGATGCATAGCGTTTTTCTTCATCAATGGAAAATTGGGAGGTAAATGGAGCAAGAATTCCTCTTCTGTAAATTCAGTGCGATCTTTGTGGCATTTAGACTCCAACTGGAGCCAAAGATCCCCCCATGAATCATCGCTGTTTGAAGGTATTCCTTTTGAGTTTCTTTCATTCCATGCATCCTTTGCTTGTTCAAAAATTTGTTCAATTGAAGCGCTTGGATCATTTATATTCCAATAACTCCGAAGAAAAACGGTATTGCCTCTATTTAATGTCTCAGTGCCGTCTACTTTGACTTTTATTGTAGTATTCTCATCATGACGCCTATTATCTCCCGGCTCAGGAGTGCGTACGCCTGCTGAAGCTGCGATCAATTCAAGCAATTGTGTTTTTCCCGCACCATTTGCTCCAGTGATTACGGCTAGATGAGGTATGTTTTTCCAGTCAAGGGATGTTATTGATTTGTGCCGACCTTCAACCAAACGAATATCCATACATTTCATCACAACAAAATTCCAAATAAATTTGGTTTCGAAATGGACATTTGAGAATTGTCGATTTTTATTATCTACTGACACCAAGACGTGCTGTCACGTCTTTTAGATCCAATTATTATTTTTTGGTTTTGCCTTCGTGAAAGACCGCTTCGGCTCGACTCCGACAATCCGATCTTCCAACCACCAAACCCACCTTCGATCACCCACCCTACTTCACCTTCCACAACTTGATCCCTTCCAACTCCCGTCTGGCATAATCATTTTTCGGGTCCGACGAAAGTGTCTTGCCATACCAGTCAACAGACTTTTCCTTATACTCCATGTGCTTCTCCCAACTATCTGCACCCTTCAACGCCATTTCCCGATAAACATAACCCAGATTGTTGGATGCAAAATGATTGTCGTGGTTCTCCTTGTAAGCTTCCTCATTCAACGGAATGGAACCCTTGAGGTCGCCTGCTTTAATCAAGTCATAGGCTTTGTTGGACAGCGCCGTCGATAACTTCACGTGACCCAGGGGATAATCCATCAGCGCAAGACTTTTCCGCGCATAGATAATGGCCTTGTCGTGTTGTTTCAGACTGCCCGTCAGAAATGCAGCGTAATCACCGTACACCCACGCGGTAGGCTGCAGTTTTATTTGCTCCTGGTAGGTCGCATCAGCCAATTCAAGCTTGCCGATCTGTGGGTAGGCCGTTTTCTGAATTTCCAGTTTATAAAGATGGATGTACGCTTCATCGTCGCCCTGGATGGCCTCGGCAAGCTGGGCAGCCTTTGCGTAGTCCTTTTTCACCACATTTTGAAAATTTGCCTCCAGGATCTGCGTGCAAACATGATCCTGCGGAGTCTTCTCGGCCTTTCGTACCTGTGCCAAAGTCGCATCAAATCCGGACACATCAGACTGAAACATGTACACGTGGGCCAGTTCCCACTGACACAGGTAACAGTCCGGGTCGAGTTGCACCGCCTGCAGTGCCAGCGTTTTCGCCTTGGCCAGATTTTCGGAGCGGAACTGGCTCCCCTTCAGAAACCCCGCCTTGCGCACAATCCGCGACAACTGCGCCATCGCCAACGCGCACTTATCGTCTTTTTGCAGCAGTGCACTCGCCTTGTCATATTGCGCTTTCAGTAGCGCAGAATCGCCGGCCCACTCATCGACGGCTTCTTTGATTGATTTGGCTTCGTCAGCGCAGGCGGCGAAAGCGAAATGGGGGATCAGCAGCAGTACCAGCAAGGCAATCCACCGCGCAACCCATCCGGATTCCAGGCTCTTGTCATCCATCGTTCAATTCCTGATTACAAAACTTGATTCACTCACCACCACCCCACCAAGGCTGGAGCAGCGGTCCCCTTTTTTCTTCTATTGCACCGGCGCACGTTCCCCCAGACGCTTCATCCAACAATAGCTACCTGACCTTCCAAGTCAACCCGTATTCTTTCGCAAATCGTTGGCCTGCGGGGGAGTCAGTGTAATGCTGCCGCAAACGCTGTTCGTCATGGGCGAACTGCTCACACACCCATTGCCGGTAGGTGTCGATGGCCATTGCCTCGGCGACGCCGGCACGATGCCATCCTTCCACCAGGTGGCCACACAGGATGCCGCTCATCAGTGCACGCAGAACGCCATGCGATGACGACGGGTCGAACGTTGCGGCGGCATCACCGACAAGAAAGTAGCCCGGTCCTGCGCAGTGCGGGCGCAATGTCCAGGTGAGGTCCAATCCCGCAGGAGGACTGCCACCCGGCTCGCCGATGCGCAGCTCAACCCACGCGGTGCGATGATTTCCCAGCGGCGCCTGCCAGCTCCAGCCATCGTCGTGAAACCTGAATGCGGGCTGGCCATCGTGATTCGCATGTTCTTCATTGCGCCAGCCAAACCGGGCGGCCAGTGGTGGCGAGCAGGTGCGTGCCTCAAGCGCCAGTTGACGAGCCAGCCAGGCGTGGCGCCCGGTGGCGTCGATGGTCCAGGCTGCCCGATAGTGCGTGCTGTTGATGACAACACCGGTTACCCGATTTTCTTGCGCCAGCACCGCTTCAGCGCGGGCATTGCGAATCAGCGTGGCGCCAGCGTCAACGGCGGCCTGCTGCAATATCCGGTGGAGAACCCGGCGATCCGCCTGAAACCCCAGCCATTCCCCCTGAGCATCTTGCCCGTACGGAAAAAATTCGCGCGTTTCACCCTGCATTCGCCAAACACCACGATGCCGTTGAAAGCCAGCCTGCAGCACCTGATCCAGAACACCCAGCTGCCTGAGCAGAGGTTCGATGCCCGGGTGCAGGGTTTCGCCGGGCGCTGCTTTGGGCGATGCATTGGCATCGAACATCATCACGCTCAAACCGGCTTGCCGCGCGCGAATCGCGGCGGCACAACCTGCGGGGCCGGCGCCCAGCACAATCACATCCGCAGTGCTCATGGCTCGTTACAGCGGGTGAAACACATACTTGGCACTGCCATTCTTGTACGCGATGCCATTCGTACCAAATTGGCAGATGTGGCGTTTCTGCACTTGCTTGCGCACGCGCGCCAGTTCCTGGGTGGATTTGCGATCGCCCTTCAGCTCGGCGAATTCCAGCAAAAAGCCACTGCCATTCAACTGGGCAACACCCCGTCCAAACATCGCCCAGTCGTCAACCTTGCGCACCACCACCAGACAGACGTTGTCATCCGATGCCAGTTCCAGCACGTTCTCGCAGGCATTGAGTGCCTGATGCCGGGCGATGAGGTCTTCGCTCTGCACCTCGGCGGTCAGCGACACGCGAATGCGCCCCGCCAGTGCATGACTGACATAGTCCGAACGCTCGATGGCAACGTAATTGACGTGGAGTTTGCTGCCGACTTTTTCGAAGAACGGGCCAAACTCACCATCCCACCCCGTATAGGATTGCAGCTCGCCGGATTTGACGCGTTCGTGTGACGGATGAAAACCCATTTCCTCGTCGAGCAGTGGCAACTGGTTGAAGTAGTTTTTCTCGTTGCCAAACGTGCGTCCGTTATCGGGCGCAACCGCCGGCCAGAACGACGCCAGTGCCGCGCAGAGTTTGGCATCCTCCGGAAATGGCGACCCAAGGCCCGAGCTGGTGAGGAATGATCCCAATGCATCCTTGCTGCGCGAGGTGTCCCAGCCAGGCGCGTACACGTTGGAGCTGGCATCGGGCAAATAGCTGACGATGCGATTGGTATGTCCCAGGATCGATGCGCGCCTGCCCGTGGCAAACGCTCCGATGACCGCCGTAACCGTTTTGTCCTTGCGGTCGAAGGCGGAGGATGAGAGATCGGTTGGACGCGGCAACGATGGATTCACCGGCAGGCGGTTTTTCGACAGCGGTTCGACCTGTCCAATGGTGCGATCGGTTTCCACCTCGAATTGATCCGCCAGCGGAAAAAAGTCCGGTGCCGTGATCAGCGAGAAAGCCTGATGATTCTTAATACCAGCGCGCAAGCCTTTCACCACGGCTTCAACACAACCATCGCAGGAATCGTCGGTAAAATGCGCGGCGGCATAACCGCCCTCGGTCAGCGTGCTGGCGAAGTCGGCCCGGCTCAGCGTGTTGAGGTCTGTCGGTTTTTGCGTTGTCGGCCCGGCAGGATCGATCTGATGGCGGATATTGACGTATTCCGGTGCCAGCCGGTCGTCCCCGTGGGACGGGATTTCCAGCGTGGAATCCGCATAACGGGTTTCGCGCTCGCGCACGGTGCGTATCGGCGGCACGATGAAATGCACCAGCTGATTGCGCTTGGTGGCGCTGTTTTTCTGGGACACAACCCTGACCAGCGCGGCACCCGGTGTGGGAACCACCAGCACCGACGCGCCGACCTTGCGCAGCGACGCCAGATTGCCGCCGTTTTGCGAATCACGCACGAAAGGCGCCTTGTCGATATCAAATCCCGCCGGCAGCGGCAAACCGCCTTCTGAAACCGGAAGCCGATGAATCATGCGCAGCTTCTCGTTGCGATGGAATTCCTTGAAGTCGACCCGCAGCGTCGAGCCTTTCAGGCATTCCTTTCCGGCGAACAACTTGTGCACCGGAAACAGGAAATGATCATCCTTCCTGCCACGATTCCCACCCTGCACCGAACCCGCCGCACCGGGCTTGGCACGCCGCGCGAGGAACACGCCATAGCGCGCCGGCAGCACGGCAAGCGCATCGCTGGCGTCCTCTGGAATAACCCAGAAGCTGCGGCGCGACGGATCGTAGTGCGGCTCGGCCGTACCCACCCGTGCGACGCCAGTGCGGGAATACGCAAAATCCGCATGCCGCAAATGCGCAGTGCGGCTGGCCTCGCGATACTGGTAAGCGAACACCGCGACTACGGTATCATCCAGGTCGGTTCTATCGGCCACGAGGCTGTAAATATAATTTTCGATGACATCGAGTTCGGCGAGGCTCGGGTAATCCTCCGGGTTCGGCGACGGCGCCCCCGAGCTGGTGGGATGCACGTTCGGCGAGGCCAGCGCATGAAACAGCAGGCTTTGAGCGGCATTTCCACCCAGGATGGCCTGCTTTGCGGTGGCATGAAAATCCTCAAAACCCACCCGTTGCCGATCAATGGTCGCAAGCGGTTTGACCAGCGCCGCTTTCAGCTTGGCCTTGGTGGGCTGCAAAATATCCAGGCTGTCGTTGGTCACCGTCAGCAGCAGCTCCCGCCACCCCCGCTGGGCCAGACGGTCGCATACGGTTTTAACGTCATCGATCAGGCTCATGGTTCTAGCGTCCTTGTTGTTTTGGAAGAAGCGAATCTATCCCATTTTACGGATGCGGGGCTATCGCTCCCAATGAGGTGCGCGATTACTTATTTTTTGTCAGATGTATCGTATACGCGAACGGCAGGCTGCTCGTTCTCACGTACGTCCAGAATTGTTGCTCACTTTGATACTGCTTCAAAACATCCAACAGGAACGGATATTTTGCTGTCATATCCTGCCAGCGCATGGACGGGTAGAAGCTGATGCGGCCACCGGGTTTCAGCACACGATCAAATTCGGTAAAGATGGCGGCGAGAATCGTTGGGTCCTGAATCCACACGAACAGCAACCAGCTGGATAGCACGAGGTCGACAGACCCGTCATCGAACGGTAGCTGGTCTGCGTAGGCACCGATGGCCTTGTGCCGGCCCGGCATATTCCCGCGCGGGGCTTTGCTGGCGCCAGTGAAGGTCGACCAGAGGGAGTCGACCACACCGAATTTAAAACCTTTTTCGAGTTTGGGGTCGACGCCGTAAAAGTCGACGCCCTGCCGATGGCAGGCCTGAAACATGGAATTTTCGGTGAAGGGTGTCAGGCCACAGCCGATGTCGACCACCGTCTTGTCTTCAAGGTCTGCCAATATTGCGGCTTCAGAGCGGCTTTGGAAAAAGACTTTTCGGTAGAACGAGAATGGCCTGGCAGTGCTGACCACGGACAACCCCAGCTTTTCGTAAAGCCTGGCAGTCGACGACAGGGCGTTGAAAAGAAAATTCGGAAGTGAATACTGCGGGGTTGGCATCATTGCGCCTGGGGGCAAAGCCGAAGCTGTGTACGATGTGAACTCGACTATACGGATCGGGTGTATCTGACGCAATCAGGCGCTCCCACGGTTCCGGGGCCTTTCCCACGGGCCTTTACGCCTCTCCCACGCCGGTCGCAGCTCTTCCCACGCTCGTTTACCCCTTCCCACGAGTCCCGGAGGCCTTCCCACGGTACCCGGATGCCTTCCCACGGACCCAAACCGGCTTCCCACGGGTTCAACACCCCTTCCCACGCGTCCGGGGCAGCTTCCCACGGGTCTGTTGTCACTCCCACGCACTCAGCGAGGCTTTTCGCGCTTCGAGCTTGGTGTTTTCTTTTGTTCCAGCTTCTTCTTTGTGCTTTGCAGTTGCTTGATGCTCTGTTTGGGCGTCGGCAAGGCTTCGGGCATGGTGCCGCCAAGTTCCTTGATCGTCTGACGCACCTTGCGCCCCACATCCAGGTGGGTCTGATTTGCCTGCTTTTTGCTGCTCACATTGTCCCGTTTCAGCTTCTCTTCTGCCTGAGTGGCCCGGAACAGGTTGGCGGCCAGTTCGGTGCTGCCCATATGATCGAGAATTTTCTGGCTCTTTTTCAGGCCCTTGCGGGCGTGAATATCCTTGGCGCTCAGGCCGCCATACAACCCCCTGTAACCATGATCCTGAAATATCGCGTAATCCATTGGCGTTTCCACACCAGCGTTCCTGGCAGCAGCCGCCAGATGCTTGTTGTGCTCGGCCAGTTCGTTACGAATGGCCAGACGTTTGTCCACTTCCGACAGTTGACCGAACTGGGTACTGTCCTGCAGTTCCTGCCGCCGTGTTTGCAGGGCAAAGTAGGTTTGGCCGTTGGCTATCACCGGCTTGGCCGGGTCACCGTTTTGCACAATCAGATAGCAGGCATAGCGGGACAGGCGCGCATCCGCCACCTCGCGTTGGGCGCCTGAGCCGATGCCGACCATTTTGCTGATATCAGCAAAATGGTCGGCCACTGGGTTGCCCGACGCCAGACACGCCTGCTGCGCCTTCTCGATAACCAGCGCGAAATTGCGCCATTGCTGGTAGTCCAACAACGGCGCCAAGTCCCGCGCTGACCAGTATTCGTTGCCTTGCTCGTCCAGCTGACGAATGCTTTCGAAGCTGGCGTGATGACGATTGATTCCGGGTGGTTTAGACATGGCTGGCCTCCTGGTCAGTGTTGATACTTTTGTGGCTGCCTCAAACAGCCTGACATCACAGACACTCTGGAGGAAACCATTTCCAGCTTCCGCGCCAACTCTTCAACGCACATTCCCTTCCGATTATTCACTTCGTCTGTGACGGCGTAAGCGGCTACGACTGAACATCTGACACATCAGAACGCAGCCGCCCCACCACCGCCCACATTGGCACCAGCAGCGACGCACCCAACGCCTTGCTGCGCTCCCCGTTCCAGCCAGTCACCGGGTCCGGGCGCGCGGCGTTATCCTTGAACGGCATTTCCACGGTGAAAGCCAGACAGCGAAAATGATTGCCGATCCAGGCGGTGGCCATTTTCAGGTTGGCATGACCGGGAGACCTTTTCGGGTAACCGTATTCGGTCTGAAAATCAGGACACGATGCCAGCCAGGCCTGCTTGAATACGTCGTCCAGTGCTGCGAGGCGTTCGTCGTAACTGGGCGTGCCTTCGCTACCCGCGACAAAGTTGTAAGGGATCGATTCGTCTCCGTGCGCGTCGATGAACAGGTCAACGCCCAGCGCCTGCATTTTTTCCCGCACCAGAAATACTTCGGGGCTGCGCTCCAGCGTCGGACTTTCCCACTCGCGATTCAGATCGGCGCCTTTGGCATTGGTGCGCAGGTTGCCACGCACGGCGCCATCGGGATTCATGCGGGGCACCACATGGAAAACACATTTTTCCAGCAGCGCCCGGCTCAGCGAATCCGACTTGTCGAGCAGGCGTTCCACAAAACCTTCCGCCGCCCATTCCGCCATGGTTTCGCCGGGATGCTGGCGTGCGATCAGCCAGATGTTTCTGCGTTCCGCGAGAGGCACTGCTGATGTGTGCGAAGTGATGTTCAGCAACGTGAGATCCCGGCCTTCCACCGACATGCCCAGCGCTTCGGTCTCGACATTTTCGTCATTGCCGCACCAGGCAACGAAATCGAGATGGCGTTCATGGGAATAAGGTTCGAAATAGGCGCACCAGACATCGTTGCCCTCCGGCGTGAATTCAACCTGCAGGGTTTTGCCGTCAAAGCGGGCCGGCACGCGAAACCAGTCCTGGCGGTCGTAACTCACGGCCATGCCGTAATTCACCCATCCTGCCGGATAGGCACTCTTGTCCATATCGAGAAACACCAGCCGCAACGCCTGCCCGCGCGCGCCCTGCAGGCGGAAGTAAAACCACTGGGAAAACGGCGCCGCCACGTCCGGCCGCAAACGCAACTGAATATCGAGGGGATCAGTCAGGCTGACGACTTCAATGGCGCCAGCATCGAACTGGCTGGTAATCGAGATGGAGGACATGGGTGGGATTTCCGGAATCTGGACGGGGTGAACATCCTACCGCACTGCAGGGCTTTCGTCGGAGTTCGCAATTGAGCACGTGGGGGCAAACCCAACACAAACGCCCTCATTCACGTTGCCAGATCAAAAAACGATCAACTTACTATACCATTCTCCCAATACCACCCTGCCCCACCCCGGTTTATAATCCCCGCCTCCCTCAGGTAGTCGTCACGAGAACTCACAAAAAATGATCAATATCGCCAAACTGATTGCCCAGGAACTGGCCGTTAACCCCGCCCAGGTCAACGCCGCTGTCGCGCTGCTGGATGAAGGTGCCACTGTTCCCTTCATTGCCCGTTACCGGAAAGAAGCCACCGGTGGGCTGGACGACACCCAGCTGCGCAACCTGGAAGAACGCCTGCGCTACCTGCGCGAAATGGAAGAGCGCCGCGAATCGATCCTGAAAAGCATCCGCGAACAGGACAAGCTCACCCCGGAACTGGAAGCGGCGATCAACGAAGCCGACACCAAGACCCGCCTCGAAGACCTTTACCTGCCCTACAAGCAAAAACGCCGCACCAAGGCCATGATCGCACGCGAGGCCGGCCTCGATCCGCTGGCCCAGTCGCTGTTCCAGAACCCGGAACTGAATCCCGAAACCGAAGCCGCAAAATTCATCGACGCCGAAAAGGGCGTGGCCGATGTGAAAGCCGCGCTGGAAGGCGCGAAATACATATTGATGGAGCAGTTCGGCGAAGACGCCAACCTGCTGGGCAAGCTGCGGGCGTTTCTGTTCAGTAACGGCATCCTCACCGCCAAACTGGTGGAAGGCAAAGAGGAAGCCGGCGCCAAATTCCGCGATTATTTCGATCACAAGGAGCCGCTGAAATCCGCGCCGTCGCACCGCGCGCTGGCAATTTTCCGGGGTCGCAATGAAGGCATCCTGCAGGCCAGCATCACCATCGAGCAGGAAGACGAAAACGCCCGCCACCCGTGCGAGGACATGATCGCGCAGCACTTCGACATCCGCGACAACGGCCGCCCCGCCGACAAATGGTTGCAGGAAGTGGTGCGCTGGACCTGGAAGATCAAGCTGCTCACGCATCTGGAAACCGATCTGCTGGGCGAACTGCGCGAAAAGGCCGAGGCAGAAGCCATCAAGGTGTTCGCCATGAACCTGAAGGATCTGCTGATGGCCGCGCCCGCAGGCCCCCGTGCCACCATGGGCCTCGACCCCGGCCTGCGCACCGGCGTGAAGGTGGCGGTGGTGGATTCCACTGGCCAGCTGCTGGACCACGGCGCCATTTTCCCGCACGAACCGCGCAACCAGTGGGATGAGTCGGTGAAAGTGCTGGCGCATATGGTGAAGAAGTACAACGTGGACCTGATCGCCATCGGTAACGGCACCGCATCGCGCGAGACCGACAGGCTGGCCGCAGAACTCATCAAGAAATATCCCGATTTGAAAGTGCAGAAAATCGTGGTGAGCGAGGCCGGCGCGTCGGTGTATTCCGCCTCCGAGCTGGCGGCCAAGGAATTTCCCAAACTGGACGTGTCCTACCGCGGCGCGGTGTCCATCGCCCGCCGTCTGCAGGACCCGCTGGCGGAACTGGTGAAGATCGATCCCAAATCCATCGGCGTGGGCCAGTACCAGCACGACGTGTCGCAAACCCAGCTCGCCCGCAGCCTGGACGCGGTGGTGGAAGACTGCGTAAACGCCGTGGGCGTGGACGTGAATACTGCGTCGGAAGCGCTGCTGGCGCGGATTTCCGGCCTGAACAAAACCATCGCCGGCAACATCGTGAATTTCCGCAATGCCAATGGCCAGTTCCCCAGCCGCGATGCGCTGAAGCAGGTGCCGCGCCTGGGCGACAAAACCTTTGAACTGTCGGCGGGCTTCCTGCGCATCATGAACGGCAGCAATCCGCTGGACCGTTCCGCCGTGCACCCGGAAGCCTATCCGGTGGTGGAGAAAATCGCGCAGAAAAACGAGCGTCAGGTGGCACAGGTGATCGGCGATGTGGGCTTTCTGAAACGCCTCGCCGCCAATGATTATGTGGACGACAAATTCGGTCTGCCCACTGTCACCGACATTCTGAAGGAACTGGAAAAGCCTGGCCGCGACCCGCGTCCTGAATTCAAAACTGCTGAATTCAAGGAAGGCGTCGAGACGATGGATGACCTGAAGCCGGGCATGATTCTGGAAGGCGTGGTCACCAACGTTACCAACTTCGGCGCGTTCGTGGATATCGGCGTGCATCAGGATGGCCTGGTGCATATCTCGCTGCTGTCGAACACCTACATTGCTGATCCGCGCGAGGTGGTGAAGGCCGGCGATATCGTGCAGGTGAAGGTGCTGGAGATCGATCTGCCGCGCAAACGCATCAGCCTGAGCATGAAGCTGGATGAAGCAGCCGGCCAGAAGATCGACGGCAAGCGCCCCACCACCAACAAGTTCGGCAAAGCGGTGGAGCAGAAGAGCAGCGGGCCCAAGCCCGGCGCGAAAGGCCCTGCCAATGCGCCCGGCAAATCCGGCACGTTTGCGGATCTGTTTGCCAACGCGAAGAACATGCGCGACAAGAAATAAGTTTGCGCAGGCACAAAAAAGGGACTCGATCTGAGTCCCTTTTTTGTTATGTGCCGCCAAGTGTGCCGTCAGCTTGTACCGGGCAACGCATTCATGCCATCGCCACTCAATCCGCCGTTTTCTTCGACCCCGCCACCGCCTTGTTGATCTCCGCCATTTCGTCCCGCGTGAGATCCCGCCACTGTCCCGGTTTCAGCGTCCCCAGCGCCACATTCATGATCCGTGTGCGCTTCAGCTTGGTAACTTCATAGCCAAAGTATTCGCACATGCGACGAATCTGGCGATTAAGCCCCTGCGTCAGGATGATCTTGAACACAAACCGGCCCTGCACGGTCACCTTGCAGGGCTTGGTGACCGTATCCAGGATCGGCACGCCCTTCTGCATCAGCTCGGCAAACTGCCCACTGATCGGCTTGTCCACTGTTACTATGTATTCCTTGTCGTGCGCGTTTTCGGCCCGCAGGATCTTGTTGACGATATCGCCATCGCTGGTCAGGAAAATCAGGCCCTCCGAATCCTTGTCCAGCCGCCCGATCGGAAAAATGCGTTTCTTGTGGCGGATTGCATCGATAATGTTGCCGTGCACATGCCGCTCGGTGGTGCAGGTAATGCCCACCGGCTTGTGATACGCGATATACACGCGATCCGTTTTGTTGGGCGCGCTGGTGCGGATGCGCTTGCCATCCACCCAGACATCGTCACCTGGCACAACCTTGGTGCCCAGTTCCGGGCGCTTGCCATTGATCGTAACCCGGTTCTGCTCGATCAGCTTGTCGGCCTCGCGGCGCGAACAAAAGCCCGAATCACTGATGAATTTGTTCAGCCGTATGCCGTCACTTTCGCTCACATTGCCCTCGCGCATCCTTCCTGCCACAACGTATGCCGCAACTACTCATGCCAGCACAATGCGGTCTGATTCGATCAGGATTTTTTTCTGCCGGAACAGATTGCCGATGGCTTTCTTGTAACTGGCCTTGCTGACGCGATACTGGCGATAGATGTCGTCGGGTGAACTCTTGTCGGTCAGCGTCGATGTGCCGTTGTTGTCCAGCAGGTGTTGCAGGATTTTATCGGCCAGCTCATCGCGGGTTGCCTGGGTCTGCAGGTGCAGGCACAGATCGATCTTGCCGTCATCCCGTATTGCTTTGACATAGCCTTTCAGCTTCTGGCCGATGCGCACCGGCTGCAGCAGATCGGAATTGAACAACATGCCCAGGAAGCGGTTGTCGATCACCGCCTTGTAGCCCAGATCGGTACGGCCGGATACCAGCAGACTGACCGCCTGCTGCGGCTTCAGACTGCTGGTTTTTTCCTTTAAATGCCGGTGCAGCTTGGACGATGCGGCAATGCGCCCGGTTTCCTCATCGCAAAACACCTGCACCACGTAGGATTTACCCACTTCCATGGGCTTGTACTGCTCGCTGAAGGGCACCAGCAGATCCTTGGGCAGGCCCCAGTCCAGAAAGGCGCCGACTGCATTCACCTCCACTACTTTCAGGAACGCGCACTCGCCCACCTGGGCCCGGGGCTTGTCGGTGGTGGCCACCAGCCGGTCTTCCGAATCGACATAGACAAACACGTCAACGTCGTCGCCCACGGCGCAACCGGCCGGCACATAACGGCGCGGCAGCAGGATGTCGCCCAGGGCCTGGCCATCCAGATATACGCCAAAATCCACCGCGCGCAGCACGCGCAGGTGGTTGTACTGGCCAATGCGGGTTTCGTTTTCTTCAGCTTTCAATGACAGGTCTCCGGACACCATGCTGCGGTGTCGTGTGATGGTAGTCCGGGCGCGCCCGGGCGGTACCGGCATTATATGCGGTCATCCTGGCCCTGTCCCCCGCGCGGAGGGCCAACATCCCGCCGCGAACGCATAACGTTAATCTGACTGTCAGAAAGAATTCATTACCCGATCAGATATCCGACACGTATCCCCGCCACACTGGCTCTGCTTTTGGGGGAAGCGACAGACAGGACGTTGTGTTTTGCGGGTTCTTGTTGTGGCCAGCTTCCGGTTGCCGCTGTCGATCGGCGCAGGGGTGACAACCGATTTCAGGACCAACAACTATCCAAGACCTGTCTGAAAGGAGTTTCTGCAATGCAGTCACATTTACGCAAATGCCTGCCCGTTCTGGCCATGACGGCCTCCACCCTGTTTGCCCTGCCATCCGCCCAGGCCGCCTTCGTGATGACCCTGGACGATCCCAACGACAGCCTCTCCGCCATCACTATCTACGATGGCACCGGCAGTGATCTGAACGGCGTCAATGGCGTGATTACCTACAGCGGCGCCGTGGGCGCGTTCGTAGTGAACGTCACCACCGGCGTCAGCAAACCGCTCATCGGGCCGGCGCAGCTGGATCTGAACAGCATCAACGTCAGCGGTGCTGCCGGCACGCTGCTGGTGTCCATCAGCGACACCGGTTTCACCGGCAACTACAACACGCTGGGAGCCAGTTACGGCGGCACCACCCAGGGCGCAGTCGATTTCGACTTCCTGTACGACACAGCCAACCAGCAATTCGGCGGCAACGCATTTGCTGCGGACAGCTTCATCTCCAGCGGCGTCAATTATGCGTTCTCGGATGATCTGGCCGGCGCAGTCACACCCGCTGCACTCTTCTCCCTCTCCATCAACACCCGCATCACCCACGATTCCGCCTTCGAAGTCACCAGCTTTGATGCGCAAATCGCTCCGGTGCCGCTGCCCGCCACCATCTGGTTGCTGGGTGCGGCCCTGGCGGGTCTGGCCTCACTGCGCCGCGCCCGTCACAGCTGACTTTGTTTATTTCTGCGTTCCGGGGCCCATGCGGTCCCGGGACACAGCGTCCCCCGCGCGCCATCCCCGTCTGATTTTGTGCGGCAGTATCGACCATTTCCAACCGCCGCCCCTTCCCGCATAATGCCCCTCAGCTTCGTTACCCTGCACAGGAATAATGCGTGACCA
>JABLXQ010000034.1 GCA_013178375.1 Gammaproteobacteria bacterium
AGAAATTGGAGGTGTTGGTGCTGCTGTCGGTCCAGCTGGCGATGATGGACTGGTTGCTGGCGTCCTTGCACATCTGCGCTGGGTTGCGCGCGCGGATGGCCAGGGTGGCGGTACCGCCGCAGATACCGGGCACCGTCAGCGCCGCCGAGCCGGTGACGCTGATCTCGCCGGGAATGAAACTGGTGCTGAACGTGGTGATGGTGGCGCCGGGCGCGGCCGAGGTCAGCGCTGCCGCCATCCGGCTGCGCACGGCGGCGGTCATGATGCTGGTATCCAGATCCACCAGCCAGTCGCGGTTGGGGAAGCGGCTCAGCAGCATCGTCTGCGTGTCGAAGTTGTGGGTGGCGCCGACGTTGTATTGCAGGCCCAGCTTCAACAGGCTGTCGAGGGACACGTTCACATCCGTCAGTTGCACTGGCGTGCCCGCTGCGCTGGACAGCAGGGTGCCGATGGCCACGGTGGGCAACTGCAGCGGTGCCTGCCGCGCCAGCAGATCATAAATCTGCGGCACCAGTTTGGAGTCGATCGCATCCGGTGTGTTGCAGGCGGGCCGGCTGAACGACGTGTTGTACAACTCCACCAGATCGAACGACAACAATGCGCTTTCGCGGGTATCGCAATCGGTGGCGGTGGCAGGATCGCATTGCAGCAATTGCCGGCGCACAGTCACGTCAGTCACCGTGGTGGGTGTCACCAGGCGCGGTGTCAGTTGCAGGGTCAGTTTGTAGAAGCGTTGCAAGGAAGCCGGTTGCCCGTTCTGGCCCTTCAGCCAGGGTTCCAGCGTGAGTTCAATCTGGCTGCGGCGTTTGCCGGCGGCGTCGGTCACGTCCCGGTGACTGATATTGCCGATAAAGGCGCCGGAATCCTGCGTGGGGTCGGTGGCCAGCATGGTGCGCACGCGATTCAGCAAATAAGTGCGGCTCAGCTCCACATCGACGCTGGACTGACCCGCCATGGCCGGCGCGGGCGCAGCACTGAATGGAGCGGGTGGTGGCGGGCACTGGCCGCCGGTAATCACGTTGGGATCGTCGCAGGCTGACAGCAGAAAACCCAGCGCACCCAACAGCCCCAATCGTAAACAATGGTTGGAAAAAGACATGAGAACCTCACGCAAGCGGGAAAAAAATCAAAGGGGGACAACAGAATCACAGACGACTGCCGGGCGGCAACTGTGGGAACAACGTAGCATTAAACGGAAAGCGCGAACAGGTCGATGGTCAACCCATTGTCGTATTTCAACGACAACGCACCTATTTTTTCCCAACATACAAAATCAAAGGCCAATAGATATCGCGGGCACTGTCCGGATCACCCCAGGCATTCAGCAACGCATCGAACACATCCGCCAGCGGATTGCGGCCATAGGCCTTTTCAAACTGCTTCACGGCGGACCAGGTGTTCAGGTACCCCAGCAGATGGCTGAACTGCCAGCGTGCCGTCATGCGAAAGTCGGGCGGGGCTTCTCGGGGAGAAGAGGCGCGCGGGTAGGGGAATGTAATGCGGTGGTAGCCGTTGTCGAGCAGGGCGCGCTCGGGGGGCCAGTAGGGCCCGACGATATTGCTGTGAAAATTTTCCACTACCGCGTCCAGAGCGGTGTCGGTGTACAGCAGCTGGTAGCCCCACACCGCCAGCACGCCGCCGGGTTTCAGTGCGCGATTCGCCTCGGCAAAAAAACGCGGGTGATCGAACCAGTGGATCGCCTGTGCCACGGTAAGCAGATCCAGCGACGCATCCGGCGTGGCGAGAATTTCCGCCGGGCTCACCCTGTATTCCAGATTGGGCGCCTGTTCAGCCTGTTCGATCTGCGCGGCACTGGCGTCGCTGGCAATCACGCGGGAAAAACGCGCCGCCAGTTCCACCGATGCCTGCCCGTTGCCGCAGCCGCAATCCCAGGCCAGGTCAGTGGCGGGGCTGACCGCTGCCAGGTAATCAAACAACGCCGCCGGATACCGTGGACGAAAACGTTTGTAGTCATCAGACGCGGTGGAAAAGTAATCCTTGAAATCAGCCACGTTTAACTCCTGTGTGTCAGCTCCTGTGGTTTCAAGGCAGCTTAAACGCTCACATCGGAAAGGGAAGTCATAATGTTGAATGCTGATTATTCACCGGAATGATGCGGGAATCAGCGGGGCGGTGTGAGCGTAGGTTTAAGCCAGCGTTCCAGATACTGACGCAGGGCCTTGTCAGTGCGGGTTTGCGGGCTGGGCGCCATGATCAGCGCCAGCACCAGCCGTAGCGCATGTTCTGCCAGCCCGCGCAGCCATTTTTCCTCATTGGCGGAAATTTTGTCGTCCGAATACATGCTTTTGATGGCGCGGAATGAATACTCCAGCGGCGCGGCCCCGAACACCTGCTGCAGATTGGATTCGTTGGATGCCTGCGCGGAAAAATACTGGCTGAGGAACGGATCGCTGGGAATTTTACGCGTCAGATAGAACACGCTTTCCAGCACTTTCTGTTCGAAATCCGGATACTGGCTTATGTGTTGCTGCAATCCATCCAGCACGTCGCCGCCCACCGAGAACGACACCGCCGTCACCAGCGCTTCCGTGGACGGGAAGTAGCGGTACACCGTCTGCCGGGTAACGCCTACTTCCTCCGCCACCCGTTTGATATTGATTTTGGCCAGGCCATATTTCTTCACGCAGGTCAGCGCCGCTTCCAGCAGCACCTGGCGGGCTTCGGCTTCATCGTCGGGTGGATTGCCACCCCAGTCGGTTGTGCGCATGCGGGTTCCTTCGCGCCAGTTGTGCAGCGCCAAGTAATTGGTGTATTGTTCATCATACACAATTTTAATAAGTGTATGATGCGTGTCTTCTGTGCCTGAGCAGTGATCGGGACGCCAAAGAATAACCAATAAAATCAACAAAAGGGCCATGACAATGAGGGATTTGCATCCGGTCCTGGGGCAGAAGTCCTGGGGTCGCAGAAAAGCGTTCTACCTGTTTACGGCCGCCTTCACCGCCATCGCTGGATTGGGTTGCGTGTTGGCGGTGGGATTTGGAGTGGTGTCGGGCACGCCGCTGGACGTGTATTTTTCCTGGGCGATCTTTTTCATCCTCTGGCTGCCCTTCATTGCACTGGTGGACAATCCGGGCGAAAAACCGCGCACGCGGGTGGAGCGCTGGTCGGAATTCGGTTTTGTGTGGCTGTTGGTGTCCGGTGTCGCGCAAACGTTCTGGGAGCTGCCCTGGTTCTGGCTGGATATGAGCGGGCTGGTGCATCACATCACGGAACAGGACCGCTGGCTTTGGACCTGGTGGGCCTACGGTGGTGCGGACACCCGCTATATCACCTCCAACCCCACCATCGCCGGCGTGGAATTCATGGCGGGATTTTCAGGGCCGGTGGAGCTGTATGGCTTCTGGCTGTATTCCACCAGCAAAACCCTGCAGCAGAAGGTGGCGGCCTGCTGGATCGCGCTGATCATCGGCGTGGGCCTGACCTACCAGACCGGGGTGTTTTTCGTGGCCGAGTGGCATGTGGGCTGGGCCAATATCCAACAGGGCGCCACGGGTTTCTGGCTGAAGTTTGTGGGGCTCAATCTGCCTTGGCTGGTGGCGCCGGTTTTCGCCTTGCCTGCGGCGCTGTACGAACTCGCGCACTGGTATCGGGTGCAGGGTTTCGAGAAAGGGTATGAAACGGGGTATGAAAAAGGCCGCGACATGGCGTTGAAGCAGCAGAGGATCGCTGCGTAAACGTTACGGTTCCTCGTCCTCGGAGGCGGTGTTGGGCCAGCCCCCCAGCATTTTCCACTTGTTCACCACCCAGCAGAAAAATTCCGCTGTTTTCATGGCGTCGTAGATGGCGGAGTGGGCTTCGGCGTTATCGAAGGGAATGTGGGCGGCCTTGCAGACTTTCGCCAGCACAGTCTGGCCCACGGCCACGCCGCCTATGGAGGCGGTATCGAAACAGGAAAACGGGTGGAACGGATTGCGTTTGATGCCGTTGCGATCCACCGCTGCGTTGACGAAATCCCGGTCGAAAAAGGCGTTGTGGCCCACCAGGATGGCGCGGTTGCAGCCTTCGTCTTTCAGGGCGAGGCGCACGGCGCTGAAGATGTCCTTGATGGCATCCACTTCGTCCACCGCGCCGCGAAACGGGTGATAGGGGTCGATGCCGGTGAAATCCAGGGCGGCCTGGTCGATGTTGGCGCCGGGAAAGGGGACGACATGGTGGTGGATCTGCTGGCCCGGCAGCAGTATGCCGTGCTCGTCCATCTGCAGAATCACGGCCGCGATTTCCAGCAGGGCGTCCTTGTGATGATTGAAGCCGCCGGTCTCGACGTCGATTACCACCGGCAGGTAGCCGCGAAAGCGGTGGGCGAGGCTGGATTTGGTGCTGCTCATGGCTGGGGGCTCGCTTAGGGGTCCGGACCCCGATGATTAGGCGCTGATGCTATCGTACCCCACGGGGGGGTACAAATTTTTTGCCGGTTTTCTCAAGCAACATCATCTGCTTCCGATATAAATAGATGAGGGTAATGTAATCCGGATGTGGGACGTTGGAAGCATGTGGCGCAAGCTGTTGATATTGTGTGTGATGATGCTGTCGGGCAATGCCTTCGGCCATAACTACCAGGCGCGCCTGGATGTGGCGGAGTGGCGGCTGGACCCGTCGCCGCTGATGTGCCGGCTGTGGCAGCCAGTGCCCAACTATGGTGACGCCGTGTTCGAGATCCGTGCCGGCGAACCGCTCAGATTCTACGTGGATTCCTATCGTCCGGTGCTGAAGTCAGGCAAGGCCGACATGGCCATCGTTGCCCCCGAGTGGAAGCCGGATATCCAGACCCGCCCCGTTGGCCGTACCGCCGTGGTGCCGGGCAAGCGCCCCATCCTGCTGGACGAAGACAAGGCCAACCTGTTCCTGGCGGAACTGGAGGTGGGCATGTTCCCGTCCTTCACCCATCACGCCTGGTTCGAGAAGCACAATGTCACCGTGGATGTGTCGGCGGTGAATTTCCAGAGCGCCTATACCGGCTACCTGTCCTGCGTGGCGGGTCTGTTCCCCGCCAATTTTGATCAGCTGCAACAATCCCTGCTGCATTTCGAGACCGACAAATGGGTCATTCGCGGCCGGCTGAAGGAGCGGCTCGATCTGATTTCCGGCTATGCCACCCTGGACCCGGCGATCACCAAAATCCGTATCGACGGCCATACCGACAGCGACGGCCGGCGTGGCTACAACTGGGAGCTGTCACGCAAGCGGGCCCAGGCGGTGAAGGATTACCTGGAAGCCAAGGGTGTGTCGCCGGATATGATCGATATGAAATTCTACGGCGAGGGTGTTCCCGCCAAGAACAACGTCAATGCCGCGAACAAGGCGGTGAACCGGCGGGTGCTGGTGAGGATGGAGCGGGGGTGAGGGTGCCCCCCAAGTCAGCCTCCTTCACGCATCCTCATCAAACGCCGCACTGTAATTTTCCCCCACCGAGCATGAACAGATCCGGCTCAGCTGGCAGTAGGGCAGGCCGGTCTCTTCGTGCCACTGGTTGAAGGTCGCCTGAATCAGTTTGAGCTCGCGTTTTGAACTGGCCTTGTCGATATCCAGCCCGGCGGCTTTCAGACAGGTGATGACGTCGCCGCTCAGCAGGAAGCAATCCTTGCCCAGATTGCGCAGCACGCGCATGCCGGTCACGCCACCCAGGCGATCGCCGCGTTTCTTCATCAGTTCCAGCAGGCCGATCAGATCCTGCTCCGGCCAGTTCGCCACCATCTTGGCGAAGCTGCCGTGTTCTTCTGCTGTTTCCAGCACAAACTGTGCATTGCGGGCCACGCTCATGATCTTCTGCATGTTGCGCACCACGCGGCGATCCTGGCCGATGGCTTCCCATTGCTCGGGCGACAGCAGCACCAGCTTTTCCGGTGCAAATTTGAAAAATACGGTTTCGAAATCCGGCCACTTCTGATCGATGACGCGCCAGACAAAGCCGGCCTGAAAAACGCAGCGGGCCATTTCGGCCACGTAGCGATGGTCGGGGATACGTACCAGCTGGGCCTTGGTTTTGGGCGTGGGCAGCCAGACGGCCAATCCTTTCGGGCCGCCTTTGCGTTCCAGGGCGCGGGTGTGAATTTTTTTGAATGCTTCCATCGGGTTTGCTCTCGTCCGGTTGCGCGGTGTCGGGCGGATAATGGCAGACACCGGCAAATCGCGTCACCCGAAATTTGCGGGCACCCGGTCAGCCCGGGTGCCCTGCTTTCACAGCGGCTGTGTCGGCGGATTACCACCACCTCCACCACAGCGCTGCCGTCCGGTGCTGTCGCTGCCATAGGTTCCGCAGCCGTATTCATTGCAGGCCTGGGCGCGGAACACGTCATTCTGGTTGGAGATACCAAAATAAGTGCTGCCGTTGAACGGACGGAAATTACCACCAGCCTGCTTCAGTTCCAGCCGGATTTCATCGGACGCTTTGCCGTTGCCGAATACATCCACGCTGAATTCCGGTGTCTGCCGGTCGCAGCCAACGAACTCCACATGCACGCTGGGCGCGGGTGGCGGCGCCACATCCGGGCCGGGCGGGCAGGCGGCTTCGTCGGCGGTGACATTGGCGTACAGCGTGTAGTGGCCGGCGTCATCCGGTGCCAGTTCCAGCAGATCCAGGCTGCGCCCTTTGATACACGGCAACTTGATCGCGCCAATCGCCTGCACCAGTTGTGGCATGGCTTTGGGCACCACGAAATCCACCAGTTTCTGCAGCACATTTTCATTCAACCGGGTTTCACCGGCATTCAACGTGAACGATTGAATGCGGATATCGGGGTCGGTATCCAGCTTGGGTTGCAGGCGGTTGGCGTTCACGTCCAGATCGAGATCCAGGCGGACGTTGGCGCGGACGCTGGCGGCTTCATGAAAATCTTCGTTTTTGGTGCGATCGCGATAGGCCAGCGTCAGGCTGATCTCGCGGGCATTCAGGCTGGCCAGAGCCGGTTCCGCACTGGGCGAGGGTTCATCCAGGAACGGCGCCAGCACGGGTTTCACCTGCACGCGAAAATCCAGATTGCGCAGTTGATTCCCTACTACCGGAACCGTGTTGCCAGCGAACTCCGTACTGAAACGGTCGATGCCGGTGAGGTGCGCCTGCTGCAGGGTTTTGTTGAGGAAATCCCGGTCCAGGCTCATGCCTACGTCATAGGGCAGCCCCTCGGTGGGTGTGGTGCCACTGAAGCTGGGAAACTCATCCTGTTCGTGCAGTTGCCAGCCGGGCTCGGCCTGATTGTCACCGGCCAGCGGCGTCGCGTTCACATCACCACGGGACAGGGTGACGGTGAGTCCGTCCGCGCTGGTGGCGATGTCAGCAGCGGTCAGCGCGAAGTTGAACTGTTTGTTCTGCAGCGCCACTGCATAAGCAGACGGCAGCAGGTTCAGTTCCTTGTTCACCTGGCGGACCACCTTGTCTTTCACTGCGTCGCCCACCTGGTCCAGTATCACGCCGTCCAGCAATTCAAACGCAAACTGCTCCAGTCCACCGATGAACAATTCCGCCAATCCACCCAGCGCCACATCCAGCGGCCAGGGCAGGCCGTCGAACGACACCAGATCGATATTGCCGCCAATGATCGACAGATCCATGCTCACCGAATCCACCGCCAGTTTCGGTTGCTGGATGTCGTTGCCCATGATTTTCAGGCGAATGTCGATATTGCCGCGCAGGTCGGCATTGGTCAGGGTGCTGGAAAACGGAATCGATGGGTCCGGCAGAACCGGCAGTTCCACGCTGACACTGTTGTTGATGCGCAGGTCCAGATCGTCCAGATCCACGTGGGTTCTCAGCGTGGGTTTGGCGGCCGCCACTGGTGCTACATTCACTGCCAAATTGCCGATGCCCAAATTGGACAAACTCACCTTCATGCCAAAGCCCAGGCCCAGCAGGTTGGGGTCGTCGATGCCGGGAATCGGGATGCGCACAGCAGGAATGCCGGGAATGTCCGACAACACGCCATCCACATCCACCAGCGGATTGCGCGCCTTCAGCATCGCTTCGATATTCAGGCCGTCGATGGTTTCCTGAATGGCAGGATTGATGGTGCTTTCGAACGCCTGCGCCGTGACCTGGGCCCGTGCAAACGCCGGCTGCCGGTTCAGCGGGGCAAAGATGTCGTTCGACACCAGCCCACTACCATCCGCCGCGAAAAAGCGCAGGGGCGCCGATTCCAGGCTGGCGGGTTCGGCATTGCCCATGGGCACGGTGGTGACATCCACCCGGAAACGATTGTGCTCATCCAGGGAGAAGAACTGCACCTGGCCGTCCGCCTGCACGCCGTAACTCAACTGCGGTTGGCCCTGGCCACTGCGCGGCACTGGCGACAGATCGCTCACATAACCTTCCAACGTCAGCGCGGTGTGCGGCGCGTTGGTGGAGGGCGTCATCCCGGTCACCACCACTTCCGGCGGTGAGCGGTCCACATAGAAGCGCACGGTTTTGGTCTGGCTGCCGGCCTTGATCTGCAACTGGCTGCGTTCATCCAGGATCGCGGTGGCGGGCAGTTGGGCAGTGGCTTTTTTGGTGGTGGTATCGATCTGGATGTCAGCGGTGATGTCCTCCCCATTCAGCAGAAAGCGGGCTTCCAGTGGATTGACGTTGGTGAACGTCACCTGGACCGGCACGGTGTCGTCGGTCTGGAATACCTGGTCTGCCTTGGGTGACACCACACTGATGCCTCCACCGCCGCAGGCGGCAAGGGTTGCGGTCAGGCCGGCCAGTACCAGGCCAGGATGGATCAAACGGAAATGCTGCATGAGGGGACTCTCCTTGTGGGGCGATTGCCTTGTGGACTGGATATGGCCGGTGCGGCCCGACAGGTGCCGGTGTCAGCGCCGGTATCAACGCAGGGGAGTGTGGCGGGAAAACCGTACGGCGGCTTGACCGACGCGCGGGTCAAAAGGGCCGGTTCGAGTCAAGTCCAGTCCCAATCCCGCCCCGCATCAGTTAGAATACGGCCCCTTCGCAACCCTCCCAATCCTGTCGATTCAAAGGAAATCCCCATGGCGGACATCAAAAAGGTGGTGCTGGCCTATTCAGGCGGCCTGGATACATCGGTCATCGTCAAATGGCTGCAACAAAACTATCACTGTGAAGTGGTGACCTTCACCGCCGACCTGGGCCAGGGGGAAGAAGTGGAACCGGCCCGCGCCAAGGCCGAGGCCATGGGCGTCCAGCAGATCTACATCGAAGACGTGCGCGAGGAATTCGTGCGCGATTTCGTGTTCCCCATGTTCCGCGCCAACACCATTTATGAAGGCGAATACCTGCTGGGCACTTCCATCGCGCGGCCGCTGATCGCCAAGCGTCTGGTGGAAATCGCCGAGGAAACCGGCGCCGACGCCATCTCTCACGGCGCCACCGGCAAGGGCAACGACCAGGTGCGCTTCGAGCTGGGCGCCTATGCGCTGAAGCCCGGTATCAAAGTGATTGCCCCCTGGCGCGAGTGGAACCTGACGTCCCGCGAAACCCTGATGAACTACGCCGCCACCCACCAGATCCCGGTGGACTTCACCAAGGCCGGCAAGAAATCCCCGTACTCGATGGACGCCAACCTGCTGCACATCTCCTATGAAGGCGGCGTGCTGGAAGATCCCTGGACCGAAGCCGAAGACGACATGTGGCGCTGGTCCGTCAGCCCGGAAAAAGCCCCGGATGTACCCACCTACATCGAACTGACCTATGAAAAAGGCGACGTGGTGGCGATCGACGGTATTCGGCTGAAAGCCCATGAAGTGCTGGCCAAGCTGAACAAGCTGGGCGGCGACAACGGCGTCGGCCGGCTGGATATCGTGGAAAACCGCTACGTGGGTATGAAATCCCGCGGCGCCTATGAAACCCCGGGAGGCACCATCCTGCTGCGCGCCCACCGCGCCATCGAGTCCATCTGCCTGGACCGCGAAGTGGCCCACCTGAAAGACAGCCTGATGCCCAAGTACGCCGAGATGATCTACAACGGCTACTGGTGGAGCCCGGAGCGCAAGATGCTGCAGGCCATGATCGACCTGTCGCAGGAGCCGGTGAACGGCGTGGTGCGGGTGAAGCTGTACAAGGGCAACGTGACCGTGGTCGGTCGCCAGTCAGTGGATTCCCTGTTCGACACCCGCATTTCCACCTTCGAAGACGACGGCGGCGCCTACAACCAGAAGGACGCCGAAGGCTTCATCAAGCTGAACGCACTGCGCATGCGGATCGCGGCCAGCAAGGGTCGCAAGCTGAAGTAAGCGGTTGTTTTACAAAGACCTGATCAGGAAAAGCCCCCACGTAATGTGCGGGGCTTTTTTTGTGGTCGGGCCGGCAGTGGCATCTATACTGAAATGACGGTCATTTAGCTGTTGGAGCCCCATGCTGATTCACAAGCCCCGCGCCCGCACGGACACGCATTTCTTTCGCGCCCTTAACCCGGCCGTGGTGGTATTGGGCGAGGGCGGCACGGTGCTGGACTTCTCGCCCGGAGCAGAAGCCTTGTTCGGCTTGCGCCGCAGCCAACTGGACCGGATTGAATTCGGCCAGTGCGTGCCCTGCCCGAAGGAATACCACAACGACCTGACCGCCTACCTGCTGGATTACGCCGAAAGCAATCCCAACCTGTGGCACCAACCCCTGGTGGCCTACCGTTACGACGGCGTGCGCTTCCCGCTGGTGTACCGCATCGCCAAGGTGGAAAGCGCGTCCGGGCGCGATGCCGACTGCTGGATCTGCGAGTTTGTCGATGCCGCCGAATACCAGGGCAACCAGCACCGCATGAAACAGCAGCTGGACGAAACCCATGCCTCGTCCCGCGCCAAGTCGCGCTTTCTGCACCACATGTCGCAACAGTTCCGCGCCCCCATTGGCCGTCTGCTCGGTGCCATCGGTGAAGCGCTGGATTACGGCCAGCTGCCACTGGCGCTGGCGGACAACCTGGAGCAGGCCCTGCTGTCGGGCAAGGAACTGCAGCGCTCACTGAACGAGATGGTGGATTTCACCCGGCTGGAAACGGACCAGCTGGAATTCCAGAATATCAATTTCAATTTCCGCCTGGTGCTGGAGGAAATCGTCGACGGCTTCAGCGATCTGGCGAAGCGGCGCGGCATTGAACTGGCCACGCTGGTGTCGCCCTATGTGCCGGAAAGCGTGGTCGGCGATCCCGACCGCCTGCACCAGATTCTGCAAAGCCTGCTCAACAATGCATTCAAATTCACGCACGAAGGCGGCATCACGGTGAAAGCCGAATGCCAGATCGAAAACGACACCCATGCGGTGATCGAACTGGAAGTGACCGACACCGGCGAAGGCATGCCGGAAGAAAAAGCCAGCGCGATCCGCGCCGCCTTTGAAAAACGCGACGCCTCATTCGCCGACCGTTACGGCGGCTTGGGCATTGGTCTGGCCATCAGCAAGGAACTGCTGGAATTGATGGGCGGCTCGATTACGCTGCGGACAGTGGAAGGGCTGGGCTCCACGTTCAAAGTCTCACTGAAATTGCCCAAGGGCGCCGGGCTGGAAGCGAATTCCTCGCTGCTGAGCCGGCACCGGCTGGTGCTGGTGACCGACTCCCTGCGTGACCGTCCCAAGCTGCTGGAATATTTCCAGGAATGGCAACTGGAAGTGGACAGTTATGGCAGCGGCCCGATGGCGCTGGAGAAAATGCGCCAGGTCGGCCTGGCGGGCCAACCCTTCGAATTGGTAGTGATCGACCTGCAGCAGCCCAAACTGGCAGGCTTGCAACTGGCGCAGGAAATCAATCGCAATCCCGCCTTCGCCAACGTGCGCATCCTGTTGCTGGTGGGCGATCGCGATCACCTGAATCTGGGCGCCGTGCCCAATCTGCGCGTTGACGCCGTGTTGCTGAAGCCTGTGCGCAAGCAGATGCTGCATGACGCCATCGCCACCGTGCTGGGGCGCGAACAGTCTGCTGTACAACCGCTGGTGACCGACCGCAGCCTGCAGGATGCCAACGGCAAACAGACCCAGCGCGCGCTGCTGGTGGACGACAACGAAGTGAACCAGATCATTGCCAAGGGCGCCCTGAAAAAACTGGGCATCCACGCCGACGTCACCAACAACGGTGAGGAAGCAATCGAGGCGGTAATGGAAAAATGCTATGACTTTATTCTGATGGATTGCGAAATGCCGATCATGGACGGTTTCGAGGCCACCCGCAGCATCCGCGAATGGGAGCAGGAAAACGGCGGCAGCCGCACGCCAATCATTGCACTCACCGCCAGCGATTCCGGCGATTGCCACGACGCCTGCATGCAGGCCGGCATGGACGAGTACATGCAGAAACCGTTTCGCGCCGATCAGCTGAAAACCCTGTTGCACCGATTTCAGATCAAACCCCGTTGAATGGATGATATGAACCAGACCCAGCCCCTGATCATCATTGCCGACAGCCAGGACGCCAACATCGCCTACTATTCCGAGTTGATCCAGGCGTCCGGCGCCCGTGCACTCGCCACGGCCGAAGGTGGCAACGTGCTGAACCTGGTGGCCAGCCACCAGCCCGCGTTGCTGATACTGGATTCCGCGCTGAACGATCCCGACAGCTACCAGGTGCTCAACCTGCTCAAGTCCGACAGCCGCACCCTGCATATTCCCGTGCTGTTCATCACCGGCAATCTGTCGGAGCGCAAGATGTGCCTGCACCAGGAACTGTTCCGGGTGGTGGACGTGCTGGCCAAACCGGTGGCGGAGCGGGTGCTGCAACACCGCGTGAAGATTTACCTGCAACAGCAGCAGTACCGCAACCAGATCATGGCCATGGGCAGCGAGAACAGAAAATCCCTGGTGGAAAACCGCGAGGAAGGCGTGCTGGCGCTGGACAAGCAAGGCCAGATTCTCTACGCCAACGCGGCGGCCGAGCGCCTGCTGAAAGCACCGGTGCTGGATCTGGCGGGCAATTATCTGGAAACCATTCTGGAGGAAGCCTGCAGCGGCGTGCGCTCGCGCTGGAAGGATCATCCCATTGCCAAAGTGACGCGCACCGAACAGATCCTGCAGGTGGACAAAGCCATGCTCTGGCGCGCCGATGGCGAAAGCATCAGCGTGAAATTCGCCGCGATTCCGGTGAACACCCTGCCGGAAATCGCGCTGCTGTTCGCATTCCGCCAGCTGAAAGACACGCGGGAATCGAAAGACAAGATCGCCAAACTTTCCCACGTGGACCATCTTACCAACCTGCCGCTGCGGGCGCCGATCGAAGAACAGATTGACCGCTGCGTGCTCAAGGCGGGCATCTCCGGTTTTTATTTTGCCGTGCTGTATGTGGATCTGGACCATTTCCGCTACATCAATGAATCCCTGGGCCATGATCGCGGCGACCAGCTGATTCGCGAAGTGGCGCAACGCATCCACTCGCTGGTGCGGCGCGACGACATGGTGGGCCGCATGGAAGGCGACGAATTCGTGGTGGTGCTGGGCCACATCGACCTGCCGGACAATTCGGGCATCGTGGCGCAGAAAATCATCGACAAGATTCGCGAGGACTTCCTGATTGACGGCCATCAGGTATTCACCGGCTGTTCCATCGGCGTGAGTGTGTACCCCACCTGCGGCGATGACGCGCGCACCCTGCTGAAAAATGCCGAGTCCGCGCTGGCGCGGGCCAAGGCCATTGGCCGCAACAATTATCAGTATTACACCGCCGAGATGAACAAGCAGCGGGTGGAGCAGATGCAGATCGAATACGAACTGCATCAGGCGGTGGAGCAGAGACAGTGGCGCGTGCAGTTCCAGCCGGTAGCGGCGGTGGAAAACGATCAGCTGGTGGCGTGCGAGATCAAGCTGTCGTGGGTGAATCCCGCGCGCGGTGAACTGATGCTGGACGAATTTCTGCCGGCAGCGGAGGAATCCGGACTGGCGCCAGTGATTTTCCGCTGGTTCTGGCAACATGCACTGGAACGCATCAGCACCATGAACGCCAATCAGCGCGAGAACGTGAAGCTGATTCTGCCGGTGTCACCGTCGCTGCTGATGCAGGAAGGTGGCGTGGAGTGGGTGACCGAAGCAGTGCGCGCCCAGGGCATTCGCACCGAACAGATTTATGTGGGGCTGCCGGAATCCTCGCTGGCGATCCGCCACAGCCAGCAGAGCGAGGTATTGAACCAGCTGCGCAAGAATGGTTTCCACCTGATCCTGGATAATTTCGGCACCGGCTTCGCGCCGCTGAAATTGCTGCGGGATATTCCCTATTCGCTGATCCGCTTGGGCGATCTGTTCGTGGCGTCGATTCCCGATTCCCGCAACGATCAGTCCATCGTTCGCGGTGTGGTGAATCTGGCGCATGAAATGGGATTGAAGGTGATGGCGTCGTCGGTGCATTCCACTGTGCAATACCAGTTTCTGGTGTCGACCGGTTGCGACTGGCTGGCGGGCGATGCGGTGATGGAGCAGGTGGACAGCCTGCCGAAGCAGATGGAAGCGCTGGGGATGTTTGTTTTTCCGGGGTGATGGAATGTCTCTCCCGGGCCGAGTTACCCGGTGTTTCCGGCGCGATTCGAAAGAGCTGCTGGCAGCAATACCGCCAGTCCCACCAGAATTCCCGGCATGCCTTCATAAATCACATCGTGCCAGCCCAGGTAGCGCCAGATGATGGCGGTGCCCAGTCCTGCCCCCAGCGCCAGAATACTGAGCCGCTGGCTTGGCCTGCAGCCCAGGCTAAGCATGATCAGCAGGGGCGAAAAGGCGCTTGCCAGTCCGGACCATGCCATGATCACCAGATCGAACACGCTTTGCGCGCTGAGCAGAGCCCACAGCAGAGCCAATACCGTAATCGCCAGGGTTGCTGCACGGATATAAGCCATTTTTTGCTGAATTTTTGGCAGCAGGTCGTGGGACAGGGCTGCCGAGCAGCTCAGGATGAGCGAATCCGCAGTGGACATGGTCGCGGCGAAAATACCGGCCAGCACCAGACCGACCAGCACCGGAGGCAGTAATTGCAGCGCCAGGCTGGGAAGGGCCAGTTCGGCATCGAATTCTGCCGTGTCTGCCAGATAGATACGCGACAGCAGGCCGACGCCTGTCGTAATCAGGTAAAAAGCGCTGAACCACAGGTAGTACCACAGCCGGGCCTGATTGATATGGTCGGTGTGCGCCAGCGTCATGAAACGAATCATGATGTGGGGCTGGCCGATCACAGAGAAGCCTGCAAAGCCCCAACCCAACGCAAACAGCAGGCCACCCAAAAATCCAGGCGCCGCCAGGTTCTGGGGAAACCAGTCCATAAAGCCATCGACAGCATTCATCTGCTCCAGTGCCGCTGTGATCCCTCCCAGCTCCCGCGTGGCGACAAACAGAAGCACTGACATCGCCACGATCATAACCACCGATTGGGCTGCGTCGGTCCAGATCGAGGCACGGATGCCTCCGCTCACACAATACAGCGCCACCATTGCCGCGCCGATAACGGCTCCTGCCCAGGAAGGCCACTCCAGCAGCACCTGCAATGCTTTGCTGCCTGCCACCAGTTGGGCTCCGGCATAGGCCAGCAGGAAAAACAGCGACACCAACGCAATCAGTTTCTGCAGAACCGGCATGGGATGGCCCTGCCAGTTGCTGAGCAGGCCCGAATAGCTGATGGCCCCTGTCCTGACGCTGGCGCGATGCAGGCGGGAATGAATGAAGGTGGATGAGAGGTAGTCGCCAATGATCCAGCCCAGCATCAGCCAGATTGAAGCCAGTCCAGTGGCATAGGTGTAGCCGATCACACCGATGAACATGTAACCGCTGTTGTTGGTGGCGACGGCTGACAACCCTGCCAGCATCGGAGAAACCGAACGGCTCGCCACATAGTAGTCTTGCTTGTTGTCGTGGCGCCTGATGGCGGAACTGATTCCGATAAATGCAAACAGCGCCAGGAATGATATGAAGCTGGTAATCATGGTGCCGGATCTTCTGAGGTCATGGTGATATTGGTGGTACGCCAGCAACTGACGCCATGATGGACAGGGAACCGGCCCACGTCCAAGCGTTAGTAAACTCCATCGGGGCCGTTATTTCCAGACCCTCGGGCAAAGTGATGGTCAGGAATTGCTTGTCGCATCTTCCCAAGCCAGCCAGGAAGATATGGCCTATTTGCCAGCAGCACCCCGGCCATGTTGAGTAAGTATCATAGGTCTTTTCGTTTCAGTAACCTGGGCCACACACGAGTTAACGCCTGCGAGAGCCCGGCAGCCGAAGGTTGCTAACTGCTGGGCCTTGTTGGAATAGATGAGTCACAGATTCCCGGCTTGTAACGCCTTGGCTTTTCTTGATTTGCTGAGGCCATAAGAAAGCCTGCCAAAGAATTCAACGACGATCATGATGTTTCTTTGCCATGGTCCTTCCCATGCCCACCGGCCATGGCCTTGAAATGGAATTTTTCTCTTGGCTGTCTTATCAAGAGTGACTTCAGCCACAATAACGCTTTCTTCATTTCCCAGCTGGGCTTTGACCAGTCCATCCGCATCGGAGATAGTGGATAGCCCCGGAAATGTGGTTCGTTCATAGGGTCCAAATGGGGCAGAAGACCTGAATTCCCCGCACTTGTTTGATAAAACCACTGGAATTCCCAGTAATTTTGAATACCGCTCCGTAGCCATTCCTACATCAGCTATGAAACGGTCAATATGTTCCTGGGCGATGTGATTTCTTTTTTGAGGTATGGGTGATGAATGTGGCAACAGCAGCAAGTCGAAATCTTCCTGCTGCGCGATTTTTGGAAGAAATGAGAACCAGCTGTCATAGCAAATACCGACTCCAATATTTCCGATCTCCGTCTTTATTACGTGTGATCCTTTAAATCCCCTGTAAAAAAATGCCTCATAAGCCGGTACGTTGCGCTTTCTGACTCTTCCGGATTCATGGCCATCTGGATCAGTCAGGACAAATGTATTGTAAAAATCACCATTGCACGCCTCCAGATAGCTGGTGCCCAGGTAAATGCCGTGGGATTTTGAAATATCACACATCCACTGAACAGTCTTTCCATTCGTGGGCTCGGCAGCGTCCCAAATATCCCGAGTCCACCCATAACCGGTAGGCATCAGTTCTGGCAATAGAATCAGCTTTGCACCTTCTCTTGCTGCATGCTCAATATGCTTTTCCGCTCTGGAACGATTGGCGTCTGCCTCGTTGATGACCGAACTCATTTGTATGGCGGCAACTTTCAGCTTCATTTAACTCTCCTTGTCTCGCATCTTTAAATCAAACAGCAAAGGTTTCACTAAATCTGGATCTCTTGTTATATTGGGGCCAGAAAGCCTTTCAGTAAACGCCTCCGCCCCATCCAGACAGGGAATAACTCCATGACCATCTCGCTGGCCGACGCCACCGCCGCCGTGAACGCTATCAAAAAAATAAAAGGCATGCAGCTCGTGGAAAAAAACAAGCATCTATTCGAAAAGCATGTTTCCAAAGAACACGCCGTCGCGGCGGGTGGGAATTCGGTCAGCTGGTTCGAGAAAACGGTCACCATGCAATTTTCCGGTCCGGGAGAGGCCAACAAATTGAGCAGTTCGCGGCTCAACAAGCTGGCTGGGGCGATGAATGTGCCACTAAGACAGGTCAAGCCAAAGCTACAGAAATTCGATGCGATGACAACCGATCCCTACCAAATACAGGTAACGGACGATATTGGTGTTTACGGCGCCAGCGATCTGCTGGAAAAAGCGTTGAAGCAGAACAGTTTTGACCTGTATAGCTGCGTCGAAAATCCAGAATCCCGCTTTAAATATGTCACTACTATTCCGGCAGGTTACGTCGGCCGCAGGATCACCGCTAGCGGCAAACAAAAGCTGGTGGGTGGGTTGATTGTCGTCATTGTCAATGCGTCGAGCCCGGTGCAGGTAGTGACAATTTATCCGGTTCCTCAGGCCTGGCCGACCAATACCACGGACGCGCTGCTGGCTTGATGTGGGTCGCCCACGCAGAGTGGAGCGAATTGCTACGGCTCGGATTTATTGCTTGAACCATTGTTTCCATTGGCCAGATCACGCTCAGGCAGCGCATCACGAAATTCGTCAAATTTCTTCCATGCTGGTACCGGTGGTACGTAATCGGTTTTTGGCACGTATTCCGACAGTTCAACAAGCTGCATCTTGTGTATGTATCGAGGGCAGGCGGGAAATATTTTTTCTACGGTCACTCGAACTATAAATACAGACCCAGGATATTCGGCGCGAAGCGGATCGTCAGCACTGATTTTCGCGCTGCCATTAACGCGAAGCCTGCTTTGATTTTCGAAATCGATGAATAGCAGCCCGATGAATGGATTTACAAGGAGGTTGCCCCAGGACCTGTACATGCCATTGCCGTCGTAATCCGGGATTGCAAGGGTCTGCCCATCCAGTATGCGTACAAATCCAGGCAAGCCACCCTTGTAGGAGCACTCTGGATGGCCGTGCTCATCTGCGGTAGCGACAAAGACCATGGGGCATCGCTGAATAAAGGTGCGATTTTCGTCTGTGAAGATTGAATGGACTATTTTTTCGTTCAGGCGATCTGCGATTCGCCTGGTTTCGCGCTCGTCCTGCAGTTGACGCATACCCTCATGGAAAAACGAATCGTTGCTCATACGCTCACCTCAGCCGCGAAGCGCTGCCTCAATTGCACTGACATCGATTTTTGTCATTTCCATCATCGCATCGAACGCGCGCTTGGCGGCAGCCGGGTCGGGATCGGTAATGGCTCTCGTCAGAACCACCGGTGTTATTTGCCACGATACTCCCCACTTGTCCTTGCACCAGCCGCAAGCGCTTTCCTGACCGCCATTGCCAACGATCGCGTTCCAATAGCGATCCGTTTCGGCTTGATCAGTGGTTGCCACCTGGAAAGAAAACGCTTCGCTTTGCGCGAATGCAGGCCCACCGTTGAGCCCGAGGCAGGGGATACCCATTACAGTGAACTCCACGGTCAACACGTCTCCTTTCTTTCCCGACGGAAAGTCTCCCGGCGCGCGGTACACGGTGCCAACGAAGGAGTCTGGAAATGTATCGGCGTAGAACCGTGCCGCTTCTTCAGCACCGCCGTTGTACCAAAGGCAAATCGTGTTCTTCGCTGGTGTTGTCATGTCACTTCTCCATTGGGACGGAAATTCCTGATTCTTCACGCCGGGTTTACGGTACTTCGCTTTGGCGAAAACGCCGCTGCATTGCCTCGTTATTCCCGTGCATGTATGGTTGTACTTGCAAGATTGTACAACCATTGGAATTTTGGATCATGCTGACTGTAAACATTAGCGATCTTAGAGCCAACCTGCTGAAGTATCTAGAAAAGGCCAGTCGTGGCGAGCAGATTACCGTCACTACAAACGGACGGATTTTAGCAATCATTGCCCCTCCACCCGACAGAAAGGCGATGGCAAGGAAACGGCTTGATGATCTCTCTGCTACCGCCAAACTAGATGATGTAACCAGCCCGTTGGGCATTCAATGGGATGCTACGCTGTGATTCTGCTGGACACCTGCGCCCCGCGCCAATCTACTTTTCTTGACTCGATCTGGTGAGGCATGACGCCTTGCTTACCGGCGTATGGGGGCAGTGCAGGCGTTCAGGCGTTATCCGCCGCATCTTCCCATTCGCGGATGTAGCCACTGTTTTTTAGATAGGATCTGAATGATGAGAAAAGCAGCTCACTCCATTCTTCCAGATTTTTTTCTCCGCAAACCTCGTGGTTTGAACTAGCCAATTTCACCATCTCATCCACGGCACGCCAGTAGAACTCCGCAAGATGGCGTGCCTGGCTGGAATTTTTGACCTGCCCTGATTTTAAAATCGACAAAGCCTCGCTATCCGAAAGGCTTTCAGCCAGAAAGACTGCGATTTCTTTTTCTTTTTCAAATCTGTAGGAAATCATAGTGCCCCTTGAGCCTCTCTAATGACAGACATGCGCTCGGCTACGGCGATCAATTTTACTTTCAGCTGATATGATGTCATACGCTCGGTAACAGTCAAAAAATAGTGTTCGTTGTCTTTCTCGTCTGCCACAAATTTCAATCCATGTGGCAAGTCACATTTGTCGATTACCCAGAATACATCCACAGGATTTCCTGCCGACCATTTCTTTTTGAGTTTGTATTTTTCTTTCAAGTGTTGCCATCTTGCCGAGAACGACAGGCCCATTTGGTTGTGAGGAATGACCCATTGCTTGCATTGAGAAAAAAGGTAATCTTTTTCGCGAATGTTGTTGTAGGTTTTGCCTTGGCTGTCATCCATGTATAGGGTTGGGTGCTCTCCGCGCTGAATAGAACGAGCACAAAATTCATCCAAACTTCTGATGTAGTCTCGAATATCTCCGATGATTCTAAACTGCTCCATTCGGGCCTCGTTGATTTGGTTCCGTTCTGCTATTTGTTGTGATCAGCCAAAGCCTCCGTCGGCCAGCAATGAGAAGGCACCGGCTGTGTGGGATGGCAGGGTCGACTTACTTATGTTCCAGATATTGTAAGGAACTCGCTTTCAATGTTTTTGTATAGCTCTTCAGTCCACTCAGGAGAATCGCTGTTACCTGCCAGCGCATTTTTTCTTGGATCTCTCGGGGAAATGACCACTTTCACCTTTTCAATGCCGACCTTATGAACAATATAAAACAGCTCTTCAATAGCATCATCACCGACGGCAATGCACCCTATTGAAACGGCCTTTCCATGAATAAATATATCCGACCCAGGGTTCGTTCTACCTTCCTTGTTCGCCCAATAGCGATCAAATTCATTCGGATAGTTCAATTTCATAGAGAGATGATATGAGCTGTTTGGATTTAATCCGACCAATTTGTACACGCCTTCAGGAACCTGCCTGTCACCTTCTCGAAGCTTCGGTCCTGATTTTCCGCTCGCTGCGGTGATGGCGACGGCATTGACCATTTTCCAGCCACCGTCATTTCGAGCCCATATTTCAAGTTTTTTTTCTTCTTTCAGTGCCAGAAATGCCAACTGCTCTGGCGGAAAAGTCACACCGGCATTTTCAAAGTCATCTCGTAGGCGGGCAGTCAATCGATGTTCATTCTCATTAATCACATCTTCAACTGTTTTCTTGCCCATCAGTTCGGCGCGCTGATACGAAAAATAATACAAAAAGAACGCGCCACAGAAAATGGCAGCAAAGAAAACAAGAGTTGGTACCATGATTTTTTTCATAAATTAATCAGGGGTAAGCTCTTTGTGGCCGGTGAGTTAAATTGAAGATCGCTCCCGCATTGAAATTTCAACAACCGCAGCAGATTTTCTAAATCTATAATCTACTTTTCTTGATACGATATGTGAGGCATAACGCCCGCATTTGCGGCTGGTTGGGAGCGCAGCGGAAAACCAGTCCGACAACATGCGCTTGTTACATGCTGTCGATTCTGGCGCGCTCTTTCTCCGCCAATTTCCTATACTTTTTGGCTTTGAAATACATATTCCACTTTTCGGCTGCTTGCATTCCTGCCTCTAGCGCAGCAAAAGGAAGTTTATTTACTTGATTTCCCCATGCGTTTGCATACTTAAATGCTTTCTTTCCGGAACTTGGGTCGTCACTTGCTTTAGAGTAATCAAAGGCAGATTTAACAGTCATATGGCCGAGGCCAGCTTGCTTCCAATTATCAAACTTCTTAAATTCCGTATCTATGCGCTCAATATATTCAAGTGCATCCGACGGAGCACCTGCTTGCGTGTACAGTTCTAGGAGGTCTCTATAAGCGCCAGCTTTATCCCATCCGGGGTTTTTTAGATCAATGTTTTTTTTGGCTATTTCAATCGCTTTATCAAACTCACCTATTTGTTTGTATGCGTATTTTAGGTAGCTTTGCTTTCTGTCTGACTCTGGTTCATTTGAAGCCCATAAATCGAGATATTCTTTTGCTTTCTCTATATCCTCGAAATACAAGTTTCTCTCATATAAGACAAGTGGCAATTCTTTTTCAGCAGAGTCAGGATGTTGACCTAGCTGATCATCCCACCATTCATTGATGGTTTCATTTATACTTGATTCAAAGTAAACACCACCCAGCTCATTTAGTATCTCAGGATGATTCTCAGCGAGGTATGAATCTGTATCGTCTTTAAGTGGCCAAAAGACAAACTCGATATCGAAACCACAATGAGTATCAAAATTTGAATTCTTTGCCCTGTAAAAAAGGGAAATATCAGCAGGGTCTTTGAATTTAGCAAGCAAGAATGCCCCCAACCAAAGAGCATTACCTATTCCTTGAAAATCGTCTTTTTCCCTGGCAATAACCTCTTGCTCAAAGAGAAAACGTATTAGTTCTCGGTCTGACTCTTGGCAATCATACTGGAGCTGTATCAATAGAGAATAGCGAGCCTTTTCATTTGCATCGTAGCTTCCGCGATCACTCGAGTGTGCCTCTTTGTAAGCCACACCAATCCAGATGTCTTTGTTTTTTCTGTATTCTTCCAATGTACTCATATCTCTTGCATGTAACGCCTTGCTTACCGGCCCAACTACGCGCCGTAAGCTTGTGGTAAAGTTTGCGCAGCAAACAACAAGCTTACGGGGCGTAGTTGGGTCTGAGTACAGCAAATTGTTAGCCGCGACTCACTAATGTTCATAAGGGTCATCAGATGTCGCATCGGCCAAATGAGAAAAATTCAACTCACAAAGTGCTTTTAGAACTTGCTCTTCGCAATAGCATTGGACAGCAAGAATGACCATTGCATTGACAATTTCAGTGGCGTTTCCCGTTTCGGCGAACGAATAATCGCACCATTTAAATACAAGCATTTCCTTTTTTTCTAAGTATTCGGAGTTCTCGTCATCCACTCTCATTGCTGACAAGAAATTCAAACATGATACATCCTTCAAAATTCGTAGAACCTTTGCCTTCTTCATCCCCGTAATTCGGGAAAGCAAATTGATATTTATGTGAATGTTCTCCGGAAGTTCACCGGGGCAACCATGTAGAAATATATTGAATACAACTACTCGCTCATCATGTGATAGTCTTTTCGCGGAATGGAGAAAATGCATTGCAGTCGAATATACAGATTCCTGCTCCTCTTCATCTTCGATGCCAAGTTCCTCATATAATAAATTTGGCTCGGGAGGAACGTATTCAGCCCTAATTTTAGGCCCAATCTTTATGGCGATGATATCAACGAGTTCCGCTGGGGTTTTGCCTCTCAAATCGATGTATCCAACCGTATCTCTTAGCCCAGGAACGACTGTGTCATCAAATCGTGCTGGCAATATATAGTCGCTATTCTCTTTAAATGCTCGCTCTTGAGCACTCTTTCTTTCGTGGTTTGTCCAAAGCTTCTTTGCATAATAACTCGATATAAACATTACGCAGTATTGAGCTGAATTTTTATAAACTTCATCTAAATGCTCATACAAATCTTTACCCCAAAGATCAGCCTCCTCATACAGATCGTAGAAAACACGAATCCCGGCAGATTTTGCCAAAGACGCCACTTCATTGACAAAACGCCTATCTTCGCCTGCAAACGACAAACAAACGTCATATTCAAAATTTCTTGATTGTCGGTTCATCGTGATGTCCTATTTATTCGGCTAACGCCTTGCTTACCGGCCCAACGGAGCAGAGCAAGCTTGTGGTAAAGTTTGCGCAGCAAACCACAAGCTTGCGGCGCTTAGTTGGGTCCGAGTACAGCAAATTGTTAGCTATCATTGTTGCAATAGTACTGGAGGTGACATGTCGCTTAGCAATATGTCTTTTGCTTTCCAGAATAGGCCTCTAAAGTTCTCAAAATCTTCAGGCTGGAGACTAGGAACAATTTCTGTAGCAAATATAACTTTTCCGTCGACTATATCCCTAGTTTCGGGAATAGTGCTTTTTATAATTTCGACAATAGGGCTCCCATTTTTTTTCACTCTGACTTCAAGATCTGGGAAGCTAAACGTTAAGCCTTTCCCTTCAGCATTCTTTTTTTGAAGCACATCTTCATCAAATAAGAACTCTATACATAGATTCGATAGTTGCTCGTAACGCTCCTTCCCTTTTGGAGTTGGGATAAGCAAAGCCGCAGAGCGCCCATTCTTTGATATTTTACCAGGTCTGTAGTCAGGTTGATCTCTTGGTTCGAAGTATCTGGGAAGCTTGTTGTAGACATCAACTCCTTCCTTATCGTTGTCGAATAATGCAAGTGCTGCATAAGAGCTATCGGAACGTATAGCACTTATAACCCGCCCTAGAGTTTGAGCTCCTCCATAGCCACCACCAGTGCCATTCCCAGCCAGATCGCACTCCTTTATTACAAATGGCATTGGCTCATCTTTAAATAGCTTCTTATATGCAGTATTCAAAATCATTCTGTCAGTTTTACCTTCCACATACATGACAGGAGTAGTAGCGAGCTTGAGATTCTCCCTTAAAGCAGCCAATTCCTTTTGATGAGAAGAAAGTAATAAGCTTTCATTCAGCGGGTTGGCGAATGCTTCTGATGTTAAGAAGTGCTGAGTACGAATCATGTAATCATACTCCTGTCTAATATCATATCGAGCATTGATCATATCCCAAAGCTCTACCCAGGCATGCTTCCTTATTAACATGAAGATATGGCTTGGAATATGGAAAAAGTCCCAAGAAAGATAACCCATGAGCGTAGGCATATCTTGACTTCTTTTATATTCGAAAACTATATCTAGAAAGTCCAAGATTAGGTTTCTTCCAGCATCTCCAGCCCAGAGATCTAGAGAAAAAGTCTGATCTTTTTCGAATGTTGCGTTAATTAAACTCAGTATCCTTTCCGGGATATTTATATCATTAAAATCCTTAAGCGCTCGGATCATACTGCTTATCTCGATATATGCTGTAGGCTCATCTACGAGCCGAAACACTTTATCTTCCAAGCTATTAAACAAGCACGATACGTCTAATACGCCTTTGTAATATTGTTCCTGTATTACTTCCACTTCAGTGGAATACATAGGAACAATATCCTCAAATTTATTTTCTTTATCACTCATAAATACGAAATCAATCCATAGTGATTTTTGGTAGCTAACAGTTTTATTCAGCGAACCTGGGTTCGCAATTTCCAAATTTCTGGCTTGACCTGGAAACATGCCAGCACTGGATGTCCATCAGTGGGAACTATTATAACCATCCGGCTCGCAGTACCTACCAACTATAGGGTTGAGATCTGGGCCATTTCTTATCAGCGGCATATTCCAACCACCCGTTACCCGATATCTGACCATCCAATTGCGTCCTATGCAGCCCAACCCCCGTCCTATGCAGCCCAACCCCCGTCCTATGCAGCCCGACCCCCGTCCTATGCAGCCAAACCCCCGTCCCATGCAATCCAACCCCCGTCCTATGCAATCAAACCCCCGTCCTATGCAATCCAACCCCCGTCCTATGCAGTCCAACCCCCGTCCTATGCAATCCAACCCCCATCCCATGCAAACATGAGCCTCGCCGGCACCTCTGCTACAGTAGGCTCCTGCTGTTTTCCAAGGCCAGCCATTCACCAAGGAGCCCCCCCATGCGTCTTCTCCACACCATGATCCGCGTCGGCAATCTGGACCGTTCCATCGCTTTCTACACCGACGTCCTCGGCATGACGTTGCTGCGCAAAAAGGATTACCCCGACGGCCGTTTCACGCTGGCCTTCGTGGGCTATGGCCCGGAATCCGAGCAGGCGGCCATCGAACTCACCCATAACTGGGACACTGAACGCTACGATCTGGGCACCGGCTATGGCCATATCGCCCTGGAGGTGGAGGATGTCTATGCCGCCTGCGACCGTATCCGCGCCAAGGGTGGCGTGATCACCCGCGAGCCCGGCCCCATGAAGCACGGGTCCACCATCCTGGCCTTCGTGCAGGACCCGGACGGCTACAAGGTCGAGCTGCTGGGCGCCAAACGGGGCGGCTAGGGTGCCTGCTTTCTGTCCGGCGGCCGCCTGGGGTAGAATGCGCGCCGGTGCGGCGGCCAGCCATGCTGACGCCGCTGATTTCCTGCCAGACGCCCTGGACTTACGCTCCAGCCCGCGAGGACAAAATGATCAATGAGAACGCCGGCCAGCCCTACGTGGTGTGTGCCCTATACAAGTTTGTTTCCCTGCCGGATTACGAAGCGCTGCGCCAGCCGTTGCTGGACTGCATGCTGGCCCATGATGTGAAAGGCACCTTGCTGCTGGCCCAGGAGGGCGTCAATGGCACTGTGGCCGGCAGCCGCGAAGGCGTCGATGCGCTGCTGGCCTGGCTGCGTCAGGACCCGCGTCTGGCCGACCTGAGCTGGAAGGAATCCTACGACACCATCGAACCTTTCTACCGCACCAAGGTGAAGCTGAAAAAGGAAATCGTCACCATGGGCGTGGAGGGCATCGACCCGCGCCAGGTGGTGGGCACGTATGTGAAGCCCGCCGACTGGAACGCGCTGATCTCCGATCCGGATGTGGTGCTGATCGACACCCGCAATGATTACGAAGTGGATATCGGCACGTTCAAAAACGCCGTCAATCCGCGCACCACGACCTTCCGCGAATTTCCCGGTTATGTGAAAGAAAATCTCGATCCGGCGAAGCACAAAAAGGTGGCGATGTTCTGCACCGGCGGTATCCGCTGCGAGAAATCCACTGCATATCTGAAAGAGCAGGGTTTCGACGAGGTGTATCACCTGCAGGGCGGCATTCTGCAATATCTGCAGGATGTGCCGCCGGAACAATCCCTGTGGCAGGGCGAGTGTTTTGTTTTCGACAACCGCGTTACCGTGAATCATCTTTTGCAGAAAGGTAATTTCGACCAGTGCCACGCCTGCCGCCGGCCGATTTCCGAGGACGATAAAAAATCGCAGTTTTATGTGCCCGGCGTGAGCTGCCATCACTGCCACAATGAACATGATCCCGAGCAGGTGGCCCGTTACCAGCAGCGGGAAAAGCAGATGCAGCTGGCGAAGAAGCGCGGCGAGCGTCATCTGGGCAGCAACCAGCTGCGGGTGCGGCAGGAACGGCGGGCGGAGAAAATCGCGAAGAAGAATGCGCAGAAGGGGAGCGACGCGGCGGGTGAATAAGACCGATTGCCAGCGGGAATAAGGGTGTCTATGCTCTAAACACTACGCGCTGCAGACCGGGCGTTACCCCACCGGCTGCAGCAGTAGGGACACTTTCCTAATTCTCAAGGAGTTAACATGCGTTCCGGCAATCCGGCCCTGAAGGCCAACACATTCACGAGCATTCAACCCGCCAATCCGCCGATGACCCTGGCCGGCACCGTCAACAAGACGGCCATGCTGCTGGCCATGACCCTGATCACCGCGATGATCACCTGGGGCATGGCACTGGAATCCATTCAGACCGCTGCTGCCGACGTTGCCCAGCCCAATCCCTGGCTGATGCCGCTGATCATTGGTGGCGCCGTTGTCGGTTTTGTGCTGGCGTTGATCTGCTCCTTCAAGAAGACTACCGCGCCCGTGATCGCGCCTCTGTATGCGCTGGCCGAAGGTTTGTTCCTGGGGGGAATTTCCGCGTTTTTCGAGACCCGTTTTCCCGGCATCGTGATGCAGGCGGTGGGGCTGACTTTCGGTACGCTGTTTGCGTTGCTGATGGCTTATCGCAGTGGCCTGATCAAGGCGACCGAGAACTTCAAGCTGGGTGTGGTGGCTGCCACCGGTGCCATCTTCCTGCTGTATCTGGTGAATATCGTCATGCGCCTGTTCGGTTTTGACGGCATGGGCTTCATTCACGAAGGTGGCACCTTCGGTATTATCTTCAGCCTGGTGGTGGTGACGATTGCGGCGCTGAATCTGGTGCTGGATTTTGATTTTATCGAAAACGGTGTCGAGATCGGCGCGCCCAAGTATATGGAGTGGTACGCCGCGTTCGGCCTGATCGTGACACTGATCTGGTTGTACCTGGAAATGTTGCGTCTGCTGTCGAAGTTGCGCGGCGACTGAGGGCTCCGGTCCGGCTGACCGGTGTGCAAGATGAACAAGGCGCGGTATCCTGTGGGAACCGCGCCTTTTTTGTTTCTCAACACTACTGCCGTGACCCTCATGACACATCCTGTTGCTACTGGTTATCAAGCTGAATATCAGGCATCCATTTCTGATCCGGCTGCATTCTGGGCTGAAAAAGCCCGGGATATTGCCTGGTTCAAGCCACCGCAAACCATTCTCAGCCAGGATGCCAATGGCATGGATCGCTGGTTTGCCGATGGTGAGTTGAATACGGCGTATCTGGCGCTGGATCATCACGTAGCCGAAGGGCGTGGTGAGCAGTGCGCACTGATTTACGATTCACCTGTGACCGGTGTGAAAAAAACTTACAGCTATAGTGCATTGCGTGATGAAGTCGCGCGCTTTGCCGGCGTGTTGCGCGCGCAAGGCGTGGGCAAGGGTGATCGGGTGGTGATTTACATGCCGATGATTCCCGAAGCTGTGATTGCGATGCTGGCGGTGGCGCGGCTGGGTGCGATTCACTCGGTGGTGTTTGGTGGGTTTGCGCCGCACGAACTGGCGCTGCGCATCGACGATGCCGAGCCCAGGGTGATTGTGTCGGCGTCGTGCGGGATTGAGTTTGCCAATGTGATTGCCTACAAGCCGTTGCTGGACGAGGCGATCATCAAGGCCCGTTTCAAACCGGCGCGCTGCATCATCGTGCAGCGCCCGCAACTGGCTGCAGTGCTGCAGGAAGGCCGGGATATTGATTGGGCATCCGCCATGCAAACGGCGACGCCGGCTGATTGCGTTCCGGTGCTCAGCACTGATCCGCTTTATATTCTTTATACGTCGGGCACCACCGGCAAACCCAAAGGGGTTGTGCGTGACAACGGCGGGCATGCGGTAGCGATGAAATACAGCATGAAGGCGGTGTATGACATTGCGCCCGGTGATGTGTTCTGGGCGGCGTCGGATGTGGGCTGGGTGGTGGGGCATTCCTATATCGTGTATGCGCCGCTGATTGCCGGTGCGACGACGGTTCTGTACGAAGGCAAGCCCATCAAGACACCGGATGCCGGTGCGTTCTGGCGGGTGTGTGCCGAGTATCGCGTCAAGGCGTTGTTTGCGGCGCCGACAGCGTTCCGCGCGATTCGCAAGGAAGATCCGGATTCCCGCTGTTTGCAGGGCCATGATCTGTCGGCACTGCGCTGCGTGTTTGTGGCTGGCGAGCGCCTGGACCCGCCGACCTATCACTGGGTGAAAGACACGCTGGGCAAGCCGGTGGTGGATCACTGGTGGCAAACCGAAACCGGCTGGGCCATTTGCGGCAATCTGACCGGTGTTGAATTGAAAGCTCCCAAGCCGGGATCTTCCACAGTGCCGACGCCCGGTTTTCATGTGCAGGTGCTGGATGATGACGGCCATCCGTTACCGCCGGGCAAGCAGGGCAGCATTGTGGTGAAGCGCCCCTTGCCGCCAAGTTGCTTGCCGACCATCTGGGGGGATTTCGCCCGCTTTCATAACGATTACCTCAAGGCGTTTCCCGGTTATTACCTGACAGGCGACGGCGGCTACATTGATGACGAGGGCTATGTGTTCATCATGGGCCGCATCGACGATGTGATTAACGTGGCCGGGCACCGGCTTTCCACGGGCGAGATGGAGGAAATTCTTGCCGGCCACCCGGCGATTGCCGAGTGCTGCGTGATCGGTGTGCATGACGAGCTGAAAGGCCAGGTGCCGGTGGGACTGGTGCTGCTGAAAAATGGAGTCACCATTGATCAGCAACAACTGGAAGCAGAGTTAGCGAACTGTATTCGTCACGAGATTGGTGCCATCGCCAATTTCAGGAAAGCGTTTGTGGTGCCGCGCCTGCCGAAAACCCGGTCCGGCAAAATCCTGCGCAAATTGTTGCGCCAGATTGCGGCGGGCGATGATTTCCCGATTCCTTCCACCATCGATGATCCGGCCAGCATTCCCGAGATTGCCAGCTTGATGGCGCAGCATGGGTTGATACAGAAGCGGTGAAGGGCGGGGGATGGGTTATGGGCCTGCCGCCAGCATGGTCCGCATCCATTCCCCGATCTGCCGGATTTCCCCCACGCACAGTTCGTGCGCCATCGGATAGCGTTTCCAGTCCACGTCATATCCCTGCTGTTGCAGCCAGTCGAATGCGCGCCGCGAGGCCCGTTCCGTCACCATTTCGTCGGCGTCGCCGTGGGCGATGCGGATCGGTAGGGTGCGGTTGGCGGTAAGGTCGGCCTGCTCCACCAGATCGGGGGCGGGCATGTAGGTGGACAGTGCAATCAGCCCCGCCAGCCGGTGCGGAAAGGTCAGCGCGGTGTGGTAAGCCACAGCGCCACCCTGGGAAAATCCAATCAACAGGCAGCGCTCCGGCGCGATGCCTTGCGCGATCTGCTGTTGCAGGATCGTGGCGATGCGGGCGCAGCTGGCTTGCAGTTGTTGCCGGTTGATGTCGCGGATTTCCGTCAGCGCCAGAATGTCGTACCAGGCGGGCATGATGTAGCCGTTGTTGCAGGTGACGGGCATGTCGGGGGCGTGGGGAAAAATGAAGCGCACGGCAAGGTTGTCGGGCAGCTTCAGGTGCGGTGGCACCGGCACGAAATCATCGCCGCTGGCGCCCAGGCCATGCAGCCAGATGACGCAGGCGGTGGCGGGTTGTGTGGGTTCCAGCACTTCGGCCGGCAGGGCGGCGTCGACGCAATCGAAAACTTGGCGGGTATGCGTGTGCATGCTGCGTTCAGCCCGGCGGCCAGCTGAAGCCGCGTCCACCCAGGATGTGCACGTGCAGGTGGAAGACGGTCTGGCCCGCTTTGGCGCCGTTGTTCACCACCAGCCGGAAGGCGTCGCCATAGCCTTCCTGTTTCGCGATGTCGCCGGCTTTCAGCAGCAGATGGCCCAGCAGGGCCTGATCGTCCACCGTGGCGTCCACCAGCATGGCAACCGGTTTTTTCGGGATGATCAGGATGTGCATGGGCGCTTGCGGATTGACGTCGCGGAACGCCAGGCACAGGTCGTCTTCGTAGACGATGTTGGCGGGTATTTCGCGGTCGATGATTTTGCTGAACAGAGTGCTCATGGGCGGGTTCCTTGCCGTGTCACAGGCCGTTGTTGCGGTATTTTTTCTTGTAGCTTTCCTTTTCGTCCAGCGAGATCTGGCGCGCTTCCTCTTCCAGCATGACGGGGATGCCGTCGCGGATGGGGTAGGCGAGGTTGCTGGCCAGGCAGATCAGTTCCTGCCGCTCGGCGTCGTATTCCAGTTTGGCCTTGGTGGCGGGGCAGACCAGGATTTCGAGAAGTTTGGTGTCGAACATGGTGTATTCCAGGAGCAGAAATTGTGATGGTTCGGGTATCGTGCCAGTTTGGTCGTGGTTTCTCCAGTTCCGGACACGCCACAAGTACATCCCTGTAGGCTCGGCTGCGGCCATCCATGGCCGCAGACGGTCCGGAACTGGAGAAACCACGACCAAACCTCATAGCTCCGAGTACATTCTTTTGCAGTGGCACAACGTTTCGGAGAAGTTGGGGAATTCGGTTCAAGACCGTCGGCGGCCATGGATGGCCGCAGCCGAGCCTACAGGGACGTACTTGTGGCGTGTCTTGAACCGAATTCCCCAACTTCGCGTGCCGAATCAATCGCAATCAGTCTTCCGTCTTGCCCTTGAACTCGCACAGATCCTCGATCGCGCACGACCCGCATTTCGGCTTGCGTGCCACGCACACATAGCGGCCGTGCAGGATCAGCCAGTGGTGGGCGTCCTGCAGGTATTCCGCCGGCACATGCTTCAGCAGCTTCTTCTCCACCTCCAGCACATTCTTGCCGGGGGCGATCCCGGTGCGGTTGGCGACGCGGAAAATATGCGTATCCACCGCCATCGTCGGCAAGCCAAAGGCGGTATTCAGCACCACGTTGGCCGTCTTGCGCCCCACGCCGGGCAGGGCTTCCAGTGCAGCACGGTCGCAGGGCACTTCGCCGCCGTGCTGTTCCAGCAAAATCTGGCAAGTCTTGATCACATTCTCGGCCTTGCTGTTGAACAGGCCGATGGTCTTGATGTACTGCTTCAGTCCCTCCACGCCCAGTTTGAGAATCTTCGCCGGCGTGTTCGCCACCGGGTACAGCTTCGCTGTGGCCTTGTTCACGCTCACGTCCGTGGCCTGCGCCGACAGGATCACCGCGATCAGCAGCTCGAAGGTGGATGTGTATTCCAGCTCGGTGGTGGGGTTCGGATTGTGTTCGCGCAGGCGGCGGAAAATCTCGGTGCGTTTTTCTTTGTTCATGCCGGAAATTTCGCCGCCTGTCTCAATGCGTGGTCAGTTCAGGAAATGGGTGCTCAGAAAATGAGTGCTCAGGAAATCGCACCGGTGGTGCGCACGCGCCGGCTGGCCACGGGCTCGGCCTTGGCTTTCTGTGCCGCAGCACGGGCCGCCATGTTGGCGTCGATGATGTTCTTGCCCGCTATCAGCAGGCCCAGCACCAGGAACGCGCCGGGGGGCAGGATCGCCACCAGAAAGCCTTTGTAATCGGTAATCAGCTGCAGGTGCCAGTTCAGCGCGATATCACCGAACAGCAGGTGCATGTTGGCAAACAGGCCGCCGGTTCCCAGCAGTTCGCGAATCGCCCCCAGCAGCACCAGCACGGCGGTGAAGCCGGTGCCCATCATGAAACCGTCCAGCGCCGATGCAAACACGCCGTGCTTGCTGGCAAACGCTTCGGCGCGGCCCAACACGGTGCAATTGGTCGTGATCAGCGGGATGAAAATGCCGAGGATCAGATACAACTCATAGGTGAACGCGTTCATCAGGAATTCCACGCAGGTGGTGAACGCGGCGATGATCATGACAAAGGAGGGCAGGCGGATGGCGTCGGTGGTGGCATTGCGGATCAGTGACACGGCGATGTTCGAACACATCAGAACACCGATAGTGGCCATTCCCAGCGCCAGTGCGTTCACCACCGATCCGGACACCGCCAGCAGCGGGCAAAGACCCAGTACCTGCACCAGCGCGGGGTTGTTCTTCCACAGGCCGTCAACGGTGATTTTGCGGTACAGATCAGCTGCCATGGCTGGTTTCCTCAACAGGGCTGGACCCCTCAATAGGAGCGGTCAGCAGGGTGTCTTTGTTCTGGTCCACGTACAGTAACGCCTTGTGCACCGCGTCCACAACCGCGCGCGGGGTGATGGTGGCGCCGGTGAAGGCGTCGAATTCACCGCCGTCCTTTTTCACGTGCCAGTTCTTTTCCGCCGTGTTCTGCAGGGATTTGCCGTTAAACGACAGAATCCATTTGGATTTTTGCAGTTCGATCGCATCGCCCAGGCCCGGCGTTTCAAAATGCGGAGGAATCACGCGCACCCCGGTGATTTCGCCGGTGCTGCTCACGCCCACCAGCAGGTTGATGGTGCCGCCATAGCCTTCCGGTGCCGACACCTGCAGGATCACGCCGGTCGGTTCACCGCTTTTGCGCGCGATATAGGCTGGCAGCGCTTTATCGGTGCCCAGCAGCGCATCGCCTTGCAGGCTGACCTGATCTTCCACCAGCTTGTTGTCCAGCCGTTCGGCGGGCATGACGTCCAGCAGGCTGCGGCTCAGGGCGTTGGCCTTTTCCTCGGCGATGCGGTCGCGGGTGAGGTTGGCGGTGAGCACGATCATGCCGGTGGTCGCGATGGCGAACAGGCCCAGGATGATGCTGTTGCGGGAAACGGATTGACCGATCATTTTTTCTGATTCCTCAATCCGGTTTGGCCAGGCCCTTGTTGGGTTTTTTGTGGCCGTAGGTGCGGGGCTGGGTGTAGTAGTCGATGGTGGGCGCCGCCAGGTTCATCAGCAGCACGGCGAAGGCCACTGCGTCGGGATAGCCGCCCCAGGTGCGGATCACGTACACCAGCACGCCGATCAGCGCGCCATAAATAATCTTGCCCTTGTTGCTGGTGGCGGCGGTGACCGGATCGGTGGCGATGAAGAACGCCCCCAGCATGGTGCCGCCGCTGAACAGGTGAAACAGGATGCTGGCGTAGTTGTCCGCGTCCACGGCGGTGTTGAAAAAGCCGGACAGGAAGAAAAGTCCCGCCAGCATGCCGACCGGAATGTGCCAGCTGATAATTTTGCGCCAGATCAGATAAATCCCGCCCAGCAGGAAGGCAACATTCACCCATTCCCAGCCATAGCCGGCCATCGCGCCGTTTAGGATAGGGTTGGCGTCCAGCACGGCCGGTTGCCCGGCGTAGGTCTTGAACGTGTCGAGAGGGGTGGCACCGCTGAACGCATCCACGCCACTGATGTGGCCGGTAAATATCATCTGCAAGGATTGCCACGGGTTCAGTGCCGACGTGGTTTCATTCACGCCCGCCGCCGGCAGCCAGGTGGTCATGTCCTTGGGAAAGGAAATCAGCAGCAGGACGTAGCCGATCATCGCCGGGTTGAACGGATTCATGCCCAGGCCGCCGTACAGATGCTTGGCGACGACGATGGCGAAAGATGTTCCCACCAGTGTCAGCCACCAGGGCGCGGTGGGCGGAATCGCGATGGCCAGCAGCAGGGCAGTGACCACCGCGCTGTAGTCGCGCAGGTAAAACGCAATTGGTTTGTGGCGCAGTTTCAGCACCGCCGCTTCGCAGCCCACCGCAATGGCGCAGGCCAGCGCGATGTTGATCAGCGTCGCAAAGCCGAAAAAGTACGTCATGATGGCGACGCCGGGTACGGTGGCGTAGATCACTTCGCGCATGAACGCGCCGGTATTGCCGGGCTTGTGCACGTGGGGGGAAGTTACGTTCAGCAGCGCCATGTTTTACTGTACCCCTTCCAGTTTTTTCACGGCGTCTTCGGCGCTGGCGGCGGCCGCTTCGGCTTCCTGTGCGGCCGCTGTCAATGCCGCGATGTCGCCTTCACCGCTGGCTTGTGCCGCTTCCAGTGCCTTGCGCGCTTTTTTCAGCAGCACGCCGGTTTTGGCGACTTCCAGTTTGGCGGCTTTCACCGGGTCGTGGCCGGCATTTTTGGCCTGGATGTCTTCTTTCTGTTTGGCGCGGGCTTCCTTCATCGCCGCTTTCGACGCGTCGGACCGGGCTTTCAGTTCCGTCACGCGGACACGCAGTGTTTCCACCTCGGCAGCATTACCGGCCGCTTCGGCGGCAGCCAGTGCGGCTTCCGCTTCCTTGTAGGCATTGAAATCGGCGGCGGAGGATTGCTTCAGTGCCTCCATCGGATCATCGCTGTGGGATGCAGTGGCCGTTGCTTCAGCCACGCTGGATTCCGGCGCGGATTTTTCGGCGGCTTTCGCGGCGAGGAATGCATCCTTTGCAGCATCGGCCTTGGTTTTCAGCTGTTCGACTTTGGCGCGCAGGGCGTCGATATGTTCCGAGCCGCTTCTTTCGGCCGTTTCCAGCGCCTTTTGCGCATCCTTGTAGCGCTTCAACGTTGAAGCGGCAGCGGTTTGCAGTTTGGCCAGTTCATCGGCGACAGGTGCTGCATCGGTTGCAGCGGGGGCTGCCGGTGCGGCTCCGCTGTTTGCCGAGGGTGCCGTGGCTGTAGATGTTGTGGTCGCAGGCGCTTCCTTCTTCGCCGCCTGTTTCGCGGCGGCGGCCTTGGCGCGTTCCTGCCGCTTCAGTTCCTTCTCCTGTTCCTCACGCTCGATACGGGCCTTGCGTGCTTCGAAACGTTCGCGGGCGCGGTCGGCCTTGTGCACTTCCTGCTGCTGCTGGCGGATGGCGCCCTTGGCGAAACGGTAGTACTGCACCAGCGGAATACTGCTGGGGCACACGTAGGAACAGGCGCCGCACTCGATGCAGTCGAACAGGTTGAAGTGCTCGGCCTTGCCGAATTCCTTGGCTTTGGCAAACCAGTACAGTTGCTGCGGCAGCAGATTCACCGGACAGGCCTGGGCGCAGGACGCACAGCGGATGCAGGGCTGTTCCGGCGCGGGATCGGGAAATTCCTGCTCGGTAGCCACGAGCAGGCAGTTGGTGGTTTTCACCACCGGCACGCCCGGATCGTGAATGGTAAAGCCCATCATGGGACCGCCCATCACCAGCCGGTGCAGCTTGTCTTTTTGCAGGCCGGCCTGTTGCAGCAGATCGGCCACGGGCGTGCCCAGCAGCACTTCGTAATTGCCCTTCTGTTCGATCGCATCGCCGGTCAGTGTGGTGATGCGGGAAATCAGCGGTTCGCCATCGATGATCGCGCGCTTCACGGCATAAGCGGTGCCGGTATTCTGGCAGATCACGCCCACGTCAGCGGGCAGGCCGCCGCTGCGCACTTCCTTCCCGGTCAGAATCTGGATCAGCTGCTTTTCGCCACCGGACGGGTATTTAGTGGGCACCACCAGGACGTCGATGTTGGTGCCGTTCTCTTTACTCAATCCAGCGCAGGCGTTGCGCAGCGCTTCAATCGCCTGCGGTTTGTTGTCTTCGATGCCGATCAGGATTTCCTTCGGCTCCACCAGCCAGGCCATGATCTGCAGACCGGCCACCACTTCGTCAGCCCGTTCCTGGATCAGGCGGTCATCGGCGGTGATATAGGGTTCGCATTCCACCGCGTTGAGAATCAGCTGTTCGATCTGCGCGTCTGCCTTTACACCCAGTTTCACCACAGTGGGGAAACCGGCGCCGCCCATGCCGGCAATACCGGCGTTGCGGATGCACTCCAGCACTTCTTTCTTTGTGTGCTCGCGGTAATCGGCTAACGGCTGGCGTTCAGTCCAGCGGTCTTCGCCATCGGTTTTGATGGTGATGCAGAGTGAATCGATCTGCGACGGATGCTGCACTGCATGCTGTTCGATGGCTTCCACCACGCCGGACGTGGGTGCGTGCACCGGCAGGCTGACGAAGCCGGTGGCCTCGCCGATCTTCTGGCCTTTCAATACGCGGTCGCCCACCTGCACCAGCGGTTTGGCGGGGGCACCGATGTGTTGCTGCACGGGTACTACCAAATGCGCGGGAATCGCGGCCGGGCGAATGGCGTTGCGGGAGGATTGTTGCTTGTTTTCCGGTGGATGAATGCCGCCGGGAATGTCCCAGATACGACGGCTCATGCGCAAATTCTCATCATGCCTAACTTCATCATGCGATGTTCCTTACCGGGATCAGGTCGCCGGGACGGGCGCCAATGCCGGCGGGCGGCTGCCAGGTCCAGGTCTGCTGTGTGGTTTTCACCGGCAGCATGTCGATACAGTCCACCGGGCAGGGCTCCACGCAAAGGTCGCAGCCGGTGCATTCGTCCACCATGACGGTGTGCATCTGCTTGGCGGCACCGAGGATCGCGTCCACCGGGCAGGCCTGCAGGCATTTGGTGCAGCCGATGCATTCTGCTTCGCGAATGTAGGCCACCATCTTGTGTTCTTTTTCCGCGCCGTATTCCGCATCCAGCGGCACGAATTCGCGGCCCAGCAGATCCGCCAGGGCGCGAATCGTGTCTTCGCCGCCGGGGACGCATTTGTTGATGTCTTCGCCCGCTGCCATGCCTTCTGCATAGGGGCGGCAGCCGGGGTGCCCGCACTGGCCGCACTGGGTTTGCGGCAACAGGTCGTCGATCTGCTCGACGATGGGATTGCCTTCCACATGGAATTTCACGGCGGCAAAACCGAGGATGGCGCCGAACACCAGCGCCATGACCACCAGCGCCGAGACCGCTCCGATATTGTTGGCCAGAAGATCCATACTGACTGCCCTAAATCTTGATCAGGCCGGAAAAGCCCATGAACGCCAGCGACATCAGGCCGGCGGTGATCATGCCGATGCTGGCGCCCTTGAACGGGGTTGGCACGTCGGACACCAGAATCCGCTCGCGCATGGCGGCGAACAGAATCAGCACCAGCGAAAAGCCCAATGCACCGCCAAAGCCATACAGGAAAGCGTATATGAAACTGTCGACGCCTTTCTTGACCGTGAGCAGCGCCACGCCCAGCACGGCACAGTTCACCGTGATCAGCGGCAGGAAAATACCCAGCACGCGGTAGAGCAGGGGGCTGGTCTTGCGCATCACGGTTTCGGTGAACTGCACGGTAACGGCAATCACCAGAATGAAGGACATGGTTTTCAGATAAGCCACATCCAGCGGCACCAGGATGTAGGTGTAGGTCAGGTAGGTGAGCACGGACGACAGCGTGAGCACGAAGGTGGTGGCCATCGCCATGCCGATGGCGGTTTCCAGCTTGTTGGACACACCCATGAACGGGCACAGGCCAAGAAACTGCACCAGCACGAAATTGTTGACCAGAATGGTGCTGATCAGGACCAGCAGAAACTCAGGCATGTGGGTAACCCTTTGCGTCAATCAGACAGTACGGGGGAGCGGGATTTTACCACGATTACTTCACCCGCATGCCGGGGATGGCGCCGCTGTCCGGTTCCAGGATGAAGATGTCCTTCCCGCCGGGGCCGGCGGCCAGCACCATGCCTTCCGACATTCCGAATTTCATCTTGCGTGGCGCCAGGTTGGCCACCATCACGGTCAGCTTGCCCACCAGATCTTCCGGTTGATAGGCCGACTTGATGCCCGCAAACACATTGCGGGTTTCGCCCCCGATATCGAGGGTCAACTGTAGCAACTTGTCGGCGCCCGCCACATGACCGGCAGCGACAATCTTCGCCACCCGGATGTCAACTTTGGCAAATTCGTCGAAGCTGATGACGGGGGCCACCGGATCAGCGTCCAGTGCGGTTTTTGGTTTGGCAGGTGCCTCGGCGGCGGCTTCTGTCTTGCCGTCCTCGATCAGCGCTTCGATCTGCTTCATGTCCACCCGCTGCATCAGCGGTTTGAAGGTGTTGATGGCGTGGTCCAGCAGCAGGTTGTTGACGTCTTCCCAGTGGAACGGAGCCACCTTCAGGAAGGCTTCGGTTTCCGCCGCCAGTTTCGGCAATACCGGCTTCAGGTAAATCACCAGCAGGCGGAACAGGTTGATGCCCACGGTGCAGACATCCAGCACTTCCTGTTCCTTGCCCGGCTGTTTCGCCAGCGCCCAGGGTGCTTTCTCGTCGATGTACTGGTTGGCCTTGTCGGCAATCGCCATGATTTCGCGCATGGCCTTGCCGAATTCGCGCTGCTCGTAAAAATCGGCAATCACAGCGGCCTTGCCCTGGGCTTCCGCCAGCAGATCGGGCTCGGCATTGTGGGCCGACAGTTTGCCGCCCTGCTTGGCAATGAAACCGGCGGAACGGCTGGCAATGTTCACCACCTTGTTCACCAGATCCGCATTCACGCGCTGGGCGAAATCTTCCAGGTTCAGGTCGATGTCGTCGATGTGCCCGCTCAGTTTCGCTGCGAAGTAATAACGCAGGTACTCCGGATTCAAATGGCGCAGATAGGTTTCCGCCTTGATGAAGGTGCCGCGGGATTTCGACATTTTCGCGCCGTTCACGGTGACGAAGCCGTGGGAGAAAATCGCGGTGGGCGTGCGGAAATCCGCTCCGGTGAGCATGGCGGGCCAGAACAGGCCGTGGAAATTGATGATGTCCTTGCCGATGAAATGGTACAGCTCGGCGGTGGAATCCTTGCCCCAGTAATCGTCGAACTTCAGGTCCGGCCGGCGGGCGCACAGGTTTTCAAAACTGGCCATGTAGCCGATGGGTGCGTCCAGCCAGACATAAAAATGCTTGCCCGGATGATCGGGAATCTCGAAGCCGAAATAGGGCGCCTCGCGGGAGATGTCCCACTGCTGCAGGCCGGCTTCCAGCCACTCAGCCAACTTGTTGGCGATGCCTTCCTGCAGGCGGCCGGAGCGGGTCCATTCCTTCAGCATGCCGTCGAATTTGGGCAGGTCGAAAAACAGTTGGGTGTTGGCTTTCAATACCGGGGTGGCGCCGGAAATGGTGGAGCGCGGATCTTTCAGTTCGCTGGCCGCGTAGGTGGCGCCGCAGGCTTCGCAGTTGTCGCCGTACTGGTCGGCGGTGCCGCACTTGGGGCAGGTGCCTTTCACGAAACGGTCCGCCAGGAACATCTGTTTTTCCGGGTCGAACAGCTGGGTGATTTCCCGCGCCACGATGTAGCCCTTGTCGCGGTTGCGCGCGTAAATCAGGTTGGAGAAGTGGCGGTTTTCGTCGGAATGGGTGGAATGGTAATTGTCGAAGCCCACCAGAAACGCGGCGAAATCCCGTTCGTGTTCGGCTTTCACCACGGCAATCTGTTCTTCCGGCGTGCGGCCCAGCTGTTCGGCCTTGAGCATGATGGCGGTGCCGTGGGCGTCGTCGGCGCAGACGTAGGTGCAATTGTGCCCGCGCAGTTTCTGGAACCGCACCCAGATGTCGGTCTGGATGTATTCCAGCATGTGGCCCAGGTGAATGGGGCCGTTGGCGTAGGGCAGGGCGCTGGTGACGAGGATCTTGCGTTGGGTTGCGGTCATGGTGGCTCGGACAGAATGGCGTCAGGATTTAGGGAAAAATCGAAAGCCGGTAACTATATCCTCAATGGCAGAGTGAAGCCAGAAAGCCACCCGCCGGCAACCGGTTACAGTTTGTCACCGGTATTGGTTTGCGTTTGGAATGAGACAAATAAATAATATTGTCTCATTTAATCTATAGAGGGCATCTCTAAAACGAGGATTTTTCTGGGAGAGCAAGGAAGCACCGCGCGCAGAACCGCAGTTTACTTGAAGTAAATGAGGATTCGAGCACGGAGCTGACGCGGCTATCACGGAAAAAGACCGTTTTAGAGATGCCCGTAAAACCAATCATTTGCCGGGAATACCGTATGTGCTGGAGTGCCGAGGCCAGTTTTGCACTGGCCACCGTGGGCTTGTCGACCGTGGCCATTGCCGCGCGACAGGGGGAAAAGAAGGAGCTGTATCTGCCGCTGCTGTGGTTTTCCCTGATGGAACTGCTGCAGGGCTTCACCTACTGGTGGATTGATATCTGCGACAGCCCGCCCAATCAGCTGCTGACCCTGCTGGGCTACCTGCACATCGCCTTCCAGCCGTTCTTCGCCAACATGATCTCGATGTATTTCCTGCCGGAGAATGTGCAAAGGCGCATCGGGACCTGGGTGTATGCCCTTTGCTTCGCGGGAGCCATCGCCATGATCGTCGACATCTACCCGTTCGAATGGGCCCAGCACAGCAAGCTGCACATGCTGGACAGCACCCGGCTCTGCTCGGTGTCCGGTGACTGGCACATTGCCTGGCACGTTCCGGTGTTCGATACCTCCTGGGCCCGGTTTGGCTTCGTGAAGGAGCCCTATTTCATGCTGGTGTTCCTGCTGCCCCTGCTGTACGGCTCGTGGAAATTCACGCTGTATCACATCCTCACCGGCCTGGTGCTGTCGGTGTTGCTGACACGGGATTCCCATGAAACGGCGGCAGTCTGGTGCCTGCTGTCCATCGGTCTGCTCGCCATCGTCGCCAAGACGCCGATTCGCCGCTATCTGTTTACGCAGAAATGGTACGGCGTGCGTTACCCGCGCTGGATTGGCGGGGAAGGGCGGCCGGTGCCGATGGCGCGAGCGGAAGAGCCTGCCGTGTTGTCGTGAATGGTTTTTGAAGGGGCGGGTTGAGCCCGCTCCTTCCAGTTTTTCCGCCAGAATTCCCCGCTGATAGCCGCAGTTTTTCAACGCCATTGATTTCATTCAATTGACAGTTTTGGCCCGGTTCCTTTTACTGCAGAGACCTGTTTTGCAATCTGGAGCCTGCTGTCGATGACCACTGCCACCACCGCCGACCACTGGACCCATCTGCTGCGTGCCCATGCCCGCGAGCATCGGACAGCCGCGTTTGGACTGGGGATTGGTCTGCTGGCGGTGCTGTTGCTGCTGGCGCAGAGCCTGATCCAGATCGCGGCGGGCAATGCACCGCCGGGACTGAAGCTGGCCATGCTGGGTGGACTGGCCGGCTTCGCCACCACGGCACTGGGCGCACTGCCGGCATTGGTCCTGCGCGGGCTGCCGCAGCGGGTGGAGGACACGCTGCTGGGCGCAGTGGCGGGCATGATGCTGGCCGCCAGCGCGTTTTCACTGCTGCTGCCGGGGCTGGATGCCGGCGAGAAAATTCTTGGCAGTGCTCCCCTCGGTGCCGGGGTGGTGGTGGCCGGTATGGCGCTGGGCGTGCTGCTGATGCTGGGCCTGGACCAGTTCACGCCCCATGAGCATGACAAGACCGGCCCCTGCGGCCCGGGCCATGACGAATGCAGCCGCATCTGGCTGTTCGTGTTTGCCATTGCGCTGCACAACCTGCCGGAGGGCATGGCTATCGGCGTCGCTTTTTCCCAGGCCGACATGGCAGTGGGCTTGCCGTTGACCACCGCGATTGCGTTGCAGGATATTCCCGAAGGTCTCGCAGTAGCACTGGCCATTCGCGGCGCTGGCTATTCGCCGTTGCTGGCGGTGCTGGTGGCGGGCGCCAGCGGGTTGCTCGAACCATTGGGCGCGCTGCTGGGGGTGGGTTTGTCCAGCGGTATGGAAGTAGCCTATCCGGTTGGACTGGGCCTGGCGGCCGGGGCCATGCTGTTTGTGGTGTCCCATGAGGTGATTCCGGAAACTCACCGCAACGGTCACCAGACATCGGCCACCGTGGGCCTGATGCTGGGGTTCGCTGTGATGATGGTGCTCGACACTACCTTGGGCTGACTACATTGGGGTGTGTAAGCCGGGATGATTCTAGGGGGGAGTAATTCGCCAACCGGGGTGTCCAACCTCAAACGAGTTCTGTTCGACAATCTGTTCGACAAGGAGATGCACACGATGAAAGCCAAGAAAGCCGGTAAACCTGCCAAATCCGCCATCGACATTGGCATCAGCGCGGATTCCCGCAAGCAGATCGCCAAGGGACTGTCCGCCCTGCTGGCCGACAGCTACACCCTGTACCTGATGACGCACAACTTTCACTGGAACGTCACCGGGCCCATGTTCAACAGCCTGCACATCATGTTCATGACCCAGTACACCGAACAGTGGACTGCGCTGGACGTGATTGCCGAGCGGATTCGGGCGCTGGGGCATCCGGCGCCGGGCACTTACAAGGAATTCGTCAAACTGGCGTCGATCAAGGAAGTGGAGGGCACGCCCAAGGCCACCGACATGATCCGGCATCTGGTGGCGGCGCAGGAAGCCACCGCCCGCACTGCCCGCAGCCTGTTTCCCCTGGTGGACGCCGCCAACGACCAGCCCACTGCCGACGTGCTGACCCAGCGCCTGGAAGTGCACGAAAAGACCGCCTGGATGCTGCGCAGCCTGCTGGAGGAGTAATCCCTCGGGCGGGTACCCGACTGTTCCGGTGGGGTATTTTGGTTTAGCATGGGCGGCCTCGTTAAGGGGTCGCCTTTTTTGCTTCCCTGACACCCGTTTTATTCCCCGGTCACCCGTTGGCCCGCATTTCGCAGAATGTCGAAATTGAGCCGATTGGCCAGAACGAAATTATTGGAGCAGTCCCCATGAATTCCCAGTTGCATGAACAGGTCAGCCGCATTCTTGCCACCCAGCCCGATCCGGTGTCGCGTCAGAACCTGGTGGATGTCGCAGACCTGACAGAAGTTTCCCTGAGCGGCGATACCCTGAACCTGGGCCTGCAGTTCGGTTACCCCATCAATGGTGTGAAGGAGCAGTTGCAGGCTGAACTGGCGCCCCTGTTCAGCAAGCTGGGTGCGGCGAAGGTCAATCTGAAGCTGGACTGGAAGGTGAAACCGGCCCTGACCAAGGTGCTGGAAGGCGCGGGCAAGGTGCGCAATATCCTGGCGGTGGCGTCGGGCAAGGGCGGAGTGGGCAAGTCCACTACCGCTGTGAACCTGGCCCTGGCCCTGGCCGCCGATGGCGCCCGGGTGGGTATTCTGGATGCCGACATTTATGGCCCCAGCCAGCCGCTGATGCTGGGGGTGCCCGAGGGCACCAAGCCGCAGGTGCACCAGCAAACTTTTTTCCTGCCGATTGACGCGCTGGGCCTGCAGTCCATGTCCATGGGCTATCTGGTTACCGAGCAGACGCCGATGGTGTGGCGCGGCCCCATGGCCAGCGGCGCGTTGCAGCAGTTGTTGAAGCAAACCATCTGGTCTGACCTGGATTATCTGGTGGTGGACATGCCCCCTGGCACCGGCGACATCCAACTGACCCTGTCGCAGCAGGTGCCGGTGTCTGGCGCGGTCGTGGTGACCACACCGCAGGACATTGCCCTGCTGGACGCGAAAAAAGGCGTGGAGATGTTCCGCAAGGTGAATGTGCCGGTGCTGGGGATCGTGGAGAACATGGCGATCCATATCTGCAGTAACTGCGGCCACAAGGAACACATTTTCGGCGCTGGCGGCGGCGAGAAGATTGCCAAGCAATACGGTGTATCGGTGCTGGGCAGTCTGCCCCTGAGTCTGTCGATCCGCGAGCAGGCGGACGGCGGCAAGCCTACCGTGGCGGCCGATCCCAACGGCGAGATCGCGGCCATCTACCGTCGCATCGCGCGGCTGGCGGCGGGGCAGCTGGCGAAGATGTCACGCCAGTCCGCCGGTGCTTTCCCCAAGATCAGCATTCACAACGACTGAAGCATGTTTATCGGCTCAGCAGCACGCATGACCGGCCTGTCCGTGAAAGCCATCCGCTTTTACGAATCGGCCGGTTTGATTCCGTCGCCACCCCGGGCAGGGCGTTATCGCCATTACGATGCCCGTTCCATCGAACTGCTGTTGCTGATCAAGGAAGCCAGGGCGCTGGGGGTGACGATCGCGGGGCTGAAAGGGCTGGTGCAGCAAGCGGACGGGCCGCTGGACTGGGGCACAGTGGTGGCGTTTCTTCAGCAGCAGAAAGCGCGGGTACAGGCCGACATTCAGGCGCTGCAAACGCAACTGCAGCGCATCGACGCCTGCCTGGGACTGATTGCGGAGTGCCCGGATGTCAGCCCGCTTCCGGTGTCCGCATCCAGCATAGCCTGTTGACTTTCCCCCTACCCAGTTGATTCTCCCTACCTGTTGACTCTCCCCTAAAGGGCAGAGTGCATACTGCGGCCGCCATGACGACCGGAGTATGAAATGGGCAAACGCATCCTGATCCTGAACGGAAATCCCAAGCCAGACAGCCTGTGTGCCGGCCTCGCCGCAGCTTACGGGGCAGCGGCCGCAACGAACCACCAGGTGCGGCCGGTGGCGCTGGCGCAGCTGGGTTTCGAGAGTGACTTGAATGCCGGTTACGACCGTGACCAGCCGCTGGAGCCCGATCTGCAAGCCTTCCAGCGGGATCTGTTATGGGCCGAGCATCTGGTGCTGGTGGCGCCGGTCTGGTGGGGCGGTGTGCCCGCGCGGCTGAAAGGCCTGATCGACCGCACCTTCCTGCCGGGATTTGCCTTCCGTTATGAGAAGGGGCAGGTGTGGCCGACACAGTTGCTCAAGGGCAGAACCGCGACGCTGCTGCTGACCCTGGATACGCCGCCCTGGTACTACCGCCTGCTGCAGGGGGCGCCGGCCGTGCGGCAACTGGACACGGCCACGCTGGCCTTCAGCGGCTTCAAACCGGTGCGTCACCACCTGTTCGGGCCGGTGATCCATGCTGATGACGCACGTCGTCAGCGCTGGCTGGACAAGGCCCAGGTTCTGGGCGCCCGGGCAGGCTGAGCGGGTTCACCCGTAACAGGGTTCTGGCCGGCGCCAAAACCCTGTATCATGCGCGCTTCCATTTCCCGGGGAGTTTGAATTCGATGTCCATCAAGTCTGATCGCTGGATTCGCCGCATGGCGCAAGAACACGGCATGATCGAACCCTTCGAGCCGGGTCAGGTGCGTACTGCCAACGGCCAGCGCATCATTTCCTATGGCACGTCGAGCTACGGCTATGACGTGCGCTGCTCACGGGAATTCAAGGTGTTTACCAACATCCATTCCGCCACCGTCGATCCCAAGGAATTTTCCGACAAGAGCTTCGTCGATATCGAAAGCGATGTCTGCATCATTCCGCCCAACTCCTTTGCCCTGGCGCGCACCGTGGAATATTTCCGCATTCCCCGCGACGTGCTCACCATCTGCCTGGGCAAATCCACTTATGCCCGCTGCGGCATCATCGTCAACGTGACGCCGCTGGAACCGGAGTGGGAAGGCCACGTGACGCTGGAATTTTCCAACACCACTACGCTGCCGGCGAAGATTTACGCCAACGAAGGCGTGGCGCAGATGCTGTTCCTGCAATCCGACGAGGAATGCGAAACCTCGTACCGCGATCGCGGCGGAAAATACCAGGGCCAGACCGGCGTGACGCTTCCCAAAACCTGACAGCTCTTCTTCCGGTCTGTATGACAAGGCAGTTGTTCGACAGTCTGCCTCCCGTTGCGCCATCGCTGTTGCGAGTGTCACTGCAAACATGCGCCGACACCCGAATTGATTATTGACCGATCCGTTTCTGTTCTATTCTGCTAATAGGAAAGCCTGCTTCGAGGTTTTCTTACTGACGCAATGGAGAGGAAACGCAATGATCGTATTCAGCACTCAGTATTTTTTTGCAAAGCCAAAACGATGGATGGCCATGGGATTCGCGCTCTGGCTGTCCAGTGTGGCGACAACAGGAGTAGCAGGGGACATGGAAACAAAATCGATCCGTTTCAAGCAGGTGATCGATCTGAGTCACGACATCACCACCAGCATTCCACTCTGGCCCGGCGATCCACCCGTGGAATTCGAAACGGTGGCGACGGTGGAAAACAACGGTTATTTCCTGCGGCGTTTTTCCATCGGCGAACACAGCGCCACCCACATGAATGCGCCCAATACGTTTTATGCTGACGGCATGGGCATCGATGGTTATGAAGCCCCGCAACTGGTGCGGCCTGCAGTGGTGATCGATGTGCGGCAGCAGACGGCGCAGAATCCGGATTATGTGATCAGCGTGCAGGATGTGAAGCACTGGGAACAGCAGCATGGCCGCATCCGGCGCGGGTCGCTGGTGCTGTTTTATACCGGCTGGCAGGAACGCTGGCACTCGCCGCAGCAGTTTTTCAATGCGGACGCGAACGGCGGGCTGCATTTTCCCGGCATTGGCGGGGACACCTCGAAATTCCTGCTGGAGAAGCGCCATATCGCGGGCGTCGGCATTGACACCCACGGCGTTGACGCAGGGCAGGACACGGCATATGCCACCAACCTGCAGGTGCTGGCGGCCAACGGTATCGTGCTGGAATGTCTGACCCGGCTGGATCAGTTGCCGCCGAAGGGCGCCACGCTGGTGATCGGCGTGTTGCGACTGGAAGGTGGTTCCGGTTCGCCGGTGTCGGTGATGGCGTTCCTGCCCTGATCGCGGCCCCTGCCGGCGCGCGTGATGCCGGCAGGGTTACAGCGCGGTTTCGCGTTGGCGGGCGACGTGACGGGCCGCCCGCCGCAATGCGTTGACCAGTTCCTCCAGGCGCAGGGGTTTGGTCAGGTAGTCGTTCATGCCCGATGCCAGATAGCGGTCGCGTTCTTCCGGGAAGGCGTTGGCAGTGAAGGCAATGATGTACGGCTGCTGTGGCAGTGGCAGTGCCCGCAATTGCCGGGTGGCTTCCAGCCCGTCCATGCCCGGCATGTTCACGTCCATCAGAATGGTGTCGTAGGATTGCATCTGGCAGGCCTGCAGCGCGTCGTTGCCACTCTCCACCAGATCCGATTCATATCCCAGTTTGCGCAGCATCACCTGCGTGAGGGTCTGGTTCACCGGGTTGTCTTCCGCCAGCAGGATGCGCAGGGGTGGCATGGGCGTTTTTTGCGGTGCTGCTTCCTTGCTGTGTGCAATCGGTGTTTCCGGTGTGGTGTCCTCGCGGCTGGGCAGTGTGAAAGTGAATTCGGAGCCTTTGCCCGGTTCGCTGCGGGCCTGGATCTGCCCGCCCATCAGGTCTGCCAGACGTTTGCAGATCGACAGCCCCAGACCGGTGCCGCCGAAACGGCGAGTGGGCGAGGTGTCCACTTGCGTGAAGGGCAGAAAAAGATGCTGCAGCTGGTCTGCCGCGATGCCGATGCCGGTGTCCCGCACCTTGAACTGCAGCTCGACCTCACCTTGTGTGCGGCGCAGCAGATTCACCGTCAGTTCCACCTGACCATGGTTGGTGAACTTGATCGCATTGCCCAACAGATTGATCAGTACCTGGCGCAGGCGTTGTTCGTCGGCAAGGATGAAATCCGGCACGTCGGGGGTGATTTCTCCGTGCAGGGTGACGGCGTCGCTTTTTACGCCCGGGCGCAGCAGCTCGAGTATTTCATGCAGCAGTGGCCGGAGTTCGATGCGGCGGATGTTCAGTTCCAGTTTGCCGGATTCGATTTTCGACAGGTCGAGAATGTCGTTGATCATTGCCAGCAATGACTGGCCGCTGGACTGGATTATTTTCAGGTAGTCACGTTGCTGTTCGTCGAGCTTGCCGAATTTCATCAGCTCGGTGGCGCCGATGATGCCGTTCATGGGCGTGCGGATTTCGTGGCTCATGGTGGCCAGGAATTCGCTCTTGGCACGGCTGGCGGCTTCAGCGGCGATCCTGGCTTTTTCCAGCGCTTCCTCTTTGGATTGCAGCTGATGCAGGTGCAGGCGCAGGCGCAGGAAATACAGTGCAATCAGAAGCGCCAGTGCGGCAAACACCAGAATCGCAAAACCGATCAGTGCCAGCGCCTCATGGCGCAGCAACTGTTTGTAAGCCTGCAGCGAAATTTCGGCGCCTGCGACATAAGGCGTGCCATCCCGGGATTTCAGCGGCACGAACACCGCGCGGAATTCACCCCAGTGGTCGGTGTAGTCCACCCAGGTGGTCTGGCCGGTGTCGAGGCTGTTGAGCAGGGCAGGGCTGGCGTCGGGATACGGATCGAAAAAACGGACATAGTCGCCGTCACGCAGTTCGTCGTCGGAAGCGCTGGATGAAACCAGAAAGGCCTGACCGTTTTTGCGGATTACAGTGTAGATGAAGGTGAGCCCCACCTGCCTGTTGTAGCGCGTGAGGCGCTGGATCGCGGCCCAATCCTCGGCGTGGGATTTTGATTCCTTGTCCACAATCCCGTCATGGTAGTGGTCGCCCAGTATGGCGCTGGTGGCAAGTGCGCCAAAATAGAGCTTGTTGTTGATATTCTCATCGATGGCCTGCTTGGCCTGGGCATACAAGTACAACATGTAGATGGCGCACGCGAGGACATAGAGTGTCGCCAAAGCTGTGAATTTTAGCCGTTCCATGCGCATGTGGAACTCCCTTTCCTGTTGCTGTTCTTCGCTGTTCCTGCGAGCTTTATTTCGAAAAACTGAAGGCTATCATACTTGATGCCGTGCTGGCCTGCGTATCGGTTTCATTCTGTTGCCTGGCGTGGTCTGTGCGGCTGTGAACGAGAGGTTGCTGAAAATTAGCGTTGACCTGTTTCGTGAACCTGTTTTAGCATGCGGTTCGTTTCAGGTGCCTCGAAGCGTTCGACGTAGAGGTTAAACGGGAAACCGGTGCGCTGCATCATTGCTGCAATTCCGGTACTGCCCCCGCAACAGTAAGTGAGTCAGAAACAGCACAAAGCCACTGTGTCATGTACGACATGGGAAGGCGCTGTTTTGCCGTCATCGTAAGATGACGGGCTTGCGAGTCTGGATACCGGCCTGAGCTGAAAGATGGTAAATGTCCTGCGGTGGGCGGGCCAGACCGGTGAATCTCGGATTCCTGCAGCGCGCCACATTTTTTCTGCATCACCCGAATTGATCTGTCCTGGTTTTCCTTTCTGCAGCTTGCCGTTCTCACGCTGATTCGCAGAAGGAAATTCACATGTCCGGTTCCACTTCGTCCTATTCATCCCTTGTCCTCGCCGGGTCCACTGTTTCTGTTTTCAAACCGCTCACGCTGCTGTTCGCGGGTGCCTGCCTGATTTTTCTGGTGGGTTTTGCGCCGGTGTCTGCCGTTCACAATGCTGCCCATGACACCCGTCATTCGGCTGCGTTTCCCTGCCACTGAGGTCACGCCAATGCTGAAGTTGCTGTCGCCCGCGCTGTTCGCGGCGCTGCTGGCTGCGCTGGTGTTGTCGCTGGCGCAGGCACTGTGGATTTCGCCGCTGATTCTGCAGGCGGAAGTGTTTGAAAGCGATCCGGCGCAGCCGGTGGACGCTGACACCGGGCACCATCATGAAGACCACGCGGCGCACGAGCATGACGAATCCGCGTGGGCACCGGAAGACGGCTGGCAACGTCATGCCGCAACGCTGGCGTCGAATCTGGTGATGGCGGTGGGCTATGGGCTGATTCTGTGCGCATGTTATGCGTGGGCCTTTCATGCCCGGAAAAGCCCGGCGGGCTGGCGCCCGGGCCTGGTTTGGGGTGGTGTGGGTTACGCCGTGTTTTTTCTCGCGCCCGCATTGGGATTGCCACCGGAATTACCGGGCACTCTGGCGGCGAAACTGGAAGCGCGACAGTTGTGGTGGTTGCTGACCGCTCTGTGCACGGCAACGGGACTGGCGTTGCTGGCGTGGGCCCGTCCGCTGTGGCTGAAACTGGCGGCATTGCTGCCGCTGGTGTTGCCGCACGTGCTGGGTGCGCCGCATCCGGAGCACGCGTTTGCGCTCGCGCCAGAAATGCTGACCTGGCAATTCATCGTGGCGACAAGCTTGGTGAACGCGTTGTTCTGGTTGATGCTGGGCGCGATCTCGGCACAGTTGTTTGCGCGCAGCCAGCGTGGTGACGATGTTGCGTTACGGGGAATTGCGCTGTGATGTCGGTTGCGCCGCAGTTCTGTCGCGCGCTGTTTATCGGCGCGCCTGCGTCCGGTCAGGGCAAGACGACCGTGACAGCGGCGCTGGCGCGTCATTATCGTCGGCAGGGTTTGCGCGTGCGCGTGTTCAAGACCGGCCCGGACTTTCTCGATCCGATGATTCTGGAACAGGCCTCCGGCGCACCCGTGTACCAGCTGGATTTGTGGATGGGTAGCGAGTCGCATTGCCGCGCGCTGCTGCGGAGTGCGGCGGCAGAAGCTGATGTGATTCTGGTGGAAGGCGTCATGGGGTTGTTTGATGGCGAACCTTCCGGTGCTGATCTGGCAGCGTTGTTTGGTTTGCCGGTGCTGGCAGTGATTGATGCTTCCGCCATGGCCCAGACGTTTGGGGCGCTCGCACATGGCCTGGCCCATTATCGCGAGAATTTGCTGTTTGCCGGTGTGCTGGCCAACCGGGTTGCCAGTCCCGGTCACACGGACATGTTGCGCAGCAGTTTGCCGGCGGATTTGCGCTGGTTCGGTGCGCTGCCCCGCGACGCGCAGCTGGCGTTGCCTTCCCGTCATCTGGGTTTGCATCAGGCTGCGGAGATCGCCGATCTCGATGCGCGAATCGAGGCTGCTGCGGATGCCCTGGCTGCCGGCGCCCACCTGGATTTGTTGCCGCCGTTGGTGGATTTTGGAACGGGCAACGAAGACAGCGTCGATGCGCTTGATGACAGCTCAGTGAGTACGCCGCTGCGAGGCTGTCGCATTGCGGTGGCCTTCGACGCCGCTTTTTCATTCCTGTATCGCGCCAACCTGGATCTGCTGCGACAGCTGGGTGCGGACATCCGGTTTTTTTCGCCGCTGAAAGATGCGGCCGTGCCGGAAGCCGATGCACTGTATCTGCCCGGCGGTTATCCGGAGTTGCATCTGCGGACACTGACAGAAAATGAAAGTCTGAAACAATCCATCCGTTTCCACCATGCACGCAACAAACCCATTGTCGCTGAATGTGGCGGCATGATGCTGTTGCTGGAAACGCTGGAGACCCACACTGGCGAACGCGGTGCGATGGTGGGTTTGCTGCCGGGTGGCGCGATCATGCAGTCCCAGCTGGTGAATCTGGGCATGCACTCGGTGACATTGCCGGAAGGTACTCTGCGTGGCCACACTTTCCATCACTCGCTGACGCAAACGACGTGCCTGCCGCTGACGCACACCGAAGGCCGGCGCGGCAAACCGGAGGCGGTGTACCGTATTGGCCGGCTGCATGCGTCGTACCTGCATTGCTATTTCCCGTCGAATCCCCAGGCCTGCGCGAGGTTGTTTGCCGCATGAGTGCGAGCCATCTGGAAGAACCTTCAGCAACTGCTGCTGGAAAAGTCTGGTTTGTTGGCGCCGGCCCGGGTGATCCCGATCTGATGACGCTGAAAGGGCGCGATCTGGTGGCGCGCGCCGGCGCAATTTTATATGCCGGTTCGCTGGTGGCGCAGGCGGCAACGCAGTGGGCTGCGACGGATTGCGTGATTACCGATTCCAGAGACATGACGCTGGAGCAAATCACGGCCTGGCTGATTGCGCAGGCGCAACGTCATGCTGTCGTGGTGCGGCTGCAGACCGGCGATCCATCGCTGTATGGCGCGTTGATCGAAATGGTGCAGCCGCTGGATGCAGCCGGCATCGCGGTGGAAGTGGTGCCGGGGGTGTCGTCGGCGATGGCGGCGATGGCGGCCGCGGTGGAAAGCCTGACGTTGCCGGAAGTGACGCAGACGGTGATCCTGACGCGGGTGGAAGGCCGCACGTCCATGCCAGCCGGTGAATCGCTGGCAGAACTGGCGCAGCATCACTGCACGCTGTGTTTGTACCTGTCGATCACGCTGCTGAAAAAAATCCGCAGCGAACTGCTGCAGGCCGGATGGACGGACGACGCGCCGGTGCTGGTGGTGCAGAAAGCCAGCTGGCCGGGTGAGCAAAAAATCATTCGCGGCACGCTGGGGGATATTCGCCAGCGCTGCATCGACGCCGATGTGAACAGTCAGGCGATGATCGTGGTCAGCCCGACGCTGGGTGCGCGCCATTGGCCCACGCTGGCAAAAAGCAAACTGTATGACGCCGGATTCAGCCATCGTTTCCGGCGCGGCAATCCAATGGAGCATAGCCTGCATGACTGACGTTATCCTGCTGGTGGGACATGGGTCCCGCGAACAGAACGGCAACATTGAAATCGAAGAATTCGCACGCCAGTGGCGCGCACGCCAGCCGCGCTGGCTGATCCAGGTCTGCTTCATCGAGTTTGCCGAGGTGTTGCTGGATCAGGGGCTTGCCCGTGCCGCCCGGTCAGGTCATCGTGTGATTGTGGTGCCGCTGATCCTGAATGCCGCCGGCCATGTGAAGATGGAAATTCCGCAGCATATCGCGGAAGCCCGTGCGCTGTTTCCGCTGGTGCGGTTTGCCTACACGCCACACCTGGGCGCGAGCGATCCCATCCTGCGCATCCTGAAACGCCGCCTGCAACAGGCGCTGTCGGTGCTGGACATGCCAGACCCGTGCACAACCGGAGTAGTGGTGCTGGGACGGGGTGCGTCCGACAAAATGGCCAACGGCGATGTGGCGAAAATGGCGCGCTGGCTGCAGGAGGACGGTCGCCACGAACTGGTGGATATCGCGTTCACCGGAATTACCTATCCGCGCCTGGAGCGGGTGGTGCAGCGCCAGGTTTTGCTGGGCATGACGCAGATCGTGGTGCTGCCGTATTACCTGTTCACCGGCACGCTGATCGAACGTATCCGGCGTCAGGTGGAACACTTGCGCCTCCAATATCCGCATGTGCGTTTTGCCAGCGGTGAGTATTTCGGGTTCGAGGAAGAAATTTTCCAGTTGCTGGACCAGCATGTGGAATCCGCGTTGAGGGGCGAGCCGGAACAGCTGATGCCGTGCGATGGCTGCAAATACCGCGAGGTGGCGGAGCAGCATGGACATGCACACGATCATTCCCATGTGCACGATCATTCTCAGCCACACGACCACACGTACGCCTGAGCGAGGCAGCCAGCCATGACCACTAACATCATCACCGAACAGATGACCCGTCTGGGACAGCAGATCGAGCACGATTCGTTTGCGGTGGTGGATGCTGAGGCGGGCGCCCACGCTTACAGCGCAGAACAGTGGCCCGTGGTGCGGCGCATGATTCACGCCACGGCGGATTTCGAATTCAACGGCCTGACCCGGTTTCATCCGGATGCGATTGCGGCGGGTGTGAATGCGTTGCTGGGCGGGCGGCCCGTGGTGGCAGATGTGGACATGATCTGCGTGGGTGTGTCGAAACCGCGTCTGGCGCATTTTGGTGTTGTTACCCACCAGTTCATCAGCGACAGCGATGTGATTGAGCAATCGCGACGGGCCGACAGCACGCGCGCGGTCTATGCAATGAAAAAAGCGCGGCAATTCGGTTTGCTCGATGGCGGTATTGTCGCCATCGGCAATGCGCCCACCGCGTTGCTGGAAGTGATACGGATGATCCGGGAAGACGAATTGCGGCCGGCACTGGTGATCGGCATGCCAGTGGGCTTCGTGTCGGCGGCGGAATCGAAGGCGGCGCTGGAACAGATCGATGGAATTCCCTGGATCATCACCCACGGCCGCAAGGGCGGTTCCACACTGGTGGTGGCAGCATTGCATGCATTGCTGGCACTGGCGGAACAGCGACAGCAACACGCACAAAAACCGCATGCCAACTGAACCCGGATGAACGAACGCGGCGCGGAAAAACGCAATCGGCAGAACCTGCGCACCGGCTTTACCACCGGCGCCTGTTCGGCTGCTGCTGCCCGGGCTGCGGCCATTGGGTTGATCACGGGTACCGTGCCGGAGCAGATCGAATGTCTGTTGCCGAACGGCAGTCGCGTGCTGTTTACGGTGATCGATCGTTACTGCAGTAAAACCGCCGCACGGGCCGTGGTAGTGAAGGACGGCGGCGATGATCCGGATTGCACCCACGGTGCTCATATGACGGTGGATCTGCTGGTGAAACCCGATGCGGCAGACCAGATTTTTTTTCGTAATGGCAAGGGCGTGGGCACCATAACGCTGCCGGGTCTGGGGCTGGAAGTGGGCGGTCCCGCTATCAATCCGGTGCCGCGCAAAAACATCGAACAGAATTTGCGGGAAGTGGCCGCTGAACTGCTGGCGCAAGCCGGGCTGGAAGTCGTCATTTCGGTGCCTGAAGGCGAGGCAATGGCGAAGAAAACGCTGAACGACCGGTTGGGCATTCTGGGTGGCATTTCGATTCTGGGTACCACCGGCATTGTGCGGCCTTATTCTACCGCCGCATTCCGCGCCAGCGTCGTACAGGGAATTGAAGTGGCAGTCGCGCAAGGCCAGGACACCGTGGTGCTAACCACCGGCGGCCGTTCGGAAAAATTCGTGATGCAGGAATTACCGCAACTGGCACCGGCCTGTTTTATCCAGATGGGCGATTTCCTGAGTTACGCACTGGATGCCGCGCAACGCTGCAAGCTGAAAACCGTGGTGATTGGCGGCATGGTGGGAAAACTCACCAAGATGGCGCAGGGCGAAACCATCACCCATGCCAATCGTAATCCGGTGGACACTGAACTGCTGGCGGATATCGTGCAATCCCTTGGTGTTGACGCTGCTGTCTGCGCCGACATCCGCAACGCGGAAACCGCCCGCTATGCCAGCGAGCGGATGGAAGCCCTGGGCCTCAGTCTGGCATTCCATAAGGCGTTGGCGCAGCGGGTGGTGCAAACATTGGCGGCGCGTTATCCGCGTCAGTTCCGGATTCGCGTGATGGTGTGTGATTTCGACGGTAACCGGATTACAGAGGCGGAAGGAAATGACTGAAACAGAACAATGTCCACCACGGTGCCGGATCATCGGTGTGCTGGATGATGGCGTCGCCAGTCTGCATGCCACCGCGCTGCATCACATCCGCCATGCCGATCTGGTGATTGGTGCGGCGCGCACGCTGCAATTGTTTGCCGATGAATTCAGGCCGGGCTGCGAGACCCGCGATCTCACTGGCCAGCTGTCCCAGGTGCCGGACTGGATTCGCCAGGCGCAGTCAGATCAGTTGAATGTGGTGGTGCTGGCCAGCGGTGATCCCCTGTGCCACGGTATTGCCGGTTTTCTGGTGGCGCACCTGTGCATCGATGCCTGCGAAATCCTGCCGAATGTTTCCACCTTGCAACTGGCCTGCGCCCGCATCGGCCTGCCCTGGCAGGATATGAAAATTGCATCGGTACACGCGCGCGATGCGGGTGAATGGCACCTCGGCGCAGGCCTGAACCACGGACTGGCGCCTCTGCTGCGCGATATCGGTCGGCATGACCGCCTTGCCATCCTCACCAGCCCTGATAACACGCCGGATCGTATCGCCCGTATGCTGGTGCAGGAAAATATGGCGGATGATTTCCGCATCGCGGTAGCTGAGCGCCTGCTGTTGCCGGATGAAAATACAGTGACAGCTGTTTCCGTGCGCGATGCGGCGCAGCGCCGGTTCGCCGATCCCAACGTGGTGATGTTGTGGCGCAATACGCCGCAACCTAATCCAGTGCTGTTCGGTCTGGCGGATAACGACTATCAGCAACGCCAACCGGAAAAGGGCTTGATCACCAAGCGGGAAGTGCGTGCCGTTTCACTGGCCCGTCTGCAGTTGAAGGCGAACAGTATCGTCTGGGATATCGGTGCCGGTTCCGGTTCCGTGGGTCTGGAGGCGGCCCGTCTGTGTCCGCAAGGTTATGTGTATGCCATCGAAAAAAACGCGGGCGATGCCGAAAACGCGGCGGCCAATCGTGTGCAACTCGGCATTCACAATTATCACCTGCGCAATGCGAAGGCGCCGGATGGCCTGCAGGAATGGCCCGATCCGGATGCAGTATTCATCGGCGGTTCCGGTGGGGAACTGGCGCAATTGATTGCAGTGTGTCTGGCCCGGTTGCAACCCGGCGGCTGGCTGGTGATGAATTTTGTCACGGTGGAAAATCTGGCTGTGGCGATAGAAACACTCAAGCCAATGCCGGTGCAGTGGGATGTCACCCAGCTGCAGACAGCCCGCAGCAAACCCATCCTCGACATGCATCGTTTTGCCGCGGAAAACCCGGTCTGGATCGTCGCGGCGCAGCGACCGTTGCCCACCGCAAACAGCACTGTTCCCGCTGAACCGGATTCGCAACAGGAAGCCACCCCGTCATGACAGACAGCGATACCAACCACAACCTCCGCACCGGAAAATTGATCGGGGCATCTCTCGGCCCCGGCGATCCTGGCTTGATCACGCGCCGTGCCTGGCAGTATTTGCACAGCGATGCCGTCTGGACTTTTCCTGTGCGGCGCAAGGGTGGCCGCAGCTTCGCCCTCGACATTGCGCTGCGTGCTGGCGCTGGTGTGCCGGCAGAATCGATTCCGCTGGTGTTTCCCATGACTCACGACGCCGAGAAGCTGGCACGGCACTGGCTGCTGGCGGCGGAAACTGTATTGCAGCTGCTCTATCTGGGCCGGGATGTGGTGTTTCTGGTGGAAGGTGACGCTTCCACTTATTCAACCTGGAATCATTTGTCCCGCACGGTGCGCGCGCTGGATGATCGCATCGAACTGGAAACCATTGCCGGCGTGTCATCTTTCCAGGCGGCGACCGCGCGGTTGCGCATGCCGCTGGCCGATGTAGACGACACGGTGGCGGTGCTGCCTGCCGCTTACGGCGTGGACGCGGTGGAGCGCCTGCTGCCGGAATTCGACACGCTGGTGCTGCTGAAAGTGAAACCGCTGCTGGATGATCTGATCGATCTTCTGGCGCGCCGGAATCTGCTGCAGCACGCCTGCTTCGTGGAAAAAGTGGGAGCAGTGGAAGAGCGGGTAGTGCGCGATGTCGTCAGCCTGCGCGGCCAGAAGGTGAATTATCTTTCGTTGCTGCTGGTGCGCAATCCGCAACGCAACAAGGGCGAGCGCCTGCGCGGCTGCCGCAAGAAAACGGATACAGACCCGGCAATGGAAATGGAAGAGGATGCTTCAGCATGAGCACTGATATTGATCCGCAACCCCGGATTGCACTGATCGCCATCACCCGTCACGGCGCGCGCCAGGTCAATGCGCTGGCGCCAGCGCTGCCGGCCGCCTCGATCTGCATCGCGGAAAAAGTGGCGGGCGAATTGGGTGCGTTGCCCAACAGCCTGCATATGTACAACGGCGCATTGCGGGATGAGATCGGGCCGCTGTTCAGCCAGTTCGACCAGCTGGTGTTTTTCGTGTCGCTGGGCGCTGTGGTACGGCTGATCGCGCCATTCCTGAAGTCCAAGGATGAAGATCCCGGCGTGCTGGTGGTGGACGATGCCGGCGAATTCGTGATTCCCGTCTTGTCGGGCCACGTCGGCGGTGCCAACGCCTGCGCGGAATTCATCGCTGATCTGCTGGGTGCCCGCGCGGTTCTCACTACTGCATCCGATGTGGGAAAAACCATTCCGGTGGATATTCTGGGTCGGGCATTGGGCTGGAAACTGGAAGCGCCCAAGCTCAACGTGACCCGCGTATCGGCGGATGTGGTGAACGGCGAACCCATTGCATTCGTGCAGGAGGCCGGTTCCCGTCACTGGTGGACCCGGCCAACACCGCTGCCGGCGAATATTCACCTGTTTGATGAATTCGAAGCCGTGGATCTGGCGCGTTTCAAGTCCGTGCTGTGGGTGACGCACCGCGATATTTCCGCCGGACTGTGGCAATCACTGCAGGAGCGGCTGGTGGTGTACCGCCCGCCCCATGACACTGTATGAATGCACCGGCATGAATGAAAGCGCCCTCGCCATCGGCATTGGCTGCGACCGTGGTGTGTTGCTGACGACAATCGAAACCGCGTTGGATCGCGCGCTGGTCCTGTGCAACCGCGAGCGCCGGCAGATTGCCGTACTGGCGAGCATCGATCTCAAGCGGGATGAAATTGCGTTGCTGGAACTGGCGCGCATGCACGGCTGGTCGTTGCAGTTTTATCCGGCGCAGGCTCTGGCGCAGGTGGTGGTGCCAAATCCATCGGAAACCGTACGGCGCTATACCGGCACGCCGGCAGTGGCAGAAGCGGCGGCGCTGTTGGCGGCTGGTACCACCGCATCGGATTTGCTGATCGAAAAATTCAAACTCAAAGGCGAGGACGGCAGGAATGTCACCATCTCCATCGCGCGCATGCGCAACTGAACAGAATAAAACCGGCAAGATTTTTCTGGTGGGGATCGGCCCCGGCAACGAACAGCACATGACGGCGCGGGCGCGGGAAGCCATCGCGCAGTCCGATGTTGTCATCGGCTATTCCACCTACATCAAACTGGTGTCGGAATTGCTGGCAGGCAAAGAGGTGATCCGCAAAGGCATGACCGAGGAACTGGACCGCTGCCACGAAGCACTGGCCGCTGCGCGGGAAGGCAAAACCGTGGCACTGGTGTCGTCCGGCGACAGCGGCGTGTACGGCATGGCCGGGCCGACATTTGAAGTGCTGTTCGAATCGGGCTGGCAACCGGGCGATGGTGTCGATGTGGAAGTGGTGCCGGGCAGTTCTGCCATCAATGCCTGCGCGGCGCTGGTGGGCGCGCCACTGACTCACGATTTCTGTTCCATCTCGCTGTCGGATCTGCTCACACCCTGGCCCGTGATTGCCGGCCGTCTGCAGGCGGCGGCACGCGGTGATTTTGTGGTGGCGCTCTACAATCCGAAAAGCGGGCGCCGCACCGGTCAGATCGTCGAGGCCCAGCGCATCCTGCTGCAACACCGCGATCCGGCAACACCGGTGGCGCTGGTGAAATCCGGTTACCGCCGGCGCCAGTCGATCCAGCTCACGCGTCTGGATCAGATGGCGGAATGCGATATTGGCATGCTCACCACCGTGCTGATCGGCAACAGCAACACGTTCGTGCGGCACGGCCTGATGGTGACACCGCGCGGTTATGACAATAAATACGACACCGATGTCGCTGTGCAGGAAAACCGTGCCCGCGAACGGGTGCATGCCGGTGAACAGGCCGGCCGTTCCCTGAGCATGGGACTGCTGGGCTGGCACGAATATGTGCGCGCATTTTTGCAGGAAAATCTGCAGCGCACACTGCGCGATGCCGCCGCCAGTTTTCGCATGCCGTTGGCCGATATTCTGGCCGCGTTGTCCGATGCTGCGAACGACGAGCTGCCTTGTCCGTGGCAAAGCGCGCAGGTGGCGCCGCATGCGCTGGATGAACTGCTGGCGTGGGCGCAGGACTGGGGTCCGTTGCGGGCGGTGGTGCGCGCAGAATCCGGCAGCGTGGCGGAATTGCTGCTCGACGGCGACGCCTTCACCTGGGCCGAACCTGCACAACCAGAAGCGTCGCGCTGGCTGAATCTGGTGACACCGCATTTTCATTTGCACGTGAACTGGAGCAACGTGGCGCAAGGCTGGCTGGTCGGGCGCAATGGCGATCTGCACAGTGCTTGTTTTCTGGATCACACCGGCGCGCAGGTGTTTTCACTGCAACCCCGTTCCGTGTCGGGCGCGTTGCATTTCGCCTGTCCGTTTGATCGAACCGAGCTGGCGTTACGCTTGCCACTGCTGGCCGCTGCAATGCCTGCAGCGGATATCGAAGAGGTTGGAACCGATGAATAATGCTGATGCGATGAATCAGGACGCTGCGCGCGAAATTCCGTGCGTGCAACTGGAAGCGAAAATTGTTCCGGCGCTGGAGAAGCCCAAAATGGGGGAATACCGGCGTCACCTGGTGCTGTGTGTTGGTCCACGCTGCGCACCGGACGGCGCGGCCCAGTCGCTGTTCGACAGCCTGGGGGAGCGGTTCAAGGCCGCCGGGCTCGACAAGGGTGATTTGCGGGTCAAGCGCACCCGTGCGTCCTGCTTCGCCACCTGTAAGTCCGGCCCCGTCATGTGCGTGCAGCCGGACGGCATCTGGTATTACAACGTCACGCCCGCCAACATGGACCGCATCATCCAGCAGCATCTGGTGCAGGGCGAACCGGTGGAGGATCTGATTTATCACCGGGGGCCGGTGCAGGGTTGAGGGACCCCGCGTTCACAGCGCTTTCATGAATTTGTCATCTCCGGCTTTTAGTCTGCCCCGTCTGAATGGTTTTTGGTCAATAGAACGGGGGATACTTTTACATGATCATTCGCAATGCCATTGTCATCGGCCTGACGGCCTGCGCAATCACGGGCTGCAAGCTGGAATCCGGCGAAGTCCAGTTGGTGGAATCCCTGGGGTCAGTCAGCTTTGAAGGCGGCAAGACCCTGAACCTCACCACCGGTTTCGGCAGCGGCGCTTACCACCGGCCGCACGACCCGGCCAACGTGTTCTACACCATCACCGACCGCGGCCCCAACATCGCCTGCAATGAATCCCTCGCGGTGATCGGCATCGAGAAATTCTGTGGCGACGACGATGCGGGCAAGATTTTCCCGCTGCCGGAGTTCACACCTGCCATCTACAAAATCGCGCTGAAGCCTGGCCGTTTCGGTGACAGCATGAGTTACGAGATCCTGGCAAAAATTCCATTGCGTGACAGCGCCGGTGTGCCCATCACCGGCCTGCCGAATCCCTTCACACAGACCGACACCGAAAATGCGTACGACAGCGCTGGCCATCCGGTGGCATTTGATGTCAACGGCTTGGACACCGAGGCGCTGGTGGCGCTGAAGAACGGCAGTTTCTGGGTCGCAGAGGAATACGGCCCCTCCATCGTGCATGTGGCGGCGGACGGTCGCATCCTGCAGCGCATCGTGCCGGAATCCCTGGCGCAGGATCTGACGAGCGCGTCCTATCCGGTGAGTGGTCTGCTGCCGGATATTCTCAAGCACCGCAAACTCAATCGTGGCGCTGAATCCATCGCAGTGACGCCCGACCAGAAATTTCTGTATTTCGCGCTGCAGAATCCGCTGTCCAATCCCAACGACGACGCCTACAAGGCATCGCGCAACGTGCGCGTGCTGAAACTGGCGTTGAACAAGCGTGGCGAAGTGGAAAAACTGGCGGGTGAGTTTGTGTATGTGATGGACACGGCGCAGACCTTTGCCAGCGAGGATGGCACCCGCGGCGATGTAAGCGCGGCGAAGTCCGGCAAGCAGAGCGACGTGAAAGTAAGCGAGATGCTGGCCCTGGCGGAAGACGACCTTGTCGTGCTGGAACGCATCAACGACACTACCAAGCTGTATCGCGTCAATCTGAAAACCGCTGACAATATTCTGGGCACGGCGCTGGACGACGTGACAACTTCACCGTCGCTGGAACAGGTGCGCGACACCAGCCGCATCGGCGCGAAACCGGCGGCGAAAAAACTGGTGTTCAACAGCCTGACCGACGTTGCGCCCGGTGTGTTGCCGGCGAAAATCGAAGGCGTCACATTGCTGGACAACAAACATGTATTGCTGATCAACGACAATGATTTTGCGATCACCAACGAAGTGACCCGCGCTGTGGTGCTGGATATAGCCGGACGGCTGACCGCAGGTCCTGCCCCGAAAACCGTGGCGCTGCAACATGAGGGCACTTATGCCACTGGCGCCTTTGCCCAGAGTGCAGCGGAAATCGTCGCTCATGATCACGAGCGTCAGCGAATTTTTGTGGTGAACGCACTGGACGCGGTGGTGGATGTGCTGGATGCCTCGACGCCGTCAGCACTGGCCAAAATCGGCAGCATCAATGTGAAAGTGGCAGGCCCGGACCTGGGTGCGGCGAACAGCGTGGCATACCGTGATGGTTTGGTGGCGGTGGCGATCGAAGCGGAAGACAAACAGGCGAATGGTTTTATCGCGCTGTACAACGCCGGCGATCTGAGCCTGCTGGGCCTGTTCGAAGCCGGCGCGTTGCCGGACATGGTCACCTTCACACCGGACGGCAAAAAAATCCTGACGGCGAACGAAGGCGAACCCAGTGGCGATTATTCCGTTGATCCGGTGGGCAGCATCAGCATCGTTGACCTGAGCAATGGCATCGCGGCGGCAACGGTTTCCACCGTGGGTTTTGCGGATTTCAATATCGGTGGCAGCCGCAATGCGGAACTGCCGGCGGCGGTGCGGGTGTTCGGCCCGGGCGCCAGTGTGGCGCAGGATCTGGAGCCGGAATACATCGCGCTGTCGGCTGATGGCAAGACTGCCTGGGTATCGTTGCAGGAAGCCAATGCGCTGGCGGTGATCGATGTTGACAGTGCCAGCGTGCAGTCCATCGCGTCGCTGGGCTTCAAGGATTTTTCCATCGCCGGTAATGAGCTGGATGTGAGCGACCGCGACAGTCTGCTGCAATTCGGCAAATGGAAAAACCTCAAAGGCATGTACATGCCGGATGCACTGGCGGCCTACGGCTGGAACGGCAACAACTATCTGGTAACGGCCAATGAAGGCGACAGTCGTGACTATGCCGGTTTCAGCGAGGAATCCCGTGTCGGTGCCTTGAACAGCGCAGGCAAACTGAGCCCGTCACTGAGTGCGCTGGCGGCCAACGCCAAACTGGGCCGGTTGAAAGTCACCAGCACACTGGGGCAGGACGAAAACGGCATTTACCAGAACCTGTACGCGTTTGGCGCCCGTTCTTTTTCGCTGTGGAATGCGCAGGGCCAGCAGGTTTTCGACAGCGGTTCCGATCTGGAGCGGATCACGGCGGAACATTTCCCCGCGTACTTCAATGCGTCCAATGATGACAATGCCTTCGACAGCCGCAGCGACGACAAGGGTCCGGAGCCGGAAGGTCTGGCGATCGGCAAGGTGAAGGGTCAACTGTTCGCATTTGTGGGACTGGAGCGGATTGGCGGCGTGATGGTGTATGACATCACCAACCCGTTTGGTCCGCAGTTTGTAACGTACCTGAACAACCGTGATTTCGCGGTGCCAGTGAATACTGCCGAGGCAGGGGATCTGGGCCCGGAAGGGCTGACCTTCGTGCCGGGGGAAAACATGGCGGATGGCGTGGCGCGGTTGATTGTGGGGAATGAGGTGAGTGGGACGACTTCGGTTTATCGGGTGGAGTGAAATGCCGCCGATGGTCTGATGCAACGCTGCAAACAAAAAAGGGCCAGAATGATTCTGGCCCTTTTTTGTTTTGGTGGATTACGCGACTGACGTCCGTGCCGGTTACCAGGTTGCGGTCATAGAGAACGCACCGGTGTCGCCCAGCAAAAGCATTCGGACAAAATAGAGTCCGGGATACGGAATCTGAATCGGTTCGTTCTGCTCTCCTGAACCATTCCAAACCAGATTTCCGTGCGTGTCGATCATTTCAAGCTGGATCATCGGAGCCAGGTTGGTCTGCAGCATCAAAGCTTGGGTGCCCTCGGGTATGTAGACCGATGCGAGAAGGGTATCTTGCTCAACGCCGCCCGGGAAAGCGAGCGGAACGCCGTTCTGCAGCAGACCCTGGTTGTTCGATCCCCACGCAGCATTCAGCTTGAAGGGCGCAGTGTCCTGATACAGGTACATGCGCACGAAGTACAGGCCCGGCTGCAGATTTTGGAATGTCTGGTTGTCCCGGCCATCGGCGCCACCCCTGACATTACCGTACTGGTCGATGACTTCCAGAAAGACGTCAGCGTCCATACCGGTCTGCAGCATCAGTGCATGAGTACCTTCCGGCAAATAAACCGAGGCCAACAGGGTGTCTTGCTCAACGCCGCCCGGGAAAGTGAGTGGAACACCATTTTTCAGCAGACTTTCATTCTCGCCACCCCACACCGCAGTTACCGACAGATCGCTGACATCATCTTCGTAAACGATGCGTATGTAGTGCAGCCCGGGTTCAGGAGCGTTCAGCTGGCATTCGTCCCAGCAGTTCTGCACCGTATTTCCGTCTGCATCCAAAATGCTCACACTGGCTGGCCGATCACTGGGCGATTTCTGCACCATCAGTGCCTGCGTACCAGGTTGCAGATAAACAGATTCGAAACGCTCGGTGCCTGCTGCGCCCGACAGCCCTTTTTTGGGAATGCCATTCTGCAACGTACTCTGATTCGCTCCACCCCAAGACGCGCGTAAATTCAGATTCTCGAAAGTGGCAAGACCGGTAATCCGCACAAAATAATTGCCATCAAACCGCTGCGACAGACTGCAAGGCGCATTGGCATTGCAGCTATGCAGCACTGAGCCTGTCTGATCCAGCAATTCCAACCGATAAGATCCAGCGCCACTGTTTTCCAGCGTTAATTCACCGATGTGGAAAGGAATGTGCAGCGACTGCAAGATGACGGTTCCAGTTCCTCCTTTCAGGCCCGTAACCGGCACGGCGTTTTTAAGCGTCGCCGCAGCCGGCCCACTCCAGCTGGCCACCAGGCTCAGGTTGCTCACCTGGCTAAGGGCGTTGAGCCGAAGAAAGTAATCCCCTGCGGTGGGATACTCGCGCAGGCACAGCGTGGCCTGTTCGCATCCCGGAATTGGATTTTTATTCACGTCGAGCAGTTGCAATACAACTTGATCATTCGCGCTGGTCTGAATCATCAGCGCCTCAACATTCACAGGCAACGTGAACTTGAACTCCAGTGCGCTGCTTGCGTTGCCTGAGATATTGGTTTTGACAACCCCGTTTTCCAGCTTGTTGCTGCTCTTACAACCCGGCAGAGTCAGCACCACAAAAAACAGAAGCCCCATTACATAAGAAAAACGACGAAAGACTGACATACAAACCATCCTTTGATTGGTTTTGTTTTTAAGGGATGCGAGCGGCGACCATAGTAGCAGGAATAAGGCGAATCTTGTTCTGAAAAATAACGTCAGATCGAAGGGGTTGATAAATCCATAAATGGAGTGTGGAGCGGTGGGCTGAAACGAAAAAGGCCGGGGAACCGGCCTTTTTGTGAAGATGCAGATGCTCAGGTGCTCGTTACTGCAACTCAAACCTCACCAATTCCAGCTGGAATTCATCGGCATCATCGATCTGATGCACTTTCACAGGAATCGCGGGGTATTCCTTGTGCAGCCAGATCTCCGTCTTGCGCTTGGGATTGGCGTGCAGGCGCTTCAGGTGCCAGGTGGGGATTTTGCCCAGTTCGGTTTCCAGCACCGGCTGATCGATCAGTTCCAGCTGATTGGCTTCGATGCCTTTCTTGTCGGCTTCCAGGTATTCAATGGTGGGCTTGCCCGCCAGCAGCAATTGCGCCAGCACAATGCTGCCGGACAGCGGGTCCTGTGCGCCTGCCTGCAGATTGAATTGTCCGGCTTCGCCTTTGTAATCGAAGCTGGCCAGATTGCGATCCCAGTCGAAGTCCAGACTCACCTTGCGCCGCTTCATGAAGGTGCCGCGGTCGGAGCGGTACAGTTGCGGCTGCAACAGGCCGTCTGTCAGGGTGAATTCACTGGTTTCCTGCAGCGAGTAGATCAGCGCCTCGGCCGTGTATTGCAGGCGGTAGCGGCCGCCGCCCAGCGCTTTCAATTCACGCGCGCCCAGATCGCCCACGGCGAATCCGTTGGCACGGCCCTTGTAATGGGCGGTGAAGGGTTGCAGTGCATTCTTGGTGTTGGTTTCTGCGCTGGCAGTCAGCACCACGCCTGCCAGCAGCAGGGCGATCAGAATTCGGGAAAGCGTCAGCATCAGGGTGCCTCGGTCAGATCAAGTCCATTTAATGGTAGCGGCTTGCCATCCAGCAGGGCGCCATTGTCGGTCAGTTGCAGTTGCCCGGCGCAGAACAGTTTCACACAAGTGGGATAAAGCCGGTGCTCCAACTGCTGTACTTTGGTTGCCAGGGTGTCGGCGCTGTCGTCCGCTGCGATGGCCACGCGGGCCTGTCCGATCACGGCGCCGCCATCCAGTTCGCAGCTGACAAAATGCACACTGCAGCCGTGTTCCTTCTCGCCGGCTTCCAGCGCGCGGGCGTGGGTATTCAGGCCCTTGAACTTGGGCAGCAGGGAAGGGTGAATGTTCAACAGCCGGCCGGAAAAATGCTGCACGAAGCCGTCGGTGAGAATGCGCATGAAGCCCGCAAGCACCACCAGCGCCGGCTGGAACTGCTCGATTGTTGCCTGCAGTGCGGCATCGAATGTGTCGCGGCCGGAAAATGTCCGGTGATCGATCACAACCGTGTGCAGGCCATGCTGCTGCGCCCGCTCCAGACCTTTGGCGTCAGGGCGGTTACTGATGACAGCGGCAATGCGGCCGTTGATCTCGCCGCGTTCAACCGCGTCGATGATGGCCTGCAGGTTGGTGCCGCTGCCGGAGATGAGTACAACGATGTTGACGGGATTCATGGGCGGATCAGATGCCGCCCAGAATGGTTTCCGGTTCCTGCTGTTCGCTGGCCACGATCTGGCCCACCACCCAGGCTTTTTCGCCCAGTGTGGCCAGGGCCTGCAGGGTTTTGTCGGTCTGGTCGGCGGCCACGCAGATCACCATGCCCACGCCGCAGTTGAAGGTGCGGTACATTTCGCGGCTGGCCACGTTGCCGTTCTGCTGCAGCCATTTGAACACGGCCGGCAGTTCCCAGGATTGGGTGTCGATCACGGCGTTGGTGAATTCCGGCAGCACGCGCGGCACGTTTTCCAGCAGGCCGCCGCCGGTGATGTGGGCCAGCGCTTTCACTTCCACCTGTTCGATCAGCGTCAGCAGGTTTTTCACGTAGATGCGGGTAGGTTCCATCAGCAGCTGGCTGACGGGTTTGCCGTCCAGGGTCTGGTTCAGGTCGGCTTTGGCCACTTCAATGATTTTGCGGATCAGCGAGTAGCCGTTGGAATGGGGGCCCGAGGAGGCCAGTGCAATCAGCGTGTCGCCGGCCTGCACCTTGCTGCCGTCGATGATGCGGGATTTTTCCACCACGCCGACGCAGAAGCCTGCCAGATCATAATCGTCGCCTTCGTACATGCCGGGCATTTCCGCAGTCTCGCCACCCACCAGTGCGCAGCCGGACAGTTCGCAGCCCTTGCCGATGCCGGTGATCACGCTGGCGGCGGTGTCCACGTCCAGATGGCCGGTGGCGTAGTAGTCGAGGAAGAACAGGGGCTCGGCGCCGGTGACGATCAGGTCGTTGACGCACATGGCCACCAGGTCGATGCCCACGGTGTCGTGTTTTTTCAGGTCGATGGCCAGCCGTAGTTTGGTGCCCACGCCGTCGGTGCCGCTCACCAGCACCGGATGCTTATACTTGGAAGGAATCTCGCACAGGGCACCGAAGCCCCCCAGCCCGCCCAGCACTTCCGGGCGCCGGGTGCGTTTGGCCACGCCCTTGATGCGTTCCACCAGTTCGCCACCGGCATTGATATCGACACCGGCATCTTTATAGCTGAGGGAAGGCTGATCGGCGGAAGGCGTGGTCGGTTGCTTTGACATGGGGCGCTGGGTCCGTATGGGTTGCAGGAACTGTGGGGTCGCACGCTGGCCTGAGCCGGCAAACAGGGGGCGTATTCTAGCAGGACTTGCGGGCAAGCCCAATCGTCACGCGGGGCCGGGTCGGTGCGGCGATACAGGTTTCGGTTTTATCGCCCTGGGCGACGTTGTAAACTGCGGCGTTTCGTTAATTCTTGAGGCATGCCAGGACGTTATGAAAAAACAGGCGTATGGGTGGATTCTGCTGGCGTTGTGGGGGCTGTTGCTGACGGGTGCCGGCTCGGCCTGGGCCACGGAAGTGGGCGGGCTGTACAAGGCATCGGTTGCCGTGAAGGATCGCAGTGACGCCGAACGCCGGCGCGCGTCTGCCGAGGGCTTTGTTCAGGTACTGGTGCGGGCCAGCGGCGATTCCGGCATCGGCCAGCAGGACGCCGTGGTGACCGCCATCGGCAGTGTCGACAAGTACATGATGCAATACGGCTATGCCACCCGTGACGGGGAAACCGGCGACCCGCAGCCGGTGCTCAACATGGATTTCGATGGCAGCGCCATCAACGAATTCCTGCGCCGTTATGGCCTGCCTCTGTGGGGCAGCAACCGGCCGCCGCTACTGATCTGGATGGCGTGGGAACAGGAGCTGGACCGCGATCTGGTCAGTGCCGAGGCCAATCCCGGTGCCCACCAGATTCTACAGAAGGAAGCGGCGCGGCGCGGGGTAACCCTGGCATTCCCGGCGTTCGACAGCGACGACCGTTCCCTGGTTTCCATCGGTGATGTCTGGGGCCTGTTTCCGGAACCTGTGCTGGCGGCGTCCGCCCGTTACCAGACCCAGTCCGTGCTGATGGCGCGGGTGAAGGAAACCGCCAGTGCCATCCAGATCAACGCCCTGTTCCATCTGGAAGGCCAGAAATACACCATCGACATTAAAGAGGCCGACAGCGCCCGCGCCCTGCACCAGTTGCTGGATCAGGTGGTGGACCGCATGGGCGCCCATTACGCGCTGGTGGCTTCCAGCCTGGGCCGGCAGCAGTTGGTGCTGAATGTGGAAGGTGTCGATGATCTGCAGGATTTCGCGGCGCTCACCCAGTATCTGGACAGCGTACTGGCCATCAGCCTGTACCGCATGCACGCCATGAAAGCGGATCATGCCGAATTCCTGCTGACGCTGGAAACCGGTCTGGATGCCTTGCGCCAGGTGTTCCGGGTGGATGGCAAACTGGTGCCCAGCGCCGTGGAAACACCGCCGATTCCTGCCGGGACGGAGACTGAACCGAACCAGGCGCCCGGTGGACCTGTCGTTATTTTCTATCGCTGGCAGGGCTGACGCGCGGGGTCGGTTCCGATGTCGTATCTGCGGCAGCTTCCCAATACCCTGACCCTGCTCCGCATCGTGCTGGTGGTGCCCTTTGCACTGTGCATGATGGAGCGGGAGTTTGCTGCCGCCCTGGTCATTCTGTTCGTTGCCGGGTTCACCGATGGACTGGACGGTTTTCTGGCCCGCTACTTCAAATGGCATTCGCGCTTTGGTTCGATCGCCGATCCGGTGGCGGACAAGATCCTGCTGATCACTGCCTATGTTTCCCTGGGCTGGGTGGGGCAGATGCCCTGGTGGCTGGTGGCGGTGGTGGTGGTGCGCGATCTGCTGATTTTCAGCTGCGCCATCGCTTACTGGTTTCTGGTTGGAAAGTACGATGGCAAGCCCACGCTGCTCAGCAAGATCTGCACGTTCTGCCTGATCCTGGTGGGGCTGGCGGTGCTGGCGAATCTGGTGTTCCTGCCGTTGCCGCCGCTGTTTTTCCTGGTGTATCCCTGGGTGCTGCTGGCGCTGTGCGTGATCAGCCTGCTGCAATACTTGCACATGGGGCTGGAGGGGTGGCGCAACCGTGTCTGACATCCTGCATCCGCAGCTGACCCTGCCCCTGTCCGGCGTGCCGGACTTCGATTTCGAATCCTTCAATGCGTCCGGCAACGAGCAACTGCTGCACCGGCTGCGGCAGATTGCGGACGGACGCGAACCTGGCTGGCTGTTTCTGAGCGGCGCGGCGGGGGCGGGCAAGAGTCATCTGCTGCAGGCGGTGTGCCTGGCGGCACAGCAGTCCGGTCTGCACTGCCTGTTCGTGTCGGGACGGGAACTGCAGGCGTTGCACGCGGATGTATTGCAGGAACTGGCGGACGTGGAACTGCTCTGCATCGATGACCTGGACCGGCTGCTGGGTCAGCCCGCCTGGGAGGAACAGCTTTTCCATCTATACAACCGGCTGCGGGAGCAGGGTGGTTGTCTGCTGCTGGCGGCTTCGGCGCCGCCGCGTCAGCTGGATATCGGGCTGGCGGATCTGCGTTCCCGCTTTACGGCGATGGAACTGTACGCGATCCAGCCCCTGGGGGACGACGACAAGCGCCGGGTGCTGCAGCGGGCGGCCCAGAGTCGCGGCTTTGCGCTGGCGGACGACGTGGCAGGTTACATCCTGCAGCGGTCCAGCCGCGACATGGTGTCGTTGCAGAAGGTGTTGAACCGGCTGGATCAGCAGTCGTTGCGCGAGCAGCGCCTGATCACGCTGCCGTTCGTGAAGAAGGTGATGCACTGGTAATGGCTGTTTCAATACCGCGCGCTCAGGCCGACAGGGCGGCCGGCCCGTTGGGGGCTGCTGCCACCACCTGATTGCGACCACCGTGCTTGGCCTGGTACAGGCAGTGGTCCACCCGCTTCAGCAGCTTTTCCAGATCCTGCCGTGCCGGCGGAATCTCGGCGCCGGCACCCACGCTGGCTGTCAGATGAATGCTGTGATTCCCATCGCTGACCACCGTGGCTTCCAGATTGCGGCGGATGGTTTCCGCTACGCAGGCCGCGCCGTTTGTGTCGGTGTTCGGCAGCAGCACCACGAATTCTTCCCCTCCATAACGGGCCGCCAGATCCGGTGGCCGGCGGATCGCATCGCGGATCACCTCCGCCGCCCGCTGCAGGCACAGGTCGCCGAACGGATGGCCGTAGGTGTCATTGATCTGTTTGAAGTGATCCATATCGATCATCAGGATGCCCACCGGCTGTTTTTCCCGGAACGCACGCTGGTATTCGGCACCAAACACCTCGTCGAAATGGCGCCGGTTGTACAGATCGGTGAGGCCATCGGTGATGCTCACTTCCTTCAGTTTCAGATTAGCCTGTTCCAGTTCCTCCGTGCGTTCCCGCACCAGCAGGTCCAGATCCTGGTTCAGTTTTAATTGCGCCTGCAACCGTAATTCCTTCTCGGTATTCAGCCGGTCGGCAAACGCCAGCGACAGCAGCACCAGTTCCAGCGCGGAGCCGATTTCCAGCGCATGCAGGGAAATGACATTCGGCTGGATGATGCCCTTGATATCCAGCAGGTAGAGCAGGATGAACACCAGGTATACAAACCAGGCCAGGGCGAAAATGCGCGCCGCCTTGACGCCCTTGATCCAGTATTTCAGCCCCAGATAGAAACCCAGACTGACCGCCAGGAATGACAGCGTGTGGGCCAGTTTGAGCACGGTCATATAGTGCATGGTGAAGGCGCCCACCAGCACGACGCTGAAGCCGGCAAACAACAGTTGCAGGGCCGATTTTTCCAGGCGGGTGCCCAACTGGGTCAGCCCGATGAAACGCCAGACGAAGGCGATGGCGGTGAAGGGCATCAATCCCGTAAGTACCAGGATCATGCTGTTGTTGAGGCTGGTGCTCTCTGGCCACAAGAATTGAAAGCTGAATCCGTGCAGGGTGAATTGCAGGAACGCGGTGGCGCCGATATAGAGCAGGTAAAGAAAATAACTCAGATCGCGCACGAACACGAAGATCAGGCCGTTGTAGAACAGCATGATGATCATGATGCCGAAATAGGCGCCGAACCAGAGGTAATTCAGCTTGTCCTGCCGGTCCAGTTCCGCGCGGGTGAGGATGTCCAGTGGTGCCTGGATCGGGCCCTCGGTGGCGATGCGCACGTAGATATCCAGACTGGCGCCCCGATCCGCGCTCAATGGAACCAGATAGGTGCGGTAGGGAATCGGACGGCTGGAAAAGGGTGTGGTGTCACCGGTGTGGTGCTGCTCCACAATATTGCCGTCGCGCACCAGGAAAATATCCAGTTCATCCAGGTGGGCGTAGTCGACGCGCAGGTAGGTGGTATGTTGCAGCTGGTCCAGGCCGGTGACGTGGGTACGGAACCAGTAGGGGAAAGCGGACTGGCCGAAATTGATGGTGCCCTTCGGATTTTGCAGCCAGCGGCTGGCCGATGCCCGCTGTATCTGGGCCAGTGACGCCTCGCCGGATTCGTCGATGAGATGGTGGGTATGACTGTTCAGGATGACCCGCTCCAACTGCGGCGTCAGCGTCACCGTCGGCATGCCGGCGGGATGGTCAGCGGCCAGGGCACGGCAGCACCACAGCAGCAGGCAGGTCAGCAATAGCACGATTGCCGGTGTCGGGCGGGTACGCGAAGACAGAAGCCAATCCTCCGGGCCGCGGAAAAATGGGGGAAGGTGCACCTTGGAAGCCTAGTTGAGCGGTAACGACTGTCAATTGGCCTAAGTTTGTTAGAATCGTGGTTCGCCGGTCAGCGGGCGAATCCCTCTCTATACTGGTTAGGAGCGAACCAGGAATGGGTGAGTACCCCTACAAGTGGCAAAACGATTTTTCAGTCTGAAGTGGAAGGCCTTCGTCTATACCAGCCTGTTGCTGATTCTGGTGTTTGCGGTCTTCACGCTGACATCCGGCTATTTTTCCCACCAGCGTTTGCTGGATCTGGGCCGTGAGCGTACCCAGCGCAACGTGGAGCAGGTGGACGCGCTGCTGCAGCGGATTGCTGACCGCAGCCAGTCTCTGGCGCGCACGTTCGTCAGCGTCCAGGGCGTGGCGGATGCGCTGCAGCGGCGGGACCGTGCTGCCCTGGCTGCCAGTGCGCAACCATACTGGAGCGAAATCAGCGCGGATTTTGCCCTGCGTTCGGCGGTGGTGTTCACGCCGGAGGACGAAGCCCTGCTGTGGCATGGCGATCCGCGCATTCCACCGGAACTGCTGGAAAAATTCCACCAGGACGGCCAGCCGCGCTGGATGCTGGCCTGCTTCGATCTGTGCGAAATCTATGTGGTGACACCGCTGGATTTTGCGCGCGCCGGCAGTGACGGCGACATTAGCGAAGGGAAGGCCCGCGGCATGCTGGTGCTGAGCGGGTCGTTGCAGGCGCTGGTAAGCCGTTTTCAGGGCCTGAACCGGTCCCGCATGGCGATCTCGGTGCGGCGGAACGCGCCGGGGGGCATCCTGGAAAACAGCCTGGACGAGTGGGGCAGCGTGATTGTGTCGCAACTGGACCAGGAGCGGGATCTGCCGCTGCTGCAGGCCATGGCCCGAACCCATTCCCGCGCCGATGTGTTCAACGCCGTGGTGCTGGAAGCCGACAAGAAGCGCTTCGAGTTCGTGCTGCGGCCCCTGCGGGGCGCCGTTTTTCCCCGCCAGGGTGAGCTGGTGTTCGTGACAGACGTGACAGCCGAGCATGTCCAGTACCAGGCGGTGCGTCGCAGTCTCACTCTGTTTGCCGTCGTTGGGCTGGTGTTTGCCGAACTGATCCTGCTGTCCACCTTGTGGAGTCCGCTGAACCGGCTGCGCTCCATTGCCGGCGTGTTGCCGCAGCTGGCCACCGACAGCCTGAGCCAGGTGCGACGCCAGCTGGCCGGCTTTGATCGCGACCAGCATTACAACGACGAGAGCGACATTCTGACGGATGCCGCCCTGCGCCTGTCCCACCTGCTGGAAGACCTGCAGGGCGAGGTGCGTTTGCGCGCCGAGGAACTGGAAAAGAAAACCATCGATCTGGAAGCGGAAAAGCAGTTCGTGCACAGCCTGCTGGACACCGCCCACGCCCTGATCCTGACCCAGGACCGCAACGGCTGCATCGCCCTGATCAACCAGCATTGCACCTGGATCACCGGCTTCAACGCGCCCGAACTGCTGGGCAAGTCCTTCTTCAAACTGCTGCCGGAAAGCGAGCAGTTGCCTGATCTTCGCTACCAGCTGAACGAACTGCTCAACGGTTTCCGCAACGAGCTGCATCACGAATCGGCGGTGGTGCGCAAGGACGGCTCCACCCTGCACATGGCCTGGTACCACTCGCTGCTGCCGCAATCGAAGGAAGAACACCAGATTCTCAGCATTGCGCTGGACATCAGCGAGCGCAAGGAAGCCGAGGAGCGGCTGGGCTGGCTGGCGTCGCACGATCCGCTCACTGGTCTGTTCAACCGCCGCCGTTTTGGCGAGGAACTGCAGAAGTCCATTGCCCACGCCAAGCGTTACGACCGTGCTGGCGCGATCCTGTTTTTCGATCTGGACCAGTTCAAGGACGTGAACGACACCAGCGGCCATAAAGTGGGGGACGACCTGTTGCGGCGGGTGGCGGAGCGGCTGCGGCTGGAGGCACGGGATTCCGACCAGATCTTCCGTCTGGGCGGCGACGAATTCGCCATGATCGTGCGCGAAGTGAATCGGGATTCCATCGGGGCGGTCGCCAAGCGTCTGTGTATGGCGCTGACCAGCATCGAGGTGCAGGGTTCGGGGCGCCTGCACCGGGTGTCATCCAGCATCGGTATTGCATTGTTTCCCGAGCATGGCGAATACGTGGACGATCTGGTGGCCAACGCCGACATTGCGATGTACCAGGCCAAGGACGCGGGCCGCAACGGCTGGCACATTTTCTCGCTGGAGGAACAGGACCGCGAGCGCATCCACGAGCGCGTGTACTGGAACGAAAAGGTGAAAGAGGCGCTGGCCACCGACAGCCTGACCGTAGCCTTCCAGCCGATCCAGAAAATCGGTGCCACAACGCCCAGCCATTTCGAGGCGCTGCTGCGGGTGATGGACGAAAACGGCAAGCCGCTGCCCACTTACAAGTTCATCCAGTCGGCGGAAAATTCCGGCCTGATCCAGGAAGTGGACCTGCAAATCATCGACAAGGTGTTCGCCGCCAAGCGCAAGCTGGAAGCGCGTAACATCGATGTGGTGTTCGCGATCAACCTGTCCGGCGTTTCATTCCGCAATCCCAATCTGCATGACGAGATCGCGCTCAAGTTCGAGCAGCACCAGGTCAATCCGGCCCAGATCATTTTTGAAATCACCGAAACGGCGGCAGTGCAGGACTCCGCCACCACTGCCACCAAGATGCGCGAGCTGAAAAAACTCGGCTGCCAGTTTGCGCTGGATGATTTCGGTGTGGGCTTTTCCTCGCTGTACCAGATCAAACTGTTGCCCATCGACATGGTGAAGATCGACGGTTCCTTCATCCGCCATCTGCCGCAGGAGCCCGAGGACCAGGCGCTGGTGCGTGCAATCGTGGAAGTGGCGCGGGTGTTCGGCCTGTTAACGGTGGCGGAATTTGTGGAAAACGAGGCCATTCTGGACATGCTGGCTGACTTGGGCGTGGACTATGCCCAGGGTTACCATATTGCGGAACCGCGTTTTTTCGAGCGGATCTGGGGCGAAGCCCCATAACCTGCTTTGAGCCAGTGACGGCGCAGTATATTCTACCGGTTCAAAGAACAAGGATAATGGAATCCCATTGTGAAGCAGGGACACCTCTTCGGCGGCTGCCGAGCCCATCTGTTCATTCATCTGCTGTGCTGGCTGTTGCTGCTGGTGTTACCGGTTGGCACGCAGGCTGCTGACCCGTCCACCGCGGCCCCACTCGCAGATCAATCCAGCATGCCCCCGCCAACCATTGCGTTGCTGCCCAGCCACCTGGACGGTTACGATCTGGGGCCGTTTCTGTCGCACTGGTATGACGCCGCCGAGCATTCGTCACTGGATGCCGCCCGCAACGCGCTGCGCGCCGGCCGTTTTGCGCCGATGGAGCGGCAGTCGCCCAATCTGGGATTTGCCCGCGGTCATCACTGGTTTCATGTGGTGATGCAGAACGCACTGGGTTTTCGCCGCATGATTTTGCTGGAGGTGGATTACCCCATTCTCGACCAGATCGAATTCTTCTGTTTCGGGCCGGGGCAGGAGCCAACCTATTTCCCCGCCGGCGATCATGTGCAGTTCTCCAGCCGCGTGGTGAAGGTGCGCAACTATGTGGTGCCGCTGAATCTGGAACCCTACCGTTCCACCGAGTGCCTGATCCGCGCGCGCTCCACCTCGAACGTTATTTTTCCGCTGCGCGTCTTTGACAACGTTCCCTATATCGAAAAGAGCCATCGGGTGGAGTGGGGGCTGGGCATTCTGTATGGACTGGCTTTCGCGCTGCTGTTCTACAACCTGATGATTTACATCTCAACCCGTGAAGCCGTGTATCTGTATTTCATCCTGCACGTGATTGGCGGGCTGGGTTACACCACGACGATGGACGGAACCCTGGCGGCATTCTGGATCGGTCTGGAATTGCAGGATCTTGGGGTCCTGATCTCGATCTGTCTGAGTGCGGGAGCCGGCATCCTGTTCGGGCTGGAATTCCTCGATATCCGCCGCACCTGGCCTGCGGCGAATATGGTGGGTACCGTGATGTTCCTGGGTATGATGGGCTTCAGTGTGCTGGTGCTGGTGGCGCCGCTGATGCTGTCGCACATCGTCATTACCCTGTTTGCCATGGTGATTGGCGTTTATCTGTTCGTGTTGGGGGTCAAGCGCTGGCGCGATGGCTATGGTCCGGCGCAGGTGTATGTGCTGGGCTATGGCACGGTGATGGTGATGATCGTATGGATGGCGTTGAATGTGCTGTTCCTGCGCGCCGATGTGCGCTGGATCACCTACGGCATGAGCCTGGCCTGGCTGTGCGAACTGCTGGTGCTGTCGGTGGCGCTGGGTTATCGCATTCAGGACAACCGTCGCGAGCGTACCGCGCTGAGCCAGCAGGTGCAGGCGGTGCTGCATGAAAGCAACAGCAAGACCGAATTCATGGCCAAGGTGAGCCACGAGATTCGCACGCCCATGAACGGCATCATGGGACTGGTGGAATTGCTGCTGGGCACCACGCTGGGCCCGGACCAGCGCCGCTACCTGAACGCGATCCGTCATGCCGGCCATGGGCTGCAGGAAGTGATCAACGACGTGCTGGATTTTTCCCGCATCGAGGCTGGCAAGATGAACCTGGTGCGGCATCCGTTCGAATTGCAGCAGATGTTGCAGGACGTGTGCGCGATTTACGAATTCGAGGCCCGGCGCAAGCGCATCGAGCTGGGTTGTTTCATTGCCGAGGGCATGCCGCTGCAACTTATCGGCGACGCTTCCCGTATCCGCCAGGTGTTGCTGAATGTCCTGTCGAATGCGCTCAAATACACCGAGCAGGGTTTCGTGCACATCAACGTGCAGCTCACCGACGCGATCCTGTCCGATCAGCTGATGGTGCGGTTCGAAGTGGAAGATTCCGGCATCGGCATTTCACCCCGCGACCAGCGCAAACTGTTCCAGAGTTTTTCCCAGATCCAGCATGAGCACCGGCAGGACACGCCGGGCAGCGGCCTGGGATTGCTGATCAGCCAGCAGATCGTGGAACTGATGGGCGGCGAAATGGGAGTGAAGAGCGAGCTGGGGCGCGGCTCCTGTTTCTGGTTCAACCTGCCGCTGACCTTGCCGGACAACGTGCAGGTGGCGGAGGCAGCCATCGCGCTGGATCTGTTCGATGGCGTGACATCCGCCCAGGATTCCGAGCTTACACCCGTGCCGGTGGTGCCGATCCGCGCCACCAGCGGCCCCTGCGTGCTGGTGGTGGAGGACAACGAAATCAATCAGAGCGTGATGACCGGATTCCTGCAGAAACTGGGCATCAAGCCCGATCTGGCGGACAACGGCCGCACGGCCGTGGAAATGGTGCAGCAGGGTCACGCCTACGATCTGATCCTGATGGATTGCGAGATGCCGGTGATGGATGGTTACGAGGCTGCCTCCCGCATCCTGAAGTGGCAGCGGGCAAACGGGCTGACACCGACGCCGATAGTGGCGCTGTCGGCCCATGCACTGGACAAGCACCGCGACATGGCGTTCGAGGCGGGTATGGCGGATTACCTGTCGAAGCCCGTCACCTTCCGTCAGCTGGTAGACAAAATCGCCCGCTATATTGATTTGCCGGCCGATGCTGCCATGCTTTCCTGAGTGCGCACCGAAAGGATGCGGGCAAAAGTTGTTTAGTCAATTCAAAGTCAGTATGCTTGGCCAGATATTACATGTTCAGCTGACTGATTTACTTGTGCTAATTGGCTGCTTTTTCGGGTACTGCAGAGTGTCTTTATGCATCAACGGTTGGTTCCGGCAACGCTGATTCCAGGCATTCTTGATCTGGCGATTAAAAATCGCATCAATGTCGAAAAGATTTTCGCCACGGCGAAGGTGGATCTTGCCGTCATCGGCCACACCGGCACCTTCCTCACGCTCGAACAAATTCTGCGCCTTTTCAATGCCGCCTATGCCGCGATGAACGATCCCGCCTTTGGCATCCGCCTGGGGGAATCGGTGCAGTACCACAGCCTGGACCTGGTGGGGCAGCTGGTGGCCACCAGTCGCAACCTGGAAGAGGCGCTGGACGAGCTGTTCCAGTTCAAGGATCTGGTGGCGCCGTTCACGCTGTTCTCGCTGGATCTCAAGGGCAAGAACGCCATTCTGGGTTTTTCCATCGACACCTCCCTGATCAAGAAAAACCTGCCGGTGCACCAGGATCTGGTGTCGACCACGGTGGTGACCATTGCCAATGCCATCGCCGATGGTGGGCTGCGATTGCGGGAAGTGCGTTTCATGCACGCGAAGCCGGATTATGCGCAGGAATATGATCGCGTGTTCAAGGCGCCGGTGGTGTTTGGTTGCCCGCGCAACGAAATCGTGTTTGACCGCGACCAGCTGAAAGAACCCCTGCTGACCTCGTACCCCGATTACCACAACCGCATGCAGATGCTGGCGCGGGAGAAATTGCGCTCCATTGAGATGGGGCAGTCGCTGCAGGCGAAAGTGGAAAGTTTCATCAGCAAGAATCTGGGCCAGCATCCCACCCAGCTGGAAGATGTGGCTGCCCATTTCAACATGACGCCGCGCACGCTGCAGCGCAAGCTGAAGCTGGAAGATACGTCGTTCGTGGTGGTGCGGGACCGTTGCCGTCACGCCCGCGCATTGCGGGACCTGGGTGATCCGGCGGTGGATATCGAACGGCTGGCGGAGGTGCTGGGTTTTTCCGATACCTCGAATTTTTACCATGCCTTCAAGCGCTGGGAAGGCATGTCGCCAGGTAATTACCGCAAGCAGACGCTGGAAGAGCGTGGCGTTGGCTGAAAAGAGTTAGCTGAAAAAGAGTTAGCTGAGAAAGCGTTGGCTGAGAAAGCGTTGGCTTAAAAAGAATGAACCAAGGTGACCGCCGCGTTTTTCTAATTTCCCGCCAGTTCCAGTTGCGCCAATTTTTCCAGAATCAGTTCCTGTGCCACCCGCAGATTGCGTTGCGCGGTGGCGCTCAAGCCTTCCTCCAGTTCGAAATTCTCGCCCGCCGCGGTCAGCAGATAACAGGGTGGCGCCGGTTCGCCGAAGGTTTCCTCGTACAGATACAGCAGGCTTTCCGCCGGCAGGTGATGGCTGCTGATGGTGAGCGTGGTGCCGGCTTTCACTTCTGTCCATTGCACGTCGCTGTCGGCATCCTCGTGGGCGTCGATGAAAATGCCGGCACGGGCGCCCTGCAAATCAAAAATATGCTCCGGTTCCAGCTGGAAATCGCAAATAAGCCGGATGCCATGGCTGTCCGGCAGCTGGGATTGCAGGAACGCGTGCATGTGCTCGCCCAGGGCGTCGTCGCCACGGGCAGCGTTACCAAAGCAGAAAATGGCAATGTCAGCGGGAGATGTGGCCATCGGTGTGTCGCGTCAGTTGGTCGAGTGAGTTGCCGGATTCGGTTTGCAGCAGCAGTTGCAGCGGCATTTTGCCCACCGCGTGAGTGGCGCACGACAGACAGGGATCGTAGGCACGGATCGCCACTTCCACCAGATTCAATAATTCCGGCGTCAGGGTTTGGCCATCAAGATGCTGCTGCGCCACCTTGCGAATGGTGTCGTTCATTGCCTGGTTGTTGCTGGTGGTGGAGACGATCAGGTTGGCCATGGTGACGCGGTCTTCAGCGTCGATCTGGTAGTGGTGAAACAGGGTGCCGCGTGGCGCTTCGATTACGCCGATGCCTTCCTTCTGCTTGATGCCGCTGCGTTGCAGATCGGTGCTGAGCAGATCGGGATCGGCTAGCAGATCTGCAATGGCCTCGGCGCAGTGCAGTGCCTCGATCATGCGCGCCCAGTGGAACAGCAGCGGGGAATGGGCGGGGGCGCCGGCGTACTGGCGGAATTGCTGCCGCGCCTGTTCCGCGCGCGGAGTGGGAATGAAATCGCACAGATTGATGCGGGCCAGGGGACCGACGCGGTACCAGCCCTGTTCGCTACCCAGCTGGGTGAGAAAGGGGAATTTCATGTAGCTCCAGGACTTCACCTGTTCCTGGATCAGTTGCGGATACTGATCGCAGGGAAACTGGTCCTGCAGGATGTTGCCCCTGGCGTCGATCACCCGCAGGTTGCCATCATACAGTTCCAGTTCGCCGTTTTTTCCCACCAGTCCCATGAAGGGCGATTCGATCAGGCCGAACTGCAGATGAAAATCGCGGTTCTGGTCGGTCAGCTGGCGCGACAGCTTTACCGTCTCTTCGCACCAGTCGATGATCTGCTGCACATCCTGTTTGAACGGCTGGATTTTTTCCGGCGTGAGGGGGGCGTTCATGCCGCCGGGAATCGCGGCCATGCCGTGAATGCGCTTGCCGGAAATGGCTTCCAGAATCTGCTGGCCGAACTTGCGGATTTTCACGCCCTTAATGGCGATCTGCGGTTGCTGCTTGATTACGGCGACGATATTGCGTTGTTCTACCGGACTTTGAAAACCGAACAGCAGGTCTGGCGATGCCAGATGAAAAAAATGCAGCGCGTGGGATTGCAGCACCTGGGCGAAATGCATCAGGCGTCGCAGTTTCAGCGCGGGTGCGGACAGTGCGGTCACGCCAACGATCTGGTCAATGGCTTTGGCGGCCACCAGATGATGGCTGACCGGGCAGATGCCGCACAGGCGCTGCACCACCATCGGCAGTTCCCAATAGGGCCGGCCCTGGATGAATTTTTCAAAACCGCGAAATTCCACGATGTGCAGGCGCGCCTGGGTGACGATGCCGGCGTCGTTCACCAGCAAGGTGACCTTGCCGTGGCCTTCCACGCGGCTGACGGGGTCGATGACGACGCGGGTTTCACTCATCAGTCAAAGCGCCTCGTCGCGTAATCCAGTTGGGGTTCCCGTTTTTGCAGCACGGCGTTGATGATTTCCATGAAGGCATCGGCGGGTGGCGGGCAGCCTGGCAGGAAATAATCGACGTGCACGGCGGATTGCAATGGCACTACTTTTGGCAACAGCGCCGGCAGTTCGGCATCGTTGGGAATCTGCGCGTCCACCACGCCCAGTCCGTGCAGATAGGATTCTTCCAGACATTCCTGCGCGCTGTAGCGGTTGCGCAGCGCCGGCACGCCACCGTTGATGGCGCAGGCGCCCACGGCTACCAGAATTTTGCAGTGCTGGCGGAATTGCTGTGCCACGTGCACATTTTCCTCGTTGCACAGGCCGCCTTCGATCAGGCCGATGTCGCAGTCGCCGATGATTTTGATGTCGGTGAGGGGAGAGCGGTCGAACTGGATGACATCGATCAGAGGGATGATGCGCTCGTCTATATCGAGAAACGACATGTGGCAGCCGAAGCAGCCCGCCAGGGAGCAGGTGGCCACTTTCACTTTCACTGTGCTTGCGGCGTCAGTGCTCATGGCGTGGCGTCCTGTTCGTCCGGGCGGTGGTTGCCGCGCAGGTGAATGGGTTGTTCGTCATAAACGCGCTGACCGATGGGAATTTGGTAGCTGCCCTGTTTCGGCAGGATGCAGCCCACCGGGCAGATATGCGCGGCGTGATCCTGTGCGGTGATGGCGGTGTCTGCCAGCCGGCTCGAATCGGCCTGGGCAAACAGGTAGGTGTCGGCGCCGCGTCCGCCAATACCAAACACATTTTTGTGATCCTGCTGCTGCGCGCTGCGGGTGCAGAGTTCGCAGAAAATGCAGCGGTCCTGCTCGATGAAAAGATCCGGATGGGAACCGTCGTTCTGGCGGTGCGGGTCGAGCGGGACGAATTCGTAGTGGGTCATGCCCAGATCATAGGCCAGCGCCTGCAATTGGCAATTGCCACTGACTTCGCAGCTGGGGCACAGATGATTGCCTTCCGCGAACAGCAGTTCGATCAGCTGGCGGCGTTGGGTGCGCAGCGCCGAAGTTTCACTGTGCACCTGCAGGTTGGCAGTGGCGGGCGTGGTGCAGGCGGCACGAATGCTGCCGTTGATTTCCACGATGCATACGCGGCAGCTGCCGTGCGGTGTCAGCCCGTCATGAAAACACAGGTGGGGAATATAGAGGCCAGCTGCCTGCGCCGCCTGCATCAGAGTCTGACCTGGCTGGAACGGAACGGCCTGCTGGTCGATAAAGAATTGCAGCGTGTCAGTCATGGGCGACCTCCGTTTTTTTCGCCGCATTCATCTGCAGCCAGTGCAGCACGGGGCGGCCGGCGGTCTGCCCCAGACCGCAATGGCTGGTGCTGTTGATCAGGGTGGCCAGTGCGTTCAGATCGGCATGCTGCTGACCCTGCGCGGCGCAATCCATGTCCCGCAGCAGCACCTGGGTGCCGGCGCGGCAGGGTGTGCAGAAGCCGCAGCTTTCCTGCTGGAAAAACGCGGTGAAGTTGCGGGCGATGTTGAAGTGGGCACGCGATGCGTCAAACACCATGACGGAACCGCCGGGCGAGATGCCCTCGAAGGCCAGCGGTTGTTGCCAGTCTGCGGGGCTGCTCATCACGCCCGACGGTCCACCCAACTGCACCAGAGCAGGATTGCGGGCAGCGCAGGCCTGCAGCAGATCCTGCACGCTGGCACCCATCGGCAATTCGTAAATACCGGGTTTTTCGCAATCGCCGGCCACGCTGTGCAGCCGCGTACCCGGGGATTGTTCGGTGCCTACCGCGCGAAATGCGTCAACGCCTGACTGCAGCAGCCAGGCTGCGGCGGCGAAGGTTTCCACGTTGTTTACGACGGTTGGCAATTGAAACAGACCATTGCGCACGGGAAACGGCGGCTTGATGCGGGGAATGCCACGCCGGCCTTCGATGGATTCCAGCAGCGCGGTTTCTTCGCCGCACACGTAGGCGCCGGCACCCAACTGGATTTCGATATTGAAATCCGCGTTCAGCCATTGCTGTTCACGCCATTGTTGCAGGCGGGTGTTGATGGCGTCGAACAGGAACAGGTATTCGCCGCGCAGATAGAGGATGCCGTGGCGCGCGCTGACGGCGTGGCCGCACATGCGCATGCCGCACAAAACCGCGTCCAGATTGTGTTGCAGCAGCACGCGGTCCTTGAAGGTGCCCGGCTCGCCTTCGTCGGCGTTGCAGATCACATAGCGGTCCGCACCGGGTGCTTCCGCGCAGGCCTGCCATTTGCGCCCGGTGGGGAAGCCGGCGCCGCCCAGTCCGCGCAGGCCGGATTGCTGCACCCGATCAATCACCTGTTGCGGCGCCTGCGCCAGCAGCTGGCTCAGAAAAAGCGCTGGATCAGGCTGGAACTGCAACAGGCGACCGGCGGTTTGAATATTGTCGTCCACGCGGAACCAGTTCTGGGGCCATTGCGCCAGCGGGATCTGTTGCTGCAGCTGGCGCTGGATCTCGCGGATGCGCTGGCCGCTCAATCGCGTCAGCGGGTGGCCGTTGACCAGCGCGGCAGGCCCTTGATCGCTGAGGCCGATGCAGGAGGTCAGGCCTACTTCGGCGAGCCCGTGGGTTCCCATACGCAGTTCGTCAAACAGGGTGCGCATGCCCTGCTGTTCCTCGATGATATTGCTGCTGAACAGAATCTGGTGGGGTGTGCTGCGTTCTTCCTGCAGGAAATGATAGAAGTGGATCAGGGCGCGGACATCGGCGGTGTTGCTTTGACAGTGGCGCGCCAGCCAGGTTTGCGCCGGTGCAGTAATGGCGCCGAAATGATGCTGGATGACGATCAGCGCCTGCAGCAGATCCTGCCGTTGCCAGAGGCGACCGAAGCGGGCCTGCAGCAATGCCTGCGCAGCCGCCGCATCCCATTGCGGCAAGGGTGCGCTGCGGGAAAAGAGGCGGGGCAAGCCGCTGGCAGAAGCGGTGGAGGATGACGTCATGTCGGTCGCCGTGGCCACAAGGTTGCGATCTTGTTCAGGAGTTTTCTATCTTATACTGATCCGATCCAGCGAGTGCAAATGCAGATCAATGAACCCTGCCAGAATGAACGTCAGCATAAGGATTCCGAGCAGAGTGAACCCCAGAAAAGTGACAATATGATGCCAACTGATATCAGCGGGGTCGCGTCGGTGGCGCAGCACCTGATCTTGCGCGGTGAGGTGCAGGGGATCGGATTACGGCCGCGCGTGAAACGCTGGGCGGACGAACTGGGCCTGCGTGGCTGGATTTGCAACCAGGGCGATCAGGTGGCGCTGCAGGTGGCGGGGCCGGCGCCTGCAGTGCAGCAGTTGCAGGATCAGCTGCGCGCGCTGGCCTGTGCGGTCGACATTATCGAACTGGATCATGATCTGGCACCGGGGGCGCTTTCGGCGCAATCCGGTTTTGCGATCCTGCCTGGCGAGCCGTTGCACGTGGATCGGCTGTATCAGGTGCCGGCCGATCGCGGTATTTGTGAGACGTGTCTGCTGGAATTTCACGATCCTGCCGACCGCCGTTACCACTACCCCTTCATCAGCTGTAACGACTGCGGGCCCCGTTTCAGCATTCTGACAGCGCTGCCTTTCGCTCGCGCCAACACGGCGTACGCGCGCCTGCCGCCCTGTCGGAAATGCCAGGAAGATTTCGCCGATCCGGCGAACCGGCGTTTTCACAGCGAGCTGATCAGTTGCGAGGTGTGTGGGCCGCGGTTGTCTGGCGTTGGCTTGGCTGACATTGGCGTGTCGGCGGATGCAACGCCAGACGATCTGATCCGGCGCGCACTGGCTTGTCTGAATGGCGGCGGTATTGTTGGGCTGAAATCCCTGTCCGGTATGCAGCTGCTGGCCCGCGCCGATAATGAATCCGCGGTGCGTCGGCTACGTGAGCGCAAGCAGCGCCCGTGCAAACCGCTGGCTTTGCTGGTGCCATCGCTGGCCTGGGCGCAGCGGCTGGCGCAGGTTAGCGAGGCGGCCGCGCAGTGGCTGACGTCGCCCCAGCGCCCGATTGTTCTGCTGCCGAAAACGAAAGCGGCGGATACGCAACTGGCACCGTCCGTGGCACCGGATGTACCCGATCTGGGCCTGATGTTGCCCGTGACCGCGTTGCAGTCCTGGCTGGTGGAAAGTGTCGATGCGCCGCTGGTCTGCACCAGCGCCAACGTCAGTGACGAGCCGATCCTGTTTGCCAACGCCGATCTGGAAACAGCCGTTGGAACCCTGTGCGATTTCGCGCTGCTGCATGATCTGGAGATCGAATTTCCCCAGGACGATTCCGTGCTGATGGAAAACCAGGGCCGCACGACATTGCTGCGTCGGGCCCGGGGTTTCTGCCATACCGCTTTTCCTGTTCCCCCAGGCGAGACGACGCTGGCTGTGGGCGGGGATCTGAAAAACACCTTCGCGCTGGCGCGGGGCGGCGTGGCGGTGCTGGGGCCCCATCTGGGGGATCTGGAATCGGTGAAAACATTGCAACGGCGGGACTGGCTGCTGGATCAATTTTCTGCGTTGCAGGATTTTACGCCGCGACGTATCTGCGTGGATGCCCATCCAGGTTATATCAGCCGTCAGCAGGCGCAGCGACTGTCGCAGCAAACTGAACCACTCGGGCTGCAAGTGGTGCAGCATCATCGTGCCCACCTGCTGGCCAATCATGTTGCCTGCCCGCTGCCGTCGCGCTATCTGGCGCTGATGTGGGATGGTAACGGCTACGGCGACGACTGCACCCTGTGGGGCAGTGAAGCGTTTCTGGTGGATGCCGGGAAAATCACCCGTGTCGCGGCGCTGGCACCATTTCCATTGCCGGGCGGGGTGCAGGCGCTGCTGCAACCCTGGCGTTTGGCGTTGTCCCTGAGTTTTGCTGCGGGCATTTCCCGTGCCGATGTTTTGCAGCGACTGGTATCAAACACGGTGACGGAATCACAACTGGCCGCCGTCTGGCAGCTGCTGGAAAAAAATCTCAATTGCCCCATCAGTTGCGCCATGGGGCGATTGTTTGATGCCATGAGTTATCTGCTGCTGGGCACGGAACGCAATGAATACGAGGGCCATGCGCCCGTGCAATTGCAGTACTGTGCCCAGCGCGGGCTGGAAGATTCCACGGCCTTGCAACGTGACGGGCAAGGCGGACATGCTGCCCCATTCGCAATCCAGCTGCGGACAGAAGGCGATCTTCTGGTGGGCGACTGGCAACCGGCGTGGCGCGATTTTTTCTATGGCGCATCTTTTAGCGTATCAGCGCAAAACGCACCGGCATCCGTCAAACAACAGGCCTTGGCCTTCCACCGTGGCGTCGCGGACTGGGCGCTGGCCCTGGCGCACCGCTTCAACGTTGATCACCTCTCCCTGAGTGGAGGTTGCTTTCAGAACCGGCTGCTGCAATCCTTGCTGCTGGAACGGGCGGAGCCAATGGCAGTGCACCTGATGTGGCCCGCGACGGTCCCGCTCAACGACGGCGGACTGGCGCTGGGGCAGGTGGCGTTTCCCGATCCAGCATAAAACAGACATAACAACTTAAAAAAACGGACCTGCAGCCATGAAAGACGCGCGCATCCTGCTGACCCACGGCAGTGGCGGCGAATCCACCCGCGATTTGATCCGGCAGCTGTTTCTGCCGGGCTACGGCAATTCGCAATTGAACCTGCTCACCGATGGCGCAGTGCTGACAAACGTCACCGCCCAACAGGTGTTCACCAGCGACAGCTACGTTGTGAATCCACCGTTTTTTCCCGGCGGCGATATCGGCGCGCTGGCGGTGATCGGCACCTGCAATGATCTGGCGGTGATGGGCGCGGTGCCACGCTGGTTGTCGCTGTCCTTCATTCTGGAAGAATCACTGCCCATCGAACGGCTGGAAAAAATCGTGCAGTCGATCCAGCGCACTGCTGCTGAAGCGGGCATCACCATCGTCACCGGCGACACCAAAGTGGTCGAGCGGGGCAAGGCGGACCGGCTTTTCATCAACACCGCCGGCATTGGCGAGCTGCATATACCGCAAGCGCTCACGCCCGCGCGCATCCAGGCCGGCGACGCGATTCTGGTGAGCAACGATATCGGCCGTCATGGTATTGCCGTGCTGGCCAGTCGCGAAGGTATCAATCTGGAAGTGGATCTGTTGTCGGATATGGCGCTGCTGCATCCGCTGATCCAGGCGCTGCTAAACCAGGGCATCGACCTGCATTGCGCCCGCGATCTCACCCGGGGCGGACTGGGTGGGGCATTGCTGGAACTGGCAGATCAGTGCGGCCAGGATTTCCGCCTGCAGGAAACGCGCGTACCGGTGTCGGAAACCGTGCAGGCCGCGTGCGAGCTGCTGGGTTTCGATCCCCTGTTCATTGCCAATGAAGGGTGTTGTGCGCTGTTTCTGCCGGAAGCGCAGGTAGCGGATGCGCTGGCGATCCTGCGGGAATTTTCTGCCGGGCGCTGGTCGGCCCAAATAGGAACGGTACTGGGTAACGGCACAGTCAAGTCGGCAGCAGTAAAAAACGGCGGTGTGTTCCTGGAAAATGCCTACGGTGTCGAGCGCCTGCTGGCGTGGCACACGGTGGATCAGCTACCACGTATCTGCTGATGCCAGAAAAAATCCGCAGCTCCCCGTAATGCGGCCTGCGTGTCGGTGCACAGTGCCAGTGGCACCTGTCGAAGCCGTTCCGCGTGGTCTGTCTTGTGTTCCAGCCAGCACTGCAAATCGGGATCGCGCCAGTACGGCAGCAGATGCTGGGCCACGCCACCAGCAAAGATCACGCCGCCCCAGGCCGCATATTGCAGTGCCAGATTGCCGGCCTCTGACATCAATCCCTGCACCAGCAGATGAACGCACTGTGCCTCGCAGGAATGGGGTTGCAGCAGCGCCAGTTCGGTAATGGTCTGGCTGTCGGGCGCCGCCATGTCGGGAAACAGGGCCTGAAACAGCCGGGGCAGACCCGATCCGGAAAACCAGTTTTCCCAGCTGATGCCACTGTGGCCGGTGGCAAATGCCTGTTGCAGCAGGCCGCTGCTGCGGGCGTCGAACGGGGCGAACTGCTTGTGGCCACCTTCCGACGGCAACACCCGCAGCCCATCGTTTTCCAGCGGAATCAGTGCCGCTTCCCCCAGCCCCGTGCCAATGCTCATTATCGCCACGGGGCGGCGAAAATCGATGCCGTTTCCGCGCAGCGGCGTCAGCCGGCCCTGGGCGCCCAAACCGGGCATGGCCCAGCCGGTCGCTTCCAGGTCGTTCAGCAGCTGCACTGATTTAAAGCGGAATTGCTGTTGCAGGGTGGTACTTTCAATCAGCCAGGGCAGGTTGGTCATCTGGCAGCGGCCCTGATCCACCGGGCCGGCAATGGCCAGTACCAGGTGCAGTCCATCATCGGGCCGTGCGCCGGTCCGTTGCAGGAAGTCACGAACAATGGCGTCAAGTCCGTCATGCTCCTGATTGCGATATTCCCGCACCTGCGCAAACGATCCGCGTGTCGTTTGCAGACCCAGCAGGGTTTTGGTTCCGCCGATATCGCCCGTCAGTAATGGCATCCTGCATCACTCCTTTGCCGGGGATTCCCGGGCTGCTGTTTCCCTGGTGCTGATGACTGCATTCGATGCACCGATTCTTGCATCGGTTTTGGTGCCGTCCGATTAAGTGTATTCTGACCCGGATCTTCCACCAAGCGGATTGACGGCAATCAAGCGGATGCAAACCTTCGTTTGATCTAATCTTGAGTTTAAACCGAACCACCCATTTGCATCAGGACATCTCCATGGCCGGTACCCGATACACCATAGAAGTTCAACCCAGGATTCCCGAAGCTCTGAACCGCCTGGATGAACTTGCCAACAACCTGTTGTACAGCTGGGATCGCCAGGTGCGCGGCCTGTTCTTCCGCATGGACCGTGATCTGTGGGAAAGCACGGGCCACAATCCGAAAATGTTCCTGCGCCGCATTGACCAGCGCAAGCTGGAGCAGGCGGCGGACGATCCGGTGTACATGCAGGAGTACGCCAAGGTCATCTCCACCTACGACGCCTACCTGAAAACCCGTGCCAAACTGAAGGCGGTGAAGAGTATCAATATGGAACAGGATCTGATTTCCTATTCCTGTGCCGAATTCGGGTTGCACGAAAGTCTGCCGATCTATTCCGGTGGCCTGGGCATACTGGCGGGGGATCACTGCAAGGCGGCCAGCGACATCGGCCTGCCCTTCGCCGCAGTGGGCATGCTCTACCGGCAGGGATATTTCATCCAGCAGATCGACGCCCACGGCAACCAGATCGCCCAGTACAACCCGTCGCACTTCAGCAACCTGCCGGTGAAGCCGGCTACCGGCGCCAATGGCGAATGTGTCGAAGTCAGCATCGAGGTGCCGGGGCGCGTCATTCGCCTGCAGGTATGGACCGCGCAGGTAGGGCACATCACCCTGCTGTTGCTGGACAGCGATCTGGAAAAAAACAGCGAGGAGGATCGCCGCATCACCTATCAACTGTACGGTGGCGACATCACCAACCGGCTGTTGCAGGAAATGGTGCTGGGCATTGGTGGCATCCGGGCCAAGCGCGCCATGGGCCTGAAGCCTACCGTATTCCACATCAATGAAGGCCATGCGGCTTTCCAGGTGCTGGAGCGCTGTCGCGAGCTGGTGAAAGAGGGCCTGGATTTTTACAGTGCGCTGGAAGCGGTGGCGTCGAATACCGTGTTCACCACTCACACCCCAGTGCCGGCGGGACATGACATTTTCGATCACCGCCTGATCGAGTTCTATTTTTCCCAGTACGTTACCGAACTGAAAATCAGCATGGGCGAATTCCTGGCCCTGGGTGCCAGCCCGGTCAACGATCACGGCTTCAACATGACGGCGCTGGCCCTGCGCGGTTCCCGCTTCCACAACGGCGTGAGCCGGATTCACGGTGGCGTGGCGTCGGAAATGGAACGCTATATCTGGCCGCAGATAGAGCCGGGCGAAAATCCGATCCGCTATGTCACCAACGGCGTACATGTGCCGACTTTTCTGGCCAATGAATGGGTGAATATTTTCGATCTGCAGTTCGGCGGTGGCTGGCGCAATGAATTGCTGAATCCCGAGTACTGGAAACAGATCTGGGACATTCCCAACCACAGCTTCTGGAGCGTGCTGCAATCGCTGAAGGCCAAGATGCTGGAAGCGGTGTTGCAGCGCAGCATCCAGCAGCACAGGCGCAACGGTTTCAGCGAATCGCAGATCCGTCGCCTTACCCGTTTCATCAAGCCGCGCAAGACCGACGTGCTCACCATCGGTTTTGCCCGCCGCTTCGCCACCTACAAACGCGCGACGCTGATTTTTGCTGATCCCCAGCGCCTGGCGCGCCTGCTCAACGACAAGGATCGCCCGATAGTGCTGATTTTTGCTGGCAAGGCGCATCCCAGCGATCACCCGGGGCAGGAATTCATCCGCCAGATCCACCGCTACTCCCGCGATCCCCTGTTCGAAGGCCGCATCATTCTGCTGGAGGATTACGACATGTCGCTGGCACGCAAGCTGGTGACGGGCGTCGATGTTTGGCTGAACAATCCTATCTATCCACTGGAGGCCAGCGGCACCTCGGGGCAGAAGGCCGGCATCAACGGTGTGCTCAACCTGAGCGTGCTGGATGGCTGGTGGGACGAAGGCTACAACGGCGAGAACGGCTGGGCGATCACGCCGCACGGCCCGCAGTTCACGCCGGATTTCCGCGACCGCGAGGAATCCAATGAATTGCTCGACGTGCTGGAAAACCAGGTGATTCCGCTGTACTACCAGCGCGACGGCCAGGGTTTTTCCGCCAGCTGGATCGACAAGAGCAAGCATGCCATGGCATCGCTGATTCCTGCGTTCAACGCCCAGCGCATGGTGATGGATTATGTGGAAGGATTTTACGGTCCGGCGATTGCGCATGGCCGCGTGCTGTGTGCCGACCGCTACGAGCCCTCCCGGCAGTTGGCGGAATGGAAGCGGCGGGTGCGGGCAGCCTGGCCCAAGGTTTCCATCCGGCGACTGGATACGCCGCTGAACCATATTTACCGCGACGACAATTTCGAAGTGAAGGTGGCGGTGAATCTGGACGGACTGGAACCCAAGGATGTGGTGATCGATTGTCTGGTGGGCCGGCACGACAAGGATGGCAATTTCAAGCGCCATTCCTGCTTTCAGCTGCAATTCGTCGAGCGCGACGGCAACGGCGAATCCATCTTCTCCCTCGGGGTGACGCTGACGGAGCCCGGCAAGCAGAGCTACATGCTGCGGGCCTATCCGTATCACCAGTTGCTGGGGCAGCGCTTCGAAACCGGTTGCATGATCTGGCTCTGAAAGCCGGGTCAGATCCGGTGATAGATCCGGTTCAGACTGTGCAGATAGGTGGGCAGGCCGTCGCCCACCTGATGCCAGCTGAAACGCCAGCGCCAGTTGCCGGTGGTGGTGCCCGGCACGTTCATGCGGTGTTCCGCACCCAGCACCAGCAAATCCTGCATGGGCAGAATCGCCCAGCGCGACGGTGATGCCAGCGCGCTCTTGATGATGGGCCAGGGCATGGGCTCGCCGGGCCAGGCATAATAATTCAGCACGTGATTTTTCTGATCTGCATTCAGCGACTGGAACCAGCCCAGCGTGGTGTTGTTGTCGTGGGTGCCGGAATACACAACCGAATCCCGCGAATGATGGTGCGGCAGGTAGGGATTGGCGCCGTCACTGTCGAAGGCGAACTGCAGGATCTTCATGCCCGGCAGTTTGTATTTCTTGCGCAGCTCGATCACGTCCGGCGTGATCACACCCAGATCCTCCGCAATCAGCGGCAGTTCACTGCGGGCCTGCAGCAACGCGTTGAACAGATCGTCCCCCGGCGCCGGCACCCAGCGGCCGTTGACGGCGGTGGATTCCGTCGCCGGAATTTCCCAGCAGGCCAGAAACCCCCGGAAATGATCGATGCGCACGGCGTCATACAGCGACAGGCCGTGATTGATGCGTTGCTGCCACCACAAATAACCATCGGCGGCATGGTGTTCCCAGTAATACAGCGGATTGCCCCAGCGCTGGCCCTGCGCGGAAAAATAATCCGGTGGCACGCCGGCAATCACCGTGGTGTTGCCCTGGGCGTCGAGCTTGAACAGCGCGCGGTTGCTCCACACATCCACGCTGTCGTGTGCCACGAAAATCGGCATGTCGCCAAACAGGGCGATGCCCTTGCCGTTGGCATATTGTTTCAGCCGATGCCATTGCGTCATGAAGATGAATTGGGCGAAGCGGTGGAAATTGATCTGCTGCCGGTATTGTGTCGCGAACGCCTGCAAGGCCGCCGGTTGCCGGTCCCGCAGCGGTGCCGGCCATTCCACCCAATGCTGCGGGTACACTTCCTTCAACGTCGAAAACAGGCAGTAATCCTCCAGCCAGTGCTGGTTCTGCGTGAACTGCAGGAACTGCTGCCGTAGCGGGCCGTCGTGCTGGCGTTCGAACCAGTCGTACTGTTGCTGCAACGCGGTGCGCACATAATCCGGCGCGCCTGCTGCGAGCGAGACGCCGGTCAGAGCAGGAAAACCCAGATCCTGCAGTGCGGCGATGTCGATCAACTGCGGGTTGCCGGCAAAAGCGGAATAGCTGTTGTAGGGCGAGCCGTCGGACACCGGGGTCAGCGGCAGGAATTGCCACAGGCGGAAGCCGCTGGCGGCCAGCCAGTCGATCCAGCGCACCGCGTCGGCTCCCAGGCTGCCACAGGCCTGCGGCCCTGGCAGCGACGTCGGGTGCAGGATGACGCCAGCGCGGCGCGTTTTCAGAATTTTCACCATGTGTCAGCCTTGTCCCCGCCGCATCACGCCGTCGTTTTCCGGAGCACCGCCGCCCCGGCTGATGATCTGGTCCAGTGCCGGTGGCGCCGGCTCGCCCAGAAACCGGTACAGGTTTTTCAGATGGCAGCGGTACAGGTTATCGAAATCCGCCACTGATTCCGCCGGGTTGTAATCACCGAACCACCAGAACCAGTCCGAGCCTTCGCAGATTGCCAGCTGTTCCCGCGCCCGTTCGGCCTGCTCGGGCGCCAGTGTGCCCGCATGCATGACGCGGTCGAAATCCTGTTTGGCCTGACACAGCAGATCCCACGCCAGATTTTTGCCCTGGTCGCCGATCCAGGTGGACAACGTGCCATACACCCAGCTGCCGGCCACCAGCTTGTTCAGGCGGGTGGGTACGGGCCGGGTTTTCAGATAGTCGCGAAAGGTGGTCAGGCGGATGTCGGGATCTTCGATCAACTTGCTGTAGAGATTTTTCAGAAACGGATAGCCGTTGGCAGCATAGTGTTCCCAGCAATTTTCACCATCCAGAATGATCGGCACGATGGTGTGTTCGGCGTAGCCGCAGGCAGCGCGGATATTGTGGATGTGATGCAGCAGGTTGTTCACTGCATCCTCTTCATTCCAGCCGGAGTAGGTGAAGCCGATCAGGTCCGACAGGTTGTCGTCGCGGAAAAAGCAGGTGACATTGCTGGCCTCGAAGCGAAAAGGATGATGGATACAGACGTCGCCGCCACCACTGGCATGACGACTGTTGCCCAGCACGCCGCCGCCGCTGGCGGTCCACTGGAATTCCGCGTCCTGCAACAGGTGCAATGTTTCCTGGCTGAGGGCACCTTCCGACGGCCAGCAGCCCACCGGGCGAAAACCGAAATGGCGTTCGAACAATGCAATGCCCCGCTGCAGATGATCGCGAGCACGTTCGTCTCCGCCAGGATAGGCCTTGTGGCGTGGCATCGGTGCGTGCGGCATGGTCTCGCGGGCGCTTTGAAAATCCAGCAGCAGCGGCAGGATCGGATGCTTGTCCGGCGTCACACTCAATTCCATCTGGCCGCTTTCCGCCAGTTGCCGGTAACGCGGCACAATCGTGCGCAGCAGCTGGTCGATCACGCCCAGCAGGTCGCGCCGGTCGTTCTGGGTGAAACCCCGCGCCTTGCGCAGCAGCCGTTGTACCGTTTCGTTGCGCGCGCGCACGGTTTCACCCATCCACACCAAGTGATACCAGACCAGCAGATCGGAAAAAAACTGTTCGTCCAGATAGGCGAGGCAGGCCGGTTTCACCAGCGCCAGTCGCGCCAGCTGCACTAGTTCCTGAAAGGGTTCGAAGCGGCGGATCAGGCGGTTTTCATTGGCGCGCACGCACTGTTTCACCACTGCCAGCCGCTGCGTTTCGGTGTTGCCGATGGTGGGGGCGGCCAGGGCCTGCAGCAGCGCATCGACGAAGTGTTCACCCCGCTGGAAGAAGCAGTCGAACTGGTGAATGTAGTCGTCCAGCTGATCCAGCAGCACGGGAGTGAAATTCACCACCACCTTGCACTGTGGCAATTCCTCAACCACTGCTGCCATGTCCACGTAATCCTTGATGGCGTGCAGGTAGGTCCAGGGTAAATGAAACTGGCGGTTGAACTGGTCCTGGTACTGGGGCTGGTGCATGTGCCAGCACAGCACCACGTTGACGGGAAACGCGCGCTGCTTTTTTTCCGTGACCGACTCACGCGACATTGGATAACGACTGCCCGAGCATCTCTGGCGAAATCAGCACGATGCCTGCGCTTGATACGTAATAGCGCTTGGCATCCTCTTCGGAATCGAAACCCACTATGGTGCCGGGCGGAAGGCGGCAATTGCGGTCGATGATCACGTTGCGCAGCTTGCAGTGGCGGCCGATCTCCACGTTGGGCAGGATCACGGCGTCATCGATTTCGCAATAACTGTGGATGCGCACGTTGTTCGACAGCAGCGAACGCCGCACCTCGCTGCCCGACACGATGCAGCCTGCCGACACCAGCGAATCCACCGCCATGCCGCGCCGGCCATCATCGTCGAACACGAATTTTGCCGGTGGCAATTGTTCCTGGTAGGTCCAGATCGGCCAGGTCTGATCGTACAGGTTCAGTGGCGGCGTCACCGACACCAGTTCCATGTTGGCTTCGTAATAGCTGTCCACCGTGCCAACGTCGCGCCAGTAGGCAGTGTCGCCGGTGGCACTGTCGGTGAAGGGAAAGGCGGCCACCTTGTACTGGCCCACCGCAGCCGGAATCACATCCTTGCCGAAATCATGATGGCTGCTGAGCTGGCCAGCATCGCGCTTCAGTACCTGATACAGAAAATCCCGTGAAAACACATAAATGCCCATGGACGCCAGGCACACATTGCGGCGTCCCGGAATGGTTTCCGGATGGGCGGGCTTTTCCGCAAAACGCGTGATCCAGTTGTCCTCGTTCACCGACATTACGCCGAATTCCCGCGCCTGGGCTACCGGCACTTCAATGCAACCCACCGTCATGTCGGCACCGGTGTTGATGTGATGCTCCAGCATCAGCGCATAATTCATTTTGTAGATGTGGTCACCCGCCAGGATCAGCACGTAATCCGGGTGAATGTTGTCGATGATGTCCAGGTTTTGGTACACGGCGTCGGCGGTGCCCAGGTACCAGGAATCCTTCACCCGCTGCTGCGCTGGCAGCAGGTCGATGAATTCACCCAGCTCCGGCCGCAGGAAATTCCAGCCCTTCTGGATATGGGTGTTGAGGGAGTGGGACTTGTACTGGGTCAGGATGCTGATGCGGCGGATGCCGGAATTGATGCAGTTGGACAAGGGAAAATCAATGGTGCGGTATTTGCCGCCGAAAGGCACCGCCGGTTTTGAGTGCCAGCGGGTGAGCGACTGCAGGCGGGAGCCGCTGCCGCCGGCCAGAATCAGCGCGAGGGTGTTTTTCAGATAGGAATAGCCGGAATCTGCGTGTTTAGTCATGACGTACCTGTGTTTTCCAAGTGATACAACGCTGGTCAAAATTTTCTGCGACGTTGTTGCCTCGAAATCCCCGACGCGACTGCGGCGGACTGCCAAATCGCTTTAACACCGCGCGATACTTTCATCATAAGACTTTATTCATCGTGATAAAAATAAATAATGGAGCAGGTTCCGGCAACCTCTTTTGCCATTTCGTTTGATTTATTCGCTGCGTCCACCGCATTACTCCGGTTAGCCAGCCAAGACAGTAACCCGAATAGTGCTCACGCCAGTTTGATGCACCCATTCGGCGCAATTCAGTCAGGATCTGCGTTTCGTGCCGGCTCTGCATCCGGGCAAAATTTTCAGGTGCTCTGCATTCTCATTGCAGGAATTGCAATGAACTGCGTGTTGTTGTGACTGAATATTATAAATTTCAATATGTTAGTTAGTGCTGAATTGATGGTTCAGATCTTGCTTGAATACCCCTGGATAGAGAAACGAAGGTGAAAGCCGACGATTCACAACTGATGTCAAGGGATTACACGAGCGGCGCTTCGCCCGGAGATTCAAGCGTTCGGCGTGCCGCGGTGCACTTGCACAGTCAATTCAGGCATACGGATGTGAATTGCACATTACAGACCAGTGTTGGTCATCCCACGGCTTGGACGTGATTGGCCCGGGTAGCAACTGCCGACGCTGATCGCTTCAGCCAGGCGGATAGCCCTCCCGTTGCGACACAAGCCCAGATAATCCAGATAATAAAGGAGACAGAAATGAAACCTAAGATTCAAGTCAATGAAATCATGAATTGCAATCCACACGTAATCCATTGTGATGAGACTGTCGTTGCCGCCGCCCGCAATCTTGCCGGCAACGATATAGGCTTTCTCCCTGTATCCGAGGGAGACAAGCTCATCGGCGTTGTCACCGACCGCGATTTGGTGGTCAGGGTCATGGCCACCGGAAAGGACCCGTCCAAGGTGTGCGTGGGCGAAATCCTGAGTGACAAACCGAAATACTGTTTTGATGACGAAGATATTGGCCACGTACAACGCAATATGGATGAGCTTCAGGTGCGGCGTTTGCCTGTCGTCAATCGCGACAAGCGATTGGTGGGTATAGTGTCGCTGCACGATATCCGCCAGCGTCGAGCGGCCAGCGCAAAATAAGCCTGACCTGTCCATTGCATCAACGTAATGAGCTTCCTGGGATTTCGGGAAGCTCTGTCCATCGCTGTGGGTTTTCCAGCGCACGGCCACCCAAGGTGGCAATTCTGTTACCAGCACCACGCATTGAATTATTGGCAGGTTGTCTGCGACATCCGCGAATTGCAGCCTTCTATGCTGCCTGGTCGGGTATTGATCAACACCCGCCATTTTCGAGTAATGCTTGTACAGCGTGGGGTGATGCTGTAACAGACATGCGGCGTGATGTCGTCAGCCTGCTATCATCGTCGGTTAGATAAGCTTGTGTGAAAAAGCGCAATATTGAAAAAGGCTTGGTGATCCCCAAGGTCGGAAAGTGGCGGAAATGAAAATGTCTGGATGTGAAGCAGGTGGTCGTTTGTAGGCAACCAATCGTGGAACATCCTGTCAAACATGCCACGGTGCGCGATTCCGGAATAAAAACATATGGCAATATGCAAGTCACGAGGCATGCGTGCGATATCCCATTCAATGGAGCGATGGCAATGCCACATGTACTGATCGTTGATGATGACGTAGATACCCTTCAGGCGCTGGAAAAGGTAGTCCGGCTGGAAGGTTTCACTTCCGATGCAGCGAGAAGCCTGCAGGAGGCGCGCGCCAGTATGGCCCGCCGGCGGGCGGATGTCGTGCTTCTCGATCTCAATCTGCCGGACGGCGAAGGGATGGATTTGTTCGACAATGTTGAGCTGCGGAAAGGCACGCAGATAGTTCTGATTACTGGCAATGCCAGCCTGGAAACCTCGATTCAGGCGTTGCGGCTGGGTGCAACCGATTATCTGATCAAGCCCGTCAACATCAAGCAGCTTAAAAACATTTTGTCCAGGGTCGACAGGCCCATCGATCTCAAATATGAAATCAATACATTGCGTGAAGAGCTCCGCCGGCTTGGACGATTTGGCTGCCTGCTGGGCGGTTCACCGGCCATGCAACATATCTATGACCAGATCGGCCGGGTGGCGCCGACCTCAGCCACGGTACTGATTACCGGCGAGAGCGGAACCGGAAAGGAGCTGGTTGCGCAAACGCTTCACAATCTGAGCAGCCGCCACAGCGCTCCTTTTCTTGCTATTAACTGCGGCGCCATTTCGCCGCAGCTGATTGAAAGCGAGATGTTCGGGCATGAAAAAGGCAGTTTTACCGGTGCCACCCGCGAGCACAAAGGCTATTTCGAGCGTGCGCACAGAGGTACGCTTTTTCTTGACGAAGTGACCGAAATGCCAGTGGAGTTGCAGGTGAAACTGCTGCGGGTGCTTGAAACCGGATTTTTCATGCGGGTAGGCTCGGAGCGGGAAATCGAAACCGATATCCGTGTCATTGCGGCAACCAACCGGTCTCCGGAAGAAGCAGTTGCCAATGGCAAGCTGCGGGAGGATCTGTTGTACCGGCTACAGGTTTTCCCGTTACAGTTGCCGCCGTTGCATGCCCGTGGCGACGACGTCGTGCAGCTTGCCCAACACTTTTTGTCAGAGTTGAACAATGGCGAACAAGTCAAGCGTAGCTTCACTCCGGAAGTTTTGGCCCGCCTGAAGAGTTATAGCTGGCCCGGCAATGTGCGGGAACTGAAAAATGTCGTCCATCGCGCTTTTATCATGGCAAATGACATCATTGATGAGGATTGCCTGCCCGCGGAGTTTGGTGGAGCGGGGGCACCCAAAGGCCCCAGCTTCATGGTGAGGGTCGGGTGCTCGATCGCGGATGTTGAGCGGCGCCTTATCCAGGCAACACTGGATGAATACGGTGGCGATAAGGAACTCGCTGCTGACGTGCTCGGTATCAGCCTGAAAACTCTCTACAATCGCCTGCATGAATACAAGTCAAGCGAGGACGCAACAGCTGATACCTAGGGATTGCTGAGTTTCAGGAGCTGCTGAAACTGGCCTCTTCAGGTTTTCTCTTTCCTTTTCTAACGGTATTGAGTCCTTGGTCATCCACAGGCGAGGGCCGATGTCGACGTCGCTTTGGAAATCCGGTTGTTACACATAGCCGGTCAGTACCCACAACAAACCTGCAATCAATATCACGCTGAGTGCATTGCTCGGCCTGTAGTCCCAGTAAGTGCCATGGGGCAAGGCTGGAGATGTGCCCAACAGAAGCATCAGCAATAAAATCAGCATCAATGTCTCCATGCCCCCACCTTGCTTCTGCCCGTTGCAATGCCTTGCCGCTGAAAAATGACACGAAAATTAAAAGCAATATTCGTGCCGTGTTTTTGCGACAAATGCCTGATGTGCTGAATATCAAAAAGACGGTGGCAGAAATCACCTGGCGGCGTTCATAAAGAAAATTTTACAATTTGCGTTCTGGATTTCAGGACTTTTTGGCAAATCTTACAGCGCTGATTGTCTTTAGAACCCATCTCTATCCCGTTATCGCACGTTCTCTGGTGCAGCCATGCATTTTTCATGGATGGCACATCCATTGCTCCCTGACTTCAGTAACGTTCCTATCCGTTCTTTACGGAGAACTGGGTCGAGTGGAGTTCATCGCATGTGGAAAAAGCAGGGGGGTTATCCCTCGTCAAATATCAGTTCCTTGTGCAGGGATACATTGGCGCTGATCATGGCCGGCGGCAAAGGTACGCGCCTGCATCAATTGACATTGCGTCGTGCCAAGCCCGCAGTCCATTTTGGGGGAAATTATCGTGTCATTGATTTTACGCTGTCCAACTGCATCAACAGTGGCATACACCGGATCGGCGTCCTGACTCAATACAAGAGTCATTCGCTGATCAAACATCTGCAGTCAGGATGGAGTTCCCTGGCTGCAAGACCGGGTGAATTTATCGAACTGCTACCGGCAGACCAGTATCCGGGAAACGATCACTGGTATTCAGGAACGGCCGACGCGGTATATCAAAATATTGAATGTATCCGTGCACACCAGCCAAAGAATGTATTGATACTGGCCGGAGATCACATCTACAAGATGGATTACGGCCCCCTGCTGGCACATCACGCTGCCCACCAGGCTCAGGTGACCATCGGTTGTGTCGAGGTGCCACTGACGGAGGCTCACCAGTTCGGCGTTGTCGAAATGCAGGCAGACTCGCGTATAACCAGTTTTGTTGAAAAATCCACAGCACCCAAAAGCATGCAGGGGAAGCCGGAGCATGCGCTTGCCAGCATGGGAATTTATGTGTTTGACACCCGGTTCTTGCTGGAGTGTTTGAGCAGGGATGCGACAAATGTCGTGTCGTCGCGTGATTTTGGGCGCGACGTCATACCGGATGCCATTCGCGCGGGACGGGTCTATGCGTTCCCATTCCTGGATTCCCGTGATGAATCGCGCCCGGGTTACTGGAGGGATGTCGGAACGGTCGATACTTACTGGCAGGCCAACATGGAATTGCGTGGTGATGAACCGATGCTCGATCTGTACGACGAGCGCTGGCCCATCGGGACGCATAAGGAATTCGTTCCGCCCGCCAAATTTGTTGCCCATTCTGGCGGAAATACCGGGTCGGCGATTGATTCGTTGGTAAGCGGTGGTTGTGTCGTGTCCGGTGCAACAGTGTTCAGATCAGTTCTTTTCATCAAGTCATGTGTCGGAGCGGGCAGTGTCATCGAGGATTCGCTGTTGTTACCAGGCTCCAGCGTAGGGCGTGGCTGCCATATTCGCAATGCCATCATTGACGCTGGTTGCGTAATACCGGATGGCATGACGGTTGGTGTCAATCCGAAGGCCGATGCGCTCCGTTTTTATCACTCTCCACGAGGCATTACCCTGGTTACGCGGACAATGCTGGAAGCGGCTGCCGTACCGGTGAAACCGGCTTTCCAGCAGCGCCGTCAAAAGCCTCCACCGGCGTCTCCCGACGCTTCAGCTGAGCCCACTGTTGAACTGCACTCGATAATGTCGCGTATGGATCGCGCGGTGCTTGAGCCGCTGCCAGAGCAGTGCGACTGGGTGCGCAGTGGCAGGAGGGATCGTGCGCGCAAATCATGAAAGTCGCTTTGTCAGGGAAACGGATGCGGACCGTAGCGCTGTACTCAAGGCCATTGTTACACCGCGCCTGCTGATCAGTTGGCTTGCTCCCAGTGCTGACACTGGCGCTGAGTCGATCAAGGCAGCGGTCGCGCAGCCGCTGCTGGTGGAAGTCTGCATCTGCTGTGATGGCCATGAGCAGCTGGATGCACAGGTGCTGTTCCATCCTGCTGGGTCGGAGGAGGGCATTTGCATGCCTTTGACGCAGCAAGATGAGGCGAAATGGAGTGCAGTCATCTACCCAACCCAGATCGGCGCCCATCGCCTGATGGTGGAAGCCTGGGTCGATGACTGGAGTACCTATTGCAAG
>JABLXQ010000035.1 GCA_013178375.1 Gammaproteobacteria bacterium
TAATCGACACGGAAGCGGCAGTCGATGATTGGTACACATACCTGAAATCGAATGGTGTTGTGATGAGAACCGCGCCCCGGTCCCACCGCGATGGCGCACGCAGTTTTTATTGTGAAGACCCGGATGGCACCATGGTGCAGATGATATGGCATCCGCCCATTGCCGGGTTGAACATGAGCCGGGCGCAGGCATGAGTCTGCGTCCATTGTGCTGGGCCTCTACCTTGTGAGATCTGTGGAGATGAAAAATCCCGAAACGCCGGAAAAATTGAAGTTGCATGGTTTCAACAACCTGACCAAGTCACTCAGTTTCAATATTTACGATATCTGCTACGCGAAAACCCCTGAGCACCGGCAGGAATATCGTCAGTATGTTGATGAGCTGTACAACGCCGAGCGTTTGACCCAGATCCTGACGACGGTTACCGAAATCGTCGGCGCCAACATCCTGAACATCGCGCGCCAGGATTACGATCCGGAAGGCGCCAGCGTGACCATGCTGATTGCCGAGCACCCGATTGCACCAACGGAAGATCCGTCCCGTGAGGAGCCGGGTCCGCTGAAGGAATCCGTGGTGGCGCACCTGGACAAGAGCCACGTGACGGTCCACACCTATCCGGAAACCCACCCGGATAACGAGAACGGCATCAGCACCTTCCGCGTGGACATCGACGTGTCCACCTGCGGTGTTATTTCGCCGCTGAAGGCACTGAATTACCTGATTCACCAGTTCGATTCCGATATCGTGACGGTGGATTACCGCGTGCGCGGCTTCACCCGTGATGTGGACGGCAACAAGCTGTACATCGACCATGAGATCAATTCGATCCAGAACTTCTTCCTGGATGAAACTCTGGATCTGTATGAAATGATCGACGTGAACGTGTACCAGGAGAATATTTTCCACACCAAGATGCTGTTGAAGGATTTCGATCTGGACAACTATCTGTTCGGCATGGGTGTGGACGAGCTGGATGAGGGTGAGCAGGCAACCATCAGCCGCAAGTTGCGTCGCGAGATGCTGGAAATTTTCTACGGCCGCAACATGTCCGACTGATCGTTGCTGCCAGGCTGCGGAAAACAGTGGCACTGAAAATGAAAAAGGAGAGGGTTACCTCTCCTTTTTTTATGCGCTGCGTTTTGTTGTTCGGTTGCCAGTGACCTGCCAGCGTCGACAGCGCGAACTGGAGGAGGCGGGCTGTTGTTACTCTGGTGCCGTGCTTCAGGCCGGCATCTCTTCCAGATGGCGCGTGCAGTTGAAGCGCAGCAATTGCGGGGTGGCGCCCAGTTTCACTTCGGTGACGCCAGTGTTCTGGAAGTGGTAGTTGTTCCAGGCATACAGGTTCTGTTCGAGCAGGCCCGCCAGCGCCAGTGCCATGGCAGCACCGTGGCTGACCGCCAGGATTTTCTCGCCGGCGTGGCGCTGCTGCAGGTCCTGCAGGGCTGCGCGCACCCGTTCGCCCACCTGGATGATGGATTCGCCGCCTTCAGGTGCGTACTGCGGATTGGCGTCGATCTGCTGGAAGAACTGGTGGTCGCGGTGCAGGTCGCCGAAGCTGATACCTTCCAGCACGCCGATGCCGTATTCCTTCAGCCGTGGTTCCGGCACGACCTCCAGCCCCAGCACGCTGGCAATGGCGCGGGCGGTGTTGAAGGCCCGTTGCAGGGGGCTGGCGTAAATGGCGTTGATGTCCGGATGTTCCTCGGCGATCCGGGCTGCGGCCCGCTCGGCCTGGCGCTGGCCTTCGGCGGTGAGGGCGCTGTCGGTCCAGCCGTGCCAGAGCTTGTCGATGTTGGCCTGGATCTGACCGTGACGAACCAGAATCAGGTGGGTTGCGTCAGGGGCTGCGGGTGTCATGCCTGTCTCCGTAAAAATGATCTAACCAGTTTTCATTGTAACTCTTCCCGGCTGACTTGGGGTAAGCGGCCGGCAGGCGGTTGCAGCCTTCCGGCTAAAGTTCGCCCCAACCCGCAAGTCACTGCTACAGTTAAAAATAGCAGTCGGGATGCAGGTCATGGCCAAAATAAAATCCACTAAAACCCATCTTTTCAGTGCCCTGGTATTGTCCGGTGGCGGTGCCCGTGCGGCCTATCAGGTGGGTGTACTGAAGGCCATCGCCGACATCATGCCGGAATCCACCCACAATCCCTTCGGCATTATCTCCGGTACCTCGGCCGGTGCGATCAATGCCACCGCGCTGGCGGCCAATGCCGACAATTTCCGTAATGCGGTCTATGCCATCGAGCATGTCTGGAAATCGTTCCGGCCGGAACAGGTGTACCGCACCGATCCGGTGGGGGTGTTTGGTTGTGCCGGGCGCTGGCTGGGCAGCCTGGTGTTCGCTTCGCGTAACCGCGCGGTGTCGATGCTGGACAACGCGCCGCTGGCGGATCTGCTGGGCGACATGGTGCGTTTCAGCAATATCCGCGAGGTGATCGACGCCGGTTACCTGCGGGCCGTGTCGGTGACGGCGTCCGGTTACAACTCTGGCCATTCGGTGGCGTTCTTCCAGGGGTCGCCGGATATTTCGGCCTGGAAGCGTTTCCAGCGTATTGGCTTGCGGGCGGATATCAAGCTGGAGCATCTGCTGGCGTCGTCGGCGATTCCGGCGGTGTTTCCGGCGGTGCGGATCAATCGCGAGTATTTCGGCGATGGCGCGATGCGGCAGCTGGCGCCGATCAGTCCGGCCTTGCATCTGGGTGCGCGCAAGGTGCTGGTGGTGGGTGTGTCCGGCAACCGCTCGGCGCCGCAGGTGCGCAAGCCGATGGAGGGTTATCCGTCACTGGCGCAGATCAGCGGTCATCTGCTCAACAGCGTGTTTCTGGACAGTCTGGAATACGACATCGAGCGTTTGCAGCGCATCAACAAGACGCTGGACATGATTCCGGAATCGGTGCGTGCGAAAAGCACGGCCAATCTGCGGCCCGTGGGCAGCCTGGTGATTTCGCCCACCCAGAGCGTGGACCAGATTGCATCCAAGTATCTGCACGTGCTGCCGGTGTCCATCCGCATGTTTCTGCATGGCATTGGCGCCACCCGTTCGTCCGGTTCCAGCATTCTGAGTTATCTGCTGTTTCATCGCGGTTTTTGCAGCGAGTTGATTGCGCTGGGTTATCACGATGCCATGGCGAAGGCGGAGGAAATTGCCGAGTTCATGGATCAGGATGACTGATCAGCTGGCCTCGGCGTGGGTGTCGGGCGTGTCGGCGTCCATGTTGAGATCGTGCTGCACGTAATCGTTCGAGGCCGGTGTGTTGCCGTCGATGTACTTGTACAGCCGTGAGCGCTTGTTGCAGTACTCGCCGCGCCAGATACCGGGAATGTAGTGGTCGTTGAGCAGGTGTCCGGTGCGGTTGGGCAGCACGAATACGGCGCCGGAAGTGTTGTCCAGATGCGCCAGCACGCCGATGCGGCAGAAGAAATCCAGGCCGTTGGCGAAGTGTTCGACGTAGGGCACGCCGCGACCGAAATGGGCACTCAGGTGCGGGTCGACGCGGAAACTGTCGGCGACGCCGGCGATGCAATAGATTTCAAGCTTGGGTGCGTGGTGACGGTAGCGCTTGTCCTTCAGCAGTTTGCGGGCGATGTAGCTGCTGACGATGGTGCCCTGGGAGTGGCCGATGATCACCACCTTGTCATGATGACGCAGCGCTTCCTTCACCACGTCGTAGGCCAGCCGGCCGAGTAATCCATCCTTGCGCAGCGTGCGTGCGGTCATTGAATCCCACAGATCCCACGCCACGCCGGAGGTGGGTGTGTGAATCAGGTGGATGGGGCGGTTGAAGGCTTTTGCCAGTTCCAGCCCGTTGAGGATGGCGACCGGTGGCGAGGTGCAGATGCCATTGATGAAGAACCATTTTTCGCGCGGCGCGCCGACTGCGTAGTGCTCGGGATAACAGGCCACGGTGCCGGGGCTGTAGGTGCGTCGCTCCATGGGCACGATGGCCTGCAGGCTCAGATTGATTACGTCGCCCCAGTTGTTGTAGCTGCGCGGATGCAGTTCGGAACGGGTGAGGGCTTCGGCACTCCAGGGGCTTGCCAGGTAAGGCAGGGTCCAGGCGTGCTGCAGCGCCAGGGCCATATCCTCACGGAGGTGACCGCGGTTGTTGTAGAGTCGGCGGGCGAACGTCTGGCCCTGCTTGATCAGATTGAACATGAGGCATCCTGCTCTGCTTTCAGTCTTCAGTATAGGCGGAGCCGGCCACCGGTGAGGTCACCGGGGTCAATAAGCGGATAGGTTCCCTGGTTTGACAGGGATGGGACTTGCAGGAGCGGGGTCGATAGGATTTGCCCGACGCTGCTGCTATTCTTGGCGACGATTTGAAACTGATAGCGTGGAGTGATCATGAAACTGTTGCAGGCGATGATACTGGGTGTGTTGGCGCTGGTGCAGGCCCACAGCACTTTTGCATTCGGAATGGAGCGTTTCGTCGAGGGGGTGCATTACCTCCGCTTCGACAAGGTGGAGAAAACGCCGAATACCGTGGTGGAATTTTTCAGCCTGGGGTGTCCCCATTGCGCGCATCTTGAGCCGGCGCTGGAAAAGTGGCTGGCAGCCAAGCCGGCGGAGGTGAAGTTCGCGCGCATTCCCGCCACCTGGAATCCGCGCTTTGAGTTTCTGGCCCGCGTCTACCTGGCGCTGCAGGCTAGCGGGCAGGATCAGAAGCTGGTGCCGCCACTGTTTGACTACCTGCACAAGGATCAGAAACCGCTGGCCAATGTCGATGAAGCAGTAGCCTTCGTGAAGGCGCAGGGCGGCGATGCGGAGGGTTTCCGCAAGGCGTTTGATGCCAGTGATCGCACCGCCGAATTGCAAAAGTCCGCAAGCCTGTTCATGACCTACGAAATGCGTGGCGTGCCGGCGATTCTGGTGAATGGTCAGTACACCGTCAGTGTCAGTCAGGCGGGAGGTGAAGCCGAGCTGTTCGAGATCGTGACCTTTCTTTTGACTAAATGAGCCTTTTGACCAAATAAGCCCGGCTCAGCTTTCGGTGTCCGGGAAGGCTTCCACCGCGTCGGGATCGATGGGCGGGGATGCGGTGGGGGCTCCGGCCGGTGTCGGCGGAGCCAGATCCGGTGCCGTGGCGGGCAGAGGTGTCTCCAGTTGTTCCTCGGTCGCCACCACACCAATGTGGAAAGTCGCGAAGCCCGGGCTCACCACCTGATCCAGTGCTTTCCCCAGGATGGTGCCATTGATGGGGGACACGATATCGCTGCTGGTATTGGTGATGGGATCAATGACCCGCCCCAGCAATTGCCCCTGCCGCACGTTTTCATCCAGATCCACCTTCGACAGCATGATGCCCCCTAGTTTCGCCCGTACCCAGATCGACTGGTAAAACACCGGCTGGGGCATGCGCCAGAGCCGCACGGTCTGGTACATGTTGAGGTTGTGCATCAGGTTTTTCAGCCCTTTCACGCCGAAAGCAATGGCTTCCTGTTCCAGCGCGTGAGGGCCGCCGGCTTCCATGGTCAGCGACGGGATGCCCGCATCGTTGGCCGCGCGCCGCAGGGTGCCGGTGGCGCCAGCGTTGTGCAGCACGCTCATGCCGCCGAAATGCCGGCTGAATTCCAGCACCGCCTTGTTTTTCAGGTCGCCCCGCAGCTGCGGCAGATTGGTGCGATAGAAGGACGCAGTGTGGATGTCCACGGTGTAGTCGCACTTGAGAATGATCTGCTGGAACAGGGAGTGGGCCATGCGCGACGCGTAACTGCCGATGGGGCTGCCGGGAAAAAAGCGGTTGAGATCGCGGCGGTCGCTGAGGTAGCGCGTGGCGCGGCGGAAGCCGTCCAGGTTGACGATGGGCACGCCGATGACGGTACCCTTGAGCGAATCCGGTTCGATCTGGTGCAGTACCCGGCGCACGATTTCGATGCCGTTGATTTCGTCGCCGTGGATGGCGGCTGTCAGACACAGCGACGGGCCCTCTTCGCGCCCGTGGGCCACCAGAATCGGTACCGGCGTGTCCAGACTGGAAATGTACTGGCCTGGCGACCAGTGCAGGGTGCGGAAGGTGCCGGGGGCCACGCTGCTGTTGAGCATGGACAGGCTTTCCTGTTCGGTGGATGGCGGCGGCGTTGTATTGCCGGTGACGGCCTCTGTGCCCGCTGCTTTATCTGCGGGCGGCGTGACGTTGTCCGTGCCGGTGCCGGTTGTTGTGGTGGGTGCAGGCGGAGTGGGCGTTTGTGGAGGCTGGGCGTCAGGTTCAGGCGCCGCTTGTGCAGCGGCCTGCTTGCCGGATTCAGCCGTTACGGCCGTTTCCGCTGCCGTGCCTGCTGGCGCGGCGCTGGCTTCCGTTGCACGGGATGCGTTGGTCGTTTGCAGTGCCAACAGGCCGGCGAGAAGCAAAGCAGTAGCGGAAACGCGCATGCGGGAATCCATGAAGGGAAGCGATGCCACCTATGATGCCCTGAGACTGCCGAAGGTTGTAGTGGTTCAGCGTGTGGCCGGCAAATATACCAGCTGATTTTCCAGATACGTGGAAAACCGGATCAGCTCCCGCTGCCGGGTCTGGCGGAACAGCAGGTGGATCACGAAGTGAATACCCTTGAGCACGGTGCGAATGCCCAGGTCCGCCGATTTTTTCACGAAGGTGCGGATCTTGATGAGGCGGGTGGGCTGGTAATAAAAATGCTGCACCGCCTGATCCGTCAGCCGGCACAGGGCGTTCACGATCAGGTGATTGTAGGCGAAGGTGTCGGCGTCGCTGTGGATGCGGGTGATGACCTGTTGCAATTCCTGCACGCTGGCCGGTTCCAGCGGGAATGCCAGATAACGCTGGTCGCCCTGGACGAACAGTAACCCGGACAGGTAATCGGCAATGATCAGCAGTTCGTCCGGTTCCAGGCTGTTGGCCATCTTGCGGATCACCAGATCGGCGCCCTTGGCGACGGTGGAGATGCCGGCATCGGCCGACTTGCGCGCGGCCGGGTGCGTGTGCACACCGTTCACAACATCGAAATAGAATGTCTGGATGCCCTGGTGCAACAACGCGGACACAACGTTGGCGGCTGCCTTGCCATGCTGGCGTTGCTGGGGGCGTGTGCGGATCTGTTCGATCAGCCCGGTTACATCCTGGTAGAGGGTTTCCGGAATCTGAAAACCGATATGGGCTTGTGAATCCATCGTCTCGTGTGTCTGCAGTCTGAAAGGGTGCCACCAATGGGCGCAGCGGAACTCTAGTTGCCGGATTTGCCTAAATCAATCCCCCGGAAATAAAAAGCTGCACCGATGTAACCCGGCACGGGCTTGCGTGGCCGGCTTTACTATACTGTGTTGAAACATTTACCTGTGCCTGGAGTGCCCCTTGTTGCCGCCGATGGAACCGCGCCCTGCTTCCCGCAACCACCGCCAGCCTGCCGGGTGGTGGTTGCTGTCGTTGTGGCTGCCGTTCACGCTGGCGTGGGGCGAGCAGATCGAAATCCTGTATGAACCTGCCACCGCCATCCAGGACGAAAACAGTCAGTGGATCTGGCTGCTGGCGGGTCTGTTCCTGTTTGCCGTCATTGTGGCCACCCTGATTTTTCTGCGCATCCACCACTCACTGCAGTTGAAGGACGCGATGCTGCGGCAGACCGAGGCGCGGCTCAGGGAAGCCCAGCTGATCGCCCGCATCGGCAGCTGGAGTCGCGATTTCGGCAGCGGTGAAACGTACTGGTCGGAGGAAGCCTGTCGTGTGCTGGAACTGGAAGGGCGCGAGCAGGAATACCGTCACTACGAACGGCTGATTCACCCGGACGACAGCGAGCGCGTTACCGAAGTGGTGGCTGCGGCCTATCATCAGGGTGGCAACTACCAGTGCGACCACCGCGTCATTTGCCCGGGAGGCAAGGAAAAATATATCCGGCTGGCAGGACAGGTATATCTGGACGACGGCAATGCACCCGTGCGGGAAACCGGCACGGTGCAGGATATTTCCGAACGCCGTGCAGCCGACCTGGCGCTGCAGCGCTCCGAAGCGCGCCTGCGCTCCATTCTCGATGCCACGCCATATCCCATCGTGATCCTGGAAAACGCCTACGGCTTCCCCGTGCTGTACGTCAATCGCAGCACGTTCCAGTTATTCCAGCTACCCTTTACTACCTTGCCGGATGAACTCAAGTCCCAGGAATTGTGGATGGACGGCCAGGAGCGCGATGCATTTTTTGCCCGCGTGATGCAGGAAAAGAAAGTCAGCGATGTGGAATTGCAATTGCGCAAATCCGACGGTCAGCCGTTCTGGGCGCAGCTGACCGGTCGCCTGATGGATTTCGCCGGAACCCAGGCGGTGTTCATCGCGGTCGTCGATATCACCGAGCGTTACCATGCCCGCATGGAGCTGGAGCGGCTGGCCACCAGCGATACGCTGACCGGATTGCTCAATCGGCGTTCATTCCTGGAATCCGCCAATCGCGAGTTGAAGCGTGCCCTGCGTTATCGGCTGCCCTTTACCCTGCTGATGCTGGACATTGATCACTTCAAACGGGTGAACGACAGCTATGGCCACGGGTTTGGTGATGATGTCATCCGCCGTTTTGGCGAAGTGACCCGCGCCTGCCTGCGGGAGGAAGATGTGCTGGGCCGCGTCGATGGCGAGGAATTTTGTGCGGTGCTGACCTCGGCGGAGGAAGAGGGCGGCTATCTGGTGGCGGAGCGCATTCGCAAGCGCTGGCAGGAAGAAGTGTTCGAATTTGCCGGTGCCCGCTTCAACTTCACGGTCAGTATCGGCGTGGCGCGGATGCTGGCGGACAGCGAAACGGTGGACGGCGTGATGGAGCGGGCTGAGCGCGGCCTGCGCCGGGCCAAGCGGGCCGGACGTAACTGCGTGATCGTGAACAGTGGCGAGAGTGACGACGGCCGTCGGCAAACACCGGCCTGAAGCGGTTGAAAAACTTGAAGATTAGACATTTATCGACTTTATTTATCTGACCGAGCCAACCTGACCCAACCAGAGGACGAAAAATTGGGCCGGTGTTTTCACGAGAAATGCCGGAATGTGGACTTCGTCCCGGGCTCACACTGCGAGAGGATGACCAAAGGATGAAAATGCGCAGAACACTATTTGCCTGCACCATGTTTTTCTGGGGTATTCAGTCGGCGACGTCTGCCAGTGGCGAACTGGCGATTATCGTGCATGCGAGCAATACGTCGGCGGAAATATCAATGGAGCAAGTGGCCAGTATTTTTCTCGGTAAATCCCGCCGCCTGCCCGATGGCACCAAGGTGATTCCCATCGACCAGCTGGAAGGGGAGAAGCCCCGCTCCGAGTTTTACGACAAGGTGGTGCAGAAGAGCCAGTCCCAGCTGAATTCGTACTGGTCGCGCCAGATTTTCACTGGCAAGGGCCAGCCGCCATTTGCGGTGACTGGAGATTCCGAAGTGCTGGAATTCATCGCCTCCAATCCCAACATGATCGGTTATGTGGATCTGGCGACGGTGGAAAAAGCAGCCAATGCCGGGGACATTAAAGTTTTGCTGACTGTGCGCTGATTCCGGCGCGCGCTTTGTTCATGGTCTATATTTAATACACGTACACAACATTTGAATCTCATGCAGCCAGCCAGACGCAATTCCGACAAAGTGAAACAGGTTTTACCCCAGATGCCACTTTCCTGACGCATTCAAGTCGGGAAGGCGGTGCCAGCGTCGCCTTCCGGAACCCGCAAAACCCCGGAGGGCAACCGACCGGGGTTTTTTGTTGCGAGCACAATCGCAGGAACGGGAGGAAGTCGCCATGATGAAGTCTCTGAAGTTTTGGCAGAACTGGTTCCATCGCGCGGAAACGGTTCCGGCAGTACCGGCACCTGTGGCCGGCCCGGAAGTCGAGCGCAAACACCTTTCGCATATCGCCGTGCGTGCAGCGCTGAAGCAGAAACAGCGACAGGCACGCAATCCCGGCTGAGGCATTGCGTTCACGCACTCTCCCTGCACAACGTCAACCAGCGCTCGATGCCTGCACTGCGGTATTTCTGCCGGTGCAGGATGAAATAGAAGAAGCGGCTGAAATCCCGGTGCGGTACCCGCAAAGGTACGAAGGTGCCGCGCCGGAACGCATCCTCCAGGGCCACCTTTGACAGGCAGCCGATTCCCAGGTCCGCCTCCACCGCCCGCTTGATCGCCTCGGTATGTTGCAGTTCCAGCAGCACGTTCAGTTGTGGCAGCAGGCCGTGCAGGGCGCGGTCGAAGGTCTGCCGGGTGCCTGATCCGGTTTCCCGCAGAATCCAGGTGGCCCCCAGCAGGTCTGCGTCCGACAGGCTGCGCTTTTTCGCCAGCGGATGCCGTGGCGAGCAGAACACCACCAGCTCGTCGTCGCGCCAGGGCGTCACTTCCAGCTCGCTGTCGTGCAATTCCCCCTCGATCAGGCCCAGGTCCAGCTCGAAATTGTGGATGCAGGCGGCAATCGTCGCCGTGTTCGCTACCTGCAGTTCCACTTTTGCCAGCGGATTTTCCCGCATGAACTGCGCCATGATGTTCACGGCCAGGTAGTTGCCGATGGTGAGGGTGGCGCCGATCTTGATCTGCCCGGTGGCGGCATGCTGGCGCAGGGCCAGGTCCAGATCCTGGGCCTGTTGCAGCAGGGCCTCGGCCTGGGGGCGCAGGGCGTGGCCGAGGGCGTTCAGTTGCAGGCGCTTGCCAATGCGGTCGAAGAGCTGGATGTCGTACTGGTTTTCCAGTTCCGCCAGGGCGCTGCTGGCGGCGGACTGGGACATGGACAGGCTCTGGGCCGCCCGCGAGATGTTCTCGTGGTGGGCGGTGGCGAGGAAAACCTGGAGTTGGCGCAGGGTATAGTGCATATCTGTAATATCGATAAAGGTTATTTAAACAATCCATTTTACCGATAGGATAGCCCGCCGGCATACTGCGCGCAATTCAAGGCCTGTTTTCCGCTTCAAGGAGTGCCGTCATGTCCAACCTGATTCGCGAGCGCGTCACCAGCGTCCACCACTGGAACGACACCCTGTTCAGCTTCACCACCACCCGCGATACCGGGCTGCGCTTCAAGAACGGCCACTTCATCATGATCGGTCTGGAAGACCCGGAAAAGGGCCGCCCGCTGATGCGCGCCTACAGCATCGCCAGCGCCAACTATGAGGAACACCTGGAGTTTTTCAGCATCAAGGTGGAAAACGGTCCGCTGACTTCGAAGTTGCAACATGTGAAGGTGGGAGACGAGATCGTCGTCAGCACCAAGCCCACCGGCACCCTGGTGCTGGATCACCTGATTCCCGGCCGCAACCTGTACCTGCTGAGCACCGGCACCGGCCTGGCGCCGTTCATGAGCATCATCAAGGACCCGGAAACCTATGAGCAGTACGACAAGGTGATCCTGACCCACGGTGTGCGCCACGTGTCGGAACTGGCCTACACCAGCCTGATCACGGAAGAACTGCCCAACAATGAATTCTTCGGCGATCAGGTGCGGGAAAAACTGATTTACTACCCCACCGTGACCCGTGAACCGTTCCGCAACCAGGGGCGTCTGACCGATCTGATGGAAAGCGGCAAGCTGTTCAGCGACATCGGCCTGCCGGCATTCGATCTGGAGCAGGACCGCTTCATGCTGTGCGGCAGCCCCAGCATGCTGAAGGATCTGACGGCGATTCTGGATGCGCGTGGTTTCAACGAAGCCCGTCACGGTGACCAGGGCCACTATGTGATCGAGCGGGCGTTCGTGGAGAAGTAAGCGGACGACGCTGCCTGTAGCCAAATACGATAGCCAATCAAGATCCCATAAAAAACGCCGGTGCTGGAATCAGTCACCGGCGTTTTCGTTTGTGCCCATCAATCGTCAGTACTCAAGACAACGCAATGCCCGCCTTGCGGTACAGGAAGCCCAGAATCCAGGCCGGGCCCACCAGCAGGAATTGCAGATCCTGGAAGAAGGACGGCCTCTTGCCTTCCACCGCGTGGCCGATGAACTGGAAAACCCAGGCCACTGCGAAGATGGCGATGGAAATCCACAGCACGGAAAGCCCCGCACTGTCAAAGGCACCCAGCAATGCAAAGCACAGCCCGGAAAACAACGCCATGCCCACCATGATCGAGGGTGCCAGCTTCCAGTAAAACGGCAGTGTGATCAGTAGCGACAACGTGGCCCAGTTGATGAAAGAGGGCAGGAAGCCTGGCGTTGGCAGCCACAAGAGCACGCCCAGAATGCTGAGGTAGATGGCGGGCACGCAGACGAAATGAATCTGTTTGTTGGTTTTGTTCTGATGGCTTTCACCGTACAGGGAAAACCATTCGTTCAGGGTTCTGGCCATGGTGATGCTCCGGTGTCGGAAATGAAAATCGTGTGCAACGGACGGAAAGCGCCAACGCAACGCGCTTCGAAGACAGCATCATAGCGGCGCTGGTGGCGATTGTGCATTGACTGGTGCGGACAATCCCGTTGACCGCACTGGCGCCATGTTCCATGCTTCGGTGACAGTTGCTCCCTGCCGTATCCAGAGGCCGTTTCATGCCCCGCAAGCATCTCTTCTCTCTCCGCATTGCCAATGCCCTGCGCGAATCCTGCGTGACTGAGCCTTACACCAGGACGCGCTTCAGCCGCGATCTGCTGGCGGGCATCACGGTTGGCATCGTGGCGATTCCGTTGTCGATGGCGCTGGCAATTGCCACGGGGGTGGCGCCGCAATATGGTCTTTACACGGCGATCGTCGCGGGTTTCGTGATTGCGCTGTGCGGCGGTTCCCGCTTCAGCATTTCCGGGCCCACCGCGGCCTTCATCGTGATCCTGCATCCGGTGGCGCTGAAGTTCGGCCTGGCGGGCCTGATGGTGGCGACGCTGTTGTCCGGCCTGATTCTGTTGGCGATGGCGTTCCTGCGGCTGGGCCGCTACATCGAATACATTCCGGAATCGGTGACGCTGGGATTCACCTCGGGCATTGCCATCGTCATCGTGTCGCTGCAGATCAAGGATTTTTTCGGGCTGGAGATCGCCCACATGCCGGAATCCTTCCTGGCCAAGTTGCAGGTGCTCGGATCGGCCATGCCGGACCTGCGCTGGGCCGATGCGCTGGTGGGGGTGACAACGCTGCTGGTGTTGATCCTGTGGCCACGGCTGAAATCCCGTTTCACGGGCCATTTGCCGGCACTCGTGCTGGGTGTCGGCGCGTCGTTGCTGCTGGCGCAGATGGGGCACGATGTGGCGACCATCGGCAGCCGCTTCAGTTACCTGCTGCCGGATGGTTCCGCCGGGCGTGGCATTCCGCCGATTCTGCCGGATCTGGTCTGGCCCTGGTTGCAGGCGGGACCGCAGGGCGGCGCGCTGGAATGGAATTTCGATACGGCGCGCGATCTGTTCTCAGCGGCGCTGGCGATTGCGATGCTGGGTGCGATTGAATCCCTGCTGTGCGCGGTGGTGCTGGATGGCATGACCGGCAAGCGTCACAGTGCCAACAGTGAATTGCTGGGGCAGGGAATCGGCAATCTGGTGGCGCCGTTTTTTGGCGGCTTTACTGCGACAGCAGCGCTGGCCCGTTCCGCCACCAATGTCAAAGCCGGTGCGGAATCGCCGGTGTCGGCGATGATTCATTCGCTGGTGGTGCTGCTGGGTTTGGTGCTGCTGGCGCCGTGGCTGGCGTATCTGCCGATGGCGTCGATGGCGGCGCTGCTGCTGATGGTGGCCTGGAACATGAGCGAGGCGCACAAGGTGGTGGCGTTGCTGCGCAAGGCGCCGGCCGGCGACGTGCTGGTGCTGCTGATCTGTTTGTCGCTGACAGTGCTGTTCGACATGGTGATTGCGATCGGCGTGGGCATTGTGCTGGCGGCGTTGCTGTTCATGCGGGATATTGCCGCCATGATCAAGGTGGTGGACGTGACTGAAAACCGCAAGCAGTTTCCCCACGCGCTGCCGCCGGGCTGGCGCGCAGTGAAAATCAGTGGGCCGTTGTTCTTCGCGGCAGCGGATCGGGTGTTTGGTGAGATTTCACAGCTGGTGGATGAGCGCGGCGGGCTGATCGTGGTGATGGAGGCGGTGCCGTTGCTGGATGCGGGCGGTCTGGCGGCGATGGAGAAGCTGATTCACCAGTGTCGGCAGCGCAAGGTGCAGCTGATTTTTGCCGAGCTGCAGTTCCAGCCGCTGAAAACGCTCAGTCGTGCCGGCCTGCAGCCGGAGGAGGGGACGCTGGCGTTTGCACCGTCGGTGGAGGCGGCTGTGGCGCTGGTGATTGCGCCACAGATGCCGGAAAACGCGAGCTGAAGGAAAGTGTCGGCAAAGCGGCAGCCCCCAGGGATGGGTTCACGGCGTGTCCAGATTCAACTGGTCCCTGCCGCTTTGCCGACACATCAGAGATCAATCTTCCAGCGGTGCCACCAGCTTGCCCTTGAAGCCGAGTTTCACGGCGGTCTGACAGAAGGCGTCCAGTTCGTCCAGATTGGTGTCACCCTGTTCCTGCAGTACCAGGGCCTCCACCAGACAGCCGGGAATGTCGCGATTGTTCCAGGCCGGCATGCGTGGCCAGGTGGAAAATTCCTCGTGCGACAATACGATCTTCATCACCTTGATATGGGAAGTGGCCAGTTGCGCCCGCACCGGCGGACTGATGCTGGGATGGGTGTCGTCGGCGATCAGGGAGCCAGGTGAAAGATACGGCTGCAATTCCTGGATCACATCGCCGTGGTGAGTGAGCCCGATAAACAGTTTGAAATCCGAGAGCCGGCTGCCTTTCGCGGTACGCAGAATCATGCCGCCCGGCGTGCTGATTTTTTCTTCCTGGTCGTAACGCGGATCGAACGCGATCACCGTGCCGAACTCCCGCGCCAGATCCTCGCACACCTTGTTACCGATGCGGCCGGCACCGCCCAGCACCACGATGCCGTTTTCACCCTGATGGTCCGGCAGTGCGCGCATCTGTCGTGCCACATCCCAGATCATGTAGCGTGTGCCCATCGATCCGTCCACGTAAGGCGCCGCGATGGGAATGCCTGCCTTCATCACGAAATTCGGCATGCGCCCTACCAGTGCGATTTTCTGGATGTTGGGAAATTCAGTTTCCAGATCCTGCAGGAACTGGCGCACCTTGATGGAATCCTGCGCCAGCTCGCTTTCCAGGAATTTGGAGCCGATCATCAGGCCGCGCCGCTTGCCGTTGCGGATGAAGCCGCCAATGATCAGGGGTGGAATCATTTTCAGGATGCGCGGGGTGTAATAGGTGCTGACATCGCGTTCGTTGCCATACACCGCAAATATGAAGGTGGGACGTACCAGCGCTTTCACCAGTTGGCGCAATACGCTGTTGATGACCAGTACGGCGCTGCGGCGGGCCTGCTTCCAGAACAGGCGGCGGGTGGACACCAGCAGGCGCTGCCACCAGGGCGCGGAACGGATGATGCCTTCGATATCCTGTTCGCTGAAGCGGATGTCTTCCAGCTGTAACCCGATGTGGCGGCCACCCACATGCACGATCCTGGCTGGGACGCTCTTGCCGGTCATGCTGTTGAAAACGATGTTGACGGTTTGTCCCGTTTCAAGTGAAAGCCGTGCCGGTTTTTTGATGGCCATGCCGCGCTCCGAAACGTCCAGTGTTTTGGTGTCGAGGTTGCCGACGCTGAGATCTATGGACACATTGGTCTTGATGCCGGTGCGGGCGTGACGCCGGTACTCTCCATGTAAGGTGCTCATTCAACTTTCCGTCTATAATGAAATCGGTAAGGAAGAGTCTGGACGACTTTTCGCGTTCGTCAAAAAAATGGGAAGGTTATGGCGGAGGGAGCTGACAGACAGAACGTGAGCCGATGGGTTGTTGTGCTGGTGTCGGTCATGTTGTGTTGGACGATCTCGGTCAGGGCGGATAACACTGTTATTCTGCAATCTGGTTATGAACGATATTCCTTGAATTCATATCTGAGTTATCTGGTTGATGCAGAAGGCAGTCGTACTCTCGAGGCTGCGCTGGAAGACAGCGGATGGCAGCCCAATGTTGCGGGAACCGTACTGAATTTTGGATTCACCCACGAGACTATCTGGGTGAAGGCGCGGTTGCGCCTGCCGGATACTGCCGGTGCGCAGTGGCATCTGGTGGTGCCCTATCCCCTGCTGGAGCATGTCCGTCTGTTTGCCTGGCCGGTGCAGGATCCTGCGTTAATGATACAGATCAATTCCGGTGGCGATACGCAGGCTCACGGGCCGGTGGAATCCCATCACGTCAACTTTGCGTTGCCGGATGGCCTGAATGGCGATATCGAACTGGTGCTGCGGGTCAATTCCAGCACTTCGTTGCAGATTCCGCTGGAGTTGTGGAGCCGCGATTATCTGGTAAGCCGGCAGAATACGGAAACCCTGTATTGGGGTTTGTATTTTGGCGTGCTGCTGGCGCTGATGGCGTATAACCTGTTTCTGTATCTGTCGATGCGGGATGTGGCCTACCTGAATTATGTTTTCTACCTGGTGTCGATCCAGCTGCTGATGCTATGCATTTCGGGCTTCGGCCTGCTGCATGTGTGGAATTCGCCGGTGTGGAAGCATTATCTGCTGCCGGTGTCGGCGGGGCTGACGTCGTTCTGGGCGATCATGTTTGCGCTGTCTTTCCTGCACAGCAGTGGCATTCATCCCGGATTGCGCGTTTTGCTGCAGGCCACGGCGGCGCTTTCGCTGGCGTTGCTGCCCTATGCCTTTATACAGCCGGCGCAAGGCGCACAACTGTCGGGGTTGCTGGCGGTGGTGAGTGTGGCGCTGATCATTGCCGCCGGTCTGAATGCGCTGGTGTCCGGCGCGGTGATTGCGCGCTATTTCGTATTGGCCTGGGCCATGTTCGCGCTGGGATCGTTTTTGTATCTGCTCAATATTTTCGGGCTGATTCCGGTGTCGCAATTTTCCAATCATGCGGTACAGGTGGGATCGGCGCTGGAAGTGGTGCTGCTGTCATTCGCCCTGGCCCATCGCATCAAGGAGGAGCGTCAGCAGAAGCTGAGTGCGCTGGAGGAGAAGAATCACGCCGAGCAGCAGATCAAACAGGTGCAGTCGCTGGCACTGGAACAGGCGCTGCATGATGCGTTGACCCAGCGTCCCAACGATGCGTTGCTGATGCGGCGGGTGCAGGAGCTGATCCGGCAGCAGGGTGGCCACGATGCTTTCGCGCTGGTGCTGTTCTACTTTCCGCAGATGAAGGAAATTTCCTCGTCACTGGGACGTCGGCTGGCGGAGGAGCTGTTCTGCTCGGTGGTGGAGGATCTCAATCTGGCGATGGAGCAGGATGCCCGGGTGATTCCGGTTGAGAAATGCACCCAGTCCTGCGTGGCGGTGCCGGAATTCGGCGCGCTGGTGGCGCTGTGTTCCATTGATGCAGCATTTGAATCACTGCAGGATTTTGCGGGCCGTTATCTGTCGTTTTACGACCAGGCTATCGACATCGACGGCATTTCCCTGAATCTGGCCATCGTCTGCGGCATGGCCAGTTTTCCCAAGCATGGTGATCGCGCCGATCTGCTGCTGCAGCACGCCAGCGCGGCGCGCGACTTCGGCCTGCGCACGGCGGAACCGGTGACCATCTACAGTTCTGAAATCGAATCGTTTGGCCGGCGCCGACTGACGCTGATCGGTGCGCTGTCCCAGGCGATCCGTGACCGGGAACTGGAGCTGTATCTGCAGCCGCAGTTGCAGTGCGGCGATCTGGCGCTCACCGGTGCGGAAGTGTTGCTGCGCTGGAACAGTCCGCGTTTCGGTGTGGTGGCGCCGAAGGAATTCATCGAAATTGCCGAAGAGGCGGGCTTGATCGGGCTGCTTACCCGCTATGTGATCGAACGTGCATTCGCGGTGTTGCGCGGATTTCATCAGACGGGCCTGCACATTTCCATCAGCATCAACCTGTCGATCCGGAATCTGGTTGAGCCGGACATTGTCAGCTTCGTCACCACCCAGGCGGCGCAGTACCAGATCAATCTGGCGGATGTAGTGCTGGAAGTCACCGAAACCTCGGTGAGTGAAAACATGGATACCGTGATCGACAATTTGCAGCAACTGGCGTCCACCGGCTGCTGCATTGCGCTGGATGATTTTGGCACCGGTTATTCCTCGCTGGCGTATTTGAGCCGGTTGCCAATTCACGAACTGAAAATCGACCGCAGTTTCATCGCCCAGATGAATCGCAGCACCAGCGATTACCGTATCGTGGAAAATACCGTGAAGCTGGCGCGGGCGCTGCAGATCCAGACCGTGGCGGAAGGCGTGGAGGATGCGGCCACGATGGAACAGATCGAGCGGCTGGGATGCGATCGGGTGCAGGGATTCTATCTGGGCAAGCCGATGCCACTGACACAGTTCCGCGAATGGGTGCTGCGGCGGCCGGATTATTCAGTGGCGGGAATGCTGCTGAAGCCAGTCAGTGAAAGCCGCGATCGGTAGCGGGCGGGCAATGCCGAAGCCTTGCGCCTGATCGCAGGACAGTTGCCGTAGCACGTCGAGGGTGGCGCTGTCTTCCACGCCTTCGGCCACCACCTTGAGGCCAAAGCTGTGGGCGAGGGCAATGGTGGAGCGCACGATCACGGCGTCGGCCTCGTTCTCGCGCATGTCCTTGACGAAGGTACGGTCAATCTTCAGCGTGTCGATGGGCAGGCGCTTCAGGTAGCTCAGCGAGGAATAGCCGGTACCGAAATCGTCAATGGCCAGCGGAATGCCGAGCTGGTGGATGCGATCCACCACCTGCATCGCGCGCTCGGGATCGCTGATCAGTGCACTTTCCGTAATCTCGATTTCCAGCAGGTGCGGTGGCACCGCGCAGGTTTCCAGCAACCGTGCGATCTTGTCGGGACATTCACAATCGGCCAGGTTGCGTGCCGACAGGTTCACCGCCACAGGTAAGCTGAGCCCTTCGTCCAGCCAGCACTTGATCTGTTCCAGCGCGTTGCGCAACACCCATTGACTGAGGGGATGGATGATATCGCTCATTTCGGCGGCGGGAATGAAATCGCCCGGTGGAATCATGCCGTGTTTGGGATGCTGCCAGCGCAACAGCGCTTCGCAGCCGGTGCAGGCGCCGGTGTGCAGGTCGATGCGCGGCTGGTAGTGCAGCACCAGCTGATTCTCGCGGATCGCGGTGCCCAGTTCCGCCATCATGGTGAGGCGGCGCGGGCTGTTGGAATCCTGGGTGCTGGTATAGAGCGCAATGCCGGTGCCGTGGGTTTTGGCGTAGTACATGGCCACGTCGGCGCAGCGCAGCATCTGGTGGCTGTCGCTGCCGTGCTGGGGAAACAGCGAAATGCCGATGCTGGCACCCAGCTCCAGGCTGATGCCTTCCACGCTGATGGGATGGCGCAGACACTCGCTTACCCGTGTGGCGACATCGAATGCTTCCTGCTCTGAATTCAGCAGGTTTGTCATCACGGCAAATTCGTCGCCGCCCAGCCGGTAGGGCATGGCGCCCAGCGGTTGCAGCACCGCCAGCAGACGCGCTGCCAGCAGTTTCAGCAGATGATCGCCGATGCTGTGGCCCAGCGTGTCGTTCACTTCCTTGAACCGGTTCAGGTCCATCAGCAGAAACGCCAGATGATGTTTTTGGGCGGCTGCATTCAGGATGGCGTGAGCGGCCTGCTCATGCAGGTAATCGCGGTTGGGCAATCCGGTGAGGGAGTCGTGATTGGCGCGGTATTCCAGCTGCAGGCGTGATTGCAGCAACGCGTCTTCCGCCAGCTTGCGGTCGTCGATGTTGCGTACCGTGGCCATCAGGCAGGGGTTGCCTTCCAGCATGACCAGATTGAGATTCACTTCGGCTTCGAACGGTGTGCCGTCAAAGCAGCAGTGGCGCCATTCGAAATTCTGCGGCACGCCCTGAATGGCGGCTTCGATCTTGCGCTGGGCCTTGGTCGACGATGCAGCGCCGTCGGGCTGTGCGGGCGGTGAAAAGCGCGCCGGGGGTTGGCCCAGCAACTGATCGCGGGTGCAGCCGAACAGCTTCAGGGCTGCCTGATTACATTCGATGAAAATGCCGTTGCGCAGTACGAATACGCCATCGACAGAGCCGTCGAACAGGGCCCGGTAGCGGGTTTCGCTTTCCCGCAACGTGTTGAGCAGCATCAGTTGCGACACCAGATCGGACACCGACGCAATGAATTCCTGTTCCTCGCGGGTCCACAGGCGGGCGTTGCCGGTTTCCTCCAGACAGAGCACGCCGCGGGTTTTGCCTTCACTGCGCACGGTGCCGTCCAGCAGCGAGATGATGTTGAGCGGCTTCAGATAGATGTCGGCGAATTCACGGGTGCGCGGATCGTTTTGCGCGTCGGCGGCGGCAATCACGCGGTTGTTGGCCAGGGCAGCGAAATAGCGGGGAAAGCTGCGGGCTTCCAGTTCCATGCCCTGTTCGTACTGATCGGTGTCCTCGCGATACAGGGTCAGGCAGGCCATGCGGGAGTAGTCGGATTCCAGTTGCCAGATGCTGGCGCGGTGCACGCCCAGGGCGTTGGCGCAGGCGTGCACAATACGGCGCAAGCCGTTCGTCAGTTTCCCTCCCCAGATCTGTTCATCCTTGGACAAGGCAACATAAGTATCGGCCAGCAAACGGGAACGTTCTCCAAACGACAAGCTCGAGTTCCGTGGCATGGGGTGTTCTGATCTGATTTTGAAGTATCAAAAATCAGTATAGTTGAACCGCCGCGAGCCGTGGTTTACCCTGTGCGCCACCTGAAAACGGCCAGACTTTCAGCAGTTTGTGGCCGTGTTTTACCAAGGATTCCTGCATGCCCGTTTTGCCCTCGACTGCCGACTACCAGCACCTGTTCCTGCATGACGTGCCCATGATGGACGTGCGGGCGCCGGTTGAATTCGGCCAGGGCGCGTTTCCCTGTGCGGTGAATGTGCCACTGCTGGATGACCGCCAGCGCGAGCTGATCGGCATCGAGTACAAGAACGCGGGGCAGGACGCCGCCATTGCACTGGGCAACCGGCTGGCCACGCCGGAGATCCGCGCGCAGCGTATTGCTGACTGGCAGGCGTTCGCGCAGGCCCATCCGGATGGCGTGCTGTACTGTTTTCGCGGCGGCCTGCGTTCGCGCACCACCCAGCAATGGCTGCATGACAGCGGTGTCACCGTTCCCCTTGTACAGGGCGGCTACAAAGCCCTGCGCCGTTTCCTGCTGGACACCCTGGAGCAGCGTTGCGCAGTGCAGCCGCTGATTCTGGTTTCCGGCCGTACTGGCACCGGCAAGACGGACCTGCTGCAGCAGATCGGGCACGCAGTGGATCTGGAGGGGTTGGCCTGTCATCGCGGCTCTACCTTTGGCTACACCACTTCGCTGCAGCCGCCACAGATCGGTTTTGAAAATGCCCTGGCGGTACAACTGCTCAAGCATGCACACCGGCACCCGCAGCAGCCCCTGTTTCTGGAGGATGAAAGCCGACTGATCGGGCGCGTTGCCCTGCCGCCGGTGTTGCAGGAAGCAATGAAAGCGGCGCCATTGATTGTACTGGAGGCGCCACTGGAACAGCGCGAGGAGCGGGTGGTGCGCGATTACATCCAGGCCCAGCGTGCGGCCTATGATGTTGCCTATGGCGAGCAGGCGGCGGAGCGTTTCGCGGAATTCGTGCTGCACAACCTGGATCGCATTCGCTCCCGTTTGGGTGGCGAGCGGCACCAGCAGTTGCGTGAAGACTGGCAGCAGGCGCTGCAACTGTTTGAAGCGACGGGTGATACCGCCGGCTTCCGCCCGGGCATTCGCCGCTTGCTGGTGGAGTATTACGATCCCATGTACGATTACCAGCTGTCGCGCCGCAGTGGGACCATCCTGGCGCGCGGAGAGGCGGACCTGCTGCTGCAGGCGATGCGCCAGCACCATTCCTGAAGTCATACCACATTACATTTACCGGAGATTGCCAATGTCGATTCGAAAACGGATTGCGGCTGCGCGCCGTGCAGTGCTTGCCGCCACACTGACTGTTGTATCCAGCCTTGCTTCCGCCCAGACCTTTACCTTCACCGCCATCCCCGATCAGGACGAATCCAAACTCACCGAGCGCTTCGGCCGCATTGCCGACTACCTGTCGAAGCAGGTGGGCGCGGAAGTGAAATACATCCCTGTGAAAAGTTACCCTGCTGCGGTAGCCGCGTTCCGCAACAATCAGGTGCAGCTGGCCTGGTTCGGCGGACTCACCGGCGTGCAGGCGCGCAATCTGGTGCCGGGCAGCGAAGCCATCGCCCAGGGTGCCGAGGACACCGCGTTCAAAACCTATTTCATCGCCCACGCCAGCACTGGTCTGAAAAACAGCGCGGAATTTCCCGCTGCCATTGCCGGCAAGAGTTTTACATTCGGCTCGAAGGGTTCCACTTCCGGCCGGTTGATGCCGGAATTTTTCATTCGCGATCACTTCAAGAAAGCACCGGACGCGATTTTTTCCCGCGTCGGCTTTTCCGGCGATCACTCGCGCACCATGACGCTGGTGGAATCCGGTGCCTATGATGTTGGCGTGCTGAATTACACCGTGTGGGATGACGCGGTGAAGCAGGGCAGTGTGGACACGTCGAAAGTCAGCGTGATCTGGACCTCGCCCACCTATCCCGATTACCAGTGGACCATTCGCGGCGACGTGGATGCCGCCTGGGGCAAGGGCTTCAAGCAGAAAGTGCAGCAAGCGCTGCTGGACATGAAAGATCCGCAATTGCTGCAGGCGTTCCCGCGCACCGGTTTCGTGCCCGCGCAGAACAGCGACTACGCACCGATTGAAAAGACTGCGATCGAACTGGGCATCATGGACGAAATCATGTGATGTCCGGCGCGATGACATCTCCCGTGCTGTTTCATCTGGACGAGGCCGTCATCGGTTATGGCAGCCGCGCTGTGTTGCGCGGTTGTCAGCTCAGCATTGCTACCGGTGAGAAGGTGGCGCTGCTGGGTGAATCCGGCGCGGGCAAGACCACGCTGCTGCGCCAGTTGCGTTCGCTGCGTCCGGCGGATGTGGCCTGGTGTCCGCAGAATACCGGTCTGGTGCCGATGCTGTCGGTGTTTCACAACATTTACATGGGGCGGCTGGATCGCCATTCGTTTTTCTACAATCTGCTGAATCTGGTGCATCCGCTGGCGCAGCCCCGTGATGAAATTGCGGCGCTGGCACAGCAGCTGGGTTTGCAGGAAAAATTGTTCACGTCGGTGGACAAACTGTCCGGCGGCCAGCAGAGCCGCACCAGCCTGGGTCGCGCGCTGTATCAGCAGCGGCCGGTTTTTCTCGGCGACGAACCGGTGTCGGCGGTGGATGAAGTGCAGGCCGACCAGTTGTTGCAACTGATCTGCGCGCGCCACGAAACTATGGTGATTGCGCTGCACGATGTGGCGCTGGCGTTGCGCTATTGCAACCGCGTCATTGGCTTGCAGGGTGGCAGGATCGCGCTGGACCAGCCGGCCAGTGCGTGCGATCCGGCGGAATTGCTGCGCCTGTACGCGCACGCGTGACACCATGCAGTCCTCCTCTTTCCCCCTGATTCCCGTCCGCGACAGTTCCGCCACGGCCATGGTGCGCACCAGTGCGCTGTTCGTGCTGGTGGCGCTGCTGTGTCTGCCGTGGGCGGATTTGAGTATTTCCACCCGCGATCCCTGGCAGGAGTTGGCGCGTCTCGGTTGGGGATTGCTGACGCCGTCGTTCGATAATCCGCTCACCCTGCTGGAAGCACTGGCCAACACGCTGGCGTTTGCGCTGCAGGGTGTGGCGCTGGGCGCGGTGGGCGGATTTTTACTGGCGCTGGGTTATCGCCGTGCTGCGGTGCGCCGTTTTGCCGCTTTCATCCGCGCGATTCATGAATTGTTCTGGGCCTTGCTGTTCATTCAACTGGCAGGGCTGTCGCCGGCGGCGGGCGTGCTGGCGATAGCGATTCCCTACGCCGGCACTTTCGCCAAAATTTACGGTGAGTTGTTCGAAGAAGTGGACCCGTCCGCGCGTCAGGCATTGCCCGTTGGCACCGGTGCGCTATCGGCCTTTTTCTTCACCGAGTTGCCGCAGTGTTTTGCGCACATGGTGACCTACACGCGCTACCGGCTGGAGTGCGGCATCCGTTCCTCCGCCGTACTGGGTTTCATTGGTCTGCCCACAGTGGGATTCCATCTGGAAACCGCGCTCAAGCAGGGGCAGTACAGCGAAGCCGCCGCGTTGTTTTACGCACTGGTGCTGGTGATCGTCACGCTGCACGGCTGGATGCGCGCGAAATTGCTGCCGCTGTATCTGTTGGCCGTGCTGGTGTGGTTGCCGCCAGTGGCGCAGTTCAATGGTGCGCTGGTGTGGCGTTTTTTCAGCGAGGATATAGTGCCGGCGCCGCTGCGACAGGGCTGGAACGGTGAAGGGCTGTGGCGGTGGCTGCACGCCTTGTGGAGCAGTCAGATTGCGCCGGGATTGGGTAACACGCTGGTGCTGGCATTGCTGGCGCTGATCGGTACCGGTCTGGTGACGCTGTTGACCTTCCCCGCGATTTCCCATCTGTTCGGCCGGCCGGTGACGCGCGCCGGCGGCCATTTTTTTCTGGTGCTGATGCGTTCCGCGCCGGAATACCTGCTGGCATTTGTCGGCCTGCTGCTGTGGGGGCCGAGCATGCTGCCGGCGGTGGTGGCGCTGTCGCTGCACAACGGCGCCATCATTGCGCATCTGGTGGGACATTACAGCGACAGCCTGCAGCTGCGCGACGATGCAGTGACAGGGCTGAACCGCTATCTGTTCGAGGTGCTGCCGCGCATCTATCGCACTTTCCTCGCGTTCACCCTGTACCGGTTTGAAATCCTGATGCGGGAAACTGCCATGCTCGGCATCCTGGGAATTCCCACGCTGGGATTCTTTATCGATTCCGCCTTTACCGAATTCCGCTTTGATCGCGCCATGCTGTTGCTGCTGGTCACTGCGTTGCTGAACATGAGCGTGGACATGCTGGCGCGTACCCTGCGGCGGCGTCTGCATTTGTCCAGTCAGCCGGAGAGTTTGTAACGTCTGCCCGTCTGGGCGCTTTATAATCTCTTGACTATTGATTGAGCCTTTCTTGTTGCCCCTGCCGCTAAGCTGCCCCTGTACTCGAAACAGGAGCAGTGATTGCCCGCGTTACATTCCCGACATTTCTGGTTGCAACCCGCCCGCTTTCTGCTGAGTGGCGGCATGGCGACAGTGCTGCACTGGCTGCTGATGAGTGCGTTGATTGCCGTGCAGGTTCCGGCGGTTATGGCCACTGCATTGGGTGCCATTGCCGGGGCCTGCCTGAACTACCTGTTGCAGTACCACTTCACTTTCCGCGCCCGCACCGATCATGCCAAAGCCGTTCCCGTCTACTTCCTGGTGGCTGCGCTGGGCTGGCTGGCCAATCTGGGCCTGTTTGCCGGCCTGCACCTGCTGCTGGATCTGAATACTGCAATCGCACAAGTGCTGACGACAGGGATTGTCGCCCTGCTGAACTACATTCTCTACAAGAGGGTTGTGTTTCATGAATGCTCCCAGTCACCTTTGGCTACCTGAATTCACCCGGAGCGCTGCTGAACTGCTGTCGGTGGTGGTGCCCGTGTACAACGAACGCGAAGTGCTGCCGCTGTTCTGCGAGCGCCTGCAGCAGGCGCTTGGCCGGTTGCAGATGCAGCACGAAATCCTGTTCGTGGATGATGGCAGCAAGGATGGCAGCGCCGATTTCCTGCGCCTGTTTGCACTTTCAGTTCCAACCGTAAAAGTGATCGCGCTCAGTCGCAATTTCGGCAAGGAAGCCGCCGTAACCGCCGGCTTTGAACATGCGGCCGGTGACGCGGTGATCTTGCTGGATGCAGATCTGCAGGACCCGCCGGAACTGATTCCCGACATGGTGGCCGCCTGGAAGAAGGGCGCCGACGTCGTCTGCATGCGCCGTCGTTCCCGGGCCGGTGAAACCTGGTTCAAGCGCACCAGTGCCAGCCTGTACTACCGCTTGCTGAATCGTCTCAGCCGGTTCGATATTCCGCACGACACCGGCGATTTTCGCCTGATGAGCCGGCGCGCGGTGGATGCTCTGAACCAGCTGCCCGAGCGCAATCGCTACATGAAAGGATTGTTTGCGTGGATCGGCATGCCGACCCAGGTGCTTCTGTATGATCGCGACTCCCGCGCTGCCGGCAATACCAAATGGAATTTCACTGCCCTGCTGGGGCTGGCCTTCGAAGGCATCACTTCCTTTTCCACAGCGCCGTTGCGCTGGACAACATTGGTAGGTGTGCTCGCATCCGCCTGGGGCACGTTGTTTGGCTTGTGGATTGTGGCCAAGGCGTTGCTGCTGGGCGATCCGGTGCCGGGCTATCCGTCGCTGATTGCTATCGTGACTTTTCTTGGGGGCGTGCAGTTGCTGACGGTGGGACTGGTCGGCGAATACGTCGGCAAGATTTATGTCGAGGTGAAACAGCGCCCGGTTTATCTGGTGCAGGATGTGACGGCATCGACAGCGGTGGCCACTGTTAAAACCGAACGGGCGGACAGACATGTTGCGACGCGTTGATACATTGTTGTGGCTACTGTTGCTGATGCTGGCGTCGCGCCTGATAGGCATGGTCTGGTTGCCACTGGCAGATACGTCGGAACCGCGCTACGCGGAAATCGCACGGGTGATGGCGGAAAGCGGTGACTGGATCACGCCCTGGTTTGAACCGGGATTGCCGTTCTGGGGCAAGCCGCCGCTGGCCTTCTGGAGTGAAGCTGCTTCGGTCAGTTTGCTGGGCCTGTCGGATTTCGCGGTGCGGCTGCCGTCATGGCTGGCTACGCTGGGTGTTCTGGGGCTGGTGCATGCACTGGCGCAAGCCTGGTTTGGCCAACGCGTTGCACGCTGGGCTGCGCTTGTTTACGGTTCGATGGCGCTGACATATATAGTGGCTGGCGCTGTGTTGATGGACCCGTTTCTGACACTGGGCACCACCTGGGCGATGACCGCAGTGGCGCTGGCGGCACGCGAACCGCGCTGGTACTGGCGTTACGGATTTTTTCTGGGCGTTGCCATCGGGCTGCTGGCGAAAGGTCCGCTGGCGCTGGTTCTGGTGGTGGGTCCGCTGTTGCCCTGGTATCTGTTGCATGCAGAGGCGCGCACGTCATTGCGGTCGCTGCCCTGGCTGAGCGGCAGCTCGCTGTTACTGCTAATCACGTTGCCATGGTATGTGGCGGCCGAGCTGAAAACGCCAGGCTTTCTGCATTATTTTCTGGTGGGCGAACATTTTCTGCGGTTTGTTGATCCGGGCTGGGCGGGTGATCTGTACGGTTCTGCCCACGAGCGCGCGCATGGAACCATCTGGATTTACTGGCTGCTCTCGGCCAGCCCCTGGTCCCTGATCGGGCTGGCGCTGATTGCACAACGCCTGCTGCGGCAGCGCGACATGACCTGGTTGCCGGTCATCCTGCGCGATCAGCGTCTGGTCTTTCTGCTGGGCTGGAGTCTGGTGGCGCCCGCGTTCTTCACGCTGGCAGGCAATATCCTGTGGACCTACGTGCTGCCGGCGTTGCCCGCGATGGCCATATTGCTGGCTGTACTGATACAGCCGCAGGCACCGGTGCGCAGCGGCATTCGCGCCGCAGGCTGGAGCGCTGGCTTGCTTCCCGTGGGGCTGTGTGTGCTGGTGCTGGCGGCGAATCTGAATCCCTCCCTGCTCAAATCGGAAAAAGCGCTGGTGGAATTTGTACAGCGTCAGGACGCCGATGCGACGCTCATTTTCGCCGGACAGAGGCCATTCTCGGCCCGCTATTATTCGCGCGGGCAGGCGGGTCTGGTTGACGCGGAACAGGTTCTATCGCTGCTGGCGGCGGAGCCTCGCCCGGTTTACCTGGCCATCCCGAAGCGGAAACTTGCTGCTGTGGGTGCAGCGCTCGGAAATGCCTCGCGGTCTATACAGCCGGTGTATGAAAGCCGTGGTTATGTGTTGCTCGCGATTCCTGCTGCCAGCCCGGTTGCGGTACACGACAATGACCGGCGGGCGGCTATTCCGGATCAGGGCTAGCGGCAAGAAAGGTGACCCGAATGCAGGTGCCAGCGGAGGACGGTGTTACTTCCACACGCCAGCCCAGCTTCTGACACGCCAGATTCACGATATACAGTCCCAGCCCGGACGCCAGTTTCGGATCCTGCGATGGCTGTGTCAGCGGTATGTCTGCTCCGCCGCCCTGATCCCGGACGTCGATGTGCGACGGGTGCAGGGAAATCGTGACGCTGCCTTCCGTGTGGCTGAGTGCGTTGCTGATCAGATTGTGCAGAAGCATGCGGACCAGGGCCTTGTCAGCGGCGAGCCGAACATCCTGTTCAGGACGGGAGAAATGTAGTCGTGTCGCGTTGGCGGGGTTTTCCATGGTGTAGCTCTGACACAACTGCTCAAGCAGTTCACCCAGGGAAAAATTTTCCAGTTGCATATCCTCGTTACCCTGTCGCATCAGCGCCAGCAGTGTCCTGATATTGGCTGACATTTCTTCCGCCGCCTGGATAATCCGCTGCAAGGTTTTGGCGTCATCCGCGCCCACCCGCTGCCGGCTTTCGATGATGCGGGCTGCACCCAGAATGACGGAAACCGGCGTGCGCAATTCATGTGAGGCCAGATTGATCATGGTCTTTTCGCGCTGCATGCTGGACTCTATCCGGTCCAGATAGAGATTGACCGCGGTGGCCACTTCATTGAGTTCTGCATCGACAAAGTTATCCTGCAGCCTGCTGTTGATGTCTTGCTCATCCAGCTGTGTTATGGCGCGGGCGAACTTGCGCACTGGCGCGGAAATACGCTTGCTGAAAATGCTGGCCAGCACGAAGCAGGCAACGCAGATCAGCAGTGCCAGCGTCAGTACGTACAGGACCAGCGTATCTTCCCGTTCCTCGAACAGCTGCAGATCCTTGGCCAGGTAGTAATTGCCGTCTTCAAAGTCCTGGGTCACCACGAAATATTCCTTGCCCAGAAATTCGATTTCACCCTGGAAGGGTACCGGCAAACCGCGAAAAACCACGGGCAGGTAATCGGCTTCGTCCAACCCGGTTGGCACGAACGCGCTCACCAGTTGTGCGGTGATCGTGCGCTGGGGGGTGCTTTTGTCGCCGTTCTCCCTGAAGTAGTCCAGCTCTACCTCCCGGTCGGACTGCAGCATGGTTTCCTCAAGATCCTCCAGCGCCCACCAGGCGAACATGAGTGTGGTGGTCAGGAACAGCAGATTGACGAAAAAAAACAGCCGGAAAGTTCGCTGGGCGATGGACCGCGCCATGGGTTACACCTGTGTCGAATCCAGTTGATAGCCGCGCCCATACAGGGCTTTGATCAGCGGTTGGCCCAGTGCCTGCTTGAGTTGTTTGCGCAGCATGTAGATGTGGGTGCGGATCGTGTGTTCATCCACCGTGTCGATCCCCCACAGCCGATTGCTGATGTCCTCGTAGGTCACGAAATTCGGATAGGCCCTTATCAGCACCTCGAACAGCGTGGCGCTCAGGCCGGACAGAGTGACGCTGGCACCTTTGTCTGCAACAACTTTCAGGGTACCCGGATAGTACGCAAGGTTGCCCGCCCTGAGTGCGTCCTGTGACGGCTGGCGGTGACGGCAGGCGGCCCGGATGCGCATCTCCAGTTCCCGCATGTCGAATGGTTTGGTCAGGTAATCGGTGGCACCCACGCCAAAGCCCTTGATCTTGTCGTCGATGGAATCCAGTGCGGTCAGCAGTATGACGGGCACCTGCGAATTCAGATCCTTGCGGATGCGTTGACAGATGGTGATGCCATTTACGCCCGGCAGCATTATGTCGAGCACAATCACATCGTAGGCGTGATTGGCCAGGAGATGCAGCGCGGTCAGCCCGTCGCGGGCGAAATCCGTTTCCCAGGCATCGGCGCTGAAATATTCCGCCAGATTGTCCATCAGTGCCTTGTGATCCTCGACAAAGAGGACCCGAATTTTGGTGGATTCCATTGTACGGGTGTTCCATTGGTCATGATGAAAACAAGTATACATGGCGGCGGCCCCGTCAGTCCGGTGTTGCACCGGACGCAACCGGCCCCACACATCCGGCCAGGATGTCGGTGGCAGGGCGGTACAGCCCGGTTTCGATATTGAGCAAACCCAGCAGCGTGTCGAACAGGTTGTCGTGGGAGTAAGGTGTTGATGATCGTGCCTTGATGCAGGTGCGGTCGATGTCGAAGCGAGCGGCGAATCCGTCGGACATCCACAGCAGAAAGGGAATGTGCGTCTGTTGTTCAGGTGCAACCAAATTGGGAATGCCATGCAAATAAAGATTGTGCTCGCCCAGCGATTCACCGTGGTCAGAGACATACACCAGTGTGGAATCGTACTCGCTAGTATGCTGGCGCAGGAACCGGATGCTGTTGGCCAGGACGTAGTCCGTGTAAAGGATCGTGCTGTCATACGCATTCACGATCTCCGTCTGGCTGCACTGCGGCAACTGGCCCGTGCGACAGTAAGGCGTGAACTGCAGGAATGGGTCTGGCACCTGTTGAAAATAGGCGGGGCCATGGCTGCCATTCTGGTGCAATACGATCAGTGACCGGCTTCCCTGCCGTTCGATTTCCCGTTGCAGGCCCTGCAGCAGAATCATGTCGAAGCATGTTTTATCGGTGCACAGTGCCGGATCACGCCGGACTGACATATCTTCATAGGGCACCCGGTCGCAGAGCCCCTTGCAGCCGGTGTTGTTGTCGCGCCACAGCACGCTGAATCCGGCATGGAGGATTACATCCAGAAGGTTCTCGCTGTGCCTGTCGCCATTTGCGTTGGCGTGGTTGTCAACCGGGCGGGAAAACATGCACCGCAGGCTGCTTGCGGTGGAGGTGTCACAGGCCTTCACGCGGGAAAAGTTGATGATGTTTTCCTGTTCCAGTTGCGGATTGGTCCGCCTCGCATAGCCATTCAGTGAAAAGTGGTCGGCGCGTGCAGTTTCCCCAATGACCAGGAGTGTGACTACCTTGCGTGCGGACGCGTTTGCCCAGCGCGGGCCTGCGTGTGAATCCAGGCTGAAGATAGCCGGATTTGCCCTGCCTGTTCTGAGCTGGTGGCGTTCGTAAGAGTAGAGCGAATAGACGTAACCCACGGGCACGATCATGCCCCGGATGCTGCGGTTGGCGCGGAAAACAGAGGCGTAGTCCTGATAAAAGGCCAGCGCGGTGAGGGCGATGACCAGGGTTGATATCAGTACCATGACCAGCATTCCGGCCAGCGCATGCAGCATCGGCTTATACCGGATTTGCAGACACGCAACCGCCAGTGCAGGTATTCCTCCCCAGCAAAGCACGTGCAGCATCAATGGGATGTTCAGCCATTTGCTTGCTTCGGGACAGTCCGCTTGCATAATGTTCTGTATCATGTCCCGGTTGATGATGATGCCTTGGTTATTGAGGAAGTACTCTGCCAGCGCGCCGGTCAGCAGGAGCAGGATCAACCAGGTTTTGAACAGGTAGCGGAAGCTGGGCAAGGTTACGAACAGGTTGATCATCACGGCTGCGAGCAAACCAGCGGACACCATGAACAGCTGGTGGTGGATGCCGCCAGTGCCATGGGCCTGGCCGATGGCCGTAAAAAAGTGCTGGTTGAAGAAGGCAAGAAAATAGCAGGAAACGATAATGCCCAATGTGAGGGCCGAAGGCCGTCGCAGCTTGCCCGGGATCGTACGCAATCTCTGCGAAGCTGTTGTTGATAGGTTCGGGTTGTTCACCGTCATGGAGAGTTATTCCGACATACCACCAGATGGTCAATGGGGAAGTCTGTCATAGCGGCAATCAATATTGCGTCAATCCAGAGTCAAGAAAATATCAAAGGCGCGAGCCACAGGATCAATCTGTCATGCAAGCGGTCATTCAACATTGGAATCACGATCTGATCCTGCTGGGCGGCGGCCATGCCCACGTGCTGGTGCTGCTGCGCCACGCCATGCAGCCGTTGCCGGGCGTGCGTGTCACGCTGGTGTCGGAGGCCAGCGACAGCCCTTATTCCGGCATGCTGCCAGGATTGGTGGCGGGCCATTATCAGCGCGACGAAGTGCATATCGATCTGCGCAATCTGTGCCGTCACGCTGGTGTCCGCTTCATTCACGCGCAGGTCACGGGAATTGATCCCGTCATGAAGCAGGTGCAGCTGCAGGGACGGCCACCGCTGGCGTATGACAGGCTCTCTCTCAATACCGGTGCCACGCCGGATCTGGATGTGAAGGGCGCGCAGCATGTCATTCCCGTCAAACCCATAGCATCGTTCTGGCCGCGCTGGTTGCAGGTACGCGATCAGTTGCTGCAGGCAGAAGCGGGTAAAACGATTCTGGTGGTGGGCGGCGGTGCCGGCAGTGTGGAGCTGGCGCTGGCCATGTCGCAGCGGTTGCGTGAGTCTGCGCAGCCCCATCGCGTGCAACTGGTGACGCGGGGTGAGCGGTTGCTGCCGGGCTATCCGCCATTGATGTTGCACTGGTTGCAGCCCCGGCTGCAGCAGCATGGTATCCAGGTGCACACGCAGTTCGAGGTGGCGGAAGTCCGGTCCGACGGTGTGCAAGGCCGCGCCGGGCAATTTCTTCCTGCCGACGCGATCTTCTGGTGTACCCAGGCGCGGGCGGCGGACTGGCCTGCCGCCAGTGGTCTGGCCGTGCAGGAAAATGGTTTTGTGCGCGTGCACGACACGCTGCAATCGGTTTCTCACCCGGATATTTTTGCCGCCGGCGATTGTGCCTGGCTGGACAATATCGCGCTGCCCCGTGCCGGTGTTTATGCCGTGCGGCAGGCGCCAGTGCTGTTTGAAAATCTGCGCCGCAGTTTTGCGGATTTGCCGTTGCAGCATTATCGTCCACAGCGCCAGTTCCTGAGTCTGCTGGCGACCGGCGATCGCGATGCCGTGGGTGCACGCGGCCCTTTCAGCATGGCCGGCCCCTGGGTATGGCGCTGGAAGGACCGCATCGACCGTCGCTTCATGCGCATGCTGCAACAGCTGCCGGTGCTGCCGCCGCCGCAACAGCAGGATGGTGTGTCGCTGGAGCCACCGGCGATGCGTTGTGGTGGCTGCGGCGGCAAGGTGGGCGCCGATGTATTGCAGCAGGCGCTGGCCACATTGAACGACACGCCTGATCAGAATCGCTGCCCGGTGCCAGTCCGCGATGATGCCGCGCTGATCGACGTTTCTGCCGATCCTGCTGCGCCGTTGCTGGTGCAAAGCGTCGATGTGCTCAAGCCGCTGCTGGACGATCCCTGGTTGTTCGCCCGCATCACCACACTGCATGCGCTGTCGGATCTTTACGCCATGCATGCGCAGCCCCATAGCGCGCAACTGCAAGTGCAACTGCCGCTATTAAGCGAGCGTTTGCAGATTCGCGATATGCAGCAGCTGTTGCAGGGCGTGCGCCAGGAATTGCAGCAGGCTGGTGCGGAACTGCTGGGCGGTCACACGCTGGAAGCGGAAACGCTGCAACTGGGATTGACGGTGAATGGCCTTGCGCAGCGGGAAAAAATTCTGCGCAAGGGTGGCGCGCGCCCAGGAGATGTTCTGTTGTTGACCAAACCCCTGGGCAGCGGTGCGTTGTTCGCGGCGTTCATGCGCGGCGCGGCGCGGGCGGACTGGATTGATGCGGCGCTGCAACTTCTGCTGCAATCCAACGCCACGGCGGCAGAAGTGCTGGCATCCCATCACGCGCACGCGCTCACCGATGTCACCGGTTTTGGTCTGCTGGGTCATTTGCTGGAAATGCTGGATGCGTCCGGTGTGGGTGCCGAACTGAATCTGGCGCAGGTGCCTGCGATGAACGGTGCGTTGGATTGCATTGCGCGCGGTTATCGCAGCACCTTGTCACCGGCCAACCAGCGTGCCCGTCATCGCGTGTCGTTGCAGACTATCGCTGCGGACGATCCGCGTTACGTGCTGCTGTTCGATCCGCAAACCAGTGGCGGACTGTTGGCGGCGGTGCCAGCGCAGCAGGCGCAACACTGTCTGGAGCAATTGCATGCGGTGCAGATTCCGGCAGCGATCATTGGCGCTGTTGTCGAAAAGCGGCCTGCGCCGGAAAACACAATCCTGATTCGCGAATAAATATTTCCCGGAAACCGGATGGCACGGCAGCGCTACGCAGGAACAGCCAATGCGATACGCCGGATCAACTCTCTCCGCTGTTTGCGCGTACCAGTCGCAAGTGCGTGATTTCTGCCGGCGCACCGAACCGCTTTGGCGGACCCCAGTAACCGGTGCCGCGGCTGATATAGATCCACAGTGATTCATGCCGGTGCAATCCCGCCGTAAACGGCTGCTGCATGGGTACGAACCAGTTCCAGGGCATGAACTGTCCGCCGTGGGTGTGGCCAGACAGTTGCAGGTCATAACCGGCGCCCACGGCTTTGAAAATACTGCGCGGCTGGTGCGCCAGCAGAATGCGGGCCTGGGCGTGAGCCGGTGCATTCGCCACGGCCGCGAGGGGGTCGCTGCGGTGTGCTTCGTCGAACTGGTGCGCGGAAAAATCGGTGATCCCGGCCACCACCAACGTGGCGCCGTCATGCTCCAGCGCCACGTGTTCATTCAGCAATACCTTCAATCCCAGCGTGCGCAGATGCTCGATCCACTGGTGGGCGCCGGAATAATATTCGTGATTGCCGGTAACAAAAAAAGTACCGTGCCGCGCTGCCAGTGCCCGCAGCGGCTCCACGTGGGGCGCCAGCGCTTTCACCCGGCCGTCCACCAGATCGCCGGTGAGGGCGATCATGTCGGCCTGCAGCGCATTCACCTGCCGCACAATCGCTTCCAGCCAGGGTTCGCGGATGGTGGGGCCCACATGAATGTCGGAAATCTGGGCGATGGTGAAGCCTTCCAGTTCCGGCGGCAGATTGTCGATGGGAACGTCCACCTGCACCACCGCCGGTGCGCGCCGTGCATTGAAAAAGCCGATCAGGGTGACAATCGCGGAACCAATCAGCACCAGCAGGCTGGACCACCTGGCAATGCCGGTTGTGTCTGGCACCCCAACGCCGGACAGGGACACCAGCCACAATGCCAGCAATCCCAGTTCCCGCAGCAGTGTCAGCACGAACAGCGACGACACCAGACCCATGCAGAAGAAACCGGCCCAGGCCACGGCATCGGTGAAGGTGGAATGGGGCTTGCGGCTGCCGATCAGTGCGGCGGGCACCAAGCAGGCGGACAGTACCAGCAATGCCCATAAAACGTACGAAATTACGCTGGGCGCCTGCAGGTCCGGCAGCAGGCGCCAACCGATGAATCCATGGAACGTCAGCGAGAACAGAAACAGGTACAGCACGATCAGGGGCAGGCGGCGCACAGCAGCAATCCGTCAGAACAGGACATGAATCATTCAATATGGGGATCAATGTCGTGTCTGCAAGGGGCGGGGCTATACTGAGCCCATACCATCATTTTTCGGGGAAGACAGCGGGTGAATCCGGTTCGCCAGAGTGCATTGATTGCCATCATTTATGCCTTGTTCGGCCTGCTCTGGATCACGCTGAGCGATCATGTGGTGTTGGGCCTGGCCGACAACCGGCACACCATTACCCTGCTGCAGACCTGGAAGGGCTGGTTCTTTGTGGTCGTCACCGCCCTGCTGGTGTTCTGGCTGGCCTGGCGGGCACTGGCGGTTCAGGCCAGTCTGGTGGAAGAACTGCGGGTCAGCGAACAGCGCTGGCAGTTTGCGCTGGAGGGAGCGGATCAGGGCGTGTGGGACTGGAACATGCAGACCAACGCCGTGTTCTTTTCTCCGCGCCTGATCACCATGCTGGGGTATGAAGTGGAGGATTTCGCGCCCCACCTGGATGCCTGGACCAGCCGGCTTCACCCCGACGACCTGCCGCTGGCCATGGCGCAAGTGGACCGGCATCGCCTCGGTGAATGCGCCTTCTACCAGGCCGAATACCGCATGCAGCACAAGGACGGTCGCTGGTGCTGGATCATGGACCGGGGCAAGATCATCGAACGCAGCGCCGACGGTACGCCACTGCGCATGATTGGCACCCACACCGACATCACCGAGCGCAAGCTGATGGAAGAACAGCTGCGCCAGTCCGCCATGGTGTACACCCATTCCCAGGAAGGGGTGATCATTACCAACGCTGAATTCAACATCATCGCGGTGAACCCTGCCTTCACCATCATCACCGGCTACAGCGAGCAGGAAGCCCTGGGACACAATCCACGCTTTCTCAGCTCCGGCCGCCACAGCCGCAATTATTACCAGTCGATGTGGCAAACCGTGCAGCAAATGGGATTCTGGCAGGGCGAGATCTGGAACCGGCGCAAGAGCGGCGAGATTTATCCGGAATGGCTCACCATCAGCGCCGTGCGCAACGAGCGGGACATCATCACCACTTACGTGGGCGTGTTCACCGACATCAGCCGCCTCAAACAGTCCGAGGACGAGCTGGAACATCTGGCCCACTACGATCCACTCACCCAGCTCCCCAACCGGTTGCTGCTGCTGTCGCGGCTGGAGCACTCGGTTGCCCGCATGGTGCGCCAGAACCTGCGCGGCGCTGTGCTGATGCTGGATGTGGACCACTTCAAACTGGTGAACGACAGCCTGGGCCACACCGTGGGCGACGAACTGCTTTGTCTGGTGGCGCAGCGGCTGGAACGTCGCCTGCGTGATGCCGACACCTTTGCGCGGCTGGGCGGCGACGAATTTGTCGCAGTGCTGGAAGAGTTGCACGAGCCGGAAGATGCGTCGGTGGTGGGCTGGGATCTGGTGAATCTTCTGAAGGGAGGATTCACCCTTGCCAGCGGGCAGACCCTGTATCTGGGGGGCAGTGTGGGTATCAGCGTGTTTCCCGATGACGGCACGGAAGTGGACCAGCTGCTGCGCAACGCGGATTCAGCGCTGAACCAGGCCAAGGCGGTGGGGCGTTCCACCTGTTGCTTCTATACCCAGTCCCTCACCGAGGCGGCGAGCGACCGTCTGGTGCTGGAAGCCGATCTGCGTCACGGCCTGGAGCAGCAGGAATTCGTGCTGCATTACCAGCCGCTGATCCGGTTGCGGGACTGCGCCATTACCGGCTTCGAAGCACTGGTGCGCTGGCAGCGCAGCGATGGCGAACTGGTGTCACCGGCCCGTTTCATTCCACCGGCGGAAGAAAGCGGCCTGATCGTGCCGCTGGGGGAGTGGGTGTTGCGTACCGCCTGCCGGCAAATGCAGCAGTGGCTGCAGCAGGGGCACGGCCTGACGACGCTGGCGGTAAACCTGTCGCCGCGCCAGTTCCGCGAACCCAACCTGGCGCACCGGGTGGCGTCGATTCTGAGCGAGACCGGTCTGCCGGCGGCCTGTCTGGAACTGGAAATTACCGAAAGCGCGATCATGGAGCAGGGCCTGGCGGCGCAGGAAAAAATGGCGGCGCTGAAGGCATTGGGTGTGCGGCTGGCGATCGACGATTTCGGCACTGGCTATTCGTCGCTGGCGTACCTCAAGCGTTTTCCCATCGACAAGTTGAAGATCGACCAGAGCTTTGTGCGCGACATCCAGCGTGATCTTGCCGATACCGAAATCGTCGTCACCATCATCGCCCTGGCCCACAACCTGCGCCTGCAGGTGCTGGCCGAGGGCATCGAAACCGCGGAGCAACTGGAATTTCTCAAGCGCAATGGCTGTGACGCCGGCCAGGGCTTCCACTTCAGCCGGCCAGTGCCGGCACCGGAAGCGGAACGGCTGCTGCCGGCGCAACAGCGCAGCAGCCAGGGAAGTTGACGCCACGCCAGCACTGCGCAGCGTCAACCCGCCTCATTTCAGACAGTCCCATTTCAGACAATCTCAGTGCAGACAACAATTCTTGAATTTCTTGCCGCTGCCACAGGGGCACAGATCGTTGCGGCCCACCTTGGGGCTGCTACTCACAAATGGGGTATGGGCGGCGCTGACACGGCGCTGGAAGAAATGATGCTGCAGGGCGGTGACATCCGCTTCGATGGCCTGCTGCTGCGCCGCGATTTCATCCTTGCTCATGGTCTCCAGTTTCCGGCTGCCGGTTTCTGACGCATACAGCCGCACCAGTTCCGTGTGACGTTCGAACACATAGCGGTCCGCGTCCGGCATGGTGGAATACAGGTTGGCCGCCCGCAGAAAGCCGTTACACCAATCGCGCACGAAAAAGTGGGCGGCGTCAGGTTCGTCGATGTTGTAGAACATCGCGGAAAACTCGCCGGTAATGAATTCCTCCATCACCAGGTTGTACTCTTCCAGCAGCGCGTCGTGGAAATCATGGATTTCTTCTTCCGTCTCCCAGTCCGGCATCAGTTCCTCGCCACCCCACAGCGAAGGCAGCCATTCGGACGGCACCAGCGTGTTGGGCGCGCAGGCGATCCCGGAGAAAAAGCCGTCCAGCTCCGCCGCGCCCAGAATGGCTTCGTCGGCGCCGTATTTGTCCAGATAATATTCCACCACGTCGATGGCCTCCGCCTCTTCGCCTTCCGGTTGTTCGGAATCCGGGTCTGCTGCGGCACCCCGGCGCGGTGAGTCCCGTTCCTCGCGCAGGCCGAATTCGATTTCGGCGTCTTCGAGGTCCAGCAGGGTTTCATCCACCCAGCCCTGCTCGAACAGCGGTACAACCCTGGGCCAGAAGTCGAGCGCGCCCAGTTCTGCCAGTTGCAAAACCAGCAGGCTGTTGAGGCCCGTCGCGGCCGGATCGGGCGAGTCCAGGTAGCGGTCGTAGAGCGCCAGTACGCGGGCTTTTTCCTGCGGATGGCGCTTGGCCACTTCCGTCAGCGTGTCCAGTCCCATGATGCGCAGGGTTTCATCCTCGTCGGCGGCGCACAGCAGTGTGTAGGCCGGCTCGATCGCCGCCGGCCCCAGCATTCCCAGCACCACAGGGATTTCCGCCACGGCGTAATCGTCTTCCAGCAATTCCGGCATCTGTTGCAGCAACGGCGCCAGCGCGGCTTCGGCCTGCATCTGCCCCAGGGCACGCCACGCATGCAGCGGCGCCCAGAACTTGCGGCTGCTGGGGCGGGAATCGAGGAAGGTCTTGTCGGTGATGTAGGTGATCAGCTCGGGGATGTCGCTGGCATCCAGGCCGTATTCCTGAACGTAGTCCGGCCATTTATGGCCGCTGGAAGGTCTGCCGATTTTCTGCAGCTTTTGTGCGTTGGAAGGCATGAAGGGGGAAATCCTGCTTTGGCTGGGGCATCAGTGGCCCATTATAGCGAATCCCGGCCTCAGCGTTTGCGGCCAAACCAGCGCGACAGCAACGAAGGTTTGGCGCGGGCCTGCTTGAGGTCCTGCTGGTACTGGATGGATTCCGCCGCGTCCGCTTCCGCATCCGATTCCCAGGCGCGGTCGAAGTGGAACGCGATGGCCGCGCGCCAGTCCGGCGATGCATTCCAGTGATCCAGGTATTGCGCCTTCTGCTCCGCCGTCAGCGCTGCCCAGAACGGACGCCACTGCTGGTCGAACCAGGGTTCCGCCACGCCCTGGCGCAGGTGGACCGGCAATGTCTGCGGGTCGATCTGCGGAAACACCAGCCAGGGTGGTTGGCAGCGGGTGAGGACGTCGGTTGTGGTCATGGGGGCCTCAGTTGCTGTCGATGTGGTCGGCGATCCAGTCGAATCCCCAGTAGCCCGCCACGCCACCCACCACGGCGCCAACCGCGCCGGTAATCAGCGCGCCGGGACCGGTTTCGATGCCCACCAGAGCGCCACCCGCGGCGCCCAGTTTCGCGCCGGCCCAGGCCATGGTCCAGCCACCGGCCTGGCGGATGCCTTCCGCCGCAATCGGTTTGACGGAATTCTGCTGCACGGATTTCTGGGTGGCGTTGGTCAGGTCTACCGCCGTCACCACGAAGCCCACGATCTGCACACCCTGCAGGCTGCGGGTAATGGCCATGCTGGTGGCGCCTTTCACGGCGGCGGCTGGCACCGGCCCTTTCACCAGCACTTCCCTGTCCAGTTTCACCAGTTCCTTGATCTGCTCCACCCGGGCCATGTCCTGGGGCGTTTTCATCTTGCGGGCGATGCGGTCCAGATCGTCGAGGATTTCCTGGGTGTTGTGGAAACTGGCGCCAGCGGCTTCGGCCTTGCCCACGTCGATCCAGAAGCGGTTGCCGGAAAAACGCGGCGCACCGGCGGGATGGGTGGAGGCGGAGGAAAACGGGCTGGGTTTCATGCCCATGGCGTGACGGCCCATGGACACGGGTGAAGACGGCGCGGTGGCATGCAGGCCGAACAATTCCGGGTTGGGCATCACGGGCACTGTTGTGCCCAGGCGAAACGACAGCGCGCTGGCCAGCTTCGGATTCACCATCACCTTGCGTACCACTTTCTGGTTCAGCGGATTGATCTCGTCGGCCAGCACGAACAGAAATGCGCGTCCCGGAATCAGGCTGGGCGAGTGCTCGCTGGCGGATGCGGTGGCGGTGTGGGCGTGGGCCTTGGTCAGCAGCATCGGTGGTGCGCTGGTTCCCATTCTGGCGGTCACCGCAGAATCCCGCAGGAACAGCGATTCGCCCACCAGCAGCCGGTTGGCCTGCGTGTGGGGATTGTCCTGGGCGATCAGATTCCACTTCTGCGGATCGCCAAAGTGAACCGCCGCGATGCGCCAGAGCGTGTCGCCGGGCTGAACCACATAATGCATTGCAACCTCTCGGGGGCTTCGAGCATTGGAAAACGGCAGTTTGCGGGAAACAGGACCCGGTCGCAATGACCGCGCAGATCACAGGCGGGTGCTGGATTTCTGTTGTTGTACGGTCGCTCCAGCCTTGCTGCGGGGGAGGGCCGGCCAGTCACGAAATCTGGGCGCCCCGGCGCTTGCCCCGTCCGACCGCATCGCATAAGGTGGCGCCTTTCACATAGCCAGGAGGCCACACCCCATGCACATGATCATCGACAAAACCAGACCTGTCATGGTGACCGGTGCGTCCGGTTATATCGCCAACTGGATCGTCAAGCTGCTGCTGGAGCAGGGCTGCACCGTGCACGGCACCGTGCGCGATCCCAACAACGAAAAATCTGTCGCGCCGCTGAAAAAAATTGCCGCTGCCGCACCACAGGGTTCGCTCAAACTGTTCAAGGCCGATCTGCTGGACAAAGCCGCATTCGATGCACCCATGCAGGGCTGCGAAGTTGTCATCCACACTGCGTCGCCTTTCGTGGTGCGGGGTTTCAAGGATGCAAAGGAAGCCCTGATCCGGCCGGCGGTGGAAGGCACCCGTAACGTGTTGGAGGCGGTGAATCGCACGCAATCGGTAAAACGCGTGGTGCTCACCAGCAGCGTGGCGGCTGTATTCGGCGACAACGCCGACCTGAAAAAAAATCCGCGCGGCATCTTCAACGAGGAAGACTGGAATTTTTCCAGCAGCGAAACCCACCAGCCCTATTCCTACTCGAAATTTCTGGCGGAAAAGGAAGCGTGGAAAATCCACGACGCGCAGCAGCGCTGGCAGCTGGTGACGATCAATCCCAGCATGGTGGGTGGCCCGGCCCTTACCCGCAACAGCGCGTCCACCAGCATTGATACCCTGCGCGGCCTGGGCAATGGCCGGCTGTGGCCCGGCGTGCCGTTCATGCGGCTGGCCTGGGTGGATGTGCGCGACGTGGCGCAGGCTCATGTGGAAGCGGCGTTCCGGCCGGACGCGGAAGGCCGGCACATCCTGTCGAACGGCGAACCCAGCATGCTGGAAGTTGCCAACATCCTGCGCCGGCATTTCGGCACTGCTTACAAGTTCCCAGTATTTGAATTGCCCAAGTTCCTGGTGAAGTGGTTTGGCCGCTTCATGGATTCCAGCGCCACGCCGAAATTCATCGAGCAGAACGCCGGCCACGACCTGAAATTCGACAACACGCGCAGCCGGCAGCGTCTGGGTATTCAGTACCGGCCGCTGGAGCAGACGTTCGTCGATCACTTCCAGCAGTTGCTGGACGACGGCCTGATCCGCAAGAAATAGGACGGCCGTGATGGTGGACGTCTGCCCGGTCACATTTACGGAGGAACGGCGTTACTGCACGGGCGTGCTGTGTTAGGCTGGCCATCTTTGACATGACTGCCAATTTTATCAGCCCAGCGCCATGCAGATTGATCCGTTTTTTCAGGTTCCCCAGCACGCGGTAATGACATCGCTCGGCGAGGCCCAGTTACCGCTGCTGTTCAAGGAAGGGGACTACAGCATTTTTTTGTTTGTGGTCAGCAAGCGCAAGGTGGAATCCCTGTTGCAGGGAACCGGCCTGCGTCCCGCCGTTACCTTTGGCAACCGCACATTCGTGGCTTTGGTGATGGGGCACTACTCCATCACCAGCTACAAACCGTTTCGTTTTGCCTCGCTGGCCATTTCAGTGGAGCGGCAATTCGGCTTCCGGCCCACTTCACCCTGGAAGGAAATCTTTTCCCGCCCTGATCACCGGCACATGGGATTTTATTTTCTCAACAGTCTGCTGGATAACCAGGACATGGTGACGATGGGCAAGGAGATCTGGGGATTCCCCCACAGCTTCGGCGGCATTCAACTGGCCATCGAGGAATCCCGCGTTCGCAGCCTTGTGGAATGTGCCCACACGCGTAAAACCCTGTTCGGTCTTGACAGCGCCGGCCTGCGGTTCTGGCGGATGTCCGCGCTGGAGTTCACCATGTTTTCGGTGCGCGGCAACCACATTTTACGCACGCTGTTCAATACCCGCTGCAATCTGGACCTGTCGCTGCCACTGCGTTTTCGCTTGCGTCTGGGCGATGGTCAACACCCGATGGTGGAGAACCTGCGCCTGTTGGGGCTGGACAACCGGCGCCCCCTCTTGTGCCTGAACACCCATCAATTCCAGGGCCGCATCCATGAAGGCAGCGTGGTGGAGAATCTGGACGACGCGCCGCCGCAATCGTCCAGTCTGTAATCCGCGTCAGGCTGGGTGTGTCTGCAGCGGTTCTTCCATCACCACCCGAGCCTTCCGCTTCCTGCTGATCAGCAAATAAATCGCCGGCACCACAAACAGCGTAAACAGCGTCCCCACCGCCATGCCGCCCACCAGCACCAGGCCGATGGAATTGCGCGCCGCCGCGCCAGCACCGGTCACCAGCACCAGCGGAAAATGCCCGGCAATGGTGGCCACGGTTGTCATCATGATCGGCCGCAACCGTGTCACTGCCGCTTCGATCACCGCTTCCTTCTGCGCCATGCCCTGCTTCTGCAGCTGGTTGGCGAATTCCACGATCAGGATTCCGTTTTTCGACACCAGCCCCACCAGTGTCACCAGTCCCACCTGCGAATAGATGTTCAGCGTGGTGGTCCAGCCGTTGGTCCAGAATGGCATGTCTGGCGCGGGCATTTTCAGAAAGGTGAAGATCAGCGCGCCAAACATTGCCAGCGGCACCGATCCTGCCAGAATCACAAACGGATCGCGGAAGCTGTTGAACTGCGCCGCCAACACTAAAAAGATCAGCGCCAGTGCCATGCTGAACGCCGGCAGGAATTTGTTGCCTTCCACCCGCAGCTGCCGCGACTCGCCGGTGTAATCGATGGTGTAACCCTGGGGCAGGATTTTCATTGCCTCGTCTTCCAGGTAACGCAGGGCGTCGTCCAGCGGGCGAATGGCCACGCCGCTGATCTTCACCGAGTTCATCTGCTGCATGCGGTTCAGGGTGCGCGGCACGGTCTTGTTACTGATGGTGGCGATGGTACCGAGGGGAACCAGTTCGCCATCAGGCCCTGTGATGTGGATGTCCTGCAGTTGTTCCGGTGTCATGCGCTGGCTGCGCTGGATTTGCGGAATCACCTTGTAGCTGCGGCCATCCAGATCGAACCAGTTGACGTAACTGCCGCCGAGCATGGCACCCAGATCCTGACTCACCTGCGCCATGGTCAGGCCCAGGTCCGCCACTTTCTCGCGGTCGATGTGCAGGGTGGCCTGGGGCTGGTCGTATTTCACATCGATCATCGGCGGAAACGCGAACATGCCGCTGCTCGCCGCCTTCTGTTGCAACTGCTGCGCGAAATCCACCATCTGTGTTGCGGGCGCGGTGGAGGCGATCACGAATTCCACTGGAAAACCGCCGCCGCCGGGCAATGCGGGTGGCGCCACGGGAAATGTCTGGATGCCGGGAATCGCGCCCAGTTTCTGCGTCAGTTCCGGCATCATTTCGAATACGGTGCGCTCGCGCTGGTCCCACGGCAGGGCAGCCATTGCGCAGAAGCCGCCGGCGGGATTGGTGAACTGGAAGGTGAAATCCGTTTCCGGCAGGCTGAGGAACGCGCGTGAGGCCTCTGCCGTGAAATGGGTGGTCTGTTCCAGCGTGGCATTCGCGGGCGCGTCGATGATGCCGAAGATGATGCCCTGGTCCTCCATCGGTGCCAGTTCCTTTGCCGAGAACATGAACATGGGCACGGTGAGAACGCTGAACACGATCCACACCACGTAGATGGGCTTGCGGTTGTCCATGGTCGCCACCAGATTGCGGCGGTAAACGGCTTTCAGCCGCTCGAACAGATTGTGCACCACGCCTGCCAGGCCCTGCTTGTCCATGCCGGGTTTGAGCATTTGCGACGACATCATGGGTGACAGCGTTACTGCCACCACGCCGGAAATGACCACCGCACCTGCCAGTGTCAGCGCGAATTCGCGGAACAGCGAGCCGGTGAGTCCGCCCTGCAACGCGATGGGCAGATACACCGCCGCCAGAGTGATCGTCATGGAAATGATCGGGCTCACCAGTTCGCGCGCGCCCAGGATGGCGGCCTGCATCGGTGACTGGCCTTCGCTCAGGTGCCGTTCCACGTTTTCCACCACCACGATGGCATCGTCCACCACCAGTCCCACCGACAGCACGATGGCCAGCAGCGTCAGCAGGTTCACGGTGAAGCCGAACAGCTGGATCAGGAAAATCGCACCGATCAGCGACAGCGGAATCGCGATCACCGGAATCAGCGCCGAACGCATCGATCCCAGAAACAGGAAGATCACCAGGATCACGATCAGCAGCGTTTCGCTCAGGGTTATTACCACTTCCTTGATGGCGCTGTTGATGTAATCGGTGGCGTCGTAGGACACCATGCCTTCCAGTCCGCCCGGCAGGCTGCGCTTGATGAGTTCCATTTCCGCGCGCACCCGCTTGAGTACGTCGATGGAATTGGCGTTGGGCAGCGCCCAGATGCCGATGAATACCGCTGTTTCGCCGGAGTAGCGGACGTCGCTGGTGTAATCCTCGGCGCCTAGCACCACGTCGGCGATATCTTCCAGGCGGATGATGGCGTCATTCTGTTCGCGCACCACCAGGCGCTGGAAATCACGCACCGACTGCAGGTTGGTGTCGGTGGTCAGGTTCACCTGCACCAGTGAGCCCTTGGTCTGGCCCACCGCACTGAGCACGTTGTTGCTGGCGAGGGCCTGGCGCACCTGCGCCGGCGTCACGTTCAGCGCTGCCATTTTTTCCGGATGCAGCCAGATGCGCATGGCAAAGGTGCGCGCGCCAAGAATTTCGGCACGCTGCACGCCGGTCAGCGCCGCCAGTCGCGGCTGCACCACGCGGATCAGGTAATCGGTGATCTGGTTCTGCTCCATGATCTGCGAGGTAAAACTCAGGTAGCCCCCCGCGAATTCACTGTCGGCGGACACCACGTTGATCACCGGTACTTCCGATTCCGGCGGCAAGTCGCCGCGCACCTGATCCACTTTGGAACTGATTTCCGCCAGCGCTTTCACCGGATCGTAATTCAGTTGCAGACGCGCGGTGATGGTGGAGACGCCCAGCGAACTTTGCGATTCCACATAATCGATGCCGTCAGCGGCGGCGATAGCGCGTTCCAGCGGTGTGGTGATGAAACCGCGCACCAGTTCGGCGTCGGCACCGATGTAGGCGGTTGTGATGGTGACCGCGGCGTTGTCGCTGCGGGGAAACTGGCGCACGTTGAGGGAGCCGATGGCCTGCAGGCCGGCAATCACGATGATCAGGTTGATCACCACCGCCAGCACCGGCCGGCGGATGAAAATGTCGGTGAATTTCATGGTGGCGGCCCTGTCAGGAATTATCCGGTTTCGGTGTCAGGCTGAATTCGGGAGTGTGGGTGTTGTCGGGCGTCACGGCCTGTCCGTTCTGCAGTTTGAAGGTGCCGGTGGAGACCACGGTGGCATTGGGCTGCAGGCCCTGGGTGATGGCAATGAAATCACCGCGGGAAATGCCGGTCTTTACGATCTGCTGGCGCACGATCTTGCCGCCGCCCTGATCTTCAGGCCGGTCTTCAATGATGAAGACCGAATCACCATAAGGCGCGTAAAGGATGGCCGTGGCAGGAATCGCCAATACCGTTTGCGGGTTGGGCAGCACCACGTCCACTTCGACGAACATGCCAGGCAGCAGGCGCTCGTCCTGGTTGCGCAGCTGGGCCTGTACCTTCACGTTGCGGGTTGCCTTTTCAACGCTGGGATTGATGGCGGTGATGGTGCCTTCCAGTTGCAGTTCCGGAAAATCGGCGGAATACACCCGCACGGTGAGGCCGGTTTGCAGCCGCGCCAGATCCCGCTGCGGCAGGGAAAAATTCACCATGATCGGATCGAGTTTCTGCAGGGTGACAATGGGATCGCCGTCGCGCAGATCCTGGCCGATGCTCACCTGACGCACACCCAGTCGTCCTGCGAATGGCGCGCGCACGGATTTCTTCGCCATCTGCGCCTTGACGTTTTCCACCTGTGCTTCGGTCTGCTTGGCCTGCGCGGCCGACGTTTCAAAGTCCGATGCCGATACGCCGTTCTGCTTGATCATGCGCTGGGCCCGCTGCAGATTGCTTCTGGCCAGTTCGGCGGCGGCCTCGGCAGAGCGCAGCGACGTCTGCTCGATGGAAATATCCTGCTGCACCAGCAGGTCACCTTCCTTCACGGTGGCACCTGGTGTAAACGCCAGCTTCGTGATCTTGCCCGGCAGTTCAGCCTGCACCACGATGCCGTCTTCCGCCTCCACAGTGCCCACTGCGTGCATCAGCGATTCCCACTGCAGTTCCTGCGTGCTGGCATAGGTCACCAGCAGTGCGGGTGGCTGGTAGCTTTCACCGGCTTTCATCATGGAATCGAACTGCATGAACTTGATGCCGGCCAGCACGCCGATGGCAACAGGAATACTCAGCAGTGTGAAGAGGGTGTGCTTTTTCATGCAGACTCCAGAGTCGAAAAAAAATCAGCCCGTGCGCGCTCCGGGCGGCAAACGGACCGACATATTAGCCTGATTTTCTGGATGATGGCGATGGTGATGGGCGCCGGAACGGACGTGCAATTGGCGGGTGCGGGATGCAGCGGGAAAATTCACATACAACGGGAAGGGATTGCGTCGATATTCGCCCTGCCGATGACAATAACGGCCATCTGCAGGGCGCAGTGACGGTGATCAGGGCCGTATGAATTCCAGCGCTGTCAGTAGCTCTGTCAGCAGATCCTGTTGTGCCGGTTCGCCAAACAGAAAACCTTCCACTTCTGTGTGGCCTTTCAGGAAATAATCCAGCCACGCCGTGAAGTAGCGGCGCGACAGGCGCTGGTGATGATCCATCGTGTTGATCACTTTCGGGCAGTCGAACAGCGGACCGCCGACGGTTTCCGCCAGACTGTTGGCGTCGTTGAAACTGACGTGGTTGCCGCCGTTGATGGTGACCAGCTGTTTGACCTGCGCGCCCAGGTTGTCGTAATCGATTTGTGCCTTGTCGGGGCCGGTGATGCAGTCCTGGGTGGCGGCCTGGATCTGGGTGGGCGCGGTGATGGCGGTGAGGGCTTCGGTCTCGATGGTGTAGGGCGCCAGCGGCACCACGGCGTCAACATCCATATACGCGGCTGCCCGCAGGCTCGCCATGGCGCCCAGTGAATGGCCCATGATCGCGCGGCGTTCCAGGTCCACCAGATTGTGCAGCGGGCTGGCTGGATTGGCGTTCTCGGCTGCCAGTTTGTCGAAGCCGCTGGCGAATCCCGCTTCCTGCTGGTGGGTGCGCAGCAGCAACGGATTGGGCACGGTGAAAATCAGTACCACATAGCCGTGAGTGGCCAGATGCATGCCCACCCAGCGATTAAAGCTTTTATTGGACGCCAGACCCGGCGAAAAGGTGACAGCAGGGTAGGGGCCCTGACTGTGATCCGGCAGCAGACCGTCGCTGGTGGATTGCGCCGGGTAGTACACCGTGGAAGGGTAGCGGCCCAGATCGTTCACCAGTGCCGTGTTGTATTTTGCCATCTGGAATGGGCCGGGTTCGTCCAGCGCAGTGGGTTCCGGCGTGGTGGGTGGTGGTTCCGCCTGCCGGCAACCGGTGGCGAACAGCGAAAACAGTAACAATATCAGGGTGGAAATGCGGAAGCAGGGACGCAGCATGGGAATGACCTTTTTTATTGTAGGTTTGTTGGTAGGACTTGACTGCTACAGACAACGGAATCGACTTTAGCAATCGTTACGGGTCAGGTTCATCGTCCAAAAGCACTAGCCTCTTGAGCAGTGTCGTCGCCTTGCAGAGCTTACGGCCGGCTTTTATGCTGCGTTGCTTGAGTTGCACGCGTTTTCGTTAATCCTTCTGCTGCGGAGCCCGGTATGCGTTCATTTCTGCCCCGATTTTTCCTGATCCTGTTGAGCCTGTTGTGCGTATTGCTGGTTGGCATCTGGCTGCGCTACGGCGGTGGCGAACATTTTCCTGATCGCAGTGGCGCGCCGGAGTTGCCGGCTTCCACATTGGAAGTCGTGGCCAATCTCGATTTGCCGCCGGGCAATATTGCGGTATCCGCCAGTGGCCGCATTTTTTTCAGTTTTCATCCGGAAGCCAAACCACCGGTGAATGTGGCGGAACTGGTGGACGGCAAACCGGTGCAGTATCCATCGCAATTGCCGGATGGATTGCAGTATCAATCCGTGTTGTCATTACGGGTGGACCAGCAGAATCGCCTGTGGGTGCTGGACAACGCCAATCACGGCACTGGTACGCCGCGCCTGCTGGCATTCGATCTGACCACCAACACGCTGGTGCACCGCCATGATTTCGCCAGCGACATCGCCGGCATCGGCTCCCATCTCAACGATTTTCAGGTGCGTGCCGACGGCAACATGATATACATCGCCGAGGCCAGCATCTTTGCAAAAAATCCCGCGCTGGTGATTTACGACGTGGAAAAACAAATCGCACGCCGCGTGCTGGAAGGACACGATTCTGTGGTGGCGGATTATTTCACCCCGGTGGTGCAGGGCCGGCGCATGCTGATGCTGGGCATTTTCGCGATCAGGCCTGGCGTGGATTCCATTGCGCTGAGCCGTGATGGCGAGTGGCTATACTTCGCGCCGGTGACCGACGACAAGTTGTGGCGCATCCGGCGTGAATTGCTGGACGATCCGGCGCTGGATGCTGCCACACTGGCACAATCCGCGCAGCCGTATTTCCCAAAAACCATGAGCGATGGCATTACCACCGACGATGCCGGCAATGTCTATCTGAGCGACGCCGACAATTCCGCCATCGTGCTGCTGACACCGCAGGGCCAGCTGCGCACGCTGCTGAAAGACGATAAATTGCGCTGGCCCGATGGATTCAGTTTTGGTCCCGATGGCTGGCTGTATGTCACCTGCAGTGCGCTGCATCAGGTGATCATGAAGGACGGGGATTTCGTGCGGCAGCATGCGCCGTTCCAGATTTTCCGGTTCCGGCCGCAGGTGGGGGCGGTGGCGGGGCATTGAGGCATGTAGCCAGTCAGGCATGCTGTCCTGGCTACACGGCCTGGTGGTAACAGTCGTACTTGTTTCTTCTCACGGCGCCCAATGCAGCAGACGCGGTGTCCATGCCCCGCTGTTCAGTTCGCAGTGCCCCGTAACGGTATAGACGTTGCGTAGGGGCATCACCACCGTGCCGCCGTGATTACAGGCGCCGGCATGGGTTTGCTCGGGTTCGATGCAGAATGAGAACGGCGAGCACAGGGTGACGCGGCCCTTGTGCCAGTAAGGTTCCGCCTGGGCGTGCGCCACGCGCCTACCCTGGGTGTTGATCGCCACATGCAACAGCTCCTTGCGGTGTTCGCCCACCACTTCCAGTCCGGACTCTATGCTCTCCGGTGCCACTTCCGTATTCAGGTCGACGCGCACGAATTTTTCGTTCTGGGTACTGACAGTCAGCAGCAGTGTGCTGCTGTCCAGCAACTGCGCCTGTTCGATCCAGATGAAATCGCCCTTGATGAACGTCATTTCCTTGCACCACTGGCGGCTGAAATCGCGACCGAAATAGCACACCACCGGTGTGCCGAAGGGCAGTGCGCCGACGCCTTCCGTGACAGTGAAAAATCCGTCGGCAGTATCGACGAAGCGGGTGCCGAAGCCATCGGGCAGCTGCACGGGTGCTGCCGGCGTGCCGTCGCGGTCCAGCGCCTGGTAGCCGACACGGATGCCGGCCGGATATTCGACATAGGCGATGAAATGGTCGCGCATGAAACCGGCCTGCGACTGGATGCGGAAATCCTGCTCCCTGCGTGACACTTCTTCCAGGTTACGATTGAAGCGCACGAAGGTTGAACGATCCGCGCCGGACTCATTGGCTGCCAGAATGAAGTCGCCGTTGCTGTCCTGTGCCAGGCTGGTGGATTCGGTAAATTCCGCCAGTTCCTCCGACTGCTCCAGGATTCCCTGCAGGCTGATCACGCCCATCAGTCGGTGATAGGTGCGGTTTTTGTAATCGTCGACGTTGTCGACGCGGGTCCCCAGAAATACCAGCCGGTCGTCCGTGCCCTCGTTGCCGGCGCTGTAATAAAGATCGTCCAGATAAAGCCGCTGGTTGGCGGTCAGCCCGGCGTCGAATGCAATCCAGTGGGTCTGGCTGGAGGGATTCACGAAGATCAATGTATCGGAGGTGCTGCCCATTAGAACGAAGCGGTCTTCGCCAGTGCGCACCAGCTGGTTCGCGCCGGACAGATCCTGCGGTATCGGAAAACTGAATTGCTGCTGTGTTTCGCCAGTCAGCGTCAGTTGCTGCACATGCAGGCTATGGGTGTTGAGGGTGTCCAGGTTGATGTCATACAGGCTCTGGCCGTCCTGGCTGACAAAGGTGAAATGCTCGATGTAATAGGGGCCTGCCAGGTCCTGCTCCCAGTCGGGCAGCAGCCAGGTGATGCCGCAGGCGAGCAGTAAAAATGCGATCAGGCCGGGCAGCGCCCAGCGTAATTGGGTGGTAAGCATGGTGGTTCCCTCTGAAGATTTACGATAGGCGCGAGATTGATTTTTTTATTGCTGTGCTGCACGCGATAAGCGCTCTGTCATCAAGCCAGAGCGCCTGGGCTATCGTCCCAGTTGGGGAGGGGGATGACTATTGCTGATCAGAGCCTTTCTTCTGTCCGAACAGGCCACGGAACGGAAACGCAAACTGCCCGGTAAATCCTTCCGGCACATATTTCCCCACCGTGCCATAACGGGATGCCAGATGGTCCGGCAGATAGGTAGTACGGAAAATCACATCATAGATCGGCAGGAATCCGGCGTAGTTTTTATCAAGCGCCGGTTCCTCCGAGGAGTGATGCCAGTGGTGGAATTCCGGTGTCGCGATCACCCAGCGCAGCACGGGAAAACGGAAGCGCACGTTGGAGTGAATGAAAATCGCATGAAACGACACGAACACCAGATACGCATACACCGCCGACGGTGCAAAGCCCAGAATGAAAATCGGCAGGTAACCGGTGAGGCGGGTGGCCAGCAGTTCCCCCAGGTGTAAACGCGATGACGCCAGCCAGTCCATTTCCTCGGTGGAGTGGTGCACGGCGTGGAATTTCCACAGCCCGGGCACTTCATGCAGCGAGCGGTGAATCCAGTAGGTGGTGATGTCCACCACAAACAGGATCTCGATGAACTGCAGCCACACCGGCTGCGACGCCACGGCTTTCTGCAGGTCCGAATCCAGATACTGGCTTAAAAACACCTGCACCGGAATGATGGTGAAGAAGCTGATCAGCTGCACGCCGACGTGGCTGAACAGGAAATACTTCATGTCGGTGATCCAGCCCTTGCGCAGGGTTTTCTGCGCCGGATTTTTCGGGAACATCCGTTCCAGCGGGATGAACACCAGGCCCAGCACCAGCAAGGTCAGCACGAAGTAGTCCAGCCCGGCATACAGGCTGCGGCCGTCCACGTCCGGCGCGTCCAGCACGCCAGATCCCAGCAGTGCGGCAACGCAGGCCAGCAGCATGCCGGTAAGGCCATAGCCGCGACTTTCGTGTTTCAGGGTGCTGTAGAAGCCGGTGCCAAAGCCGATGACGATGGCGGCGTAGAGTACCATCCTGAAGGTGTCGGCATGGCTGGCGTAAAGCGGGCGCAGTTCGGGGGTGGTGAACAGGGACGGAAACAGGAAGCACAGGGCGGCCAGAACCCCCAGCATGCCCAGGCCCAGGGAAATCGTGGCGCTGATTTTGCCCTTGCCGGGGGTGAGGTCGACGTCTTCGTACTTCTCGCGCAGGGTGTCGTTCATGGGGTATCCAGTCCGGTGATCAGTGTGCAAATTTTAGCTGATCGCGGGTCGGAGGGGAGCTGCGTGGCAGGACAAATATCCCGGATTCGGGGTGGTGTTTTCCCGCTTTTTCGTGGAAAGCCTTTGCAATTGCCCGGTGATTTGGCTAAATTCTGCCTCCCCGGAGAGGTGGCAGAGCGGTTGAATGTACCTGATTCGAAATCAGGCGTGGATTCACGTCCACCGAGGGTTCGAATCCCTCCCTCTCCGCCATATCAAAGAAAAAGGCCCCTTTCGGGGCCTTTTGCGTTAATAGCTCTCAATCCCGAATACCTGCCGGTAAAAAATCGCAAAGGCCACCGCCATCATCGGTATGGTCCAGATCAAGCCGAGCCCCAGCGGAATCATGCTCACCACCATGATCACCAGCAGAACGAGATAGAAGCCGAACACGGTGAACCACTTCTTGGTGATCGCCTTGCGCGAGGCTTCCAACGCTTCCCAGGGGCTCAGACCGCGGTCCACCACCAGCGGCACTGTCAGGATATAGGCCACCGACAGATAGATGCCGGGAATGATGAACAGCATGAATCCGATGAAGATCATGATGTTCATCAGGATCGCGGTGATCAGCAGGCTGCCGGTTTTGCCGAGGCAGGAAAACAGGTCGCCAAAGCTGACTTCGTGACCCTGGATATGCTTGACGCACATGATGAAGATGCCGCCGACGAAAGGCAGGATCACCGCCATCAATGCGATCTGCACCACGAATTGCAGCACAATGCTGGCGGCGGAGATGGTTTCACCGGTCTGCCCGGTCAGCGCCATGATGACGCCCAGGATCATGATGAACACAAACATCACGATATACAGCAGAATGCCCGCCCCCAGCACATAACGCTTGATCCCTTTCGTTTTCTGCCAGGCTTCGGAAATCACATCGCCGATCGCCAGCTGGTAGTCACCGGCAATGCCTGCCTGCAGCGCGTCGGGATTGCCTGCCGTGTTCACCAGCGACGCCGAAGGGGTGGAATAGTTGTTGCCCACTAGGAAACTCCTTGTCGTTGCAATTGAAAATGAGGTTGATCGCCGATTCAGTATAGCGGGGAACTTCATCATTTCCGGTGCAGGAGTTTTGTGCACTTTTTCACTTCGGGAATGGCATCACCGCAAGAGCAGCGTCACCACCAGCCCCGCTCCGGCGCAGGCGGCGATCACTTCCATCACGGTGCGTTTGAAGTGGAACAGCGCGACGGCGGCAGCCAGGGCAATCATGGCCGACATCCAGTCGAACGCGCCCGCGAATCCCTGCGGCCACAGCACGTGATAGCCGAAGAACAGCGCCAGATTGATAACCACGCCCACTACCGCAGCGGTAATGGCGGTGAGCGGTGCGGTGAATTTCAGGTCGCCGTGGGTGGATTCAACGAGGGGAGCGCCGATCAGGATGAACAGGAACGAGGGCAGGAAGGTGAACCAGGTGACCAGTGTCGCCGCTGCCGCGCCGGCCAGAAAAAGTGCGTCCGGGCCGAACAGGGATTTCACATAACCGCCAACAAAACCGACGAAGGCCACCACCATGATCAGCGGTCCCGGCGTGGTTTCCCCCAGGGCAAGGCCGTCGATCATTTGCGTGGGCGTGACCCAGCCGTAATGCGTCACCGCACCCTGGTACACGTAGGGCAGCACCGCATAGGCGCCACCGAAGGTGAGCAGTGCCGCTTTCGTAAAGAACCAGCCCATCTGGGTGAAGGTGTGATCCCAGCCCAGGCTCAGGGTGAGTGCGGCCATGGGCAGCAACCACAGCAATGCGCCGATGATCAGCAGGGCCACCAGGCGGGGCCAACGGAAGCGGGTGTGGGCGGGCGGCGGCGTGGTGTCATCGATGATGGCCGGGCCGAAGGATTTGCTGGCACTGCCGTGACCGCCGCCGACCTTGAAGTGGTCCGGCATCAGGCGCCCGCCCAGATAGCCGATCAGGGCGGCCCCCAGCACGATAGCGGGAAACGGCACGTTCAACGCGAATATAGCCACGAACGAGGCGGCCGCGATGCCCCACAGAATATTGTTTTTCAGCGCCCGGGTGCCGATGCGGTGGGCCGCCTGCACCACGATGGCGGTGACTGCCGGTTTGATGCCGTAGAACAGCCCCGCCACCAGTGGCAGTTCGCCGAACGCAATGTAAATCCAGGACAATGCAATCAGGATCAGCAGTGACGGCAGCACGAACAATCCCCCCGCCACGATACCGCCCCAGCTGCGGTGCATCAGCCAGCCGATATAGGTGGCCAGCTGTTGCGCCTCCGGCCCTGGCAGCACCATGCAGTAATTCAGTGCATGCAGGAAGCGCCGTTCCGACAGCCAGCGCTGCCGTTCCACCAGTTCGCTGTGCATGATGGCGATTTGCCCCGCGGGCCCGCCGAAACTGATAAAACCCAGCTTGAGCCAGAAACGGAATGCCTGCCAGAAGCTGATCGGGGGCGGCGGAGTGGCGTCGGTGAGGGGGGACGGGGTGGACGATGACTGCATTCAGCGAGGCTCCCGATCAGAACACAAAGGTGAGGCGGCCAGTGTAACCCGGTTCAATGGCAGGTAAATGCGGGCGAGCCGCGTTCACTGCAGGATTTCGGTGACCAGGAACAGCGCCGCTTGCAGCAGTGCGAACACCACGCCTGACACCACGACGGAAGCGGATACAGCAACGGCCAGGCCGAGCAACACCCACACACCGTCCCGCGCCACCACGCCCAGGCTCATCAGGGAAATGCCCAGTGCCGGCAGGATATTGCCCAGCGGAATCGGCAGCACCAGCACGCAGGCCATCAGCAGGCACACCAGCCCCACCAGGTATTCCATCGGCGGCAGCGTGGCGACGATCAGACGCGGGCGCAGCAGTTTTTCCGCCCGCTCCAGCCAGGGCGCCATGCGCTGGATCAGGGCCTGGAAATCCTGCCGGGCCATGGAGCGCCGGGTGATGATCTCCGGCAGCCAGGGCTTGAGACCGAAGGTGAGCTGGGCCGCCAGAAAGATCAGCGGCGCGCCGAGAATGCCCGACAATCCGGGCGGTGCCGGCAGCACGTTGGGAAAAGCGAATACGAACAGCAATGCGCCGATGGCACGGTCACCCAGGGCGGTGAGCAGGTCGCTGATGGCGACCCTCTCCAGGCGCGCGTCATCGGCCAGCGTGCGGAGAATCGCGGAAAGGGCGGGTTTGGGGCTGTGGGGCATGGTGCGGTTCCGGTTACTGCTGGTTCAGGGGCACAAGCTTACGCTATTGGTTTCATCCGTAGGGATTTTCCTGGAATGCGGCCTGGATCTCCAGCAGCGGCTGTTCGTTGTCGATCAACGCGCTGACGCAGTCCGCATCCAGCTTGACCCCCGCCAGGGATCGCAACTTGGCGAAGGCCGCCGCGTTGGTCCAGGCTGGCTTGTAGGGGCGCCGGCTGGTCAGGGCGTCAAACACATCGGCAACCGCCACGATACGCGCTTCGATGGGGATCTCGTCGCCCGCCAACCCTTCCGGATAACCCGAGCCATCGACCGCCTCGTGATGATGCAGGGCGATGTTCCGCAGCATCTCCACATGGGTGACACCGTTCAAACCGTAATTCAGCAACAGCTTGTCGATCATCTTGCGCCCTTCCCGGGAATGGGTGCGCATGATGCTGTATTCAGCGTCGTCGAGCGGGCCTTCCTTCAGCAGAATGCGATCCGGAATGGCCAGCTTGCCCAGATCGTGCAGTGGCGCGAACAGGAAAACGTGCTCGATGTACTGGTCATCGAAACCAAACCGGCTGGCGAGGTTTTTTGCGATCAGGCGCGCATAACGCGACATCCGCTCCAGGTGGCAACCGGTCTCCGGGTCGCGGGAGTGTGTGAGATCCAGCGCCGACCGGATGGTGGCGAGCATGGTGCGCACATTGGTGCGCTCGTTATAGATCAGCAGCGCGATCATGTGACCGATCACATCCAGTTCGTTGAGTACACGATTGGTGAAGACATCGGTCATATGGGAGTTGAAAAATACAAAGCCGAAAAAATTGCCTTCCCACACCATGGGCAAGGTATAGCTTGAACGATAACCGCTGGCGTATATGACGCGAGTATGTTCGTGATCGACATCATTGTAGATGGAGAGATCATTCACCACGCGCGGCTGTCCGCTGGTGATGATGTTGTGCAGGGAATGACAGCTGGCCAGCTTGGCGGAATAATGAGTCAGCGGGCTTGCTTCCCGGCTGCTGAAGGCGAAGGTGCGCAGGTCATCCGTATCGGCGTCGTACAGGGCGACCGCAAGGCGGGTCACGAACGGCATGTGTGTCTGCATCACACCGTGCATGAACTGCAATTTTCCCCCAATGGAATTCGCATCGTTCAGGCCAGTCCAGCGATCGGTATGCGGAGTGTTCTCCATTCTGATATTCCAGAGACAATGGGTGCTTGCCAGTAACTATAGCAGGCGCTGCCGATTCCCAACGGTTGGCAGAAGTGAGGTATATTTTCCCTACCCCCCCCGTCATTCACAAGGAAGCGACATGAAGCCGGATCGGTTGCAAATTCTCCAGTGGTTCAGGTGGTCATCATGAGCAGCCTGCGTACTGAAAAAGATTCTCTCGGCCCCGTAGAGGTTCCTGCTGATTGCCTGTGGGGCGCGCAGACCCAGCGTTCCCTTGAGCATTTCGCCATCTCCACCGAGCGCATGCCGGATGAATTCATTCAGGCCCTCGCGGCCGTCAAGCTGGCCTGCACCAAGGTGAACCGGGATCTGGGCCTGCTGCCGGAAAGCCATGCCAACGCTATCATGGATGCGGCCGGCGAAGTGATGATCGGCCAGCATTTCAGGGAATTCCCGCTGTCCATCTGGCAAACCGGTTCCGGCACGCAGACCAACATGAACATGAACGAAGTGCTGGCCAACCGCGCGTCGGAACTGCTGGGCGGTGAACGTGGTGAACTGCGCCGGGTGCATCCCAATGATCAGGTGAATATGGGGCAATCGTCGAATGACGTGTTTCCCACAGCGATGCATCTGGCGGCGGCGCGGGGCGTGTTCCTTTTGCTGCTGCCCGCCCTGTCGGTTCTGCAGAAAGCGCTGGCGGCCAAGTCCGCTGCGTTTGCTGACATCATCAAGATCGGCCGCACCCATTTGCAGGATGCCACCCCGCTGACACTGGGACAGGAATTTTCCGGCTACGCCGCCCAGCTCGACCAGGCCCGCGCGCTGATCGAGCACACGCTGCCGGCGATTTATCCTTTGGCCATCGGTGGCACGGCGGTGGGAACCGGCCTCAACACCCATCCGGAATTCGGCGCGCGGGTGGCGGCGGAGCTGGCGGTGATCCACGGACTGCCCTTCAACAGCGCCGATAACAAGTTTGCCGCACTGGCGGCCCACGACGGGCTGGTGGCAGTGCACGGTTCGCTGAAAACGCTGGCGGTGGCACTGATGAAAATTGCCAACGATGTGCGCTGGCTGGCATCGGGGCCGCGCTCGGGCCTGGGTGAAATCAGCCTGCCGGAAAACGAGCCCGGCAGTTCCATCATGCCCGGCAAGGTCAACCCGACCCAGTGCGAGGCACTGACGATGCTGTGCTGCCAGGTCATGGCCAACGATGTTGCCATCAGCATTGGCGGCGCGTCCGGCAATTTCGAACTCAATGTTTTCAAGCCGCTGATCCTGCACAACCTGCTGCAGAGTATTCGTCTGCTGACGGATGGCATGCGCAGTTTCGAGGAGCATTGCGTGCGCGGCATAGAAGCGCGGCGCGACCGGATTGCGGAACACCTGGAGCAGTCACTGATGCTGGTGACCGCGCTGGCGCCCCATATTGGCTATGACCGGGCGGCGAAGATTGCGCAGCGTGCGCACCATGAAGGCACTACGTTGCGCGAGGCGGCACTGGCGAGCGGAGGCGTGACGGCGGAACAGCTGGATGAATGGTTGCGGCCGGAGGGGATGCTGGGTTCCTGATGCTCTTGCGTCACTCCACTCCGTGGCCGTTGTTCTGTCTGAACTTCTGAAATGAAAACGGCCCGTGGTTGAGCACTGCGTCGATGCGGATCACGAAGTCGTCATCCTGCCTGCCGTCGCTCAATGCTTCACTGCGCAAGGCGCGCAGCGCCTGGATCCTGGCCTCGTGGAAGGCTCGGCCGGTCAGCGCGCGCAGCACCTCGGGGGGGACGGGATAGTTCACGGAGATCGTCTGCTTCCCGGCGTGTTGCCCGCCTCGGTTGTGACGGCGAAGGGGAACTGTCCCAGTACGCGGCGCACCTCGGCTTCTGCCGTATCACCGAGCACGACCTGAACCACCATGCCCTTGCTCTTGTCATCGGCGACGTCGAGCGTCTGCACCTTGATGCCCGCTTCCGCCAGCGCGGCGGACAGCGCATCCTTCGCTTCCTGGTGTTTGAGGGCCGGCTTGAAGATCTTGCCGACGCCGGTCAGCGGCATCTGCTCGATGATGCGCACCGCTTTAGGCAGCGCCGCGCGCTCGGTGATGTCCTTCTTCAGGAACTCCGCCAGGTCGTGCTCGCTGACCTTGGCGCCCGCTTTGAGCTGCACATAGGCGACCGGCAGTTCGCCTGCGTGCACGTCCGGCCGACCCACCGCGGCGGCGATCTCCACGGCGGGATGGCGATGCAGCGGCTCTTCGATGCTGGCGGGGTCGATGTTGTGGCCGCCGCGGATGATCAGCTCTTTCTTGCGACCGGTCAGCCAGAAGTAGCCCTCGGCGTCCTGGCGTGCGAGGTCACCGGTGTTGAGCCAGCGCTGACCGTCGCCGCAGTCGACCCAGAGACCCTTGTTCTGCTCCTCGAGCTTGTAGCCGTCGAAGACGTTGGGCCCGGAGATGACCAGCACGCCGACTTCGCCGACAGGGCAGTCGCGGACATAGGCACCGGCGTCGTCGAGCACGACGGCCTTCATCGACTGCCCCGGCACGCGCAGGCCGATGGAGCCGAGCCTGCGCTCGCCCAGCGGCGGGTTGACGCTGGACACGCAGGTGCCTTCGGTGAGTCCGTAGCCTTCGAGAATCTTCAGGCCGGTGCGCGCCTGGAAGTTGCGGAATACTTCGACCGGCATCGGCGCGGCGCCGCACAGGCCGTACTCCAGCGAGCTGACATCGTGGCCCGCGACCGGCACTTGCAAGAGAGAGGCGTACAGCGTCGGCACGCCGCTGAAGAAGTTGATGCGGTGCTGAGCGACGATTTCCCAGAAGCGCTGGACCACGCCGGGGCCGCGATAGCCCTGCGGCGTGCCGAGGACCACATGCGCGCCCTTGGAGAAGGGCAGCAGGCCGGTGACCAGCACGCCGTTGACGTGGAACAGCGGCAGGCCGCAGAAGACCACCTTGCCGGGGCCGACACTGGCGCCGAAGAACTGCGCGGCGCTCCAGGCGTTGGCGACCTCGTTGCCATGGCGCCGCACCGCGATCTTGGGCAGGCCGGTGGTGCCCCCGGTGCAGAAGTACGACGACACGTCGGCGGCCGCGATCCGGCGGCCGCTCTGCAGGCCCGTCGCGTCCTGGCGGCGGATGCTCGCGCTGAAGTCATGCAACTCGACGCCGGTGGGTATTGCGCCGGCGACACCGGCACGCCCGTGAAGTCTGCGGACCTCGCGCTTCTGCGCGACCCACGCCAATGGCCTCTTGAGCCCACGTACGCGGTCGCCCAGATTGACCTGCACGACGTGCCGCAGGGAGGGCACCTGCGCGAGGATGCCGCTGACCTTCGGCCACAGGTCGGTTCCCGGAAACGGCGCGAGCGTGACCAGCACGCTGGCGTTTGCGGCATTGAGCAGTTCGGCGATGGCCGGCGCTTCCAGCAGCGGATTGACCGCGAAGACGATCCCTGTCGCTTCACCGCCCCAGATCGTGAAGTGCGTTTCCGGCAGGTTGGGCAGCACGAAGGCGAGGACCGTGTCCTTTGTCACGCCGATTTCATGGAAGAAGTTGGCGGTGCGGGTAATGTCTCCCAGCAGCGCCCGATAGCTCCAGGTCTCTGGCTTGCGGTGCTCGTCGGTCGTCAGGAAGAAGCTCAGCGCCGGCGCATCGGGATTCAGATTCGCGCCGCGGCGGATCATCTCGTAGGTGCTTGCCGGCAGGTCGGCGGGCAAGCCAGCGGCCTCCGCGCGCTCTACGTCGCGGATCGTTGTGATGCCATCCATGGTTTATCCCTCCTCGGCGATGCGGTTACGCTGCATGCCCAGGTCCACACGGCCGTCCGCCGAGCGGATGCTGGCCTCGACCATCTGGCCGGGCTTGAGGTATTGCGGGCGCTTGGACTGGACCTTGAAGAAAATCTCCCACTTCTTCTTTTCCGGCAGCAGCGCGCTGTCGGTCTTCGAGCACGGCTTGAGGCCGAAATCACAGAGGAAGCGCTCGGCCAGCGCGAGGTCGGGGCGCTCGAAGATCAGGTGCGCGAGCGCGGTGGCCTTCACGATCGGATTCGGGTGGCGGGCGGGTTGTGGGGTGAGGAGCTGAGTCATGGGCGCGTGCTCTCTGGAGAATCAGGATTTGGCGACGCGCGATTCAGCGGGAATCGAGCTTTCGCCGGAGGCCATTCGGACGATGATCTTGCCGTTCGCTTTGCCAAGCTCGCAGTATTCATGCGCGGCGGCCAGATCCTTCAGTTCAAACATCCGGTCGATGTGAGGCCGTATCTGGCCGCGCTCCACCAGTTCGCGCACGGCGATCAGCGCCTCGGGCCGGGACTTGAAGGTGGACCAGTAATACCCTCCCACCCCCCGCTTCTTTGCACGTGCGCGGTTCTGGTTGAACTGGCGGAAGTTCCGCACCGCGCCCACCACGAGGCCGGACTCGTCGAAGTTGGCGAGCAGCGGGTGGATCAGGGTAGTGAAGCGACCCTTGCCATCCTTGCGGAGAATGCCGAGCGTCTTCTCCTCAAGTGGACCACCGACGGTTTCCAGGGCCACGTCGCAGTTGGAAAGCCGGGTGGCATAGTCCTCGACCTGATAGTCAATGACGACATCGGCGCCCAGCGCGTGGACGCTTTCCATCTGGTCCTTGCTGCAGGTCGTGGCCACCTGGGCGCCCCAGGCCTTGAGCAACTGGATTGCGAACGATCCGATGCCGCCGGCGCCGGCCTGGACGAAAACCTTCTTGCCCCTGGCGTTGTCGGCTGTCAATCCGGCCTTTGCCACCAGCGCATCCCAGACCGTGCAGGCGACATACGGAAGCGCCGCGGCCTCGGTGAAGGACAGCGAGCGCGGCTTGTGGACGACGTCGGCGGGCGTGGAGACGACCCAATCGGCATAAGCCCCCTGCGCCTTCGCCGCTGGCACGCCGTACACCGCATCGCCCACGGCGAGTCCCTTCACGTCGGGCGCGACGGCCGCGACCACGCCGGAAACATCGCGGCCGAGAACCAGCGGAAGCTCGAAGCCCCTCATCCTCGAGAGGGCGACCCGCCCGTAGCCTTTGCGCATACGGCAATCAATCGGGTTGACGGACGTCGCGTGCTGTCGGATGAGGATCTGCCCTTTGCGGAGTTCGGGCATTTTCATCGCTTCCAGCTTGAGAACGTCCGCGGCGGGGCCGTACCGGTGAATGATTGCGTGCTGCATGTATTGATCCTGATATTGGTTCATGCCTGATTGACTATAGGTCTTTGCGGGGCCGATTTACGATTACGCCTTGGTCAGTCGTGCCGACTTCTGGGCCGCGTCGGCCTGCTTCAGCATCATGTTGAACACCATGCGGTCCAGACCCGGCATGCGCAGGGCCCAGCCGGCAAAGCGCGCAGCGAATGCGGAACCTGCGTCCAGCGGGAAGGCCGCGCGGACAAGGGTGTAAGCATCAGCGAGCTCCTGATCATGGGTCGCCTGGACGATGCGCTCCGCAGCCCTCTGTAGCTTGAGCGCAAGGGCCGGCTCGTCGCAGTTCACCAGGCGGCCGCGCGACTTCACGACCCGGCCTTCGACCATGACCATCTCGATGTCGGCAACGCCGGCCTGCATCACCACGGCCTTCACCGGATCGAGCACCGGTGCCATATTGGCGCCGTTAGTGCGCACGAGGATCAGGTCGGCCCGCTTGCCGACTTCGAGGCTGCCGACTTCGCGCTCCAGGCCGGCCACACGGGCGCCTTCGATTGTCACCGCGCGGAGTGCATCGTCGGCCGTCAGTGTCAGCGTCTCGGGCATGATCCTGCGCGCGCCCAGCCGGTCGTTGGCCGCCAGGCGGCCTGCGACCAGCGCCAGGCGCATCTGGGTGAACAGGTCACCGGAGCCCCCGGAGACGATGTCGGCCCCAAGACCGCAGGCCACGCCTGCTTCCCGCGCCAGCGGCCATACCGGCGTGCCCATGCCCATCTGCATCTCGCTCTCGGGCGTCACCGAGAGCGAAGCGCCCACCGCCCTAATGCGGGAGAGATCCTCTCGCGTCAGGACGTTGCCATGAACAAACAGCGTGCGATCGTCAACCAGACCGTTGTCGAGCAGGCGGGTGACATAGCGGGTGCCCCGCGCAAACGGGCCATTTGCGACGTGCACCGAGAACCGGTGCGCGTCAAGGTGACGGGCGAGTTGCACTTCCTTGACGGTGTAAGGAAGGGGCGCGAAGAGGAACTCGCTCCCAGCGATGCCGAAGCGGATCAGGCCATCAGCGGGCGACAGCCGCTCCTTGCGCAGCCGCTCGGCATCCTGATACCGCCAGCTCGTCGTGAACGGTCGGGCGGCCTCGAGAGGCTTGCCCGCGTCCGCGACATCGGCCATGCCGTAGCAGAACACCGCCCGGATGCCAGCGTGTTCCAGCCCGGTGACCAGCGCATCAGCATGCTGGGGTGTCGCGACCAGATGCGAGTGGTCGACGACGGTGGTCACCCCGGCGTTCAGCGCATCCATCGCGCCGGCGTAGTTTCCCAGCTCGGCGTCTGCGGCGGTGAAGTGCGGCGCATAGCCGAAGCGCAATTTCGCCATATAGTCGTACAGCGTGCCGTCGCCCAGCTGCGCCCGCAGGATCGACTGCCAGGTATGGCGATGGGTATCGATCATGCCTGGCATCACGATGCCGCCCTCGGCATCGATCGTCTGTGCATCGGTGACGCCGAGATTCACGCCGATGGCGGCGATGCGGCCGTTCTCAATCAGGATCTGGTGCAAACCTGGCGCGAGCGCGGTCTTGGCGAGGGTCAGGGGAATTGCGTTGAAGATCAGTGTGCGCTGGGACATGACGGATCGACTATTAGTAGGTAATTGGGAGTAGTGATGAGCTCAAGGTTACTTCTGGGGCTGCCCCCAGGTTTGCCGGAGACGGAGTGGGGTGCGGCGCAGCTTCAGGCGCGTCGCGGCAATGAGGTTGTTGATCAGGGAACCCATCATCTGCGTCTTGCTCGGCGCCTCGGGCGCGCGGCGTGCCTCGCGTTCGGCCGCGATGGGCTCAGGCAGGATGCGCGGGAAGGCCGCGCCTCTGAGCGCGCGCCGCCCACTTTCGAGTCGTGACGATAGTGCACCGGCGCGCGCTTGCTGGAGGGCGCCCACACCACGTCGTCGCCGGTCCAGCGCAGCGCCAGCGCGCGGCGACGGCGCGTGCGGTGGCGATTGCCGTAGCTGCCGTGCAGCGTCAGCGGATGGAACATCAGTATGTCGCCCGGCTCCATGTCCCAGTCCAGCAACTCGTACTTTTCCAGGTCGGCGTTGATATCCGGGATGTCGTCCATCTTTTCGTCGATGATCGCGGCAACATAGTCCGGCGAGATCGCCTTGAAGCGCTGCGGCCATTTGTGCGAGCCGCGCACGTACATCAGGCCGCTGCTCGCGCGCGTGACCGGGTCGAGCGGAATCCAGAACGAGGTGATCTGCTCGCCGCGGATGGACCAGAACGACAGGTCCTGGTGCCAGGGCGTCGGCGCGTCGGTGCCGGGTTCCTTGATAAACATCTGGTCGTAGAAGAAGCGAACTTCCTTCGCGCCCAACAGTTGCTGCGCCCAGTGTGCGAAAGGACCGTAGTAGATGGCGTCGCGGAGTTCGTCGACGTGCTTCCATAGAAAGGTGTCCATCTGGTAACCGCGGGTCTTGCGAGACATGAAGCGGCCCTGCAGCGACATGTCCTCGCGCGCTTTCTCGACGCCGGCCTCGATCAGGCGCAGCCAGTTCGGGTCGATTGCCTGCTTGATCATCACGACGCCGTCGTCGTGGTAACGCTGGATTTCGTCGGGGCTTAGGGTCCGGCCCGGGATCGTCACGAAACTCATTGGGCTTTCCTCGCAAGTGTCGCTCGCCAGTGATTTTGTGATAAACTAATCGTAGTTGATGATTTTGTCAACTTTGAAGCAGTCATCTATAATGTGTCCACAATCCGTTCACCGAATCTCTCCCATGCCCAAGCCTCCGAAGACCCAGATCCGCAGGGCCGCATCCCCTCAGTCGGCCCGTTCGCCCAAGGCCGCAGACGCCGGTACCGACCGCGAGCCGCGCAATGCACGTCGCAAGCGCGAGACGCGCGAGCGGCTGCTCGACGCGGCCTTGCGCTTGATGGCGGAACGGGGCATGGCGGGCGTGGCGATCAACGAAATCACCGATGCCGCCGACGTGGGTTTCGGTTCGTTCTACAACTACTTCGAATCGAAAGAAGCGATCTACGACGCTCTGATCAAGCAGGTGTTCGAGGACTTTGGCGATGCACTGGATCGACTCGTTCAGGACGTGGCAGACCCTGCGGAGGCGATCGCCCATTGCATCCGCCACGCGCTGCTGCGGGCGCGTCGGGAGCCAATGTGGGGTCAGTTCCTGTTGCGGGAGGGGTATTCGCAGAACGCGCTGACGCACGGGCTTGGTCGACGGCTGCTGCGCGACATCGGACGCGGAGTTGACGCCGGGCGTCTGCAGGTGCCGGACCTGCTCATGTCCTTCATCGCGGCCGGCGGCATCGTGCTCGCTGCGATCGCGACTGAACAGCAGGTCGGGTCCGAGAACAGTCCACAGGCGGCGCTGGTGAAGGGGCTTGGCATGGACGTCGGCGACATCCCTGAGCGGGCCGCAACCATGGTGCTGACGACGCTGGGCCTTCCGCCGAAGGAAGCCGCCGAGCTGGCACGCAAGCCGCTGCCGGTCACCGAGCCGCCGCCAGCTGCGACGTGAACGAATTCCGGCGACCGGACACGCAGATGCATCGCTTCTTCGCCTTTGCGCGTTGCTACTGCTACTCCGAGTTCCTCGGCTTGCGGGAACTGCATCTGAAAAAGCCCGGACTGTTCATCGGCAACCACACGATCTTCGGATTGACCGACGCGCCGCTGATGATCGAGCGCCTATACACGCAATACGGCGTGATGCTACACCAGTATCCACAAATCGAAATAATCCTTCATGCGACTGTTGGCGATGCCAAGCGCTGACAGCGCCTCGAATTTTTCGGCCACCACGGTGTAGCGAGGATAGACGCGCAGCTTTGGTGCCGCGAACTCCGATAGCATCACAGGGTATTCGACATGCGGCAGCTCCGCCGAGCCGAATCCCAAGAAGTCGGCATCTCTGGTTGGGCGATGTGGGATGTCGAACCATAGGCACAAAAAGCAGTGCGCCTTTCAGAAGAAATTGATCTGCGTGTTTCGAAATGCTGATTCGGTAGAGCAGTCGCTCAATCACATAGCGCGTGAGGGCGACACTGGGCAGGCCCAGCGCATTGAGATCGCGCGGGCGTATGAGGCCGCGCTGGGCGGCAAGATCCAGAATGGTTTGATGCGAATTTTTCATGATGCCATGGCGTTGCATTACGTCGGTAGTTGTCAATATATACCTACAAAACGCAATGAAAGCGGTTTCCTTTGCTACCTTGATGCGGCAATCCAACCGATTGATTCGTTCGTGTGTAACCCAATGATCTTTAACGTGGATAGTCTCTGACTTTGCGGGCTTTGGGTCAGTTTCAGGCAGAGAGGTCAGAGCGAGGAGTGGCCAGGAGAGAGCGGAATTTGGCGCGGAAAGCCAAGTTGGACCGCAGGCGTTCCCAGGAACCCGCACGATCAGGCAAGAAAAAGCCCCAACTGCGAACAGTTGGGGCCTTATTGTTGGTGGAGGCGGCGGGGATCGAACCCGCGTCCGTCAGTCCTCTGCCTTTGGATCTACATGTTTAGTCTGTTCTACTGGTCTCGCCCGCTACCGCCCGATCAGACAGGGTGTTGCAGGCCAGCCTGTATAAGTTTTAGTAACTCAGCGCCAGGCGCGCTTCGTCACGATCTTGTGTTTAATTACCGCCACTTCGTTCCCACAAGCAAGCTCTGATGGCGGTCCAGCTTAAGCAGCTAGAGCGTAGTTGTCGTCGTTTGCGACTATACTTTGCAGCACTTGGAGTACGTGTGTTGCTACCCACACGACATGCACCAAAGGGTTTGTAACCAGCGTCGAAGCCAATGTCGCCCCCTTAAGCTTTGCGATCATATCATAAATGGGGGTAAGGGGCGCCGGTTTCAAGTGCCGGGCCTGGTCTTTTGTCTCGTTGAGTCAACATCAACCCGCTTCGGGTGTCGCTTCAAATGCTTCCTGTGCGTAACGTTCCGGATGACGGCGGGCGTCCTTGATGGCCGCGTAAGCCTGGGGCACATAGCGGTATTTTTCCGGCAGCAGCGGCCACAGTCCCCGCATCAGCAGGCTGATCAGGTTGAACTGGATCTGGTCCAGTGCGGTCCAGCGCAAACCGAATTTGCGCCGGAACGAGGCCGGGAAAAAGCCGATCTTGCACTTCCAGATGATATTGCCATGCAGGGTCTGCAGTACTTTCCACACGGGATCGGACAGAGTGGAATCCGGGTGCTTCACGCGGCCAGTGTAATACGCCTTGTGCAGCACATAATCGGTGGCGGGATTTTTCTGCAGCCGGTTGTTGATGGTGTCTTCCAGGTATTCCCAATAGTCGGCGGTGGTGGCGGGCATGTCCTGGTCGCGGATGCCCATCTGGCGGCCGAACTGCAGCCATTCGTTGAACAGTTGTTGTTTCTGCGCTTCGTTGAGCGGTTCGCCCATGAAGTCTGCCAGCGCAATCATGCCGTAGTAGGTGGTGATGTGCACCCAGGTGTACAGCTCGGGGTTCAGCGCATGGTACTGCTTGCCGTTGAAATCCGTGCCCTTGATGTTGCGGTGCATGTCCCGCAGTTTCTGGCCGTATTCGCGCACACCCTCTGGCGTGTTGTAGAGCACCGGCCACAGCAGCGCCAGGGAGCGTTCCATCCGGCCCCAGGGGTCTACCTTGTAGGCGGAATGCTGCTCCACGCCAGCGCCGATGCCGGGGTGGGCCACCTGCACGGTGGTGGTACTGGGTAGCAGATACATGACGCGGGTGTCGCCGAAATAGCGCCACATCAGGGAATCCGGACCGAGTACGGGCTGTGAATGATCGGGCAGCATGGAACTTCTCCTTCGGGATTGGTGCTGATACGAATTTTATGGATTGTATCAGTGCAACCTGTTGCCGCCGGATAATGCCCCACCGTTTTCTGATGATTTTGTCGCGATTGGCTAGCCCTTGGGGCAATCCCGCGAGGAAAGCCGTTTGCTCAGTCAGTATGAGCCGGATGACCCGCGCCGGGCCGGATGATGTCCTGTTCCCGCTCGCCGAAATAGTGCACCAGCAATTGCGTCTGCTGCTCGCGGCTGCGGCGGGTGTAGTCGGCCAGCGTCTTGCCGCCGCGCACCTGGCAATAGAACAGCTTGATGAAGCGGAAGGGTGCTGTTGCCGCCGGGTACCAGGGCAGGATGGTCATGGGCAGGCCCAGTTGCCGGCGCTGGACGGGGCCCAGGATCAGGGATGAATTGCTCATGTGCATCTGGTAGAGGAACCAGTGCCTGAACCGGGCGCGACGGGGTTGTCCTTCCAGGCCGGAGAGATGACGGCTGAGGGGTTCGTCGCGCAGGGCCTGGCCCAGTTGGCGGATTTTTTCATCCGGTAAACGGTGGGTCATGAAGGTGTGGAACAGTTTGCGCAGGCCATCGAGTTCGTTCAGCGCCAGCCATTGTTCGTCCACGCCCATCAGCCAGCCGATATAGCGCCACAAATGCATCACGGCCGCACCCTGCCGGGGCCAGATCGGCAATCCGAACATGCGAGCGCCCATCAGCGTGGCTGGTCCGAACGCCAGATAGGTGGCCAGCATGTCCACCTGGTTGATCGGAATGCCCCATTTTTCCGGCTCCCACTCGGCCTTGTTTTGCAGGTGACGCCGGACCAGTGCATGCACCAGCCGCACCCGCAGGGTGGTGATGAAACCGGGCCCGAAACGTTCCATGCCGTGGGGTTCGGTGACATCGTTCAGCCATTTGCCGGTTTCGCCCAGTCGCAGGGCCGTGTCCTTGCTCAGGGCGCCGGTGGCCGCCAGGGTCTGATTCATGCTGTTGAAATAGGCGTAGCCGCCCATCAGGGCCATGTCCCGCAGCACATAGAAGCTCACCGTGCCGGTCAGGTGGGCGACGTTTACGCCCTTTTCCAGCCGTGTCCGATTCAGCCAGGGCGGTGCCTGGTCCACGATCGCGAAAAATTCCTGCAGTACCGGAGGCGGATCGGTCAGGGAATCGATGCCGCGCTGCAGCGCCTGGTCGAACAGCGGCTTGCTGTGACGGGGCCCCACTTCGAACATCCAATCCACCACCTTGTCCATGGCGGGGTCGCCCTGCCACAGGGCCAGTTCCATGCGCTGCCATTCGTCCTGGCTGGGTGCCAGCGGCTTGCCGAAAAATGGCTTGGCAATGAAATCCGGCAGCCATTTCCGCCCGGCGATGGACCAGGGCAGGAAGCGTTTGGGTGCTGTCCGCACCGGAGTCGCCGGCGCTTGCGCGGATATCGGCTCCCCGGATGCATCAAGGGGAGGGGTGGCGATTGCGTTGGGCATTACGGTGGGTTCGCTCTTGCAAAACGGTCAGGTAGCCCCTAATTTATTACGAGTATTTGCTCGTATTCAACTCGCGTTTTGGATTTTGACCGGACCGGAGGCAGTAGTGAGAAAGGTACCCCGGCAGAAACGATCCCGCGCGCTGGTGGCCCGCCTGCTGGATGCCACGGCGATAACCTTGGCGGAGCTCGGTCTGGACGGCACCACCACCAACCACATTGCCGAGCGGGCCGGCGTCAGCATCGGTTCGCTGTACCAGTATTTTCCCGACAAGGACGCGCTGGTGGAGGCGTTGCTGGAGCGCGTGGGCAATGACATCAGCCAGAATTTCCGCATACAGGCGACGGCGGTGGATTTCAACCGGCTGCGGTTGCGGGATATCGCGTCGTTCTCCATCGCTTATGGCATGAACCTGATCAAGACCGATCCGCTGATCCGGGAAGTGACCCGAAACTGGACCCGGGTGCCGATCAACAAGTTGCTCGATCCGCTGGAACGCTTTTTTCTGGTGATGGCGTTACCGTATTTCGTCAATCATTACCGGGACTATCCGGTGCAGAATCTTGAGGCGAAGCTGTACGTGCTGATCAATTCAACCCTGTTCACGACGATCCGGTTTCTGGTGCAGGAAAATTCGCTGCTGCCGGAAAAAGTGCTGATCCAGACGTTGACGGATATGATCGTCGCGCTGCTGGAACTGCCGGCGGCGCAGCCGATATAGTTTGATATGCATCAAGAATACGGTAATGTCCAAAGCCTATGCTGGCCGTTCGTCAGAAGCGCGCAATGCGTTTTTTGTTAAGGCTTCCCGCCAAGGCTTCCAGCCAAGGAGAGTTTCGATGTCTGCCCCCACCACCGTTCCCGCCGTCACCCAATCCACTCATTCCCGCACTTCACTTGATACCCAGGCCACGCCGCTGGGCGCCGACGAACTGCGCCGCCTGCATGCCTGGTGGCGCGCGTGCAATTATCTGGCGGTGGGCATGATCTACCTGCGTGACAATCCACTGCTGCGGGAACCGCTGGTGGTGGACCACATCAAACATCGCCTGCTGGGACACTGGGGCGCCAGTCCGGCGTTGTCATTTGTGTGGGCGCACTTGAATCGTGTGATCCGGCGCGACGATCTCAACGTGATTTTTATTGCCGGTCCCGGTCATGGTGCGCCCGGTGTGCTCGGTCCGGTCTATCTGGAAGGCACCTATTCCGAAATCTATCCGGACAAGAGCGAAGATGCCGAGGGCCTGCAGAAATTCTTCAAACAATTTTCCTTTCCCGGCCATATCGGCAGCCATGTGACGCCGGAAACACCGGGGTCGATTCATGAAGGTGGTGAATTGGGTTACAGCCTGTCCCACGCGTTTGGTGCCGCGTTCGATAATCCCGATCTGATCGTGGCGTGTGTGGTGGGCGATGGCGAAGCGGAAACCGGCCCGCTGGCCACTGCCTGGCATTCCAACAAGTTTTTGAATCCAGTGCGTGACGGCGCGGTGTTGCCGATTCTGAATCTGAACGGTTACAAAATTGCGAATCCCACCATTCTGGCGCGCATCAGCCACGAGGAACTGGAAGCCCTGTTTGTTGGCTACGGCTACACGCCCTATTTTGTGGAAGGCGATGATCCGGACACCATGCATCAGAAAATGGCAGCAACGCTGGATGAAATCACCGCCAGCATTCGCAGCATCCAGCAGCGGGCGCGGGAAACCGGTGTGGCCGAGCGGGTGCGCTGGCCGATGATCGTGCTGCGTTCGCCCAAGGGCTGGACCGGGCCGAAAGAAATCAAGGGCCACAAGGCGGAAGGGTCGTGGCGCTCGCACCAGGTGCCGTTCTCGGATGTGCGCGAAAATCCTGAAAGCCTGCAGGTGCTGGAGACTTGGCTGCGCAGCTACAAGCCGCAGGAACTGTTCGATGCGGATGGCCGCCTGCTGGATGAATATCGCGAACTGGCGCCGAAAGGCATCCGTCGCATGAGTGCCAATATGCACGCCAATGGTGGTCTGCTGCGGCGCGATCTGAAGCTGCCGGATTTTCGCGATTACGCGGTGTCGGTGCCCGTGGCTGGCGCAGTGCGCTATGAAAATACCCGTCCGTTGGGGGAATTCCTGCGCGACGTGATGCGCAACAACATGACCAGCTTCCGCGTGTTCGGGCCAGACGAAACTGCGTCAAACCGCCTGCAGGCATTGTATGAAGTGTCGAAGAAAACCTGGATGGCGGATCTGCTGCCGGAAGATGCCGACGGCGGTGAGCTGTCGCGCGATGGCCGGGTGATGGAGATGTTGTCGGAGCACACGCTGCTGGGCTGGTTCGAAGGTTATCTGCTGACGGGCCGGCATGGTTTCTTCCACACCTACGAAGCATTCGCCCATGTGGTGGATTCCATGTTCAACCAGCACGCCAAGTGGCTCGATATTGCGAAAAATCATGTGCACTGGCGTGCAGCGGTGGCGTCGCAGAATATTTTATTGTCGTCCACCGTGTGGCGGCAGGATCACAACGGTTTCTCGCACCAGGACCCGGGTTTCATCGACGTGGTGACCAACAAGAGTCCGTCGGTAACGCGGATCTATCTGCCGCCAGACGCGAATACGTTGCTGGTCACCGCCGATCAGTGTCTGCGTTCCACCGACTGCATCAATGTGATCGTGTCGGACAAACAGAAGCACATGCAGTTCACCACGATTGACGAGGCGGTGGTGCATTGCGCCAAGGGTATTGGCATCTGGCGCCGTGCCAGCAACGACGAAGGCGTGGAGCCGGATGTGGTGATGGCCGCCTGCGGTGATGTGCCGACGCTGGAAGCGCTGGCGGCGGTGGCGATCCTGCGGGAGCGGATGCCGGATCTGAAATTGCGGTTCGTGAATGTGGTGGATCTGTTCAAGCTGCAGCCGGAAACGGAGCATCCGCATGGCCTTACCAGCCGCGAATTCGACAGCCTGTTCACCGCCGACAAGCCGATCATTTTCAATTTCCATGGCTATCCCTGGCTGATCCACAAGCTGGCGTATCGCCGTACCAATCACGCCAACCTGCATGTGCGTGGCTACAAGGAGCGCGGCAATATCAACACGCCGCTGGAGCTGGCGATCCTGAATCAGATCGACCGTTTCAATCTGGTGATCGATGTGATCGATCGCGTGCCGGGTCTGGCGACGCGGGCGGCGCATCTGAAGGAAGAAATGAAAAATGCCATTATCGACAACATGAACTATGCGCACACGCACGGTACGGATCGTGAAGATATCAGCAACTGGGTGTGGCCGTATTGAGAGCGGGAGAAGTGCATGGCGAAGCGGCATATTTATCTGATCCGTCACGGTGAAACCGAGTGGAGCCTGAATGGGCGCCATACTGGTGCTAGCGATATTCCTCTGACGGAAAATGGACGCGCAGTGGCGCAGCGGCTGGCACCGGTGCTGGCGAAAGCACAGGCGAAGGAGCCGTTCGATCTGGTGCTGACCAGTCCGCTGCAGCGGGCGCACGAAACCTGCGAGCTGGCGGGACTTGGCGCGCAGGCGCAGCTGGACCCGGATCTGGTGGAATGGAATTACGGCGATTACGAAGGGCAGACGCCGCAGCAGATTCGCGCCGGTCACCCCGACTGGCTGCTGTTCCGTGACGGTTGCCCCGGTGGCGAGACGCCGGGGCATGTGGGCGCGCGGGCGGACTGGGTGATTTCCCGCGCCCGTGCCTGCAAGGGACACGTTGCCATCTTCGCTCATGGCCATTTTCTGCGGGTGCTGGGCGCGCGCTGGATCGGCCTGCCTGCCAGTGGTGGTGCCCATTTCCTGCTCGACACCGCCACCCTGTGTGTGTTGAGCGAATATCACGGCAACCCAGCGATCCTGCACTGGAACGCGCCGATTGCCACCTGACGTGTAGCATTACATTTACCACAAGGCCAATCACAACAAGGAAAGCGCTTTCCATGTCCACGCAAGAAACGCCCGGTTCCACACCTGCCACTGTCAGTCTCGCCGATGAAGATGCGGTGCGGCGTCTGCTCACCGATACGCTGTTCGGTCTGTGGGCTACCGTGAACAATCTGTCGCGTCTGCGACCTTCGAAGCGGGATCGTTACCGCGTGTCGGTGTTCGGTTCGGCGCGTCCGCAACCGGAGCACTGGGTGTATCAGGAAGTGAAAAAACTCAGCGCTGCGCTGGGCGTGCTGGGTTGCGACATCGTCACCGGTGGCGGACCCGGTTTGATGCAGGCGGCCAATGAAGGCGCGCAGGAAGCCAGCAAGGATCACGATGTGAAAAATTTTGGCATTCGCGTGGAATTGCCGTTCGAACAGAGCGTGAATCCGTTCGTGGAGCAGGCGTTCGAACACCAGACTTTTTTTACGCGCCTGCACCAGTTCGTGCTGATGTCCGATGCGTTCATTGTTGTGCCGGGCGGCATTGGCACGGTGCTGGAATCCATGATGATCTGGCAATTGTTGCAGGTGCGGCAGCTGCACGACACGCCACTGATCTTTGTCGGCCCCATGTGGCGCGGTCTGGTGGAGTGGGCCAGCGCGCAAATGTTGCGGCCGGGCTTCGAGCTGGCCAGCCCCGATGACATGAAAATCCCCCGTTGCGTGGATACCGCGGAGGAGGCCATCGCCATCGTCCGTGAACATCAGGCGCGCTGGAAGTCGGAGCAAGCGGCGCAGGCAGCAAAGGGCTGAGGCCGGATTTTTCTTCAGGGAGAACACCATGACAACACGGAAGACCAGTATCAGGCCCCAGCCGGAAACAGTGCGCACCGGACTGTCGGCAGACGCCATTGCCCAAGCAGTGCTTGATAACCTGTCGTTCGTGCAGGGGCGGTTGCCATTGCTGGCCACGCCCCACGATTGGTATCTGGCGCTGGCTTACAGCGTGCGTGATCGCCTGCTGGAGCGCTGGCTGCTCTCGGTGCAAACCTGGCGCCGGCAGGAAGTGAAGGTGGCCTGCTATCTGTCGGCGGAATTTCTGATCGGCCCGCAGCTGGGCAATAGTCTGCTGGCGCTGGGCATCGAGGATACCGTTCGTGTCGCGTTGCGCAGTCTGGGCCAGGATCTGGACGTGCTGATGGAACTGGAAGAAGAACCGGGCCTGGGCAACGGCGGTCTTGGCCGTCTCGCCGCCTGTTATATGGATTCGCTCGCCACTCTGGAAGTGCCGGCCGTGGGCTACGGCATTCGCTACGAATTCGGCATCTTCGATCAGGAAATCCAGTCCGGCTGGCAACATGAAATTACCGATAAATGGCTGCAGCGGGGCAATCCCTGGGAAATCATCCGTGCCGACGTGAATTACTACGTGAATTTCGGCGGCCGCACCGAGCAGCAGCGGGATGAAAATGGCCGGCTGCAAGTGCGCTGGCTACCGGGAAACCAGCTCAAGGGCGTGGCCTGTGACATGCCGGTGCCGGGTTATAGCGTCAACACCTGCAACACCTTGCGTCTGTGGAAGAGCGAGGCGGTGGAAGCGTTCGACTTCCAGGATTTCAACGTCGGCGACTATTACGGTGCGGTGCAGGAAAAAATCCTGTCGGAAACGCTGTCGAAAGTCTTGTACCCGAATGATGAGCCGGAAGTCGGCAAGCGCCTGCGACTGGCGCAACAGTACTTCTTTGTGTCCTGTTCACTGCAGGACATGCTGCGCCTGCTGGATCTGAAGGGTAAACCGGTCGCGAGTTTCCCCGATCTTTTCGCGGTGCAGCTGAACGACACCCATCCCTCCATCGCCGTGGCGGAGCTGATGCGATTGCTGCTGGATGAACGCGGTCTTGAGTGGGACGCTGCCTGGGACATCACCTGCCGCACGCTGGCCTACACCAATCACACCCTGCTGCCGGAAGCGCTGGAAACCTGGGGAATGCCGCTGTTCCAGAGTCTGCTGCCCAGGCCACTGGAAATCATTTTCGAAATCAACCGGCGGTTCCTGGAACAGGTGCGGGCGCAACATCCAGGCGATGAAGCGCTGGCGCAGCGGCTCTCAATAATTGACGAACGTGGAGAGCGGCGCATACGCATGGCAAATCTGGCGACGATCGGCAGCCATGCGGTGAATGGCGTCGCGAAACTGCATTCGCACTTGCTGAAGGAGACCGTGCTGCGGGATTTTGCGCAGCTGTGGCCCGACAAATTCTGCAACGTCACCAATGGTGTGACGCCGCGCCGCTTTATGCGCCTGAGCAATCCAGGTCTGTCGCGGTTGCTGGATGCTACGGTGGGCGAGGACTGGGTGCGTGACCTGTCGCAGCTGCAGGGGCTGGAGGCCTACGCCGCTGATGCCTCGTTTCAGGAACAGTGGTTGCGGGCAAAGCGCCACAACAAACAGCTACTGGCCCAGAAACTGGGGCAGCGCACCGGTGTCGCGCTCAATCCCGAGGCCCTGTTCGACATTCAGGTGAAGCGCATCCACGAATACAAGCGCCAGCACCTGAACCTGTTGCATGTGATTACGCTCTATCACCGCCTGCGCCAGAATCCGCAGCTGGATATAGCCGCCCGCTGCGTGATTTTTGGTGGCAAGGCCGCGCCGGGGTATCGCATGGCCAAGCTGATCATCCGCCTGATCAACGGAGTGGCGGCAACAGTGAATGCCGACCCCGCGATGGCCGGGCGACTGCAGGTCGCCTTCTATCCGGATTTCAACGTGAAGCACGCCCATGCGATTTACCCGGCGGCGGATCTGTCGGAGCAGATCTCCACGGCGGGCAAGGAAGCGTCCGGTACTGGCAATATGAAATTCACTCTCAATGGTGCGCTGACCATTGGCACCCTGGATGGCGCCAATGTGGAAATCCGCGACGCAGTCGGCGCAGAGAATTTCTTCCTGTTTGGTCTGACGGCGGATGAGGTGACACAACGTCGTGCCGCGGGCTATCGGCCGCGCGATATTCTGGAACAGGATGAGGAATTGCGCGCAGTGCTGGAGCTGATCGGCAGCGGTATTTTTGCCGATGGCGATTCCGGTTTGTATCAGCCGCTGCTGGATCATCTTTGCAATCATGACGACTACCTGCTGCTGGCGGACTACCGTTCCTACCTCGATGCACAGGCCGATGTGGAGCGCACCTGGAATGAGCGCGAACGCTGGACCCGTATGTCGATTCTCAATGTGGCGCGCGCGGGTAGTTTCTCGTCAGATCGTGCCATCGCCGAATACTGCGCCAATATCTGGAACCTGCTGCCGGTACCGGTGGACGCCGTGCCTGCCGGTTCCGTCATTCCGGCCGTTTCACACACAGTAACGCCCTGAGGCCAATGCATGTCGAACGCGATCGAGGCAGTTCCGTTCACCTTCAGCGCCGGGCAACATTTGCCGCCGGGCGCGCAGCCGGATGCATCCGGCGTCAATTTCGCGATTTTTTCCCGCGATGCCGTTGCCGTGGAATTGTGTCTGTACATCGACGGTGATGCCGAACCGCTGCAAGTCATCCGGCTCGATCCCCGCCTGAATCGCACGTTCTATTTCTGGCATGTGTACGTGGAAGGCGCGCGGCCCGGGTTGCGTTACACCTGGCGTGTCGCCCACGCGGAGCAGAATCTGGCAATGGCGCCGGAGCTGCTGGACCCCTGGGCCCGGGCCGTGGATGACGATCACTGGAATCGTCGCGCCACCATGGCGGGCGAACTGGGCCATGCCCTGCGCGCCATCGTCACCAAGCGCGATGAGCGTGAACCACCGTTGCGACCGGTGTCCTGCGATCTGAACGACGCCATCATTTATGAATTGCATGTGGGCGGCTTCACGCGGCACCCGTCCGCTGATGTGCAACACCCCGGCACTTTCGCCGCATTGATCGAAAAAATCCCCTATCTGCAGGCGCTCGGCATCACGCACGTGGAATTGCTACCGGTGATGGCCTTCGATGAACAGGACGTGCCGCCGGGCGCGGTGGCGAATGGCCTCGGCAACTACTGGGGCTACAGCACCTGTGGTTTTTACGCACCGCATCCGCGCTATTGTGTCGATCCTGCCCGTGCACCGCAGGAATTCCGCGCCTGCGTGCGGGCGTTGCATGACGCCGGCATCGGCGTATTGCTGGACGTGGTGTTCAACCACACCGCCGAGGGCGGCAAGGAAGGCCCGGTCATCAGTTTCAAGGCGCTGGCCAACGATATTTTTTATCATCTTGATCCTGACGACCGCAGCCGCTACCGCGATTACACCGGCTGCGGCAACACCGTGAACTGCAACCATCCGCTGGTGACGAATTTTATCGTCCACTGTCTGGAATACTGGGCGGCGAGTCTGGGGGTGGATGGCTTCCGCTTCGATCTGGCCAGCGTGTTCGCCCGCGACGAAAACGGCAATGTGATGGCGAATCCGCTGCTGCCCTGGAGCATCGAACTGTCGCGCGTTTTGATCGAGCGGCCGCTGATTGCGGAAGCCTGGGATGCCGCCGGTTTATATCAGGTGGGCGCGTTCCCTGGCATGCACTGGTCGGAATGGAACGGACGTTACCGCGATCTGGTGCGGCGTTTCGTGCGTGGTGATCGTGGCCTGATTGGCGAGCTCGCCACCCGGCTCACCGGTTCCAGTGATTTGTACGGGCCGTCCAACCGACTGCCGGCCAACGGCGTCAATTTCATCACCTGTCACGACGGTTTCACCTTGCAGGATCTGGTGAGCTACAACGGCAAACACAACGTAGCCAACGGCGAGAACAATCGCGACGGCAGCGACGACAACCTGAGCTGGAACTGCGGCGCAGAAGGCGACACCGACGATGCCACCGTACTGGAGTTGCGCCGGCGTCAGGCGCGCAATGTGTTTGCCATTCTGCTGCTGAGTCAGGGCGTTCCCATGCTGCTGGCGGGCGATGAAGTGCTGCACAGCCAGCGCGGCAACAACAACGCTTACTGCCAGGACAACGAACTGAGCTGGTTCGACTGGACCCGTCAGGAATCCCAGGCCGACATGCTGCGTTATGTGCGCGAGCTGATTGCATTGCGCAAACGGCATCCCTCATTGCGCGCGCGTCGTTTTCTCACTGGTGAGTTGCAATCGGGCGCCGATCTGCCGGATATCCGCTGGCACGGGCGCGAACTGGACAAACCTTTGTGGCACGATCCATCTGCCCAGCTGCTGGCGTTCACACTGGCGCCCGCGCAGCCCGACGAACCACCCCTGCATGTAGTATTCAACATGGCCGACGAATCCTGCACGGCCGCACTGCCGCCGCTGCCCGGAATGCGTTGGCACCGCGCGCTCGACACTGCGCGTTTTTCCCCCGACGACATTCTTCCGCCGCCGCAACAGCAGGCGCTGGCAACAGATTCCGTTGAGCTACAACCCCGCAGCGTGCTGGTACTGGAGGCGCGCTGATTTTCGCGGCTCTTATCCGTTACGTCTCTGTCAATTATGCGTCTGGCGATTGCCCTGTCCGCTCAGCAGGGCAATCGCACCGGCCAGTTTCTGCCAGCGTGCGGTGTGGGAGTCGGTTTCCAGCAGATCCTGTTTCACCTCCACTGGCAGCGGCAGCAGCATGATCAGGTAATTCATCAACTGTTCGCTGCTTTGCGCGCTGGCGTCGATACCCAGAGCGCCCATGCCGCTCATGTCCAGCAGTTGTTCCAGCAGTCTTGTCCATTCTTTCCCGTCGGTGATATCGATATCCGCCTGCTCGGGCCGGGGCTCCGCGCTGGCCATCCACAGTCCGTCGGCTGCCTGTCGCACGTCCGTCAGTACCAGGCGTTGGCCGCCCTGAATCGTGATCGACAGCAGACCGTTTTCCCGCTGACCGAAATCCACGATGCGGGCCTCGGTGCCAACGGTGTAGAACGGCAAGCCGGTGCTGGCGGGCTTCTGCTCCGGCCGGATCACTTCGTGGCGCTCCGATCCGGGCCGCAGCAGCGCCACGCAAAATGCGGTGTTGGTGCGCATGCAGTGCGACACCATGTCCAGATAGCGTTTTTCGAAAATCTGCAGCGGCATCTTGCAGTCAGGCAGCAGCAGGGCATTGAGTGGGAAGACGGGCAGGGTGGTCATGGATTTCTCCCGGCGAAAAAATTTTTACTGTTCGTTGGCGGTGCGGATCTATTCAGTGTCGGCACCGCTAGCATCACTCGTGAATACAGTATTCAGGGATACAGTCGTTCCCGCACCCAGTGTCCGTTGGCGTCGCGCAGATACAGAACACGGTCGTGCAGGCGTGAAGGCCGGCCCTGCCAGAATTCCATTCGCTCCGGCAGTACCGCATAACCACCCCAATGAGGCGGACGGGGCACGCCCGTCACATACTGCGCGGCGAAACGTGCGGCGCGGGCTACCAGGGTGGCAGTGCTGTCCAGCGGACGGCTCTGCTCCGACGCCCAGGCGCCCACCCGGCTCTGATAGGGACGGGACGCAAAGTAGGCATCAGACGTTGCCGGTGCCACCCGCGTGGCCTGTCCCTCGACGCGCACCTGCCGTTCCAGTTCCGGCCAGAACAGGGTCAGCGCCACGCACGGATTGGCCTCGATCTGCTGTCCCTTGCGGCTTTCGTAATTCGTGTAGAACACGAACGCGCCCTGTTCGATGCCTTTCAGCAGCACCATCCGTGCCGACGGCCGCCCGTTTTCCACCGTAGCCACATTCATCGCGGTGGGCTCGTTCACCTTGGCCGTGATGGCCTCATCCAGCCAGCGGCTGAACTGGGCCACCGGGTCCGGCAGACAGTCCTCCGGTCCCAGGCGCGCCCGGGCATAGTCGTTGCGGATGTGGGTCAGGTCATCGCGGGTCGTCATGCAGGATTCCAGCAGGGGATTACAGCTGCAGTGTAAGCGGCGCGCGTCGGCAGGTCACGGGGTTGCTGGCAGCTGTTCGCATTGTCGCCTTTACGCTGTCGCAAGGCCGACAAATCCGGCGGAGCGGTTGTGCGTAATGTCGGCAGCGAAGCCGGTTTCCGCCGTATTCATGCGTGTTTACTGAATTTCACCCGCCGGCACGCTCCCTGCACTGGCGTCGCTGTATTCTTTGGAATGACCGGAACCGAATTCATGAACCTGCCCGATGATTTTTTGACCCCCGCCCGATCCGCCTCCGACCTCAGCGTGGAAACACGACTCTGGCTGCGCGACAACGACTTCGATGCCGAAAGCCTCGACGCTCCGGGCCGCTATCAGGACACACCCGTCATCCTCGCCAGTCGCCGTGGCCTGCTGCCGCAAGTGCAGGAACTGATCGCCGCTGGCGTCAACCTCAACCACCGCAACATGGACGGCACCAACTGCCTGTGGGCCGCCATCGTGCCCAACCGTTTCGACATCGCCGAATTGCTGCTGCAGCAAGGCGTGGATATCGACAACCAGAACGACAACGGTGCCACCGCACTGATGTACGCGTCCTCCGCCGGCAAGACCGACTGGGTGGCCTTCCTGCTGTCAAAAGGCGCCAATCCGCATCTGCAATCCCTCGACGGCTACACCGCGCTGGACCTGGCCGGCAACGTCGAATGCCTGCGTCTGCTGCGCAAGGCGGGCTTGCCGATCGCGACAGCAACACCGGCCTGAGTAACCCGACCCTTCCCAGGGTCCATGTGAACTTTCATACTCGCAGCAGGGCGGAGCCCACCACCGGGCTCCCGTTGCGAAGGAAAGCCGCACATGTATTCCTATACCGATTTCTACATCAACGGCCAGTGGGTAGCGCCGACAACTCCGCGCTTGCTGGACGTCATCAATCCCGCCACCGAACAATCCATGGGCCGCATCAGCCTGGGCAGCGCGGCGGACGTCGACAAGGCCGTGGCCGCTGCCAAAACCGCCTTCATCACTTTCTCGCAAACCTCAAGGGAACAACGTATCGCCCTGCTGGAAGCCATCATCGGCGCCTTCCAGCAGCGGCTGGAAGATCTGGCCCAGGCCATCTCGGCGGAAATGGGCGCACCCCTGTGGCTGGCACGCAAGGCCCAGGCTCCCAGCGGGCTCGGGCATTTCATGCAGACACTGGAAGTATTGAAGCAATACGACTTCGAAAGCCGGCGCGGCACCACCTGCCTGCGCAAGGAACCGGTGGGCGTGTGCGCACTGATCACGCCCTGGAACTGGCCCATCAACCAGATCGCCTGCAAGGTGGCCCCCGCGCTGGCCGCTGGCTGCACCATGGTGCTCAAACCCAGCGAGATCGCCCCCATCAACGCCGGTATTTTTGCGGAAATCATCCACGCCGCCGGCGTGCCTGCCGGTGTGTTCAACCTGGTCAACGGTGATGGTGCCGGTGTCGGTTCCGCGCTGAGCAGTCATCCCGATATCGACATGGTTTCCTTCACCGGCAGCACCCGCGCCGGCGTCGCCATCGCCAAAAACGCGGCCGACACCGTGAAGCGCGTGGCGCAGGAACTGGGCGGCAAATCCGCCAACATCGTGCTTGACGATGCCGACCTGGAAGCGGTGGTCAGCGCCGGCGTGGTGAGCTGCTTCACCAACAGCGGACAATCCTGCAACGCCCCCACCCGCATGCTGGTGCCGGCGGGCAAACTGGCCCAGGCCACTGCCATTGCCAAAGCTGCGGCAGAAAGCGTCAAACCCGGTGATCCTCACGCCGCCGACGGCAATATCGGCCCGGTGGCCAGCGCCGCGCAATTCGACAAAATCCAGCGCCTGATCGAAGCGGGCATAGCAGAGGGCGCAGAACTGATAGCAGGCGGCCCGGGCAAACCCAAGGGGCTGGAAACGGGCTATTACGTCAAACCCACCGTGTTCAGCAATGTCAACAACCGTATGACAATCGCGCGCGAGGAAATCTTCGGCCCGGTGCTGGTGATCATTCCCTACCGCAACGACGAGGACGCGATCGCCATCGCCAACGACACGCCTTATGGTTTGTCCGGCTACGTGTCGGGCGAAGCACAGCACGCACGCCGGGTGGCTGCTCGCTTGCGCACGGGCACTGTCCACCTGAACGGCGCGCCGGTGGATTTCAGCGCTCCGTTCGGTGGCTACAAGCAGTCGGGCAATGGCCGCGAGTGGGGCCGTGAAGGGCTTGAGGATTTCCTCGAAACCAAAGCCGTACTGGGCTTTTTCAACGACGAGTAGGGTTCACTGACGAACAAGGGCCACCAATTCGTCTAGCATTGAAGCGGGCGGACCGGTTTATATCGATCCGCCCACGCAATTCAACCCGCTGCGTTGCTCAGTGCGTCACCACGTACTGGGCCGCGCACTCGGGGCAGGCGTCCACCTGATTGTAGAGTCGCTTGCCGTCGGACCAGGCGCTGGCAAAACTGGCAATCGAACCCAGATAGATTTTCTCCTGGATCGTCGGCAACAGTTTGCAGCTGGAAAAGTGAACCCGGTGTTCGCCGGTGCTTTGCGGCAGTTTGTCGATATAGAACTCGGCCATGATGGTGTCCTCCCGGATGATGAAAAAATAATGTGACGCCGGAGCCGGTATCCAGTGCAGCGCTGACGACAATGTCCCGGCCGGCCTGTCACAAACACAACAAAATGTGCGTTAAAACTGCGGTTTTCCGCAGCTATTGATAGTCAGGGCAAAATTCAAACCAGAATCTCCGCAAAGAGGGATGGGCAAGGCAGAATGGAAACCGACGTACTGATCATTGGCACCGGCTTCGGCGGCATTGGCCTGGCGGTCCGGTTGCTGCAGGCAGGTCGCAGCAGGTTTGTGATGCTGGAGAAAGCCGCCGACGTGGGCGGCGTATGGCGGGAAAATACTTATCCCGGTGCGGCCTGCGATGTGCCCTCGCACCTGTATTCCTTTTCCTTTGAACGGCGGTTCGACTGGTCGCGCACCTTCGCGCCCCAGGCCGATATCCTGCGCTACCTGCGTCACTGCGTGGACCACTACAGCCTGCGCCCCCGTATTCACACCGGGAAAGAGGTCAGCAGCGCCCGCTACGACCGCGCCAGTGCCCGCTGGGAAGTCGAGTGCAATGACGGCAGCCACTACCGCTGCCGCGTGCTGGTGGCGGCCACCGGGCAACTGTGCCGTCCGTTGATGCCGGCACTGCCCGGTCTGGACCAGTTCAGGGGTGTGCTGTTTCATTCTGCACAATGGCGGCATGACGTGGATCTGGCCGGCAAGTCGGTGGCGGTCATCGGTACCGGTGCCAGTGCGATCCAGTTTGTGCCCACGCTGGCGCGGCAGGCGGCGAAGCTCACCCTGTTCCAGCGTTCCCCGCCCTGGATACTGCCCAAGCCGGAGCGCCTTTATACCGGCGCCTGGGGCCGCCTGTTCCGGGTGCTGCCCTGGCTGGTGACGCTGCATCGTCTCTGGATCTACATCGCGCTGGAATACCGCCAGCCGATGCTGCGGGGCTTCCGGCCCTGGATGGCACTGGTGGAGCGCATGTTCCGCCAGCACCTGGAGGAACAGGTGTCCGACCCCGATCTGCGTGCCCGGCTCACACCGGATTATCCGCTGGGCTGCAAGCGCATCCTGATTTCCGACGATTATTACCCGGCTCTGCAGCAGCCGAACGTCACCCTGGTGAACGAGCCGGTGGCGCGGCTGGAGAGCGATGCCATCGTCAGTGCCTCCGGCCAGCGTTTCCCGGTGGACTGTGTGATCCTGGGCACCGGCTTCGACACCACCCATTTTCTGGCGCCCATCCAGGTCACCGGCCTGCACGGCCAGACCCTGACGGACACCTGGAAGAACGGTGCCGAAGCCTATCTCGGCCTGACGGTGCACGGTTTCCCCAACCTGTTCCTGCTGTACGGCCCCAACACCAACCTGGGCCACAACTCCATCGTCTACATGCTGGAAAGCCAGTTCAATTACGTGCTGTCGGCACTGGACGCGCTGGACCATTACCCGCAACCGGCCGCCGCGCTCAACGTGCGCGCCGATATCCAGCAGGCATTCAATCAGGATTTACAGCAGCAACTGGCAAAATCGGTGTGGTCCGGCGGCTGTCGCAGCTGGTACGTGGACGCGCAGGGGCACAACGCCAACAACTGGCCGGGCTTCACCTTCCGCTATCGCGCACTGACGCGGCGGTTGAATCCGGGTGATTACGAGTGGGTGGGTGGATAACAGATCAGCCGTTCTTCATCAACCGGCCCTTCTCCCGGGTCCAGTCGCGATCGCGTTCGGTGGCACGCTTGTCGTGCAATTGTTTGCCTTTGGCCAGGGCGATTTCGCATTTCACATTGCCGTCTTTCCAGTACAGCGCCAGGGGCACGCACGTCATGCCTTCCTTGGAGATGGCGCCGAAAATGCGGCCCAGCTCGCGCTTGTGCAGCAGCAGCTTGCGCGACCGCAGCGGGTCTGGCACGAAATGGGTGGACACCGTAGGCAGCGGCGAAATGTGCGCGCCGAACAGATAGCCCTCGCCGTCCTTCATCAGCACATAGCTGTCCAGCAGGTTCACCTTGCCGGCGCGCAGGCTCTTCACTTCCCAGCCCTGCAGGGCCAGGCCCGCCTCGAAGCGATCCTCGATGAAATACTCGTGCTTGGCTTTCTTGTTCAGGGCGATGGTGCCGCCGCCATCTTTCTTCTTGTTCGACATGAGCTGTTCGACAGAATCCGGGTTTAATGGCAAAAGGGGCACCGATTATAGGATTTAACCGGTGCGCTGTCGTCAGCGGTTTGGGCCGCTGCCGCAAATCATGGGACAATGCGTCAATTCCGTTCAACACTGCATGGCAATAAATGGCAATAGATAAGGAGAAAAACGATGGGTGACAGTATCCGGGTGGAAGTAGCCTACGCCCTGCCGGACCGGCAATTGGTGGTGCCGCTGCAGGTGAAAAAGGGCACTACCCTGTTCGAGGCCGCCGTGCAGTCCGGTATTGCCACCAAATTCGATGGCCTGGATCTGGAGAAGGCCCCCATGGGCATCTTCGGCAAGGCCGAGCGCAAACCGAAGGAGCGGGTGCTGGAAGACGGCGAGCGCGTGGAAATCTACCGCTCCCTGATCGCCGATCCCAAGGAAGTGCGCAAGAAACGCGCCGCCGCCAAAATGGACGACGCGGACGACGATTGAGCCCTCAGATGGGCGTTGCCGGACCGGCGTCGCGGGGTTCTTCGACGGGGGCCGGGGTGCCCATTTCAGTAGTTTCCTGCTTGATTTCGATGCCCAGCTGCTTCATCAGATCGTTGCGCAGCTGCTCCGGATCCTTGTATTCGGCATTGTCGATGCGGGCCAGTCGCTCGCCCTCGAAATACAGCACCAGATGGTTCTCGATGAAAATGCCCTTGCCGGTTTCGAGGTTATACAGGTAATCCCAGCGATCCGGGTGGAAGGTGTCGGCAATCATGGGCGACCCCATCACATAGCGCACCTGGCGTGGCGTCATGCCCACCCGCAGTTTGTCCACCATGTCCTTGGTGATGAGGTTGCCCTG